>JADCEN010000001.1 GCA_020250175.1 Rhodobacter sp.
CATCACAGTCTTCAACACCTACGAAGAAATCGTCGACGCCTGTTGCAACGCGTGGAACTTCCTCGCCAACGACCCAAAGGCCATCGCATCCATCACCTCACGCGAATGGGCAAAGGTCAGTTAAAAGGGCCACTGGTATAACCATGACAGACGGCAGCGGGAATACGGAGCGTGAACCCGATGTCCTGTATCAGTGGCGGTCCGCTGAACCTTGAACCGAACCGGTGCCGGCAGCGGGCGTTTCACAACCGGTATCCGCCGGAAACGGCAGGCACCTTTCCCGTGATGAATTCAGCCTGGTCACAGGCCAGAAAACGTACCGCCCCCGGCGGGCGCTTCTCGCCCGCCGGGTCGGGCGCTGGCCTTCGTTGTTCCCGGACCTGCTGGTCTGCGGGTCACCGTCGCGCGCGGGCGGGGGAAACGCGGTGCGTTTCCGGGTCCCGCCCGGAAAGGTGAAGGCACTTTCACCGCTTCAATTGAAGGGGCCATCGCCCCTGCCACAGCGCTGCGCTGGGATCAGGTCCAGCCGGGGGCCACACCCCCGGCCAGCCCCCGACCCGCCACAGGCGGGCGGTGGCCTTGGGTGCGCCTGCATGACGGGTTCTTTTGGAACCGTGGCCCCCGCGCGGGTGGGGAGCCGCGGTGCGGCTCCTTGCCCGCCAGCAACGGTATCCCCTTTCCGGCGGATCAGGATGATTTCCCTGTCCGGCAAGCGGCGGGGATGCTTTTCAGCGCCCCGCTAAACCTCGCTTACCGGGCAGTCGGCCAGCAGGCGCGCCACGTCTTCGGGGCGGCACAGGTCGGTGGCCTCGGTCATCACTGCCGCCGCTGCCGCCGCCACCCCCTGTGCCAGGGCCTGGCCTGCGTCCTGCCCCCGGGCGAGCGCCAGAACGAAGCCGCCGACAAAGCTGTCGCCTGCCCCGACCTTGGACACGACCGTCACCTTCGGAGCCTTGGCAAACAAACGCCGCCCGGCGTCGGCCAGAACCGATCCGTCCGCGCCGCGCGCCACGATCACCTGCCGCGCGGCACCCCGCCGCACAAGGTCTTGCGCAAAATCCGCCGTCTCGGCCCGGGTGCCCAGCGGACGGCCTGCCAGCACCTCGGCCTCTTCCCCGTCCATGCGCAGAATCTCCAGCCCCGGCAGGGGCCGCTCCACCGCCTCGATCAGGGCAGGGCCGGAGGTGTCAAGCACGATGCGCATGCCTGCCATTGCCGCCGCCAGCCGCGCCGGGAAATCCACCGGAACGCCGGGCGGCTGGCTGCCCGAGATCACGGCAAAGCCGCCCGGCTTGCCCGCCGCACGCAGCAGGGTAAAGACGCGGCCCTGATCGGCCTGCCCCCAGACCGGTCCCGGCATCATGAAGCGGAACTGCCGCCCCGTCGCGGTTTCGGTCACCGTCAGGCTTTGCCGGGTTTCGCCCGGCCCGGCGATGCCCAGAAAGGTGATGCCATCGGCACGCAGCAACTCCGCCAGCCGGTCGCCCGTCAGCCCGCCCAGCGCCACTAGCGCCAGCGATTCGCCCCCCAGCGCATGAATGGCGCGCGCCACATTGATCCCGCCGCCGCCCGGATCAAGGCTTGGGTCGGAACAGCGCAGCTTTTCATCCGGCACCATGCGCGGCACGTCCGTCGCCATGTCAAGCGCGGGGTTCAGCGTCAGGGTCAGGATGGGCACCTGGGACGGCGGGTCGGAAGGGAGCATCGGGTCGGTCATGGCACCTCCTGCGGCATGGGTCCGTCCGGCACGATACGCGCCCTGCCTTGTCCTGCACAAGCGCACAGAGCATCTGCGCATATCCGGACTGGTGCAGGGCGGTGATGCAGCTTACTTCAGGCATCGCGCGTGACGCTTCCCGGCCTGAAGGAGACTTCCACCATGACTGTCAAACTCGCAATCCTGTTCTATTCCACCTATGGCACCAACCAGACCATGGCGGAAATCGCCGCCGAGGCCGCCCGCGCTGCCGGTGCCGAGGTGCGCCTGCTGCGCTTCGCCGAAACCGCCCCGGCAGAGATGGTGAACAGCCAGGACGGCTGGAAAGCCCAAGTCTCGCGCGCCTCGGCCCTGCCGCTTGCAACCCCCGCCGACATGGAATGGGCCAATGCCTATCTGTTTTCCACCCCCACCCGCTTTGGCGGCGCGGCCAGCCAGGTGCGGTCCTTTATCGATATGCTGGGCGGCCAGTGGTTTTCGGGCGCGCTGGCGAACAAGCCGGTCTCGGCCATGACCTCGGCCCAGAACCCGCATGGCGGGCAGGAGGCGACGATCCTGTCGCTTTACACCACCTTCCTGCACTGGGGCTCGGTCATCGTGGCCCCTGGCTACACCGACGCCGCGATCTTCGCCACGGGCGGCAACCCCTATGGCTACAGCCACACCCAGGGTGCGGCATTTGACGACAAGGCCAGGGCATCGATCGGCCACCAGGCAAAGCGCCTGGTCGAAATGGCGGCAAAGCTCGCCGCCTGATCCCTTTCTGCGCGGTCTGCGGGGCGGGGGCGGGCGCAAGGCCGCCCCCTGCGCCCCTTGCTGTGCCCGGCTATTCCCACCAGCGGTCAATGGCGGCGATGTCCGCGTCTGACCAGCCGAAGTGATGCGCCAGCTCATGCACCAGAACATGCGCTACCAGATCGCCCAGCCCGATGTCGCCCCGGTCCGCCCATTCCTCCAGGATGGGGCGGCGGAACAGCCAGATCATGTCGGGGCCATGCGGCTGGTCTGTCACCGACTTCTCGGTCAGGGGAATGCCGTCGTAAAGCCCCGTCAGCTCGAAAGGATCGGTCAGGTCCAACTCGTCCAGCATATCCTCGGGCGCAAAGTCCGCGACGCGCAGCTGCACCTGCGCCGCCGCATCGCGGTACATCCCGGGCAGGGCGGCAAGGGCGGCGCGGGCCAGCCGTTCGATATCCTCCAGATCCGGGGCGGTCACCGGATACCAGTCGGGCGCATTGCTGTCATCTTCGGTCATCGTCCCCCCGCTTGCCGTCTTCCTGACCCTGATATGGACAAAACCCGGCCCTTGTGAAAGACCACGCGGGTTCAGGAGACAGCCCGATGCCAACCGTCACCCGTTTTGCCCCGTCGCCCACCGGTTACATCCATGTCGGCAATCTGCGCACCGCGCTGATGAACTGGCTGATCACCCGGAAGGCGGGCGGCACCTTCATCCTGCGCCTGGACGATACCGATCAGGAACGGTCAAGGCAGGAATATGCCGACGGGATCATGGAAGACCTGGATTGGCTGGGCCTGACCTGGGACCGGGTCGAGAAACAATCCCTGCGGAGGGAGCGTTATGCCGCCGCCGCAGATCAGCTTCGCGCCGACGGGCGGTTCTACGAATGCTTTGAATCGCCGGTTGAACTGGACCTCAAGCGCAAGAAACTGCTGAACATGCACAAGCCACCGGTCTATGATCGCGCGGCGCTGGCCCTGTCCGGGGCTGACAAGGCCCGCCTGCGCGAAGACCGTGACGGCTACTGGCGCTTTCTGCTGAACCGGACGCGCATCGAATGGACCGACGGCATTCTGGGGCCGGTTTCCATCGATGCCGCCAGCCTGTCGGACCCGGTGCTGATCCGCGCCGACGGGCAGGTGCTGTATACCTTTGCCTCGTCGGTCGATGACATCGACATGGGGGTGACCAGCATCGTGCGCGGGGCCGACCATGTGACCAATACCGCCACCCAGATCCAGATCATGCAGGCGCTGGGTGGCACGCCGCCTGCCTTTGCCCATCATTCCCTGCTGACCGGCCCGCAGGGCGAGGCGCTGTCGAAACGACTGGGCACGCTGTCGCTGCGCGATCTGCGCGCGCAGGGGGTGGAACCGATGGCGCTTCTGTCGCTGATGGCGCGGCTTGGATCGTCGCAGCCGGTGGAACTGGCCCATTCGTTGCAGGACCTGATCGATGGCTTCGATCTGTCCTCCTTCGGGGCGGCACCGACCAAGTTCGATGCTGACGATCTGTTCCCGCTGACCCGCGCCCATAACCAGTCGTTGCCCTATGCCGCGATGGCTGGCCAAATCCGCGCCCTGGGCGTGCCGGATGAGCTGGCCGACCGGTTCTGGACCGTGGCCAGGGACAACATCACCGTGAAGGCGGATCTTGCCCAGTGGTGGACGCTGTTCTCGGACGGGGCCGCGCCGCTGATCGACGCCGAGGATGCCGAATTCGTGGCCAAGGCGATGGCCCTGCTGCCGCCGCGCCCCTGGACGACCGAGACCTGGGGCCAGTGGACGGCGGCGGTCGCGCAGGCGACAGGGCGCAAGGGCAAGGCCCTGTTCCGCCCGCTGCGCCGCGCGCTTAC
Organism: Rhodobacter sp.; assembly: GCA_020250175.1. Lineage (GTDB taxonomy): Bacteria > Pseudomonadota > Alphaproteobacteria > Rhodobacterales > Rhodobacteraceae > Aliitabrizicola. The sequence continues at coordinate 4,315 of JADCEN010000001.1, forward strand.
GGGGCGCGACGCCGGGCCGGAAATGGCCGATGTGATGCCGCTGCTGCAAAAGCTGCGCGCGGCAGGCTGAGGTCTGTCCCGGGTTTCAGGGCGGGGGGCTGTCTGCCCCCCGCACCCCCCGAGGGTATTTGAGCCGAAAAGAAGCGGCAGTGGCAGAAAGCCGGGACGGAACAGTGCAGCGAGTACCCCCTGCCGATTCACAGGCGCGCTTTGTCGAAGGCAACCTGCTGCGTCATGTCACCGTGATGTCGCTGACCTCTTCGGTCGGGCTGATGGCGGTCTTTGCCGTTGATTTCGTGAACATGATCTTCATCTCGATGCTGGGCCGGGCCGAGCTTGCGGCGGCGATCGGCTATGCCGGGGCGATCCTGTTCTTCACCACCTCTTTCGGGATCGGCATGGGCATCGGGGTGGGCGCGCTGACGGCGCGCGCGCTGGGCGCGCGCGATCCGGCCCGGGCGCGGACTGCGGCCACCAACGGGCTTATCCTTGGTGTGGCCTTCGGGATTGTCTTTGCCGCGCTGGTCTGGATGGCGCTGTCGCCGCTGGTGTCCCTGCTGGGGGCCACCGGCGAGACGCATGCGCTGGCCCTGCACTATCTGCAGATCGTCATTCCGTCGCAGCCGCTGCTGATGGTGGGGATGATCGGCGGCGCGATCCTGCGCAGCCATGGCGATGCGCGCCGTGCCATGCTGGCCACGGTCTTGGGCGGGCTGGCAAATGCCGTGCTGGACCCGATCCTGATCTTCGGCTTCGGGTGGGAGTTGACCGGGGCCGCGATATCCGGCGTTGTGGCGCGTGTCGTCATCGCCGCCCTGGCGCTGCTGCCGATCCTGCGCCATTATGGCGGGTTTGACCGGCCGGCTTTCGGCAGTGTCAGTGCCGATCTGCGCCCGGTGTTCGGCATCGCCTTTCCCGCGATCCTGACCCAGGTCGCCACCCCGATCGGGGCGGCCTTTGTCACCCGCGCCATGGCTGAATATGGCGAGGCGGCGGTGGCCGGCATGGCGATCACCGGGCGGATGACACCGGTGGCCTTCGGCGTGATCTTTGCGCTGTCCGGGGCAATCGGCCCCATCGTGGGCCAGAACTTCGGCGCGGGCCGGATGGACCGGGTGCGGCGGGCGTTTTTTGACGGGCTTCTGTTCACCGGGGCCGTCATTCTGCTGGTATCGGCGCTGCTGTTCGCGCTGCGCAGCCCGCTGGCTGATCTGTTTTCGGCAACCGGTGTCACCCGGGAGTTGGTTTATCTCTTCTGCGGTCCGCTGACGCTGCTGTTCTTTTTCAACGGTGTAATCTTTGTCTCGAACGCGGTCTGCAACAATCTGGGCCGCCCGTTCTGGTCGACACTGGTCAACTGGGGCAGGCATACGGTTGGCACCATTCCCTTGGTCCTTGGCCTAGGCCAGCTTTACGGCGCGCCGGGCGTGCTGGTGGGGCAGGCGCTGGGCGGCGTGATCTTTGGCGGCATTGCCTGGTGGTTGGCGCTGCGGGTCATCGCCAAGCCTGGCGCGCGCCGCAGCCCGGCCCCCGTCACGCAGGCTGCCGCCGTGGCAGCGGACGGATGAAGCGCTGTTGCGCTTGCCAGCAGCGCTGCAGAGCGGCTATCCAGAACCTGTCAGCTTCGGGAAACCCGGTGCCCGCACTGAAGAAGCGGCCTGACCACCAAACACCCGGCCCCAGGGGCCGTGGGCCGCCCCGAAGGGCCGGGGGTGGCCATTGCACAGAATGCGGGGTCCGTGCGGGCCAAAGGGGGGATGCGTGACCGAAGACATACCTCTCAGGCACCTGGCCCTGAACGACCTGCATCTGGCGCTCGGTGCGCGTCTGGTGCCATTTGCGGGCTACGCCATGCCTGTGCAGTACAGGGCCGGGGTCATGCAGGAACACCTTCATACCCGTGCGGCGGCAGGGCTGTTTGATGTGAGCCACATGGGTCAGGTGATCCTTTGGCCAAAGGCCGGCATGGACCGGCTGGCTTTGGGCTTCGAAGCGCTGGTTCCTGTGGATGTGGCGGGGCTGAGGGCCGGTCGGCAGCGCTATGGCCTGTTCACCGATACGCGGGGCGGGATTCTGGATGACCTGATGGTTGCCAATTGCGACACCCATTTTCTGGTCGTCGTCAATGCCGCCTGCAAGGCCGCCGATCTGGCCCATATGCGCGCCCATCTGTCGGCGGTGGCCGAGGTGACCGAGGTGACAGACCGCGCCCTTCTGGCGCTGCAGGGGCCGCTGGCCGAAGCCGCCCTGGCGCGGCTTCTTCCCGATGTGGCCAGGATGCGCTTCATGGATGTGACAACGCAGGTCTGGCAGGGGCAGGAGATCTGGGTATCCCGGTCGGGCTACAGCGGAGAGGACGGGTTTGAACTGTCTTTGCCCGAAACGCATGCCCAGGCTTTTGCCGGGGCGCTGCTGGCGATGCCCGAAGTGGCACCCGCCGGCCTGGGCGCGCGCGACAGCCTGCGGCTTGAGGCCGGGCTGTGCCTTTACGGCCATGACATCGACACCACCACCAGCCCGGTCGAGGCGGGGCTTGGCTGGGCGATCCAGCCGGTGCGCCGTGCGGGCGGGGCGCGGGCGGGCGGATTTCCGGGGGCGGACCGCATCTTGCGCGAACTGGCCGATGGCCCGTCGCGCCTGCGCGTCGGGCTGCGCCCCGAAGGCCGCGCCCCGATGCGCGAAGGCACCGTGCTGTTTCACGGCGAGACGCCCGTTGGCACCGTTACCTCGGGCGGTTTCGGCCCCTCTGTCGCCGCGCCCATCGCCATGGGCTACGTGCCCGGCGCGCTTGCGCGGCCCGGCACAGTTCTGCAGGGTGAAGTCCGCAGCAGGCGCTTGCCTGTTGCCGTTTCGGTTCTGCCCTTCCGCCCCGCTGCCTTCAAACGCTGAAAGAAAAGGACCCGCCGATGAAATACACCGAAGATCATGAATGGCTGCGTGTCGAGGGCGATCTGGTTGTCGTCGGCATCACCGAACATGCCGCTACACAGCTGGGCGATGTGGTATTCGTCGAACTGCCCGAGGTCGAAGCGATGGTGGCACGCGGCGACGAGGTGGTTGTGATCGAAAGCGTCAAGGCTGCCTCCGATATCCTTGCCCCGGTGGACGGCGAGATCGTCGAGGTAAACGATGCGCTGGTTGACACCCCGCGTCTGGTGAATGACGATCCGCTTGGTGCCGCCTGGTTCTTCAAGATCAGGGTGGATGACCTGTCGGTAATGGATGATTTCATGGACGAAGATGAATATGAAGAGATGATCGCCTGACAGGGTGCTGAAAAGCATCCCCGCCCCTTGCCGGACGGGAACATCATCCTGATCCGCCGGAAAGGCGGCGTGCCGTTCCGGGCGGATCAGCAAGCGCAGCGCGTTCCCCCGAGCGGGGAGGGGGCCACGGCCTCATAAGGACCCGTAATGCAGGCGCAACGCAGGCCAGCGCCCGTCTTCGTCGTGGCTCCGAGGCGCTGCTTGCCCCCGGTCGCATGCTGTCCTGGTACCAGACTGTTGATTCCCACCCAGAACTGAGCCGGGTGGGCGCATGATTTCCACTGAGAATTGAGCCATGTGAACCCTCCCCCACCCGGCTCAGTTCTGCCTTCAGATCAACAGCCTGTGCCTGGACAGTGCGGGCGGGGCAGAGGCCGCGCGAAATTCGCCTGTGGAAACCTTTGTCACATTGGAGGTCCCGCAGACCGGGCTGCTCCGGCTCTTGCCCGATTATGCTCTGATCGGAACCGTGAACGGCAATGGCATTCGCCTTCCGGTCGGCTGACCCGAATACACCCGCGCTGCGGTTGTGGGCCCGCTTTTCGGTGATCTCCACCAGCGACGCGGGACAGCCCTATGTCCTGCTTTCGCAGGTCGGCTCGACAGCACTGACCGTTCCCGTCGGCGGGGGCCACACGCTGCACAGCATGCTGATCGTGGCGGGGCTGGCAGCCCTCTGGGGTGCCTATGTCCTGCGCCCCTTCCTTTCCCTCCCCGGTTCGACCAGATCACGACTGTGGGCCTCATACTGGCCAAGATGGGCGGGATTCCGGGCATCGTTTTCGTGGCCGGGGTGATCCCGGGGCGGGTCTTCCGACGCCCACGTCCTTCCGGACTGATCGGAACCCTGCCCGCTACAGCGCCACCACTTCGGCGCAGAGCGCGCGATAGGCCCGGGCAGCGGCGCTGTTGGGCAGGGTGGCACCGACCGGCGCGCGGGCCAGGCCCATCCGTTCCACATCCGAGGCAAAGGCGATCTGCGTGGCCAGAAACCGGCCCGGATGTTCCTCGCGCAGCGCCTGCATCGTTTCGCTGTGCAGCTTCTTGCTGCCTTGCACCATGCTGAACAAACCATGCAGCTTGTCGGCGGCAAGGTCGTTTTCCGCGAAGAAGGCCAGCAGCTGCTGATAAGTCCGCTGCGACAGCGTGGTCGGGATCACCGGAACCACGATCACTTCCGCCGCGCGGAACACCGCCTCGGACAGGAGGGAGATGCTGGGCGGGCAATCCAGCAGGATCACATCGTAATCCGCCCTGACCGCCGCCAGCGCCTTTTTCAGCCGCGACTGGGGCTGCTTCATCTGCGACAGGAACACGTCGAAGTTGCGAAACGCCATATTCGCGGGAAGGATGTCGAGGTCTTCGTAGTCGCTGGCCCGGATCGCCTCGGTCAGCTTGTCGTCCCCATCGAAGAACCGCGCCTCGCTGAGCTTGCGCGACGGCTTGACCCGGAAATAGAAGCTTGATGCCCCCTGCGGATCAAGGTCGCACAGCAGGGTGCGCCGCCCCGACGTGGCCAGCGCATGGGCCAGATTGACCGAGGTTGCCGTCTTGCCGACGCCGCCCTTGTTCGAATAGCAAGCGATGATCTTCATGTCCGGTCCTTTGGCGCGTGAAACAGACCCCGGAAGATGCGGGCTGTCTGCGGGTTGGTGAACTGCGCAAGGCTGGCCCCGGTCCGGGCGCGTTCCTCGATCTGGCGGCGGTGCAGCACGGCTGTCAGCGCACCCACGCTTTGCGCCACGTCCAGCGACACTTTCCGGCCGCGCTTGCCTGTGCCGCGCAGGAAAAGCTGCAGGTTCGCCTGCTGCACTGCGCAATCATTGACCAGCCCGAGATTGTCCTGCAGTGCCTTCAACGGCCGCAGCAGCGCGCGGAACTCGTCTTTCGGGAACAGGGGGCCGAAGAATTCCATCAGGTAGCGCAGCTTCTTGCATTCGATGCGCAGACCATGCACCCCGGCGTCGTCGGTGTCGGGGCCGAGGACCTGCGCGATGCGGCAGATCCTGCGATAGCGCTTCCAGATCAGTGTGCAGGCAAAGGCGCGGGCGGGCTGCGCGGCATTCGGGCCGGGAAGCAGTGCCACACGGTTGGCGAAAAGATCGCCGAGTGCGGCGATTTCGTTCGCATAGGTGTCGTGGCGCAGGTGCTGCACCAACCGCGACTTGGCGACCCTGCGCTCGTTCGTCAGCAGCACGAACTTGGCGTCCAATCCCGCATGCAGGCTTTGCGGCAGAAGGTCATGGTAGGTGTGGCGTTCCAGAAGATAGACGTCGAGATCGCGCAGCCGCCCCGTCGCGGCCATCAGCCTGGAAAAGCGGGCCTTGATGTCTGCCGTCTGGTCGGGGTCGAAGACGCCCCGGAACAGGCTGAGCACCGAGCGGATCTTGCGCAGGGCAATGCGGTAGTCGTGCAGGAATTCGCTGTCATGGTCGGCGATGATGCCACCCTCGTTGGCGCGGGCCACGGGGATATAGGCAGCGATGATGTTACAGGCGGCCTCGAACGCGGTCTGGCTGTCGCGGAGGTCGACCGCGGGCTTTGCCTCGTAGGCGGAAAGATCAGGGAACAGGCGCAGATAAAGGCTGTCCATCGCCAGCGGAACACCGGTGCAGGCAAGGGTCCGGGCCCGCAGATCGGCCAGCGCACGGGGGTAGCCGCGCAGCCCTTGCAACGTGACGATGGTGGCAGAGGTGCCGATGCCAGCATCCAGAGACAGAAGATGCGCCCGCGCCTGCGACTTGCGCTCGTCATCCAGAAAGGCCGCCGTGGCCCGGTGCATCCGGCCCGTGCCGACCACAAGCAGGCTGCGCAGCGGCGAGAGATCTGCCAGCGCCGCCCTGACCGGTCCGGCGGGCAGACAAGGGGCGGGAAGGCCCCGGCAGGCACCCGGCTGCGACAGCACCGAACCGTCAGCCTGGATCAGGGCAACCGACCCGTCGGCTTCCAGCAAGAGCCGCCCCGACCGGCGCAGCGACTGGTCGAAATCGTCCAGCGCGACAAAGGTCGCCTCTGCCCCGGTGGGCGTCGCGACAGGCAGCAGCGGGCCGGCCGCTGTTGTGACAAGCGCTTCTGCCGCAGCCGGTTCAAGCAGAAAGCAGTCTCGCGCGGGTCTGGACATCAAGGGTTCCTTTGGCAACGCCCCCGGGGGCCTGCATGGTGTTCAGGTGGGGGATGTCGTGCCGGGTCTGGATTTCGGGAGCACAGGACGATGCACAAGGCCGATGCGGCAAAGGCGTGGCGGACCTTTCCGCCATAAGGATGCCTCAGGACCGCCCGGGGCGATCAGGCTGCCGTTTCAGCCGGTGGAACCGGGTCGTGCAAAACGGGCGGGGTGGCGTCACCTTCATGCGTCTGCCGGATCGGCGCGACCGGGGCAGGCACGGCCTCGGGCGGTTCGATCTGTGCTTCGGGCTGCTTCTGCGCATGGGTTGCCACGAAGGCGCGCATGAAGCGCCTGATCTCGCGCGCAGCACTGGTGTCCAGTTCCTCGCAGAGCGAAACGAAGGCCGCCCGTTCGGCCTTGTCGATGCGGATCACAAGCTGGCTGCCTTTACCCTTTGCCTTGCCTTCCGGCTTGTTCTTTGCCATTTGCCCTCTCGACACGCCTCGCCACTGGATATTCTTTGTATATACATTTTTTCCAGTTTCAAGGGGAAGGTGCCAGTGGCACCGTTGCGAAGGCGGCAACCCGGCCCAGCCATCCGGTCACCACCGCAAGGGCCTCGGGTTCGTCCAGAAACGGAATGTGCCCGCGCAAGGGAATTTCGGCGAACAGCATGTCGGGGCGGCGGCGGCACATTTCCTCGGCGGTGGCGCGGCTCAGCACGTCCGATGCAGCCCCCCGGATCAGCGCCAGCGGCAGCCCCGCACAGCCGTCGAACAACGGCCATAGCTCGGGCAACGGCCCGGCCAAGGCGGCGTCGAAGGCGGTGCGCAACGCGGGGTCATAGGTCAGCCCGACCCCGTCGTCGCGCTGAATATAGTGGCGCACGGTTTCCTCCTGCCAGCGCATCGGGGGCACGCGCTCGAACCCCGGCATGGCCGTCTGCATCCGGTCGGCCACTTCCTGCAGCGTCGGCACGGTCGGCTCGACGCCCACATAGGTACCGATCCGCAGCAGGCCGTCGCGCTCCAAAATGGGACCAACGTCGTTCAGGCACAGTCCCAGCAGGCGATGCTTCGCGGTCGCTGCGATGACCATTCCCAACAACCCGCCGCGCGAGGACCCGATGATGGCGGCACGCGCGATGCCCAGATGGTCGAGCAGCGCCAGCGCGTCGGTCGCTTCCTGCCCCACGGAATAGGTTGCGGGCCCGGTCCAGTCAGACTCGCCCCGGCCACGACTGTCGAGCCGGATCAGACGCACATCCTGCGGCAGATACCGCGCCAGATAGTCGAAGTCGCGGCTGTCGCGGGTCAGCCCGGCAAGGGCCAGAACCGGCAGCCCAAGCCCGTCATCCCGATAGGCAAGCCTTGCGCCATCGCCCGCCCTGAAGGTCTTCATCCGTCCCTCCTTCGGGGGTCAGCGCGGCGGATAGTCGAAAAAGCCCTTGCCGGTCTTGCGACCAAAATACCCCGCCGAAACCATCTGCTTCAAAAGCGGGCTGGGACGATACTTGGGGTCGTCGAACCCATGATACAGGGTTTCCATGATGTTCAGCACCACATCAAGCCCGATCAGATCCCCCAGGGCCAGCGGCCCCATCGGGTGGTTGGCCCCGAGTTTCATCATGCTGTCGATGTCCTCGGGCGTGGCCAGCCCCTCGTAGACGCAGTTGATCGCCTCGTTGATCTGCGGGGCCAACAGCCGGTTGACGATGAAGCCGTAGCTGTCCTTGCTGACGCGCGGGGTCTTGCCGATGGCACGGGTCAGGTCGGTCACCGCCTCGGCCACCGGATCGGTGGTCTGCAAAGCGCGGATGATCTCGACCAGTTGCATCACCGGGACGGGGTTGAAGAAGTGCATTCCGATGACCCGCCCCGGATGGGCCGAGGCGGCGGCAAGTTCGGTCAGCGAGATCGACGAGGTGTTCGAGGCAAGGATAGCGTCCGGGCGGCAGATCCCGTCAAGCAGCTTCAGCACGCCCGCCTTGACGTCCAGCCGCTCGACGATGGCCTCGATCACGATATCGCAGTCGGCAAGCTGGTCCAGCGCCGTGGCGGTTGCGATGCGGGCGGTTGCCTCGGCGGCCTGCGCCTCGGTCAGCGTGGCCTTCTTGACCAGACGCGCGAGGCTGCCCAGCATGCTGGTCCGGGCGCGGTCCAGGGCCGCGTCGGACAGGTCCTGCATCACCACGGGGTAGCCTGCCATCGCGCAGACCTGGGCAATGCCGCTGCCCATGGTTCCGGCGCCGATAACGCCGACCTTTCGGATTTCGCTCATGATCTGATCCTTCAGTGGGCAGTCCAGCCGCCGTCGACCGGCAGTGCGGTTCCGGTGATCTGGCTGGCGGCGGGGGTGCACAGGAACGCGGCCAGTGCGCCGATCTGGCCCGGCTGGACGAAGCTTTTCGTCGGCTGGGCGGCCAGCAGCACGTCGCGGATCACCGCGTCCTCGGTGATGCCGCGCGCCTTGGCGGTTTCGGGGATCTGCGCCTGCACCAGCGGGGTCAGCACATAGCCGGGGCAGATCGCGTTGGCGGTGACGCCGTGCTCCGCACCCTCCAGCGCCAGGGTCTTGGTCAGCCCGACGACCGCGTGCTTGGCCATGACATAGGCCGACTTGTAGGGCGAGGCGACAAGGCCGTGGGCCGAGGCCACGTTGATCACCCGCCCCCAGCCACGCGCCTTCATGCCGCCGAAGGTCGCCCGGCACAGGTGCCAGGCGGCCGACATGTTGATCGCCATGATCAGGTTGTAGCGGTCGACCGGGAATTCTTCGATCAGTGCGACAGTCTGGATGCCCGCATTGTTCACGACGATGTCGATCTGCCCGAACCGGGCCGTGGTTGCGGCCACCAGATCGGCGATCTGGGCCGGGTCGGACATGTCGGCGCCGTGGTAGGCAACAGGCGAGCCCGTCTCGGCCTCGATCGCGCTGCGGTCCGCCTCGATCTGCCCGGCGTCGCCAAAGCCATTCATCATCACGGCATGACCGGCTTCGGCCAGCGAGCGGGCCACGGCAAGCCCGATCCCCGAGGTGGAGCCGGTCACGATTGCGGTCCGAAAGTCGGGGGCGGCGCGGACATCGGGCATGGCAACCTCAGGCAAGGATCATTTCGGGAACGTCATCGGGCACGATCAGGGCGGCTTCCGTGGCGGCGCGGATATCCCCGACGCTGACGCCGGGCGCGCGCTCGCGCAGGATCAGGCCCATTCCGGTCGGTTCGATCACCGCAAGATCGGTCACGATCAGATCGACACGCCGCAGGGCGGTCAGCGGCAGAGTGCAGCGGGGAACGATCTTGGATTGCCCCTTGGCACTGTGCTGCATGGCGACGACCACCCGGGCAGCCCCGCAGACAAGGTCCATCGCCCCGCCCATCCCGGGCACCATCCGGCCCGGTACCTTCCAATTCGCCAGATGCCCGGATTCGTCAACCTGAAGACCGCCCAGCACGGTCATGTCCAGATGCCCGCCCCGGATCAGGCCGAAGCTCATCGCCGAATCGATGCTGGCCGCCCCGGGCACGGCCGATACGAACCCGCCGCCCGCGTCGGTCAGGTGGCGTTCTTCCATCCCTTCGGGCGGGCGGGCACCAAGCCCGATCACACCGTTCTCGGCCTGAAAATACACGCCGAAATCCGAGGATACGAAGTTCGCCACCATCGACGGCAACCCGATGCCGAGGTTTACCAGCGATCCCGGCCTGATTTCCCGTGCCACGCGGCGCGCGATGAGTTCCTTGGCGTCCATCATGCCCTCCTCAGGCCGCGCGGATCAGAAGATGGTCGACCAGAACGCCGGGCGTCTTGACCGCATCGGGCGGGATCACGCCGACCGGCACGATGCTGTCGGCCTCGGCGATCACCGTACGACCGGCCAGGGCGATGATCGGGTTGAAGTTGTGAGCGGTCAGCATGTAGCTGAGGTTGCCGACATAATCCGCCTGCCATGCCCCGATCAGCGCAAAGTCGGCTTTCAGCGGGGTTTCCACCAGATAGCGGTTGCCCTCGACCATGACGATCTGCTTGCCCTCTTCCACCTCGGTGCCGAGGCCGGTCGCGGTCAGAACGCCGCCAAGACCCATGCCGCCCGCACGGATCCGCTCGATCAGCGTGCCCTGCGGCACCAGTTCGCAGGTAATCTCGCCCGAGATCATCTTGGCTTGGGTCTCCGGGTTCAGGCCGATGTGGCTGGCGATGACATGGCTGACCAGCCCGGCCGAAATCAGCTTGCCGATCCCCTTGCCCGGCATGGCGGTGTCGTTGGCGATGACCGTAAGGCCGCCCACCCCCCGCGCCACGATGGCGTCGATCATCCGTTCGGGCGTGCCGACAGCCATGAAGCCGCCGATCATCAGCCGGGCACCCTCGGGGATCATCCCCGCCGCCGCTTCGGGGCTGAGCGCGCCTTTCATGCCGCATCCTCCATCAGGCCCACCGCCGCGCGTGCGGCCCGGGCGATCACCAGTTCCTCGTTGGTCGGAATGACCATGACCGTGGTCCGGGCAAGATCGGTCGAGATCACCGGATCGTTCGCCGCGTTTCGCCCGTAGTCGATGTCGATCCCCATCCAGCCCAGCCGCTCGCAGATGCGGGCGCGGACCGCGCGCGAGTTCTCGCCGATGCCGCCGCAGAAGATCAGCGCATCGATCCCGCCCAGCACGGCGGCAAGACCGCCGACCTCGCGCTGGCAGCGGAACACGAAATGCTCGATTGCCTGTGCGGCTTCGGGTGTATTCGCCGCTTCGAGCGTGCGCATGTCGTTCGACAGGCCCGACAGGCCCAGCAGCCCCGACTGGCGGTACAAAAGATCGGAAATCTGCGCGGCCGTCATGCCCTTCTGGTCCATCAGATACAGCAGAACACCCGGATCGACCTGACCGCAGCGCGTGCCCATCGGCAGGCCGTCCAGCGCCGTGAACCCCATGGTCGAGGCCATCGAGCGCCCGTTCTGCAGCGCGCACATGCTGGCACCATTGCCCAGATGCGCCACGATCACCCGGCCCTCGGCCAGATGCGGCGCACGGCGGGCCAGTTCGCCCGCGATGTAGCCATAGCTGAGGCCATGAAAGCCGTAGCGGCGCACGCCTTCGTCATAGAGCGCCCGCGGCAGGGCGAAGCTGTCGCTGACCCAGGGGTTGGTGCGGTGAAAGGCGGTATCGAAACAGGCGACCTGCGGCACGCCCGGAAAGGCCGCCATCGCCGCGCGGATACCCGCAAGGTTGTGCGGCTGATGCAGGGGCGCAAAAGGCGTCAGACGCTCCAGTTCGGCCAGCAGGTGTTCGTCAACGATGGCAGGTTTCGCATGGTGCGCGCCGCCATGCACCACACGGTGCCCGATGGCGCAGAGGTCGAGATCGGGCCAATGGGCACGAAAGCAGTCCATCACGGCGGTTATGGCACCTTCATGGGTGGTCAAATCGCCGGTGGAGGCCAGGGCCACGCCCTGGGCATCTTTCAGCTTCAGCACGCCGTCCGGTCCGATCCGGTCGGCAAGGCCCGAGGCGAGCGGCATATCTCCGGTTTCGGGAAACAGCGCCACCTTCAGCGACGACGACCCGGCATTCAGCGTCAGGACGGCCCGTGTCATTTCGCAACCCCGGTCGGGACCCCGGCGAAATGATGGATCGCCGCCACCGCACAGGACGCCAGCCGCGACATCGGGCTGTCGGACCGCGAGTTCAGGATCACCGGCACCTTTGCACCCAGCACCAGACCAGCGCCTTCGGCATGACTCATGAACGACAGCTGCTTGGCCAGCATGTTGCCGGCATCCAGCCCCGGCATCACAAGAATGTTGGCCCGCCCGGCAACATGTCCGGTCAGCCCCTTGGTGCGCGCCGCTGCCATGTCCACTGCATTGTCCATGGCCAGCGGCCCTTCGACCTGGCCGCCGGTGATCTGGCCCCGGTCGGCCATCTTGGACAGCAAGGCGGCATCGATCGAAGACTGGATCGCCGGGTTCACCGTTTCCACCGCCGACAGCACACCGACGCGCGGGTCCATCCCGAGGGACCGCGCAAGGTCGATGGCGTTCTGGCAAATGTCCACCTTGGTCAGAAGGTCCGGCGCGATGTTGATCGCGGCATCGGTGACAAGCAGGGGCTCGGGCTGGCCCGGCACATCCATCACGAACACATGGGTAAACCGCCGTCCGATCCGCAGACCCTTCGTCTTGTCCAGCATCGCGCGCAACAGATCGTCGGTGTGCAGATGCCCTTTCATGACGGCGGCAGCCCGGCCTTCATGCACCAGCGCACAGGCCCGTTCCGCCGCCGCTGCATCGCCGGCAACGTCGATCACCTCGATCCCCGCCAGATCGGCCCCCATATCCGCCGCGGCCTTGCGGATCGCCGCCTCGTACCCAATCAGGATCGGCAGGATGATGCTTTCCTTCGCCGCCAGCAGCGCGCCGCCAAGCGAGTTCGCCTCGTCAGGGCAGACCACCGCCGTTGGAATTGCGGCCAGCGGGCGGGCACGTTCCAGCAGCGCCTCAAAATGACGATGACGCTGCACGATCAGGCCGGGCACTTCGATGTCGTCGCGGTCGAACGTTTCGGTCGGGGCCAGAACGTCGGCCTCGCCGGTCAGGATCAGGGCATGATCGGCGATGCGGTGCACGTCGGTCTTCAGCCGGACATGGCCATCGGCCTTCGACAGCACTTCGGCCCGCACGACAACCTCGTCGCCGGCATGGGCGCGGGCATGGAAATCAAGGACCTGACGGCGGTAAAGGGTCCCCGGACCGGGCAGCCTGGTGCCCAGTACCGCCGAGATCAGCGAGGCCACGAACATCCCCGGAGCGACCCGCTCGGAAATGCCGTCACCGTTCAGATCGCTGGCCTGCAGGTGCATCGGGTTGGTGTTTCCCGAGGCCACCGCGAAGACATAGAGATCATCCGCCGTGATCAATCTGCGCAGTTCGGCGACATCGCCGACCTGCAGCGCGTCATAGGTCCGGTTTACCAGATGCATTTCAGTTCCCGAGTTTGGCCGGCAGGGTCGCCGGAGACTTTCGACGGCTTCCGGTTGCCCCGCTGACCGGCGCGGGGGTTTCGGCGGGTGCCGTGTCGATGACCGGGGCAGGGTCGATCACGGCGGCCAGTACCGGGGGCACAGACTGAACCGGCGGAACTGTCTCGGTCGGAAGCATCGCTTTGATCGGATGCGCGGCCTCGGGTCCGGTCGCCGACCCGGGGTCAGTCGCAGTCACCAAGGCCGGTGCCAGCGGGTCTCCCAGCACGTCGCCGGTGACGGGCGGCAGGCCAAGAACTTCGTGGAACCGCTGCAAAAGCGAAAGCGTGTGCGGCGACATTTCCTCGATCACGCCCGGTATGAACTGCACCACCTGCACGGCCAATTCGCGGTCAGCCGGATCGGGCAATAGCAGCGGCAGCGTTTCGATCGCGCGCTCGGGCTCGAAGGTCGCGATCAGGGTCTGCTGATGGATCATCATCGCGCGACGATCCGCGCCCAGGCTGCGGAAGGGCTCGTCTTGCGTCAGAACCTGGGCCGACCGTTCCAGCCGGTCGCGACGTACCTGGCCGCGGTTCTCGGCCAGCAGGACCAGCATGCGGATGACAGCCTCGGCGAAACCGCCCTGTTCCATGGTCATCAGGGCGTTGGCCACTTCCGGCAGGCCGCGCAGCTCGCCTTTGGTCTTCAGGGTGCGACGCGCCTCGTGGGTGCGCCCGAAAGCGCGTGCCCAGGGTGTGCCCCACATCGCGTAGAACATCAGTTCGTTGTTCATGTCGCGGGTATCGCGGAGGAAGTCGATCATGTTCTCGGTGGTCTGCACCCAGAAGGCTTCCATTGCGAGGAACGGATTGGTTGCGGCAGCCTTGTGGCGGTCGGCCTTTACCTTTTCTGCTGCCGTGATCACGCCATGCATCATCGGGTTGCGCGTGGCCACCAATGCCCGCGTCAGCCGGTTGGGGTGCATCGCGCGGCCGATTTCGGCGGAACTTTCGGTGACCAGCGCCTTGACCATCGGACGCAGCAGCGTGTCGTACATCTGTGCCTGAATCTCGGCCATCCGGGCCACGGCGGCAAACGGGCGCTCGTCGCCGACGGTATCGTCCAGCGCGCGGATATCGTCGAAATTGCGCTCGGTGAAGCCTACGGTAAAGTGCTTGGCACCATCCCTTTCGGTCACATCCTCGATGGTCATCTCATAAAGACCGGGGGCCAGAGCCTCGATGGTCTTAAGCGTCGAGGCAACCTCGGAATGCTCCTTCCTGGCGATCTGCGACGATACGAATATGCCCAGATGCCCGACCTGTTCATGCACCATGTAGACGATGCGCTGGCCGCGGATGCGGATTTCGTTCACATCCGCATAGGTCTCGCAGATCCAGTTCAGTGCCTGCTGCGGCGGGGTGATGTTGTCGCCGTGGCTGGCAAAGACGATGATCGGCGCGCGGATCGCCTTCAGGTCGATCGGGCGGCCCGGCTCGATCCGCGCCTCGTTCTTGACCAGCCGGTTGCCGACGAACAGCTGCTCGACGATCCAGCGGATTTCCGGCTCGGTCATCAGGAAGAACCCGCCCCACCACTTCTCGAATTCCAGGAAGGTGGTATCGCCCTTGTCGATGTCGCGGAACAGGTCGGTGTATTTGCGGAACAGCGTGCGACCGGGGTTCAGATTCTCGAAGTTCTGAACCAGATGCGCGCCGTCGAAGATGCCGCCGCCCAAGTCCGACAGGAACATCGGAATCCAGGTGCCGCCCATCACGCCCGCAGAATAGCGCATCGGGTTTTCCCCGACTTTGCCCGCCCACGGGGCCACGGGCGCACCGTTGATCACGACGGGGCCGGTCAGATCGGGGTTGGTCGCGGCCAGCAGCAGCGTCGCCCAGCCGCCCTGGCAATTGCCGGTGATGACGGGCTTTGAGGCGTTCGGATGCCGCCGCATAACTTCGCGCACGAACGCGGCTTCGGTGCGGGTGACATAGGACAGAAACTGCCCCGGCTCGGGTTCGCGGCGGAAGGCGACGAAATAGACCTGGTGACCGGCAGCCAACGCCACGCCCACCTGGCTGTCTGACTTGAAGCCGCCGATGCCGGGGCCGTGACCGGCGCGCGGGTCGATGATGATGTAGGGGCGGCGGCTGTCATTGATCGTGACGCCTTCGGGCGGGATGATTTTCAGCAGCATGTAGTTCGACGGATAGGCCATGTCCTTGCCGTCCATGACCACTTCGTAGTCATAGATCAGCACCGGCGGGCAACCTGCCGCCTCATGCTCCAGAAAAACGTCGCCGCGCTTTCGCAGCGTGTCCGTCGTCAGGATCATGCGTTCCCAGGCGTCGCGCAGGTATTCGGCATAATCCGAACTGATGCGCCCCTCGGACTGCGCCTTGCGCAGATCCTCTATCAGGGTCTTGGCCCGTTCCACCGCCTCTTCGGCGCGGCGCGAATGGGTCTCTGTGATGCGGGCGGACTGGCGTTGCGCCGCCATCGACAGGATGGTGTAGCTCTCTGAACCGGCCTCGATCTCGGATTCGGACAGCGCCATGCCCCTGCGCATCGCGGCAAGCATGTCGTCTTCGGCACTCGGAACCGGGCTTTGGCGGGACGGGTCGAACAGATCGAAGATGCTGGCCACGGCTGATACCCCTTCAGGCAGTAATGGAAAAACCGCCGTCGATGTCATGGACACCGCCGGTCAGGTTGCGGGCCTCGGACGAGGCGAGAAATGCGGCCATCGCCCCCACATCCATGATCGTGGCCAGTTTCTGGGTCGGCGCGCGGTTTTCCGCCGAGGCCAGCAGCTCGTCGAATTGGTCGATGCCGCTGGCGGCGCGGGTCTTGAGAGGGCCGGGTGACAGCGCATGCACGCGGATGCCCTGTTCGCCCAGTTAGGCGGCGGCATAGCGGACCGTGCTTTCAAGTGCGGCCTTCACTGGCCCCATCATGTTGTAATGCCGCACCACGCGCGACGCGCCGAAAAAGCTGACCGACAGGCAGCAGCCGCCGTCGGGCATCAAGGGTTCGGCCAGCCGGATCATCCGCAAAAAGGAATGCACCGAGATATCCATGGCCAGCCCGAACCCCTCGGGCGAGCAGTCGATCACACGGCCATGCAGGTCATCGCGGGGCGCAAAGGCGATGGAATGCAACAGCGTATCCAGCCGCCCCCACCGGTCGGCGATCTGATCGAACACCGCCTCAAGCTGGCCGGCCTGGCCTACGTCGAGCGGCAACATGATCTCGGCCTCAAGTTCCTCGGCCAGCGGGCGCACGAAGCGCTCTGCCTTGTCGTTCAGCCAGGTCACGGCCAGATCGGCCCCCTGGGCCTTCAGCGCCTTGGCACAGCCCCAGGCAATGGACTGTTCGTTCGCGATACCGACAACCAGCGCCTTCTGACCTTCAAGAGAAAACATGACCCGCATCCCCTCGTATGGCGACAGCTTTGCAGATGCAGCATGACCAGTTGTCATGTCGTTCGAGTATCAGGAGCTTGACGCTTGAATGAACGCCCGCCTTTGCTGCAGCCGGGCGCACGGTCTGCAGCAACCGATCCGATGAACGCCCGACCGGCAACGGATTGCATCAGTTGCGGCATGACGTGCAGCGCAAAGAGGGTGCCCGACAGGCGCTTTGGCAAGACCGCAAGTTGCGGTGAAAGCAAGCCGAGAAAGGATGCCGCCGCATCACGTCACGGAACCGATACGCGCAGTGCATGCCTGAAACTGTTTGGATCTTTGGGTTGGGAGTTCAGAATGATTCGCGCCTTGTCAAAGATCGTGCCGGTCGCCGCTCTGCTCATGTCGGTTGCCGGAGCCAATGCTCTGCAACTTACCGTATGCACCGCCCTCTATTCAGACCTTTTGCCGGTCTGCCAGGCAAGCTTCGAGGCCGCGAACGCAGGGAAACCAAGGCCCCGAAGACCGACCATCCCATCGACATGCTTTCGGCAGTCCCCGGTGCATCAACTGCCCGGACAGGTCCGGGATCAGGGTGCGCACCAGAAGCTACACCACGTTCTGGCACACGATCTCAGGGCAGGCGCACGGATGGTCTGCCTATGCCCTTCCGCGCGTCGTATGGGGGACGTGGCTTCGCACCCCGGATCACCTCGAAGCCAGTTGGACGGTTGACAGATGCACAGCGACGATCCTGGCCCGGGGCAACGCCAGGGCAGCAGGTGTATCGGCTGGCGACGCGCGGCAAATGAGCAGGTTCCGTCCCTTGCAATACTGATATACTGCCTTGGGGGCCGTCTTTGGGCGGCAGGCGTTGCAAGCGGTTGGAGGAGCGTGGCCATGCGGCAGACCTGGCGTTGGTTCGGACCGAAGGATATGGCATCGACGGACGACATGATGCAGGCGGGTGTCGAGGGCGTGGTCTCTGCGCTGCACCACGTGCCAACCGGCGCGGTCTGGACGCCTGAAGAAATCGCTGCCCGGCAATATCTGGTCGCGCGGATGAAGGACGGAACGCCTTCAACCCTGAAATGGGAAGTGGTGGAGAGCCTGCCGGTGTCCGAGGACATCAAGAAACAGAAGGGCGATTGGCGCGCGCATATTGAAAACTGGAAGACCAGCATGACCAACCTGCACCGTGCGGGCCTGGATGTGATCTGCTACAATTTCATGCCGGTCCTGGACTGGACGCGCACCGACCTGGCCTGGCGGCTGCCGAACGGGGCAACCTGCATGCGGTTCGACTTTATCGACTTTGCCGCATTCGACCTTTTCATCCTGGAACGGCCCGGCGCCGTCGAGGAGTATCCCGGGCCCGTTGCCGAAGCTGCGGCGCGGCGATTTGCCGACATGGATGATGACACACGAAAGGCGATCACGGCCAATGTCGCCTTTGGGCTGCCCGGTGCTGCATCAACCATGACGCTGGCCGACATCCGCGCGCATCTGGCCGGGTATGGGTTGATTTCGGCCGAGACGCTGCGCAGACATCTGGTGGATTTTCTGGCTGAAGTGACGCCGCTCGCGCAAGAGCTGGGTATGCGGATTTGCTGCCATCCCGACGACCCGCCGTTTTCCTTGCTTGGCCTGCCCCGCATCATGTCAACCGAAGCTGATTACCGCGCAGTGCTGGATGCGGTGGATCTGTCGGCAAACGGGGTGACGTTCTGCACCGGATCCTTCGGTGCCCGGGCCGACAACGACTGCCCCGCGATGATGAGAAGGCTGGGTCCGCGGGTGCATTTCATCCACCTTCGCAATGTCCGCCGCGAGGGTACCGCCCTGCGCGACAGTTTCCACGAGGCGGAGCATCTTGGCGGCGACACCGACATGGTGGCGGTGATCGCAGCCATCCTGGCCGAGGAACGGCGACGCCGGACCGAAGGCCGGCAGGATTCCAGCATTCCGTTCCGCCCTGATCACGGGCAGGACATTCTGGATGATCTGGGGCGCAAAGGACAGCCGGGCTATCCCACCATCGGGCGGCTGAAGGGGCTGGCCGAACTGCGCGGAATCATGACCGCGCTGGATCATCCGCTGGTGACAGGTGCCAACGCCTCCGCCTGAATTGCAGGGGCAGGGGCAGGGTCGGCCATTGCGGTCTCATCGTCTGCCCGGGATGCAGAACCGGCAGAAACTGAAGCCCTGATCGCTGCCGGTGCCTGAAGTGCAGAACGGCACCCGCCAGGGCTTTCTGCCGTTCCGGATTTCCCTGTGGCGGGAAAGCCGGGAAGTTTGATCCTTTCGGGCCGCCGGCCGGGGTCTGGCGGTTGCAGACCATCCCCGTTCCAGGGGACCCTCTTGGGATTTCACACCTCACGGCCGTTCACATAGGTATCCAGCACCGATCCGGCATCGGTGGAAAAGTAGTCGCGGCGCTCGACGATATGGCGGCGGATCATGGTGAAGACCCGGTCGATATGCACTTTCATGGCCTCGGCGGCCTGATCGGGGTCGCGCAGCTTCAACCCGTCGACGACTGCGATATGCTCGCGCAGCACCACGTCAAGGTGACTGGGCAAGGGAATGGACAAACGCCGCACCCGGTCCAGCTGGGCCTTGGCGCCGTTGATGATCTTCCAGATATACGCCGATGCACCAAAGGCGCAGATCATCGAATGAAAGGCCTCGTCCAGCGCGTAGAAGCCGTCATAGTCCTGATCGGCTGCCATGCGCTTTTGCTGGTGTATGTTGAAGTCGATCGCCCGTTCAAAGTGGGGGGTCATGCGGCTGGCGGCCAGACGGACGACCTTCAGTTCCAGCGCGTCACGCACCAACTGGCCGTCAAACACCGACTGCAGATCGATCTTCGAGACATAGGTCCCGGAATTGGGCACGACCGACACCAGGTTTTCTGCCTGCAATTGCAGGATCGCTTCGCGCAGGGGTGTGCGGGAGATGCCAAGCTGCTTGCAGATCAGCTTTTCGTTGACGTTGCTGCCCGGTGCCAGATGCAGGTTCACAATGGCATCGCGCATGATCCCGTAGACCTGTGCCGTCTTCGGAAGGGCGGGGTCGATCTTGCTGATCAGTTCAGAAGGCAGACCCGGTATGCCGGCGTCGGACCTGTCCCCGACCTGCGGGTCTTGCTTCCTGGGTCGAGCCATCTTTCCTTCCTCGGGATCGCCGTCCTGATAGCCTTGGGTGGCCCCCTTGGCAATCGTCGGGCTGGTCGCCCTTTGAGTCCGCTGCTTGACGGCCCAGGTGCCCGGCATTCGTTGACAGGCATTGAATACCAATATATTGGTTGAAGATCAAGTTCGTGATCGCGGAACTGTCAAGGTCTGAGCGGTCTGCCAGGCCAGGATCTGCGGTTCCGTCTCGCGGGTGATCCGACCGGGTCGGTCCAGAACCGGGGGTATGGACAGGAACGTTGAGGGGTGGGACCAGAAGATGACACTCACCGGCAGGGCCGCCCTGACAACGGGTGCTGCGGGTGCTGTCGGCAGGGCAAAGGCGCGCCTGCCGTCACAGGCTGGGGCGCGGCTGGTGCTGGCCGACATGGTCAGGGGTCCGACAGAAGACCTGTCACGCGAAGGTGGCGGTCTGGCGGTTCAGGCAGATTTGTCCGACCCGACCGCAGTGCCATGTATGGCGGCAAGCGTGCCGGGTCAGGTGGGGCGCATCGACATCTTGGTCAAGAATGCAGGCGTCCTGAACACCGCCAAGATCGCGGCCACCACACCGGAGGAATGGCACCGGGTCCAAAGCATCAACATCGATCCCGCGTTCCTTCCGTCGCAGGCCTTCCTGCCCGGTATGCGCGCTGCGCACTGGGGGCGCGTGATCAACCTGTCGTCCTATGCGGCAAAGTCCGGCGGGCTGACCGCAGGCACTGCATACGCGGTCTCGAAGGCGGCGATGATCGGGCTGACCATTTCTATCGCGCGCGAAGTGGCGGGCAAAGGGGTGACGGCAAATGCGATTGCGCCCGCCTGTATGATGTCGCCGATGGTTTCCGAACAGCTCACTGCTGCGCAGCGGCAGACGCAGCTGGCGGCAATCCCGGTGGGCCGCTACTGTGAACCCGAAGAAGTCGCACATGCGGTGACGTTCCTGGCGTTCCCCCCTTGCAGGCTTCATCACCGGCGAGGTGATCGAGATGAACGGAGGACTGCATTTTGACCAAGTATGGAATGGTCATCCGCCTGAAACCAGACTGCGTCGCGCAGTACAGGCGCCTGCATGCCGACGTGTGGCCAGGCGTTCTGGACGCGATGCGCCGCAATGGCTGGCGCAATTTCGACATCTTCCTGAAGGAACCCGAAAACCTTCTGTTCGGCACGTTCGAATATCACGGCAACGATTTCGCGGCAGCAGCCCAGGCAATCGGCACCGACCCCGAGACACAGCGCTGGCTGCGTGAAACCGATCCCTGTCAGGAACCCTTCGCCACGCGCAGGCCCGGTGAATGGTGGGCCTACATGGACAACATCTTTCACATGGACTGACTGATGTTTCCCGCCATCGGCGCATCTCACCCTTTCCGGGACCCGAACGCCGGAGACTGTCCTTGCATGGTCGAGCCGTCCGCACCGATCCGCAGGCCTTTTGCGCCTGAAGACCTGGCCCCCCTGCTGCGCCCGGCGGCCGCGCTGAAAACCGCAAGGGCCTTGACCGACCTGCGCTTTATGATCGACCACATCGCCAAGCCGGAGATCGCGAAATCCGCGTTCGACGTGTGGGCCAAACGGATGCGGCCGTCCGGTGCGCAGCCCAACCTCTGGCGCAAACTTTCGGGGATGGGGACGAAGGCGGACCGGGCCATCTGGACCGAGGGCGACAACACCCCCTGTATCGCCAGGGTCTTGCGCATCTTCGGACAGCGCCGCTGTCTGATGGGCCCCGACCGGTCGGTCTGCCTGCTTGCCGCCGATTGCCAAAGAACCGTCATGCCGGTGCGCAAGGCCAGCGCGCGTCTGCCCAAACCCGATCATCGCGCCTTTCTGAGGGATGTCGCAGCCAGGCTTTGTCGGCTGGCCAGGGGACGGTTATGACAAGGCTTTCCCGGCCCACCCTCGACCAGCTTCCAAAGGCTGTCGCCCGGCCGCGCTATGACCGGGCAGCCCTGCGCACCGGCATCCTGCACCTTGGCCTTGGCGCGTTTTGCCGTGCGCATCAGGCGGCCCTGACGGAAGACTGCCTGAATGCCGGAGCGACGGAATGGGGAATGGCGGCGGCTTCGCTGCGGTCGTCGGACACGCGCGATGCGCTGGCACCGCAAGATGGGCTTTACACCCTGGCCTTGCGCGAGAATGAAAACCAGTCGATCCAGGTGATCGGAGCAATCGGGCCGATGTTCGTGGCACCGCAGAACCCCGGCGCCCTGCTTGCGGGAATGTCCGATCCGGATGTGCGGATCGTTTCGCTGACGGTAACCGAAAAGGGCTATACCGCCGATGTCGCGACGGGCGACCTGCGGCTGGACAACCGCGATGTGCAGCACGACCTGGCGCATCCCGAGGCACCGCGCACGGCGCTGGGGTTCGTTCTGCGGGCGCTGGCGCTGCGGCGTGCAGCAGGAACACCGCCCTTCACGGTTCTGTCCTGCGACAACCTGCCGGGCAACGGGCACTTTCTGCGGCGTGCGCTGGTGCAGTTCGCCGAAGCCGCCGATCCGGCCCTTGGCCGCTTCATTGCAGATGACGTGGCCTGCCCGTCCTGCATGGTTGACCGCATCGTCCCCGCCACGACCGGGGCCGACCGGGCCATGGTGGCACACCGTCTGGGGATGCAGGACGCCTGGCCTGTACTGGCCGAACCCTTCTTTCAATGGGTGATCGAAGACCGCTTCCCCAGCGGCCGCCCGGAATGGGAACGCTCGGGTGCCGAGTTCGTTGCCGACGTGGCCCCGCATGAAGCAATGAAGCTGCGCCTGCTGAACGGTGCGCATTCGACGATTGCCGCCATGGGCCGGGTGGCAGGGCTGGCCACCGTGGCCAAGGCGGTGGCCGATCCGGCAATCCGCGCCACGATCCGCGCCTGTTGGGCCGAGCTTGCACCAACCATCGCACCGGGCATCGACGTTGCAGGATATACGGCGCGGCTTCTGGCCCGGTTCGACAACGCTGCGCTGAACCACAGATGTGCCCAGATCGCCACGGATGCCAGCCTGAAGCTGCCGCAAAGGATCGTCGCCCCGCTGCGCGAGCTGCACTCCAAAGGCCGGGCAACACCGATGCTGACCTTTTCGCTGGCTGCATGGATCCGGTCCTGTCAGGGACAGGACGAAACAGGCGCAGCGATGCCGCTGTGCGATCCGCAACTGGAGACGTGGACCGGGCGGCCCGGACCCGGCGTTCCGGTGGATCAGACTGTCCGCGCCTTCGCCGGGTTCGCTCCGGTCTTCGGGCCGGGGCTGGAGCCGGACCTGGCAGCCTCCGTCCGGGAAGCTCTGGCAGATATGCGGACCTTCGGGATTCTGTCTGCCGCAAGACGCCGCCTTTCCGGCGCGTCCTGATCCGACCCCAGTCAAGGGATCGTTCCTTGACCCGCCGTGTTGGCGACACCGGCCTGTGGTTGACCGGGCCCAGCTTTCGCGGCGGCGGGCCTGGCACACCCCTGAAGCCTGACGCGCAATGCGCCGTCTTCTGCGCAACGTGCCAAACCGCAACGGCCGCGTTTCAACGCGATTGCCAAAGGTTAAGGGACTCCGCTGTTTTCCGAAGCGCGGGAAAGAAAACGGTTGCAAGCCAAGAATCCAATATATTAGTATTATTAATGCGCCAAGAACACTTTTTCCTCGGGAGGGAACCCAATGAAGATGATATCGAAGGCAGCCGCCGCGCTGCTGCTGGGCACTTTTGTCTGCGTCCCGGCTCTGGCCGATGAAGGCACGATGGTCGCTCTCGTTCCGGGTGGCCCACATCCCTACTTTGCCGCCTGGGAACAGGCAGGTGCCGATGCGAAAAAGGAGTTCGGGCTTGGCGCGGCCGACTACCGGGTTCCCGCCAAGTGGGAACTGAACCTGCAAAGCCAGCTTCTGGAAAGCCTGCTGACCCAGGGCTACAATTCCTTCCTGATCTTCCCCGGTGATGCGGTCGGCACCACTTCGGTCGCGCAGGAGCTGGTGGACAATGGCGCGCAGGTCATCGCCACCGCCGGCTGCCTGAAGGATCCTTCGCCGGCCCTTTTCTGTCTTGGTACAGACACCGGCAATTCGGCCTATCTCGGTGCGAAAGAGCTGATCCGCGCCATGGGCGGCAAGGGCAAGATCGCCCATTTCACCGGTTTCCTTGTTGACCCGAACACCCAGCTGCGAATCGACGCGGTGCAGAAAGCGGCGGACGAGACGAATGGTGCCGTCGAAGTGGTGCAGGTCATCGCCGACATCGACGCCCCGCAACCGGCTGAAGAAAAGATCAACGCCTACCTTGCCGCCAATGCGGCCGGCGTGGACGGCATCATCACCACCGCCTGGGTGCCCGCCGTGGTTGCCGCAAATTCGCTGCGCAAGATCGGCGACAAGCGGATCAAGATGGTGGGCATCGACCATGACGAGGTCGTGATCAAGGCCATCGCCGACGGCTTTGTCGATGGCACCATGCTGCAGAACCCTTACGGCCAGGGCTTTATCGGGTCTTATGTGTTGAACAGGCTTCGCACAGGCTGCACGCTGAAGGAAGACGGTCCCTGGAAGTCGAACGCGCTGACGGTCAGGTTCGTCGACAGTGGCACCGTCTTTGTCGATCAGGCCACCGCGCCCACCTATGTGAACGCCATGGTTGGCATCACCGCCGACCTTCTGGCAGGCTTTGAGAAAGACTTTCTGACCTGCTCGTAAGGCGACCCCCTGCCTTGCAAGCCTGGCGGCGGCCGCCTGCCCAAGGTTGGCCGCCGCATCCTTTTTTCCGATCAGGAACCGCATCGATGGCCCATGCAGGTGCTGACAATCCGATCCCGCCGGGTTCTGCGCCCCGGCGGATGTCATCGGGCATGCGGCTTTTGCTTGGCAACGAATTCGGGCTGGCTGTCCTGATCCTGCTGACCGTCGCAGTCTTTGCACTGACGCTGGATGGATTCACCTCGCCGTTCAGCATCTATACGATTGGCCGCCAGATCGGCATCGACACGATGATCGGCCTTGCGATGATGGCGGTGATCGTGACAGGCGGGCTTGATCTGTCGGTCGGGGCCATCGGTGTCTGCTCGGCGATGCTCTTTGGCTGGCTGATGCAGGTCATGGGTGTGCCGGTCCCTGTCGCCGTACCCGTGGCGGTGCTTTTCGGGGCAAGCCTGGGCTTCGTGAACGGCTTTACCGTGGTCATGTCCGGCGTTCACAGCTTTATCATCACGCTGGCGAGCATGAGCATCTTCTTTGGCGTGATGATCTTTCTGACCAGGGCCGCCGCCTTCAACGGCCTGCCGCCACAGGTGCAGGCCTTTGGAAAGATGCGGGTCCTGCCGGGCATATCCCCGCTTCTGCTGATCGCAGTTGCCGTTTGTGCGGCTCTGGTTGTCTTTTACCGTTACTCGACTCTGGGCCGGCAGATGCTTGCCGCCGGGGCCAATGCGCGCGCGGCAGAACTTTCGGGCATCCGCACCGGTCGCGTCATCGTGGCCTGCCACATGCTGACGGGACTTCTGGCGGCCATCGCCGGGCTGATGGTCACGGCCCGGACCGGCGCGGCGGTACCGTCCATGGCCGGGCAACTGGGCCAGGACTGGCTTCTTCCCGCCTTCCTTGCGCCGGTCCTTGGCGGCACGCTGCTGTCCGGCGGGCGCGTCTCGGTCATCGGCACGCTGCTTGGCGCGACCTTTATCAACATCATGACCTCGGGCCTGCTGCTGATGCGGGTGGGAGAGTTCTGGATCCTCGCCTTTCTGGGTGTAATGCTGCTGATCGCGGTGCTGGCCGACCGGACGCGCCAGGTATTCCTGACATCACGGGGGATGATCTGATGGCCGCCACGCGCGACAGCGCCCTGACACGGGCCTTTGACAATGACTGGATCGGGCCGGGGCTGGTCAGCCTGATCGCGGTGGTCGCAATCAGCCTGGCACAACCGGCCTTTCTGTCACCCTTCAACATCTTCGTGCTGATGTCGGCGATCTCGGTCAACATGGTCATCGCCCTGGGGCAACTGGTGATCATCGGGCTTGGCCAGATGAACCTTGCGCTTGGCTCGATCGGCGGACTGGTCGCGATCAGCTTTGTCGGCGTGATCGAACGCTACGGCATTCCGGTTCCCCTGGCCTTGGCCTTTGCACTTGGCATCGGCATCGCGGCGGGCATGTCGGGCGGCTACATCATCGCCCGCACGATGATTTCCGCCTTCATCATCACCCTCGCAGGATTGCAGATATTCAAGGGGATCAACCTTGGCATTACCGAAGCGCAGCCTTTCTATGGCGTGCCCGAGGCTGTGAAGGCCTTCGGTCAGGCGTCTGTCATCGGCCCGCTGCCCTGGCTGATGGTACCGATGATGATCTGCTCTGTCGCAATGTGGTATCTTTTCAACCGGATGCGGATCGGGCGGCATATCCTTGCCATGGGGTCGAACCCGCATGCGGCAGAACTGTCCGGCATCGACGCGAATGCCACGATCATCTGGGCGCATGGCATCTCGGGGCTATTGGCCGCCATTGCCGGGCTTATGCTGGTTGCGCGCCTGCAGATAGGTCAGCCGACGATCGGGGATGACTGGCTGATCTCTTCCTTTGCGGCCCCGGTGATCGGCGGCGCGGTGCTGACGGGGGGCCGCGTCTCGGTTGCGGGCACATTCTTCGGGGTCGTGATCATTGCGATCATCACGCAGGGACTGGTCATGTTCAACATCGACCCCTTCGTCGTGCAGATCGTGCTGGGTGCGCTGATCCTGTGGGCTGTCGCGGTCAACAGACTGCGCGAGATGCGCATCGCCCGGGTCCAGGCACGGGGGGCAGGCGCATGACCGCGTTGCAGGTCTCCCATGTCAGCAAGTCCTTTCCCGGTGTCCGTGCGCTGCAGGACGTGTCGATGACGATGACCGCAGGATCGGTCCACGCCCTTCTGGGCGAAAACGGGGCGGGCAAGTCGACGCTGATCAAGATCGTCACCGGCATCTGCAAGCCCGACAGCGGCACGGTGTCACTGAACGGTGCGGCCGTGCGCTTTGCCAACCCGCGGCAGGCGGCGGCAGGGGGCCTTGGCGTGGTTCACCAGGAGCGCAATCTGGTCACCCGCTTTTCGGTGGGCGAAAACATCCTGCTGGACCGGCTGGGCAAGCGCGCCCTGTCCCTGGTCGATTACACGTCCCTGCACCGCGAGGCGGAGAAGTGGCTGAAGCTTCTGGACCTTGACGTAGACCCGCGGACAATCGTGTCGCGGCTGTCGGTCGCGCAGATGCAACTGGTCGAGATCGGCAAGGCGCTGTCCCTGCAGTCCAGGGTCCTGCTTCTGGATGAACCCACCGCCTCGCTCACGCCCAACGAATCGACGGTGCTTTTCCGCATCCTGCGGCGGCTGCGCGATGATGGCGTGGCAATCGGCTTTGTCAGCCACAAGCTGGAGGAGGTGTTCGACATCTGCGACCGCGTGACCGTCCTGCGTGACGGCCGGAACGCCTGCGACAGTGCCGGTCTTTCGCAACTCAGTCGTGATGACGTGGTGCGGATGATGATCGGCCGGGCCGAGCGCATCACCACGCGCGCGCCCCGCCCCAAGACAGATGCCGCACCCTATCTGGAACTCAGGGGCTATGCCTCGGGCGCCGGTCACCGCGATATCAGCCTGACCGTCCGCCCCGGAGAGATCGTGGGCCTTTACGGCCTTGTCGGTGCCGGCCGCAGCGAACTTGCCCGCGCAATCCTGGGGCTGTCAAAACAGATCGCGGGCGAAGTGCGGGTCCTGGGGCGGGCCGTCCACATCAGTTCGGTGGCACAGGCGCTGCACGACCACGGCATCGGCTATGTCTCTGAGGATCGCAAAGCCGAGGGCCTGATCCTGATGCATTCGGTGCTGGCCAATGGCGGCATCACCATCTGGCGCAAGCTTGCCAATGCACTGGGCTTGCTGCGCGACACCACCATCGCGGCCAGGGTGGGCCCGGTGCTGAGGCGGCTGGAGGTGAAGACGCCTTCGGTCCACCAGATCATCGGCAATCTGTCGGGCGGCAATCAGCAGAAGGTGTCGGTTGCG
Source organism: Rhodobacter sp. (assembly GCA_020250175.1). GTDB lineage: Bacteria > Pseudomonadota > Alphaproteobacteria > Rhodobacterales > Rhodobacteraceae > Aliitabrizicola. Next base: position 32,235 of record JADCEN010000001.1, read on the forward strand.
AAATGGCTTGCGGCGGGGGTGCGCCTTCTGATCATCGACGAGCCATCGGTCGGCATCGACATCAAGACCAAGGCCTATCTGCACGACCTGATCCACGAACTGGCCGAACAGGGCACCGCCATCCTTCTGATCACCTCGGACATGCCCGAGATGATCGATGTCGCGGACCGGATTCTGGTTATGGACGGCTACCGCATCAAGGGCGAGGTCGAGAACGACCGAAGCTATGATCCGGTCTCCAGGGCGATCATGGGACTGATTCACGAAAAGGCGGCAGCCTGACATGGCGCGCATAACCCGCATCGACGCACTGATGGTGGACCTGGTGCCAGAGGTGAAGCGCACCGATGCAATCCAGTCCTTTGTAAGCCAGGAGACACCGATCCTGCGCATAACCGATGCCGATGGCGCGGTGGGCACGGGCTACAGCTATACCATCGGCACCGGCGGGCCCGCGATCATGTCGCTTTTGCACCGGACCCTTGCGCCCGCCCTGCTGGGGCGCGAGGCGGACGGGATTGAACGCATCTGGCGCGACCTTCTGTTCCTGACCCATGCAACCTCGGTCGGTGCGATCACCTCATTGGCGCTTGCGGCCATCGATACCGCTCTTTGGGATCTGAAGTGCCGCAGGGCGGGCCAGCCGCTGCACCGCATGGCCGGCGGCGCGCAAGACCGGATACCGCTTTACACCACCGAGGGCGGCTGGCTGCATCTGGGCACAGGCGCGCTGGTTGAAGATGCGGTGCGGGCGAAAGAGGCGGGCTTTGGCGGGTCCAAGATCAAGATCGGCCGCCCGCACGTGTCCGAGGATGTCGCCCGCCTGACCGCCGTCCGCGATGCTGTCGGTCCGGCATTTGAGATCATGACCGACGCCAATCAGCGGTTTACCCTGGACGAGGCGATCCGCCGCGCCCGCTGCCTGACGCCGCTTGACATTGCCTGGCTGGAAGAACCGCTGCCCGCAGACGATCTGTCGGGCCATCAGCGCCTGTCCGAAAGTACCCCGCTGCCGATTGCGGTTGGCGAAAGCCTTTATTCGCCGTTGCACTTCCGCGAATATCTTCAGCGCGGGGCCTGTTCCATCGTGCAGGTCGATGTGGCGCGCATCGGCGGTATCACGCCCTGGCTCAAGACGGCGCATCTGGCGGAAACATTCAACGTGCCGGTCTGCCCGCATTTCCTGATGGAACTGCATGTCAGCCTTTGTGCCGCCGTCCCGAACGCGCGCTGGGTGGAATACATCCCGCAACTGGACCGGCTGACCAGCGAACCGATGCGGATCACGGATGGTCACGCCATCCCGTCAAACGCGCCGGGCCTTGGCATCGCCTGGGACGCTGCCGCCATCAACCGGCTGGCCGTTCCGGGTTCGGCGTTCGGCATCAGATGAGACCGGCAACCTGGGGCGCAGGATCATGAAGGCTTTTCTCCTGCATGGCGCGGCGGACCTGCGCCTGGCTGACCTGCCTGTGCCGGACCCCAAAGCCGGCGATGTCCTGATTGCCGTTCGCCGTGCCGGCATCTGCGGGTCGGACTTGCATTACTATGGCCATTTCCGGATCGGCAGCTTCATCCCCAAGCGCCCCTTCGTTCTTGGCCATGAATTTGCGGGCGAGATTGTCGCGGTGGGGGCAGGGGTCGCGGCCACCCGGATCGGCGAGCGCGTGACCGTGGATCCGTCGATGCCCTGCGGTGTCTGTGGCGATTGCCGCAGGGGGCGCTACAACCTTTGCCGCGACATGCGCTTTTATGGTTCGGCCAGCTGCGATCCGCATGTCAACGGCGGGTTCGAGGAATTCGTGACCGCCCCCGCTGCGAACTGCCTGACACTGCCGGACGCCCTGGACTGGGGGCAGGCCGCGATGATTGAACCCCTGTCCGTTGCCGTTCATGCCCTGGGGCGTGCGGCAACGGTGGCCGGCAAGACCGTGCTGGTCACAGGCGGCGGCACCATCGGACAAGTGACGGCGCTGGTTGCCCGCGCCTTCGGCGCGGCCTGCGTCGTGCTCAGCGACATTGCCCCCGGCCCCCGCGCCATTGCGCTGGCGCGGGGTGCCGATGCCGTGCTCGATGCCAGCGACCCCGACTTTGTCCTTCAGGCGGGAAATCTTGCCCCCGGCGGGTTCGACCTGGTGGTCGAGGCGGCGGGGTCTGCCCAGGCATTGGAACAGGGGCTGCACACAGCCCGCCGTGGCGGCACGATCGTGCAGGTCGGCACCCTGCCGGGCAGCGTGACGCTTCCGCTTAACCTGGTCATGGCCCGCGAACTGGCAATTGTGGGATCGTTCCGCTTTGCCAACGCGTTCCAGACATCGATCAACCTCGTTGCGCAGGGGCGGATTGATGTGCGGCCCTTGATCACGGCGGTCTATCCGCTTGCCGAGTTGCCTGTGGCCATCGAAGCTGCAATCCATGACCGGCGCAACATCAAGGTCCAGATCGCGCCATGACCAAAGCCCCTGCTGCCGGTGCCCTTTCCTTGTCGCCTCCACCGCCTTTTGCTGCAGGTGATTGAGCAGGGCAAAGACCTGTCCGGCGAGGTTCAGGGTTCCCGCGCAGGGGTGCCCTGCCGGTTTTTCCCGCCCCGATATCCGTGACCACCTGCCGCTGCAGGCCGGCGCGGCCCTGACGCGCCTTGCGGAGGGCGCGCCTGCGGGCGATGCCGGGCCGCCGCTGCCCAAGGCGGGCAGGGGTTTTCGTGCCGCCAGGCCCACGCCATGGGCGAAGGCCCGTATCCTGCGGCAGTTGGCCTGCCGCCCGCGCCCTGCCAGTCCGGCCACCGGCCCGCGCGGGGTGAAGGCCCCCTGCGCGGGCCTTTGCGACCTTGCGAAGCCTCTGGCCCGCCTCAGGCCGCGCCATCGCGCGCGGACACCCGCGGAAGGCGGTTTCGTCACAAGAGCCGGTCCGCATACCCCGGCCTGCAGGGTCAATCACACACCGGACCGACTGGAAATCCCCCGGCGATTCACTCAGGCGCCATGCCGCCCGGGCCGTCTTCAGGCCCGGTCGGACCCTTGCCGTTGAAGTCGGGCCTCTCTTGCCGCCCGGACCGGACGTCTGACAGCAGACGTTTCATTTCTGCAATGCGGTCCTGCCCGGCGCGGTTCCGGCCAAGGCTGACCGCGGTGGAAAGGATATCGATCACGACCATTGCCGACAGGCGCGAGACGGTTGGCGTGAAAAGGTCTGTGTTTTCAAGTGTTTCGGCCACGATCGCGATGCTGCAATGGGAAAGCAGCGGGCCACGGGACCCGGTGATTGCGATTGTCGTTGCGCCTTTTTCCTGCGCGATGCGCGCGGCGCGAACCACATCAACCGTCGTTCCGGTGTTTGAAATCGCGACGGCCACATCATCCGGGGCCAGCATGGCGGCAGCCATCAGCATCTGGTGGCCATCGGTCTGCGCGCTGCAGGGTGCACCGAACAGCGGAAACTTCTGCTGCGCGTCGATCGCCACGATGCCGGATGCCCCCAGACCGAAGAATTCAATCCTCGGGGCCGCCGAAAGTGCTGCCACGGCCGCGCGGATTGCGTCCGGATCAAGATGCGCGCGCACCCAAGCAAGGTTGGAAAGGTTGAAGTCGAAAATCTTTCCGGTGATCTCGCCCAGATCGTCGGCCGGGCCTATGGCCGAATGCGAGGTTGTGCGCGCAAAGGCCAGCGACCGTGCAAGCTTGACGCGCAGATCGCGAAAACCCTCGCAACCGATTGCAGCCGCAAAGCGGATCACGGTTGGTTCGCTGACACCCGACGCAGCGGCCAAGGTGCCAAGCGTCATCTCGACGGCTGCTTGCGGTGCTTGCAGAATTCTGTCTGCCACACGCCGCTCTGACCGGCGCAGGTCGGGCAGACTGCGGGCGATAACCTCCAGAAGGTTGTCCTCGACTGCCGTCGTGCGTACCGCCTCAGTCGCCATGGCTTCCGTCCGCTTCGATCCGCAGCGTCTGTCCGGCGACCGGTCGCAGGATTGTCAGCGCCCGCTCTGCCGCTGCCGCCCGATCAATGGCCGAAGAATTGCAGGTGTTGAAAGAAAACATGCCGAAATGATGCGGAACAAGGACAGAAGCCCCTGACGCCCGCGTCAGTTCGACGGCTTCCTGCAGGGTGAAGTTGCCGGGTATGCCCGCGGACAGGCGTCGGGCGTCACGGCCGTTCACCGGCAGCAGGGTGATGTCCGGGCAAAACGCGCGCAGGGACGCGCCGAGCCCGTCGAAGGGAATGCAATCGCCCGAATGATAGATCCTGATCCCGTCGGCCAGAAGGCCATAACCCAGAAAGACGTGCCGCCCCCCGGCATCGGTTTCGGGCGTCTCATGCGCGGCCGGAAAAACCTGAACCGTCAGGTCGGGGCCAAAGTGGATGACCTGCCCGGCATCCGCGGGCACCAGCCGCGCGCCCGGACCGGTCCGCGCCCGCGCCACGTCCATCCGCGCAGCGGGGACGACGACGGGAACCTCGGGAAAGCGCCCCACAAGCGGACCCAGCGTGTCGGGGTCCATGTGATCGGTATGGGCATGCGTGATCAGCACGACATCCGGGCGCGGCAGGTCCTGCGGCAGGACGGGCGCGGGCATCATGCGGCGATGGTCATTCGCCTGCCCCGCATACTTGCGCGCCAGACTGTCTGACAGATAGGGGTCGATCAGAACCCGCATCCGCCCCGTTTCGATCCAGAACCCCGCCTGCCCCAGCCAGAAAAGGCCCGGCGTCCCGGGCGCAGGCCAGCCGGGCGCACGCTTAATCCGCATCGCCGTCCAGCACCAGCAAAAGGTTCTCGACCGCCCGGATCGTACTGCGTTCGACCGAGGCATCGGTGAACCCGCCGATATGGCTGGTCATCACCACGCCGGGATGGGCCAGCAGCGGCGAAGGCGCAGGCGGCTCTGTCTCGAAGACATCCGTCGCATAGCAGGCGATACGGCCAGACCCCAACGCCGCCCGCACCGCCTGCGGATCGACCAGCCCGGCGCGGGCGGTGTTGACCACCACCGCCCCCTGCGCCAGTGTCGATATCCGCGCCCCTGTCAGCAGCGGCTGACCATCGGCGGGCATGGGCGCATGCAGGCTGACCACATCCGCCTGCGCAACCGCCGCATCCAGCGTCGTGCGGGTAAGTCCCCTGTCCGCAAAAAGACCTTCGGGCGCATGGGGATCATGGCCCGCAACCCTTGCCCCCAGATCAAGGCACATCCGCGCATAGGCCGTGCCGACGGCCCCCAGACCGACAACCGCGACCCGTGCGCCCGCAATCTCGCGCCCCAGGCTGCGTGGCCAGTCGCCCCGCCGCATCCCTTCGTGGGTCCAGACGATCCGCCGCAGGCCCGCCAGGGTCAGGGCAAGCGCCAGTTCCGCCACGCCCCGCGCATTGCTGCCCTCGGCGCGGAACACCGGGATTTGCCGTGCCTCCAGCGCAGGCAGCGGCAGGTTGTCCACGCCTGTTCCGTTCCGGCTGATCACGCGCAATCGCCGCGCGGCGTCGATCACCGCCGTGCTGACGGGTTCCACCCCGGCCAGCCAGCCAAGACAGTCCGGTACCGCCTGAAGCAACGCCTTTTCGTCCGGTATCTTCCCCGGCGCGGGCATCACAAGGTCATAGCCCCGTTCCTGCAGCACGGTCAGGGCAGGGTGGCCGCCTTTCGACAGCGACCGGGGCGTGATCATGATGGTCCCCTTCATGCACCGCGCCCCGTCACGCGGGCGGCAATGGCCGCAATCCGGTCAAAGGCGGGGCCACGCACCGGAATGTCCGCATGAAACACCTCGGCGATCACCTGTGTCCAGCCGTGGATGAAGTAGGTCCAGCCATCCTCGACCTGCAAGCGCTGCCGTGCCGCCTGCGCACGGGCCTGATCAAGAAAGACCAGATCGCCGCGATAGTTCAGGTCCCACGCAATGGCACCTTGCGGAAACCGCGCCGCATCGGTGATCGGCGAGCCGGGCGTATCCTTGCCCAGCCCCGTCGCGTTGATAACCAGCGCGCCGGGCGAAAGGCCCGCCATCACGGCGTCATTGTCGCCGGGGTGCGGGGCCAGGATGCAATCAACCGGAATGCCGTGACCAAGGCTGCGGTGGATCGCCGCCACATGATCGAGCCGCGCCTGGCTGCGGTTCGAGACAAGGATGCGCGACGGGCGATCCCTGCCGCGCGCCGCCTGCGACAGATGCCATGTCAGCGCGATGGTGGACCCGCCCGCCCCCATCGAAAAGACCTCGGCCCGCGTGCGCGCGAAATGTCCCATTGGCACGAAGGAGTCCAGGGCAAGGCCGGAAGAGATCGGGTCCTTCGCATGGCACAGGAAGCGCCCGTCGCGCTTGGACAGGCAGCTTGTCTCCTGCATCAGCGCGGCAAGGGGATCAACCTCATCGAACATGTCCTGCGCCGCCGCGAACAGGTCAAGCTTGTGCGTCGTCACCAGCGCCCCGCGCGACCGCGGGTCGGATTTAAGGAACGAGACCACCTTGCGGTAGCGTTCCGGCCTGTCATGCGGCACAAGGTCGATGCCGCGCATGTCGACGTCGCCAAGGCCCAGATGGCGCGCCCATTCCGGAAACACGCGCATGATCGACGACTGCCCCGTCGTGACCCCGATAAACCAGAAGGTGGCCTTTTCGGCGGGTTTCATCCCGCGCCCCTGATCCGTGCCACCGCCGCGACCGCCGCCCGTGCATTGGCGACGATGCGGTCCCAGTTTCCCGCAGCGATATCGGCGCGGGTCGCGATCCAGGTTCCGCCGACGGCCCGCACCTGGGGGATGGCCAGCCAGTCGCCAAGCGTGGCAAGGGTGATGCCCCCCGTCGGATTGAAGCCCAGGCCCGTATGCGCATAGGGCGCGGCGATGCTTTTCAGCATGTCTGTCCCGCCGGCGGCCACCGCAGGAAAGAACTTCACCATCCGGCAGTCGGCCCGCAGCGCTGCCTGCAGGTCGCTTGGCGTCATGATCCCCGGCGCGAACGGCAGACCGCGCCCCTTTGCATGGGCCAGCACCGCCTGGTCCAGCCCGGGCGACAGCGCAAATCTGGCACCCGCCGCGATGGAATCGTCGACCTGCGCTTCGGTCAGCACCGTACCCGAACCCACGATCATCTGCGGGCGATGCGTGGCCATCGCGATGATCGTGTCGCGCGCGGCCGCCGTGCGAAAAGTGATCTCGGCCACCGGAAGCCCCCCGGCGATCAACGCATCCGCCAGCGGCAGCGCAGAACCCGGATCGTCGATTGCGATGACGGGCACGACGCCGTGGCGGGAAAGCTCATCGAAGATCATTCACGCCCCCGTTGCATGAATGGCCGCAATCTCGGCTGCGGTGCGCGGCCGCCAGCGGGGGTTTTCCACGGTCCTCCAGCCGTCACCATCCGCAACGACGCGCACACGCATGCCGTTCGACCGCGCGATGATCCCGTACTCCTGCCCGGAATCTGCCGGGTACACGAAGGTCATGACCAGCGGCGCTGTTCCGGTGTTCACCGACCGGTGAATCCAGCAGGGCGGCACATAGATGGTTGCTCCGGGTGTCACCTCCAGGGTGGCGATCTGCCCATCGGGGCTTTCCAACACCATGACGCCGCGCCCAAGCTCGCCGCGATAGGTCTCGGGGCGATTGGCGACGGCATGGATATGGCCGCGGGTCATGAAAAACTCGTCCCCGATCCGACCGGGCAGCATATGCGTGACCCCAAAGCAGATATCGCCGCTTGCACCGCTGGGACGGAAATCCTCGACCGAGTAGACAACCCGGTCGCCCGCCCCCAGCGCCGCCTGAAAAGCCGCCGCGTCGGCATAAAGCCCGACCAGATCGGACAACCGCTTTTCATAGCGGTTGGTGCTTGCGGACAGGGTGCCGTCCTGTGGCGAAAGGTGATGGACCGACGGGGTGACAAGCATGGGATTGCTCCGCAGAATTTTGTAGTCAAACTACACAAATGATCGAACAGTTCAACCGCATTGCGCCCCGATTGCCAAAGCTGGCAACATTCCTACAGAAGACAGACAGCATTTCTGACGCATCTCCTGGTATCGGTAGTTTCACTACATTTCCGATTGCTTTGTCAGACGACTCGGGCCAGTATCCTGTGGCATGGTGGGGGCACTGGATGACGGCGTCGGCGGAACGGCAGGACGGGATAAAGCACCTGTTCATCTGGCCGGCCTTCCTGATTGTTCTGGTCATCTCGCTGTTTCCGCTGATCTACGCCTTGACCGTCAGCTTTCAGACCGTCCGTATCGTGCCGCCGACGCCGCCGCGCTTTGTCGGGCTGGACAACTATGCGCAGATCGCCTCGTCAGCGCGGTTCTGGGGCGCGATCGGCACGACGGCGCTGATCACCTTCCTGTCGGTTGCCGCGCAATATGTGCTGGGCTTCCTGCTTGCCCTTGCGCTGCACCACAACGTGCCCGGCGCATCGCTTTACCGTGTGACGTTCCTTTTGCCGATGTTCCTGGCCCCGGTGGGCGTGGCGCTGATTGCGCGGATGGTGTTCCACCCGTACCTTGGCCCGGTGAACGACGCGATGGCGGGCCTCGGCTTTGCCTATGTGCCGTTCCTGACCGAAAAGTGGCCCGCGATCATGGTCCTTGCTGTCATCGACACCTGGCAATGGACGCCCTTTGTCACCCTGCTGATGCTGGCCGGGCTTCAGGGGCTGCCGCAAGAGGTGTTCGAAGCCGCGCGCGTTGACAACATCGGCGCGTGGCGGCGGTTCTGGGGCATCACTTTCCCGATGCTGCTGCCGCTGTCTGTGGCGGTGATCTTCATCCGCCTGATCGAGGGCTTCAAGATCATTGACACCGTCTTTGTCCTGACGGGGGGCGGCCCCGGCACGGCAACCGAGACGCTGACGCTGTTCGCCTATAACGAGGGGTTCAAGAAGTTCAACCTTGGCCTGACTTCGGCCCTGTCCTTTCTGTTCCTGATCGTTGTCATCGTCTTCGCAACGGTCTACCTTGCCGCCGCGCAGCGCCTGACGCGGAGATATGCGTGATAGAGAACCCGGGCCTTCGCCGGATAGGGCTGCTGCTTTGCCTTGTCTGGCTGTTCTTTGCGGCCTTCCCGCTTTACTGGGTGCTGGTCACGGCCTTCAAGCCGCCGCTCGCGGTGTCGCAGGGACCGACCTATATTCCCTTCGTCGACTTCCAGCCAACGATGCAGGCCTTCCGCGATGCCTTTGCCGGCCTGCGCGGGGATTTCATCGGACCCATCGTCAGCTCCATCCTTGTGTCGGTCACGGCGACGGTCCTGTCCGTTTTCCTGGGAACGATGGCGGCCTATGCCCTTGTGCGCTTCACCTTCCGCATTCGCCTGCTGGCCGGGGTCGCCTTTGCGGTCATGTCCATCGGCGGTTTCATCCTGCTTGACAGCCTGACTGGCCTGCGCGTGCCCCATGCCCTGCTGATTGTCCTTTTCACAGCCCTTCCCGTGGCGGTCTGGCTGAACGGCCGCGCCCTTCCCGGGCCGATCCTGGGCAATGACGACGTGACCTTCTGGTTCGTGTCGCAGCGCATCTTTCCGCCCATCGTCTCGGCCTTCGCGATCTACCTGCTTTATGCCGAGATGGGCAAGATCGGCCTGCCGCTGCTTGACACCTTCGGCGGGATGGTCATCGTCTATACGGCCTTCGGCCTGCCCTTCGCGGTCTGGCTGATGCGCGATTTCCTGACCACCGTCCCGCTTGAGGTGGAAGAGGCCGCGATGGTTGACAACATCGGACGCATGCGCATCTTCTTGCAGATCGTGCTGCCCATGGCGACGCCGGGCCTGATTGCGACGTCCATGATCGTGCTTGCCTTTGTGTGGAACGAATTTCTTTTCGCGCTCCTGTTGACCACCGGCGACTGGCAGACGCTGCCGATCCTTCTGGCAGGCCAGAACAGCAGCCGGGGGGACGAATGGTGGGCGATCTCAGTCGCCGCTCTCATCTCCATCGGCCCGATGGTGGTGGTGGCGGCGATCCTTGGCCGGATGATGCGGTCCGGCCTTCTGTCCGGCTCAATCAAGTGATCTTCATAAGGGAGGAAACAATGAAGAAACTTCTGTTGACCGCTGCCCTGCTGCCCATCGGCGGCATGGCTGCGGCCCAGTGTGCGCCCGATTTCACGGGCGTCACGCTGAACGTCTCAACCCAGAACGGACCGGCCATCGCCTCGGCCCTGTCCGCCGCGGCCGAAGTCTGGGAGGCAAAGACCTGCGGCACCGTCAATGTGATCGAATTCCCCTTCGGTGAGCTCTATCCGAAATTCCTGACGGCCATGTCGCAGGGCACGGGCGATTTCGACGTGATCGGTTTTGTTCCGGCATGGTTGCCCGACTTCTCGCCCTTCCTGTCCACAATGCCCGCCGCGCTTCAGGAAGGCTCCAACTGGGACGACATCCATCCGACCTACCGCGAGCGCCTGATGGTCTGGGACGGCGAGGTGAAGTCGGCCACGATGGATGGCGACATGCACATGCTGAACCTGCGTGCCGACCTTCTGGAAAACCCCGACGAACAGAAGGCCTTTGAAGCGAAATATGGCTACCCGCTTGCTGCGCCGGTGACCTGGGCGCAGTACCGCGATCAGGCGGAATTCTTCAACCGTCCCGATCAGGGCATGTATGGCACTGCCGAGGCCTATCGCCGGGGGGGCCAGCAGTTCTGGTATTTCTTCAGCCACGCCGCAAGCTACACCAACAACCCCAACAACCCCGGGTCGATGTTCTTCGATCCCGAAACGATGGACGCCCAGATCAACAACCCCGGCTGGCTGCGCGCGCTGGAAGAATACAAGGACGTCCTTCAGTTCAACCCGCCGGGTGCCTTGAACAACGGGTCGGGTGACGTGCGTCCGCTTTATGCCGGCGGAACCGTGGCGATGAACCTGGACTGGGCGGATTCCGGCGTGCTCGGCTCTACCGAAGGGGTGATCGACGGGTATGTGCGCACCGCCATGCTGCCCGGCTCGACCGAGATCTGGAACCACAAGTCCAAGGCATGGGACACCTTCCCGGAGGTCATCCACTCGCCCTTCCTGGCCTTTGGCGGCTGGCAGCTTGGTGTGCCGGCAGACAGCAAGAACCAGGAAGCGGCATGGGATTTCGTGGCGACCGTCATCAGCCCCGAGGTTTCGGGCAGGGCGATCGTGACGGCAAACTCGGGCGTGAACCCCTACCGCTTCAGCCACTACGACAATCTCGATGCCTGGTCTTCGATCTTCTCGGCGGAAGAGGCCGCGTCCTATCTGGGCGCGCAGCGCGCCTCGCTGGATGCGCCGAACGTCGCCCTCGACCTGCGCCTGCCCGGCTTCTTCTCTTACACCGAAGTGCTGGAGATCGAGCTTTCCAAGGCGCTGGCGGGTGAGGTGGAACCCCAGGCGGCATTGGACGCCATCGCGGCGGAATGGAACCGTCTGACGGACGAGTTCGGCCGGGACACCCAGCTTGCGGCCTACCGCGCCTCGGTCGGCCTGCCGCCGCTGAAGTAAGGCCGCGCCCGACACCGGGTCTTCCGGCACAGCGACGCCGCGCCCCCGGATCCAACCGGGGGCCGGTTTTTTTCCAAGGAAACCGGCCGATGTCCCACGTCGAACTTGACGCGATCACGAAGTCATTCGGGGCCGTCAGTGTTCTGCCGCCCCTGTCGCTGTCCGTCGGGAAGGGCGAGTTTGTCGTTCTTGTCGGTCCGTCGGGCTGCGGCAAGACCACGACGCTGCGCATCCTGGCCGGGCTGGAAACGGCAACCTCGGGACAGGTGCGCATCAATGGCCGCGATGTGACGGCTGTGCGACCGGGCGAGCGCAACATCGCCATGGTGTTTCAGAACTACGCCCTTTACCCGCACATGACGGTGCGCGGGAACATCGGCTATGCGATGAAGGTGCACGGTGTTTCCCGCGCCGAAATCGATGCCCGCGTGGACGAGGCGGCAAAGCTTCTTGCCCTTGATCCCTATATGGACCGCAAGCCGAAGAACCTGTCCGGCGGCCAGCGTCAGCGCGTTGCCATCGGCCGCGCGCTGGTGCGCCAGCCGGAAGTCTTCCTGTTCGACGAACCGCTTTCCAACCTGGATGCCAAACTGCGGGTCGAGATGCGCACCGAGATCAAGCTTCTCCAGCGCCGCCTTGGCACAACCGCCGTCTATGTCACCCATGATCAGGTCGAAGCGATGACGATGGCGGATCGCGTGGTGGTCATGCGCAATGGCCGTATCGAACAGGCGGCAGACCCGATCACCCTTTATGAACAACCCGCGAACCGCTTTGTCGCGAACTTCATCGGCTCGCCCGCCATGAACTTCTTCGAGGTACGGATCGAAAGTGGCGCGATCCTTCTTGGCTTGCAACGCTTGCCCCTGGTCGCGGCGGATGCCCGCCGCCTTTCGCACCGCCAGACGGTCATCTTCGGCATTCGCCCCGAACACATGCGCCATTCCTCGCACGAGGCCCGGCTCACCCTCTGGCCCGAGGCGATCGAACCGCTCGGGGCACATACGCTCCTCCTCGGGCGGGCCGACGGGCAGAAGATCACTGCACAGGTCGACCCCCGCTTTCCCGCCAGTGTCGGACAGCCGTCCACCGTCACCGTTGACATGACCCAGGCCCATTTCTTTGATCCCGAAACCGAAGCCCGGCTGTGACACGCGATCTTTTCCTTGCCATTGATGTCGGGACGGGAAGCTGCCGCGCCGCGCTGGTTGATGCCGAAGGGCGCATCCACGCCATCGCCCACCGCGAACATGAACAGATCGTGCCCCGCCATGGCTGGTCAGAACAGCGCCCCGCCGACTGGTGGGAGGGAACCGTGCAAAGCATCCGCGCCGTTCTGGCGCGTGTCACCGACGCAGCCGCCCGCACCGCCGCGATCTGCGCCTGCGGCCAGATGCACGGCGCGGTGCTTGTGGATTCAAGCGGTCGGCTTACCCGCGATACCGCCCCCCTGTGGAACGACAAGCGCAGCGTCCCGCAGGTGAAGGCTTTCGCCGAAAGCGTCCATCTTGCGCAGGCGGTCCAGCTCACCGGCAACGCCCCCACACCGGCCTGGCCCGCCTTCAAGCTGGCCTGGCTGATGGAACAGGATGCGTCTGCCGTCGAACGCGCCGCGCATATCCTGATGCCGAAGGACTGGATAAACCTGAACCTCACGGGCATTGCGGCGCAGGATGTAACCGAAGCATCGCTCAGTTTCCTGATGGACCGGCACAGCCGGGACTGGTCGCCACGGATGGTGGACATGACGGGAATTCCGGGGCGGCTGCTTCCGCGCCTCCGGCAGCCATCGGAGATCCTCGGCCCCCTTATCGGGGCCGCCGCACAGATGCTCGGCCTTCCTGCAGGGGTCCCGGTGCTTGCAGGGGCGGGGGATTATCCGATGGCGCTTCTCGGGTCAGGCGCGCTTGCCCCGGGGACGGGATCGGATGTGACGGGCACATCAACCATCGTCACGCTGATCCAGCCCGAACCGGTGATTGCAGAGGGTGTCTCGAACGTTCTTTCTGCGGCGGGCGCATGGGGCAGCTTCACCCTGCTCGACGCCGGGGGCGACGCGGTTCGCTGGGCACGCCGCGCGTTCCACGACAATGCGCTGTCCTTTGCCGATGTGGATGCCGCCGCCTCACGGTCGGTGCCGGGTGCCAACGCGCTTTTCTTCCTTCCCTACCTGTCTGGCGAACGCTTTGGCGCGCATCGCAACTCGCGCGCGCATTTCATCGGGCTGACGGCAGGGCACGGCCTGCCCGACCTGCACCGCGCCGTTCTGGAAGGCGTTGCTTTCTCGGTCCGGCGGGAACTTGATCGCCTGCAGGGCGGACACGGACGCCCCGCGCGCATCATCGCCGCCAGCGGGGGTGCCAAATCACGGCTCTGGCTTGGCATCAAGGCCGCCATGTACCGCACGCCCTATGTGATCGCCGCCGAGGCCGAATGCGGCGTTATCGGCGCGGGGATTCTGATGGCGGTGGCAACTGGCGCTGCGCATGATCTTGCCGGGGCAACGGCGCGGATGGTGCGGTTCACCGACGAAATCGAACCCGATCCTGCGGCCGCAGACCGGTATGACCGCATGATGCCCATCTATGCGGACGCATATCGCGCCATGCAGCCATTCTATGATCGGCTCGACAGCATCGCGGGCTGATGCGCCTGCCGGTCGGTGGCATGGCCGGGGCAGGGGGTGGAGCGCGGCCGTCCGACCGCTTGACAGGTGGCGCTTGCCCCCCGGTTGCAGTCATCGCAGCTATCGGCGTTCGCGCGGTCTGACCGGGCGGGAGGACGGATGTACCCGGTCAGGCGGTCGCCGAGCCGGACAAAAGCGGGTCCGCCCCCGCAATCGGTCTGTGGTCAGTCTTTGGAAACCGCGTCCGGTCCGTCGCACCGGGCCGGGCGCGACAGCACTCTGACCGCTTGGGTTCGGTTTGGTAAGGGCCGTTCGGCATGAAGCCCGGCGGCTGCATTCCTGCGTTGCCTTCTGTCCCTGCCGCAGTGCCACGGGCGGCACCTTGGTTTCCGAAGCCAGTGCCAAGGCCCGGCATGCAGCCGGACCATCTGCCATTCTGCGCCACTGCGCGGACCATGCCTGCGGGAAGGCTGTTGCTGACCACAGGGCCAGGTTGTATCGGCCCTTGCCCCCTGTACGCCAGTGTCTCGCGGATAGTTGCGTTCGCAACCAAGGCAGGCCAACCGCGACTGCAGGGTGCCCCCCGGTGTAAAGCGGTCCATGCCCGACAAGATTGCGCTGCACGACTGTCGGCGGTCCTTTTCCGCCTATCGCTGAACCTGCCTGCGCGATGACGCAAGACAAAGTGGCGCGGACAGGCAAGGAAAGCGGCAAGGGCCGAAAATACGGGGGATGCCGGTCTTGCAGGCGGCGTCACGATGCACGAGGCCTGTGGTTTCGGCCTGACCGGTGAAAGCCGGGTGCACCCATGCAGCCGGTTGCCATCATCGGGATCGACCCGGCAGACAGTATTTTCCGGTGTCATGGCGCGGCTGCGGGTGCAACCGGTTTGGTCCGCAAGAAGCGGTCATACCCGCAACTCCTGCGGTCCATCGTGGCGCATCCCCCCTTTACTGCGGCCAGGGCGAAATGGCCGGGCGCACGCCGTCCCACGCGCGGGGGAACCATGGCCCGGCATCCCGCGCAGATGATCCCGGCGCGGCGGGTGACGCCCCGCAGTTGCGGGTCGCACCGACCGGGCTCAGTAGGTCGTGAACCCGCCGTCGGTCGCATAAGTTGCGCCCGTCAGGTTGGACGACTCGTTCGACAGCAGGAACAGCATGACGGCCACCTGTTCCGCCGGGGTTGCATCGCGGCCATTCTGATCGGACCATTGCAGCAGGCTTTTGGTCTTCAGAAGGGCGATGCCGGGCGGTTTGCCGGTAAGGGCGGCGCGTTGCCGCAACAGGGTCATGGCGCGCTCGACCATCGGGGTTGCGGTATTTGCCATGCAGACCGAATTCACTCGGATGCCGTAAGGTGCATAGTCAATGGCCGCGTTCTTTGTCAGCCCGTTGACGGCATGTTTGCTGGCAACATAGGATGGCGTGCCCCCGAACCCGCGCAGCCCCGCGACCGAAGCCACGTTGACGATGGTGCCGCCGCGCTTTTGCGCCAGCATCTGGCGCAGTTCGCTGCGCATGCATTTGAAAACGCCGGTGACGTTCACCCGCATGACAACATCCCAGTAGGCATCGCTGGCCTCATCGATCCGGGCCATGGCCAGATCCTTCTGCGCGGCGTAGTCGATCGGCTCTGCGGGGAAGATCGCATCCATCACGCCCGCGTTGTTCAGCGCGCAGTCCAGCCCGCCAAAGCGGTCTGCCGCCGTCTTGACCATGGCATCGCACACCGCGTTTTCCGAGACATCGCCGAAAACGAATTCCGCCTTCCCGCCTTCGGCCACAACATCGGCGACCACCGCCGCACCTTCGTCCTGCAGCCAGTCCACGCCCACCACATTGGCCCCTTCGCGGGCCAGCCGCAGGGTTGCCATCCGCCCCATCCCGCGGGCACAGCCGGTGACGATCACCGTCTTGCCGGCAAAGCGGCCCGGAATGAAGTAGTCGTCGGGGATTGCCACGACATTGGTCAGAAACGGATCCAGCGGGTCTGCGGGATCGCGCGGCGTGGCGAAGGCACCGGGCACGGCGGACACCGTTTGCGCCCGGTCCTCCGGCGCGGCGGCGGTTGCCGCCACGCTTCCGGCGGCGGCAAGGCCCAAGGTCCTGAGGGCATCACGTCTGTCCATCGTCAAGGTTCCTTGTGTGGGTCGATTGCGGGATCAGAAGGCGTAGCGCAGGAAGAACATCAGGCTGAACCAGTCGCCCGGATCCTCCAGCGCCAGGTCCACCGCCTCGCCCGGGACGGTGTAGGCGACCATCCCGTGCACATAAAGGTTGCGGCTGGCGAACCATTTCACGGTGACGTTGGCCTCATAGCCGTACTCTGTGTCGCCCAGAAAGGTCAGCGCCGGATTGCCGCCGATGTTGTTCAGGCTGTCGGCGTAAAAGGCCCAAAGCTGTGGCACGATCTCGATCTTGGGCGAGGGGCGCATCCGGGCCTGAAGGCGGTGCGCGATGACGTTGCTGTCCTGCACCACCTTGAAATGGTTCGACCCCTGAACCCATTGCTCGCCATTGCCGCCCGACAGCAGCGGGTCCCAGCGTTCATAGGTCGCCGTCGCGGGGTCGTCGCCGGAAAAATAGCTCAGCCGGTAGCCGACCGATGGCGTCCAGGCCGCGTCGGCAAAGGTATAGCCGGCCTCGACATAGGCGGCACGGGCATCCATGCTGAAGTTGCGGTTGGTCTGCCGGGCGATCTCGCCGCCAAAGAACGGGCCGGGGACGGCCCCCGGTGCCTCCCAGGTGAAGCGCAGATCGACGGTCCTCAGCCCTTCGCGCGTGCCGATCACGCTGCCGGTCGGCCCGAAATAGGAAAAGTCCGATTGCGGCGACGTCAGATAGCTTCCTGCCAGCATCAGGCCCGGCAGCGGCGTGGTTTCAATGTTGATGCCGCCAAGGCGGGTATTGGTGTCGATGACCGGCAATTCATCCGGGTCGATATAGAACACCTCCAGCTTTGTCGTGTTGTAGGACACCTGGCCAAGGGCCAGCAGGTCTGACGCCCAGCGGGCATTGGCCTGAAGGGCGGCACGTTCATCGCCATTGGCGGCGGTGTTGGCAATCAGCAGGGCATTGGCCAAGGTGAACCGTTGCCGCCCGGCGGACAGGTTGAAGGCCAGCCGGTTGCCGCTGGCCGAGGTGCGCCCGCCGACGATGCCGATGTAGGCGTCTTCAACCGCCGTGTAGCTGCGGGTCAGGTCGGTGAACAGTTCCTGCCCCTTGGACCCCGTGGTCATCAGGCTGAAGGCACCATAGGCATAAAGCGAGTCTGTGACCGGGGTGATTCCAGAGATGCCCAGCGTCACCAGCCCCTCGACCCAGCCTTCATAGGCCTTGCCCGCCGGATTGCCCTGAACCAGCGGGTTTCCGGCCAGCATCGCCTGCGGATCGCCATACCAGGCATTCTGATTGGCATAGTACAGCCCCAGCGCGTCCAGCTTGAACCGCAGGACCGTGCCGTTCCGGTCATAGATCAGCGGCAGGTCCTTTCGGTTGCCGGTAATCGCATAGCCGCGCCCCGTGCCGGTCTGGCCGGCTGCGGCCAATGTGACCGTCACCTGCACATCAAGCCCGCCGGCCCGGCCAAAACCCAGGTCATAGGTGATGTCCGCCACATCCGGATTGCGCAGCGCCCGGCCGATGGCAAAGGCAGCCCGGTCCTGCGAAAACAGGGTGCCAGGAAAGAAGGACAGCGCGCGGCGCACACTGTCGGTGATACGGTCATTCAGACCTGCGTCCGGGCTGGGGTTGGCCAGACGGATCGACACGGTTTCGATCTGGGCATTGTTGAACGGATCGGCAAGACCAACGCCCTGGGCGCGGGCAGATGTGCCGGGCAGCACCAACAGCCCGGCAAGGCCCAGGCCCAGCCAGAACAGAACAGGGCACAGGGGCCGGGCGACGACGTGCAAGGGCATGGCGGGGCATTCCAAAATCCGAACCTGCCGCAAGTATGGGTGCATCCGCCGGAACGCCAAGCGCAAAAGCCGGGTTCAGGCCGACAATCTGCCCAAAATGGGCGGTCAGTCCGCCAGCGGGGACAGGGCTGCGTAAAGACGCGCCAGCCGCTGAAGACCGCGCATGTCGAGATCGCTCAGATCGCGGCGCAGGGTCGATGCCCCGTCAACCGCAGCAATGCGCCACCGTCGGTCGGCACCTTGTTCAACCCACCCCGGCCCGGACATCTCGCTTAGCTTGCGGCGGACCGTTTCCCTGGAAAGCCCGGTCACATCCGCGATGCGCGACGCAGACATCGCAGCGGACTGACCCGAATCCTTGTCGCTATGCCCGGAAGTCTGCGCCTCGATGTACCGCTGCCCCAGGACGGCCAGCACCAGAACCTTGGACAGGTCGCCCGAAAATGTCCGGGCGCAATCCGCCAGATGTTCCGTCAGAAACTGCACATAGTGGTATTGGACCCGCGCGTAATTGCGCTGGAACGCGTCAAGGACGGGTGCGGCGCGCTTCGGGCGCAGGTCTGCACTGCTCGGGTCTGAAGGCTCGTCGGTCACGCTGCTGCCTTCCTGCCTCAGAACACCGGTCATTGAAACAGCGGGCCGCCCCCCGTCCGCCGGGCGGCGGCCCCGTGCAGGTCAGAAATCGAACAACTCGCCCAGAAAGCTTTCGCGCCGCTTCTTCTTGTAGCCGCGACGGTAGTCATCGTCATCATCGTCATGTTTGCCATAGGGGCGGCCCTGCAGCGGCCAGGGCTGCTGCGGCGGCTGCTGATAGACGGGCGGCGGCGCAGGCTGCGGGGCCGCCGCGGGCCGTGCAGGGGCTGCTTCGGGGGCCGCACCCAGCGACCGCTCGATGATCTTGTCCAGCTCTCCCCTGTCCAGCCAGACGCCCCGGCATTTCGGGCAATAGTCAATCTCGACCCCGCCACGGTCGGCCATGACCAGGGTTTCATTGTCCACAGGGCAGCGCATCGGCTTCTCCATCCTTGTTTCTGTGGCCAAGATGGGGGCGCGGCGGCGCGGTGCAAGTGCCGCGCCGATAACAGTTCCGCAGCCAGCGCCGGGGGCGGGGTATCAGCCAACCCGCATTTGAATGTGTCAGGCCGCCCCCGGCTTCTCCCGGAAGAGATTCTGGTGGCGATATCGCCCTTAGCCTGTGTACTGTTCACAGGATGGTCCTGTGACTGCCGACAAGAATTCCAAATGCGATAGCCGTGGGAGGAAATCTGCCGCCCCTTGCAAAACCGCGCCTGGCGCGGCATGGTCAGGCCCGAGCCGTGGCGATGGCGTCGCCACAGGGCCGTCGGGCCCGCTGCTTGGCGGAGTTGCCGCCTGTCGTCCTGTACGCCGGGACCTTTCGGGGTTCCGCCGCGTGCCGACCCCTTCGGATGAGGTCGGAGATGACGCTGGAACGCCCGGAACAGTATCGCTTTCACAATGGCACCAAGGCGGTGCTGCCCTTTGGCCCCGACGAGTATGAAGACCGTCTGGCGGGCCTGCGCGACATCATGGAACTGCACAGCCTTGACGCTGTGGTCCTGACCTCAATGCACAACGTGGCCTATTACTCGGGCTTTCTTTATTGCTCGTTCGGGCGGCCCTATGCCTGTGTGGTGACAAAGACCGAATGTGTCACCGTCAGCGCCGGTATCGACGCAGGCCAGCCCTGGCGGCGCAGCCACGGCGACAATATCACCTATACCGACTGGAAGCGCGACAATTTCTGGCGCGTGGTGACAGGCATCATCGGCACCGGCAAGGCGGTGGGCTGTGAGGCCGATCACCTGACGCTGCTGCAGTCGGAAAAGCTGAACAGCTTCCTGCAACCCAGGCGCGGCGTCGATGTTGCCCCCGCGACGATGCGGCAGCGCATGGTCAAAAGTGCTGCCGAAGTGGCGCTGATCCGGCAGGGCTGCCAGGTGGCCGATGTGGGCGGCTATGCGATCAAGGCGGCTGTACGCGCCGGTGTGCGCGAGATCGACGTGGCCATGGCCGGGCGCGATGCGATGGAAGCCGAGATTGCCCGGCGTTTTCCCGATGCGGAATACCGCGATACCTGGGTCTGGTTCCAGTCGGGGCTGAACACCGACGGCGCGCACAACCCGGTCACCGGCCGCGTGCTGCAGCGCGGCGATATCCTGTCGCTGAACTGTTTCCCGATGATCAGCGGTTATTACACGGCGCTGGAGCGGACCATGTTCGTGGAAGAGGTGGACGCGGCCAGCCTGAAGATCTGGCAAGCAAACGTTGCCGCCCATGAATACGGCATGACGCTGCTGAAGCCCGGCAACAGCTGTGCCTGGATCACCGCGCAGATCAACGACTTCCTGGCGGAGCGGCAAATGTTGCAGTACCGGACCTTCGGCTATGGCCATTCCTTCGGCATCCTGAGCCACTATTATGGGCGCGAAGCCGGGCTGGAACTGCGCGAGGATATCGACACGGTGCTGGAACCCGGCATGGTGATTTCCATGGAGCCGATGCTGACCATCCCCGAAGGCCAGCCTGGCGCGGGCGGCTACCGCGAGCACGACATCTTCCTTGTGACCGAAGACGGCAACGAAAACCTGACAGGCTATCCCTATGGCCCTGGTTTCAACGTGGTGGCCTGACCGGCGGTTGCCGTTATAAAACCGTCATACCGCCATTACGCAACTGTCATGCGGCGTTGCCATTGCTCGAACGGACTTGCACCCGAACGAGGAATGGTTTCATGCGTCTCAAACATGCCGGATTGACCTCGGCGCTGGCGATCTGCGCTGCGCTGCCCGCTTTTGCCGAGCAGAATTTCAACCGCATCGCCACTTTCGCGACGCCTCTCAACATGGCGGCGGGCGAAGACACCGCGCGCCCGTCCAGCGCCGAGATCATCGCGGCATCGGAAGACGGGATGACCCTGATCTATACCGACAGCCCGCTGGGCGTGGTCGGGCTGATCGACATCACCGACCCGGCGGCACCGAAACCGCTTGGCAACATCGATGTGGGCGGAGAACCGACAACGGCAAAGATTCTGGGCGGCAAGGCTTTTGCCGCCGTCGTGACCAGCGAAAGCAAAGCCAACCCATCGGGCAAGCTGGTGACGGTTGATCTGGCAACCAGGGCGATTGTTGCGGAATGCGACCTGGGCGGCCAGCCGGATTCGGTGGCCATTGCCAAAGACGGGTCGTTCCTGGCCATCGCCATTGAAAATGAACGCGATGAAGAGGTGAACGATGGTGCCATCCCGCAGCTTCCCGCCGGGTTTGTGGTAAAGCTGCCGCTGGTGGACGGGGCCGTGAACTGTGCAGGTCTACAGCGGATCGAGGTGACAGGTCTGGCCGAAGTGGCCCCGGAAGACCCGGAACCGGAATTCGTGTCGATCAACGACGCGGGCGAAATCGCCGTCACCTTGCAGGAAAACAACCACATCGTGGTGATCGGTGCCGATGGAACCATCGCAGGCCATTTTTCGGCAGGTGCGGTTGATCTGGACGGGATTGATGTGAAGCGTGACGGGCGGCTGCGCTTTGACGGGGCAAAGACCGGTGTTCTGCGCGAACCGGATGGGATTGTCTGGCTGAACAATGACCTGTTCGCGGTGGCGAATGAAGGCGACTACGAAGGCGGTTCACGCAGCTGGACCATCTTCCGCAAGGATGGAACGGTGGTTTATGAATCCGGCCCCAGCCTGGAACGGGCGATTGCCGAAATCGGGCATTACCCGGAACACCGGTCGCGGTCGAAGGGGACCGAGCTGGAATCAGTCGAGTTCGCCGTGTTCGATGGCAAGCCCACGGCCTTTGTTGCTTCCGAACGCGGGTCGGTGATCGGGGTCTATGACCTGACCGATCCGGCGGCCCCGGTGCTGACGCAGCTTTTGCCTTCGGGCATATCGCCCGAAGGGATGGTTGCCATTCCGTCGCGCGGTTTGCTGGTGTCTGCCAACGAAGTTGACCTTGTCGAAGACGGACTGGCCCGCGCCCATGTGATGATCTATCAGCGGCAGGATGCCCCGGCGGCCTATCCGATGATAACTTCGGCCGGCACGGAAGACCTGATCGGCTGGGGCGCGCTTTCCGGCCTTGCCGCCGACCCTGCCGAACCCGGCAGGCTTTATGCCGTGTCCGACAGCGTTTATGCGGCTGCACCCACGATCTACACCATCGACGCCACGCAGACCCCGGCCCGGATCACCTCTGCCCTGCCGGTGACGCGCGGCGGCGATGCGGCGCAGAAGCTGGACCTGGAAGGCATTGCCGCGGATGGTGAAGGCGGGTTCTGGCTGGCATCCGAAGGGCGCAGTGACCGCCTGGTGCCCCATGCGATCTATCATGTCGATGCCGAAGGGGCCATCGACAAGGAAATCGCCCTGCCGCCGGAACTGCTGGCGAACGAAACCCGCTTTGGCTTTGAAGGGATCACGGTTGCGGGCAAGACGCTTTGGATGGCAGTGCAGCGTGAATGGAAGGATGATCCGAAGGGCATGGTAAAGCTTCTGGCCTATGATACCGAAGCAGAAACCTGGGGTGCTGTTCACTACCCGCTTGACACTGCCGGGGGTGACGCCTGGATCGGCCTGTCGGAAATCACCCTGAAAGGCGATTGGGTCTATATTGTGGAGCGTGACAATCAGGTTTCGGAAACCGCCCTGGTGAAGAAGCTCTATCGTGTTCCCGCAGCCCAGATGCAGCCGGCACCTTTGGGCGGACCGCTGCCTGTGGTCACGAAAGAGCTGGTGCGTGACCTGCTGCCGGATCTGGCCGTTCTGAAAGGCTATGCGATGGACAAGATCGAAGGCTTTGCGATCGACGCTGCGGGGACCGGATTTGTCGTGACCGACAATGACGGTGTTGATGACAGCTCGGGCGAGACACTGTTCTGGTCGCTTGGTACCGTCCAATAAGGCTGGACTTTGCCGCGAAACGGGGCCCCGGGCGTAACAGCCCGGGGTCTTTTGCCTTTGCCGCCAAGGAAACACTTGACCTTGGGCGGGTTGCATGGCCGTTCTGCGCTGTCTGCCGTGAGCGAAAAGATTGAGACGCCCGTGATTCTGTTTGCCAGACGCCTTGCCCCGCTTCTGATCCTTGCCCTGCTGGCGGCCTGCGGCCCGTCTCCGTCCGCCGACACGGTCCAGCGCGAACATCCGATGTACCCCGGCATTCAGGATGGCGATTTCTTCATTCCGCCGGTGCCGATGCGATACCTGATCTCCACCAATATCCGGACCGAGGTGCCGTATCTGGGGCCGGATGAACCCGGCTCGATCGTTGTCGATACCTATGCCCGGCGGCTTTACCATGTGCATGAGGGCGGCGTGGCCACCCGCTATGCCATTGCCGTCGGGCGCGAGGGGCTGGCGTTCCGCGGGTCCGGGGTCGTGGGGCACAAACAGGAATGGCCGTCCTGGCAGCCGACACGCAACATGATCCGCACCCAGCCCGAAACCTATGCCCAATATGCCGCCGGCCTGCCGGGTGGCCTTGACAACCCGCTGGGGGCGCGGGCGCTGTACCTGTATCGCGGCGGGCGTGATACTTACTTCCGCATTCACGGCACGATTGACCCGGCGTCGATCGGCAGGGCAACGTCTGCGGGCTGCATCCGCCTGTTCAATCAGGATGCGCTGCACCTGTACGAAAATACGGAGTCCGGCACGCGCGTACATGTGCGCACGCAGGATGAATCGCTTGCCCTGGAAGGGGCCTGGATCGACGATGAATATGGCCGCATCGTAAAGGTGCCCGACGGGATGAGCGTTGAAGAGGCGCAAGGCTATATCGCCGAACGCGCGGCGAAGCTGCCCCCGCCGGTCGACGTGCTGCCCGACCCGATGGGGGCCGACCGCATGGCGGCGGAGACGGCCGGGAGCTGATCCGGACCACGGACCGGCTGACACGGTGAAGAAAAAGCATCCCCGCCGCCTGCCGGACGGGAAAATCATATTGATCCGCCGGAAAGGCGGCTTGCCGTTGCGGGCAGACAAGGAAATGCAGCGCTTTGCCCCGCTTGGTCAGGTGCCGCAGCCCCACAAGGCCCCTGCATACCGGCGCAGTGAAGGCCAGCGCCCGCCAGGGGCGGGGCAGGTGCCTGCATGGGGCTTTGGCCCCTGGCGGGCGGGTGAAAAGCCCCCGGCAGGACCGGGGCAATAGCCCCGGACAGACAGCACGATGTGTGCGGAAGATGTTCCTGTCTTCCGGCAGGCGGTCCATGCGGCTGGCAGGTTTTCAGCAGCCTGCCAGAATGCAGACAACACTCTCAACCGCTTGCGCGATGTGCTGTTGGCCTGGGGCGCAAGGTAAGGCCCGTCGTCTGTTCACGCGGTGCAGGACTGCCGCAAAGTATGCACAGACCGGAAGGGATCGTCACGAAACCGCAAATGCAGCGGCCTTTCGCCTGTCAACCCTGGTCGGAAAAAGCACGGTCATAGAAGGTGCGCGGTGCGATCTGTTCCGGTTCCACCATCCGGAGCACCGGGTCAGTCACGTTCTGATCGATGATCCGGTAAGCTTCCCTGATCAATCCATGGGCGTCCTGCCGCACCATATGGACAGGAAACTGCAGGTAGGCGGCGAAAGGATCATAGTCGTAGCAGCCAATGACCGAGCCGCGCAGGTCGTCAAGCGGCAGGCTGGACAGATGGCCAAGGACCCCTTCGAAGGCGGTCAGCGAATTGACAAGGACACCCGCAGGCAAGCCTCCCAGCCTGTTGCACAGGGCGGCGATTTCGCGCATCGCGCTGCGGGGGGCATAGCCGCAGGCGATGACCTGCCCAGGTCCGGGCGGTGATCCGGCCTCGGTCAGGGCATCGCGGAACGCCTCGATCCGGCGCGCCGAGGCATAGTCGGCCGGGTCACCGCCGATGAAATAGATACGGTCGCGGCAGGCAGCGCCGGTGATCGGGCGATCCGACAGAAGGCGTCGGGTCAGGTCGGCCGCACCCTTGTAATTGTCCGAGACGACCGAAGGTGCCCCCCGCCCCGGCAAATCGACGAAGACATGGCGCAGGTTTGCGGCGTTGCACATCGCGCTGACGGCATCGGGGTCTGTCGCCCCGGCGATGAACATGTAATCGACCGCATAGGTGATCAGCGTTTCCACGATCCGCCGTTCTTCCTGCGGCTCGCGCATTGATGAGGCGATGACCGGCACAAGGCCCCGCTCGCGCGCGAAGGCTTCGAAGCTTTGCGACATCGACGCGAAAAAGCGGTTGTCATGCAAGGGAATCACCATTCCGACCAGGCCGGAACGGGCCTTGCGCAGGCCCCGTGCCTGCATGTTTGCCGAATAACCTTGGGCGGCGGCGATGCTGCGGATGGTCTCGACCGTCGCCTCGGAGATGCGCCTTTCGCGCCAGCTTTCGCCAAGGGCTGCCGAAACGGTCGAGGCAGAGGCCCCTGAAAGCCTGGCGATGTCATAGATGGTGGCCTTGCGGCTGGCGCGGGTCATCGATCTGTCCGGTCTGCGAAAGAAACTTCTTGACGGGTCTAGGCGCTTGGCTGCTCAATAGGCAATATCGATTGTGCACTTGATCGATCCTGGGAGGAAAGACAGGCACAGAAGATGATGCGGCAGCGGTAGCTGCTGTGCAGACAGATTGCACAATCGATGCAGCATTGAGGGTACGGCCCTTCTGCGGGCCCTTAACGGGAGGAAGATCATGAAAAGAAGAACCTTTGGCACGCTGATGGCGGGCGTTGCTTTTGCCGCCACCCTTGCCACCGGGGCACTGGCCCAGGACAAGCCCACCATGGGCGTTGTCGTGAAGATCGGCGGCATCCCGTGGTTCAATGCCATGGAGATGGGAATTCAGGAAAAAGGTGCCGAACTTGGCGTCGATGCCACGATGATCGGGCCGACCAGCGCCGATCCGGCCTTGCAGGTCCGCGCGATCGAGGACCTGATTGCCAAGGGCGTCGATGTCATCGGCGTGGTGCCGAACGATGAGGCCGCGCTGGAGCCGGTGCTTGAAAAGGCACGCGCGGCGGGGATCAAGGTCGTCAGCCACGAGGGCCCCGGCCTCAAGAACGTGGACTGGAACTTCGAACTGGCCTCGGCCAAGGGCTTTGGCGAGACCCATGCCGAACTTCTGGCGCAGAAGATGGGCGGCAAGGGCGAGTATGTCGTTTATGTCGGCAGCCTGACCGTGCCGCTGCACAACGCCTGGGCAGACTACGCCATCGCCTATCTGGGCGAGAAGTACCCGGATATGACGCTGATCGGCGAACGCTACGGCGTGGCCGAATCGGTGGACGACAGCCGCAAGACGGCGCTTGACCTGATGGCCGCGAACCCCGGCCTGACCGGCTTTCTGGCCTTCGGCAGCCAGGGACCGATCGGTGCCGGTCGCGCCGTGGAAGAGCGGCGGATGGTTGGCCAGGTCCATGTCCTTGGGCCGTTCTCGCCCGGACAGGGTCGGGACCTTGTAAAGTCGGGCGCAATCTCGGGCGGGTTCATGTGGAACCCTGCCGAAGCGGGCCGTGTCTTTGTGACCATGGGCGACATGCTGGTTGACGGGGTCGAAATCACCGACGGCACCGACATTCCGGGCCTTGGCGTCGTGTCGCCCGATTTCGAGAACCGCGATATCATCACCGACAACCTGATCGCCATCAACGCCGAGACGGTGGACGGGCTGGCGGACCTCGGTCTCTGACCTTTCGACGCGCCGGGGCCGCCGCAGCGGCGGCCCCGGGCCATTGCCAAAGGGACCGGCATGAGCCTTTACCAGACTGCCTTGGATGAGCTGGGCGGCACCTTTGCGCGCCTTGATGACAGTGCGGTCGATGCGCTGATCGAGCGGCTGGCGCGGGCCCGGCGGATCGTGGTCTTCGGCGGCGGTCGTGAAAAGCTGCAGATCATGGGCTTTGCGATGCGCCTTTTCCACATGGGGCTGAATGCCGCCGTGGAAGGCGATATGACCACCCCCTCCGTTGGCCCCGGCGACGTGTTTCTGGTCACTTGCGGGCCGGGCTATATCTCGACCGCCGAGGCGCTGATGCGCGTGGCAAGAGAGGCGGGGGCCGAAGTGCTGTTCATCACCGCCCAGCCCACCGGCCGCTGCGCGCCCCTTGCCGATCTGATCCTGCATCTGCCTGCGCAGACCATGGCGGACGACCTTGGCGACAGGAAGACCTCGGTGTTGCCGATGGGCAGCCTGTTCGAAGGCGCGCTTTTCGTGCTGTTCGAGGTGATGGTTCTGAAACTGAAGGCGCGGCTGGGTATCTCCGCCGACGCGATGCGCGCGAACCACACCAACCTGGAATGACGATGCCCGCCGATGCCGTTGCCCCGGACGCGCTGCGCTTTTCCGCAATCTCCAAGATCTTCGGGGGTGTGAAGGCGGTGGATGACGTGTCCTTCACGGTCGGCACCGGAGAGGTGCATTGCCTTGCGGGCGAAAACGGCTGCGGAAAATCGACGCTGATCAAGATCATCACCGGCGTCTATCAGCCCGAACCGGGGGCCGCGATGGAGATTTTCGGGCAGGCCTATGCCCAGATCTCGCCCACACAGGCCCGCAAGGCCGGAATCGCGGTTATCTGGCAGGACCTTGCGCTGTTCGCCGAAATGACGGTGGCCGAGAATATCGCCTTCGAGACGATCCTGGGAAACCGCCCGCGCGCCGTGTCCTACGCCCGGCTGCGCCGGGTGGCGGCGGCGGCCCTTGCCCGGCTGGACGTTGACCTTGACCTTGATGCCCGGCTGGGCACCCTGCCCATCGCGCAGCGGCAGATCGTGGCAATCGCCCGGGCGCTGGTCAGCGATGCCCGGCTGATCTTCATGGATGAACCCACCGCCAGCCTGACAGAGTCGGAGACCGACGCGCTTTTGTCGGTTGTGCGCAACTTGTCCGCGCGCGGCGTGGCGGTCGTGTTCGTCAGCCACCGCCTGGCCGAGGTGCTGGAAATCTCGTCCCGCGTCACCGTCCTGCGCGATGGCAAGCTGGTCGGGGTCTTTCCCACCGAAGGCCTGACGCATTCGCGCCTGACCGAACTGATGACCGGCACCGTCATCTCGCATGACGTGATGGCCCGCGACACCGGGGGCCGCCCCGAGGTGTTGCGCATCGAGGGCCTGACCCGCGCCGGGGAATTCGAGGATATCTCGCTTACCCTGCGCGCGGGCGAGGTTGTGGGCCTGACCGGTCTGATTGGCGCGGGCCGGACCGAGCTGTGCCACAGCCTTTTCGGGATGACCCGGGCCGACCGGGGCCGCATCACGCTGAACGGACAGGACCTGCAGCTTCGATCAAACCGCGATGCCGTGGCAGCAGGCATTGCCTATGTTTCCGAAGACCGGCTGGCCCTGGGCCTGATCCAGCCGCAGTCGATTGCCGACAATACCGTGCTGTCGGTGCTGCGGCAGATCAGCGGGGCGGGCGGCCTTCTGTCTTCGCGGAAAAAGGATGCCACCGTCAGCCATTGGATCAAAAAGCTTGCAGTCAAGATCGGCACGCCGGCGGATGCGGTCAGCACGCTGTCCGGGGGCAACCAGCAGCGCATTGTGCTGGCCAAATGGCTTGCGACCCGGCCGAAGGTGCTGCTTCTTGACTGTCCGACCGTTGGCGTCGATGTCGGCGCGCGTGCGGGCATCTTCCGCATCGTGCGCCAGTTGGCCGAACAGGGGCTTGCCATCCTTCTGGTCAGCGACGAGGTGCCGGAAGTCTTTCTGAACGCCGACCGCGTCCTGCACATGGCGGGCGGGCGGATCGCCCACGAATGGGATCCGCGCCGGACCGGCCTGCCGGAGATGGAGGCCGCCGTCTATGCATAGCTTCCTGCGCGCCTATCCGACCGAGGCGAAACTGCTGGCCGTTCTGGTTCTGATCTGCATCGGCCTGTCCATCGCATCGCCCGATTTCCTGACGCTGGTGAATTTCACCAGCCTTCTGAACAACAACGCCGTCAATGTCATCTGGGCCGTCGGTCTTCTGGTTGTGCTGATCGCGGGCGGGATCGACATTTCATTCGCTGTCGCGGCAAGCGTGGTGCAGTATCTTTGCGTTTATGCCTTTGCGGCCATCGGCGGCGGCAACTGGGCCATCGGGTTCCTGTTTGCGGGTGGTTTCGGCCTGGCGCTGGGGCTGGTCAACGCCTTTCTGATCCATCAGTTCCGGATCGTGTCCATCGTTGTGACCATTTCCACATTCAACGCCTTTTTCGGTCTTCTGATGTTCTTTTCGTCGGGCCGGTTTCTTTACAACCTGCCTTCCTGGTGGTCGGGCCGGGTGATCCTGTGGGAATACCAGACTGCAAACGGCACCTGGGCCGAGTTGATCCTGCCGGTTCTTGTCATGGCCGTCTGCATGGCGGCAACCTGGGTGCTGATCCGGCGTACCACCACGGGGCGGCAGTTGTACGCCTTTGGCGACAATCCCGAAGGCGCACGGCGCGCAGGCATCCCGATCGGGCTGATGCAGGCGATTGCCTTTGGCTGGTGCGGCATGATGGCCGGGATCGCCGGCCTGATGCAGGCGCATATCACCAAAGAGGTGGTCCCCAATGCGCTTGTCGGGCGCGAGCTTGAAGTACTGGCGGCCGTCGTGCTGGGCGGTGCGCGACTGGGCGGGGGGCGCGGGTCGGTTCTGGGGTGCTTTCTTGGGGTTCTTCTGGTTGCGGTCACCCAGAACGGGCTGAACCTGCTGGGTGTTTCGCCCTATGCCTTCAAGATGGTGGTTGGCGTCATCATCCTGCTTGCGATCTCCACCTCCAACCTCGACCCGGCCCGGCTGTTCGATCCCCGGAAAGGACGAAGGGCATGACCGGTCTTTACCGCCGCCTCTTTGTCGCCTCCGGGCCCGAGGTGCCGGGCCTTCTGGGCTTTCTGGTGCTGGTTCTTGTCGTCTTCGGGGTCTTCGCGCCGAACTTTCTGACCGGGGCCAACTTCGGCTCCATCGCCTTCCAGCTTCCCGAACTGGGGCTGCTGACGCTGGCCATGCTGATGCCCATCATCTCGGGCGGGTTCAATCTGGCCATCATCTACACCGCCAACATGGCCGGGCTGACGCTTGCCTTCGTCCTCAAGCAATACGGCGGGATCGATGCGGGCTACGGGCCATTCATTCTGGGCACGGTCCTTGCCATCGGCGTCGGTGCCCTGTCGGGTGCCGTCATGGGGGCCGTCATCGCCTATGTCGGTGCGCATCCGATCCTGGTCTCGCTGGCGATGATGATCTTCCTGCGCGGGCTTGGCGAATTCCTGACCAAGGGCGGCGACATCTCGGGCTTTCCGGCCTGGATGGCCACGCTGGGCCACGGCACGGTCCTGGGCATTCCGGTGCCGCTGATCCTGTTCCTGATCTGCGCGGTCCTGTGGCACATCCTGCTGACCCACACCCGACACGGCTTTTCCGTCCGGATGATCGGTTCCAACATCCGCGCCGCCGCCTATTCCGGCCTTAACACCAGGCGCACGCTGATCCTGATCTACACCCTTTCAGGGGTGATGTGCGCCATTGCCGGAATTCTGATGCTGTCCCGCTTCAACTCGGTCCGCGTCGGCCATGGCGAGGCGCTGCTCCTCGTCACGGTGCTGGCCTGCTTTCTGGGCGGGGTGGACCCCTTCGGCGGTTTCGGCCGCGTACTGCCGGTGGTGATCGCGCTCATCGTGCTGCAGGTCCTGTCGTCGGGGCTGAACCTTCTGGGTGCAAACCAACATCTGTCGACCGCCGTCTGGGGCCTGTTCCTTGTCGGCGTGATGATCCTGCGCTGGGGCGCGGGCTGGATATCTGAACGAAGACGCAGAGGGAGTTGAAGATGGAAGGTTTCGGCGTTCATACCAGCATGTGGACCATGCACTGGGACCGGGCGGGGGCGGAAAAGACCATTCCTGCCGCCGCAGCCTATAAGATGGATTTCATCGAAATCGCCTTGCTGGACACGTCGATAGTCGATGCGGCCCACACCCGTGCGCTTTTGGACAGGCATGGGATGCGGGCCGTGGCCTCGCTGGGCCTGCCGCAGAAGAACTGGGCGTCGGTCAATCCCGACGGGGCGATCGGGCATCTGTGCCGCAGCATGGACAAGGCCGCCGAGATGGGCTGTGAAGCCCTGTCGGGCGTCACCTACGGGGGCATCGGCGAAAGAACCGGCCTGCCGCCGACCATGGCCGAATATGACAACATCGCCAGGGCCTTGACCGCCGCCGCCAAACACGCCAAGACCCTGGGGATCGCCTTTGGGATCGAGCCGGTGAACCGGTACGAGAACCACCTGATCAACACCGGCGCACAAGCGAAATGGATGATCGAGAAGGTCGGCGCCGACAACATCTTCATCCACCTTGATACCTACCACATGAACATCGAGGAAAAGGGCGCGGGCAACGGCATCCTCGATGCGCGTGAGCATTTGCGCTACATCCACCTGTCGGAATCCGACCGTGGCACCCCGGGCGAAGGCACCTGCGACTGGGACGAGGTTTATGCAACCCTGGCCGCCATCGGCTTCAAGGGCGGGCTGGCGATGGAGTCCTTCATCAACATGCCGCCCGAGGTGGGATATGGCCTTGCCGTCTGGCGCCCGGTGGCCGAGAATTTCGAGGCCGTGATGGACAAGGGCCTGCCGTTCCTGCGCAACAAGGCCAAACAGTATCGGCTGATCTGAGGGTGTGATGGGCACCGAAGCGGGCGCGGCCACCGTTGCGGTTCTGGATGTCGGCAAGTCCAACGTGAAGCTGTCGGCCTGCACGGCCGACGGCCATGTGGTTGAAACGCTTGCGCTTTCGAATACGGTTCTGGACGGTCCGCCCTGGCGGCACCATGACCTGCCCGCCCAGAACGCCTTTGTGCTGGAAGGGCTGGCCAGCCTGGCCCGCCACCATCCGCTGGTGCATTTCGTTGCCTCCGGCCATGGTTCCGGCGGAATGCTGGTGGGGGATGATCCCGATCAGAACGGCACCGGGCTGGTCCTGCCGATGGTCGATTATGAACAGCCCCTGCCGCCGGGCCTTGACGCCGCCTACGCGCCGCAGTCGGGCGGGTTCTTTGACCGCGGCTCGGCGGTGATGATGGCGGCAACGCATACCGCCCGGCAGATGTTCTGGGCCGAAACTGCCGAACCGCAGGCCTTTGCCACCGCCCGCTGGTGCCTTGGCATCCCGCAATACTGGGCCTGGCGGCTGTCCGGCCAAGCTGTCAGCGAGGCGTCGGTCCTGGGCGCGCAGTCCCATCTGTGGAATGTCAGGGACAAGACCTGGGCCCCCATCGTCCACAACCGGGGCTGGGGCCGTCTGATGCCACCCTTCGCCCGCGCCGCCGCAGACCTTGGCCCGATCCGCCCCGATCTGGCCCGTCAGCATGGGCTGCCCCCGCTGCGGGTCCATACCGGGGCGCATGACAGTTCGGTCAGCTTCTTTCGCTATCAGGCCGCCGGGCTGCAGGACTTCGTCCTTGTCTCTACCGGAACCTGGATTGTCTGTTTTGCCGACCGGATGAACCTTGACCGCCTTGACGAGGCGCGCGGCATGACCTGCAATGCTGACATGGAAGGTGCCCCCCTGGGCGGGGTGCTGACCATGGGCGGGCGCGAATACTCCGCCGTGGCGGGCGCCCAGCCCGAAAACGCCAGGGCCGCGACCGATGTCCTGTCCCGGCTGATCGCGCAGGGCACCATGGCCCTGCCAACCTTCGGGACCAATGACGGCCAGTTCCCCGGCAGTGCGGGCAAGGGGCGCATCCTTGGCCCGCCGCCCGCAGGGCCACAGGAACGCCATGCCCTTGCGGTCCTGTACTGCGCGCTTCTCGCTGTCAGCTGCGGCGAGATGCTTGATCCTGACCGGCCCTGGGTTCTGGACGGCAGTTTCCTGCGCGACCCCGCCTTCGCGGGCCTTGTCGCAGCCCTTCGAACCGGCCAAAAGACCGTGACGGCGCCCGAAAGCTACGGCATCGCTGCGGGTGCGGCCCTGCTGTGCCGGGCGCAGGGTGGCCGTGTACCCCTTGATCTGGCACCCGCCCGGGCCCTTGGCCTTCCCGGCCTGGCTGAATATGCCGCGCGATGGCGCACCCTTGCAGGAGACACCCGATGACCCCCGAAGACCGCGCGACAAGGCAAGCGATGATCGACACCTGCCGCGCGATGGACGCGCGCGGCATCAACCAGGGCACCGCCGGGAACCTGTCCCTGCGCCATGGCGAAGGCTTTCTGATCACGCCGTCGTCCCTGCCCTATGACAGGATGCAACCCGAAGACATCGTCGGGATGGGCTGGGACGGCACCTATGTCGGGCGCAGGCCAAGCTCGGAATGGCGCTTTCACCGCGACATCCTGAAGGCGCGCACAGACATGGATGTGGTCCTGCACTGCCATTCGCCCTATGCGACATCCATCGCCTGCCACCACCGCACGATCCCGGCCTTTCACTATATGGTCGGGGTGATGGGCGGCACGACATTGCGCTGTGCCCGCTATGCCACCTTTGGCACCCAGGCCCTGTCGGATGCGGCGCTGGAGGCGCTGCAGGACCGCAAGGCCTGCCTTCTTGGCCAACACGGCCAGATCGCGCTGGGCAAGACCCTTGACGCAGCCCTCTGGATGGCGGTCGAGGTGGAAACACTGGCGCGGATGTACCAGCAGGCCCTTGTCCTGGGCGAGCCGCCCGTCCTGCCCAATGACGAGATGGCGCGGGTGATCGCCCAGATGACGCGGATGTCCTACGGCCTTGGTCCCGAAGAGGACGGCGCAAACGACATCGCCCGCCCCCGAACGCCGCAGAACTAGCGCCCCGCGCCGGCCGATGGAGCCTGGCGGGCTGACCCCCGGTGTCGAGGACCAGCCGCACCGCCCGTTCACACACTTCGGGGGAAAACCTGTTCGTTGTCTTGCTCGTCATGCCCCATCCTCCTCAGGAGTTGGAGCCTCTGGCAAACCCGGCGCGGTTCAGTTCAGCCTTCTGCGCAGCGCCGCCAGATCGTCCTGCATCACGCCGTGCCCTTCACCCGGATAGATGCGGGTTTCCACGGTGGCCCCCATTGCCGCCAGTGCCGCCGCACTGTCCTGCACCCGCTGCAGCGGGATATGCGGATCGCGCTGGTGCACGCTGATCCAGACCTGCGCCCCGTCGCGCCGGCCGGGGTAGTCGAGCCGTTTCGGCGCGTGGCCATAGAGCGCCGGCTGCGGGCCGCCGGGGGCATCACCCAGCCCGACCAGCCCGCCGGACATCCCGAAGACCCCGGCAAGCCCGGCCCCGTCGCGGGCAAAGGATTCCAGCGCAAGGCAGGCCCCCTGGCTGAACCCGGCCAGCCAGATGCGGCCGCGCGGCAGGCTGTCCGCTTCCAGCCGGGCCACGGCCTCGCGCAGGGCGGCAAGTCCGGTACCGACGAAAGGCTCCATCTGCGCCATTGGTGCCAGGAAACTTGTTGGCCACCAGCTGCGGCCCGGTGCCTCGGGGGCGATTGCGGCGACATCGGGCAGGGCGGCATGGGCCAGCAGCCCAAGAATATCCGCCGCACTGCCGCCGCGCCCGTGGGCCAGCACGATGCCGGCGCGGGCGCGACCTGCCGGGGGCCCGGCGCGCTGCATCAGACCACCTTCAGGGGTGGCAGGATCTGCGTGATCCGCTCGCGCATCGCCTCGTATTTCGGCGGCAGCTTCAGCGCCTGGCCAAGGGTCGCAACCGGCTCGTCCACGGCAAAGCCCGGCGGATCGGTGGCGATTTCAAACAGTACGCCGCCCGGTTCGCGGAAGTAGATCGCGTTGAAATACTGGCGGTCGATCACCGGGGTGGTCGGATGACCGTGGGCCGCCAGCAGCTCTTGCCAGTCACGCTGTTCCATGTCGCTGCGGGCACGCAAGGCGACGTGATGGATGGTGCCCGCACCGGGGCGCGCCGTGGCCGGGGTGTCGGTGCGAATCACGTCAATGATGTTCCCGCGCTCGGACCCCGGTGCGACAAGGCGCAGCCGTTCGATGCCGCGATCCGTTTCCTGGCCCTGCGCGCGATAGCCGAAAACCTCGGTCAGAAGCCGCGCCGTCGGGTCGGGATCGCGTTCCCACAGGGTTACCGAATGAAAGCCGTCCAGCGGCGCATCGCCCGCGCGGTCTGTTTCCACCAGTTCCACCGGGGCACCATCGGCATCCCAAAGCGTGATCAGACGCTGGCCGAACCGTTCGTATGGGCCTTCGTAATCTTCGGCGTTCTGCGCAAGCCGGTCCGTCCAGGCCTGAAAACCGCCCTTCGGCACGGCATAGGCAAAGGCGCTGGCCATGCCCGGACCGGCACGGCCCGGAGCGGCGTCGGCGAAGGGAAAGAAGGTCAGGATCGTGCCGGGCGTGCCGACATCGTCGCCATAATACAGATGATAGGTGTCGGGCGCATCGAAGTTGACGGTCTTTTTCACCAGACGCTGGCGCAACGTGCCAGTGTAGAAATCGACATTGGCCTGCGCCGGGCCGGAAATGGCGGTGACATGGTGAATGCCGGGGATCACGGGTCTTGTCATGCTGTCCTCCAACAGGCCGCAGCCGGTGCGGCCTTGCGCAGAAGATGGGGCAGACAGGCACCGCTGTCACCCCTGCAGCGCTGCACCTTTTCTGTGCTAGGCCGCGCTTCGGCGCACCGTCACATATCTGTTACAAAATCGTCGCATACCTGTCGCCGGACTGGCCTAGGGGAAAGGGTGCGGGCCCATAGGCCGGCGCATGCATTCACAGGAGATCCCCATGAAATCCGTCAAACTCGGCGCATCGATCGTTGCGATGGCCGCCGTGGCCGCCACGGCCGGGTACGCGCGCGACAACATTCAGACCGCCGGTTCTTCCACCGTTCTGCCCTATGCTACGATCGTGGCCGAAGCTTTCGGCGAGAATTTCAGCTTCAAGACCCCCGTCGTCGAAGGCGGCGGTTCGGGTGCCGGTCGCAAGAAGCTGTGCGAAGGCGTGGGCGAGAACACCATCGACATCGCCAACTCTTCCAGCCGCATCACCCAGAGCGATATCGACACCTGCGCCAAGAACGGCGTGACCGAGATCATGGAAGTCCGCTTCGGCTATGACGGCATCGTCTTTGCTTCCGACATCGCCGGCCCGTCCTATGCCTTTACCCCGCTTGACTGGTTCAACGCCATCGGTGCGCAGGTCGTCAAGGACGGCGCGCTGGCTGCCAATACCAACAAGACCTGGGATCAGGTCGCAGGCACGCTCGGCACCAAGCC
The DNA here is from genome assembly GCA_020250175.1 of Rhodobacter sp. GTDB lineage: Bacteria > Pseudomonadota > Alphaproteobacteria > Rhodobacterales > Rhodobacteraceae > Aliitabrizicola. The sequence goes on from JADCEN010000001.1 coordinate 68,410, forward strand.
GATCATGGCCTTCATCCCCGGCACCAAGCACGGCACCCGCGAAGTCTTCGATACCAAGGTGATCGAGGCCGGCTGCAAAGAGGCCGGTGCCTATGACCTCTACTTCGCCGCTTCGACCGGCGCGGACGAGGCTGCCAAGAAAGCCGATGCCGTGAAGGGCTGCCATGCGATCCGCACCGACGGCGTGGCTGTGGACATTGATGGCGACTACACCGAAACCCTGTCGCGCATCGCCGCGAACAAGGACGCCATCGGCGTGTTCGGTCTGTCCTTCTACCAGAACAACACCGACAAGCTGCAGGTCGCCACGATGAACGGTGTGGTCCCTTCGGCGGAAACCATCGCCAAGGGTGAGTATCCTGTGTCCCGCCCGCTTTTCTTCTATGTCAAGAAGGCGCATCTGGGCGTGATCCCCGGTCTGCAGGAATACATCGACTTCTTTGTGTCCGATGACATCGCCGGTCCGAACGGCCCGCTGGCGGCCTATGGTCTGGTCTCTGACCCGGAACTTGCTGCGACGCAGGCGGCCGTTGCCGCAGGCACGCCGATGGGCCCGCTGAAGTAAAGCGTCAATCGGGTGGCGCGGCGCGCGCCACCCGACCTTTCCGGATGGATTTGCCATGAGCGTCAGCCTGATCTCCCTGATCGTCGTCATCCTTGCGGTTGCGGGATTCATTCTGGCACGGCGGCGGGCGCTGGCCCATTCTGGCGGAGATGCGCGCAAGCTGCATTCCCTGCCACAGTATCACGGCATGACAGGGGTGCTTTTCACTGTCGTTCCCGCCTTCCTGGTGATGATCCTGTGGCTGCTGGTGCAGCCCATCGTGTTCGAGAACCGGATCACGGCGATGATCCCCGAGGCGACGGCTGCCGACGATGCGACGCGCACATTGGTGATGGCCGATGTCCGGCGACTGGCGGCGGGTCTGGATCAGGCGGTGTCGCAGGGCAAACTCCGGGAAGCCGATATCGAGGGGATGCGCGCCGACCTGACGGATGTGCGCGGCAGGCTGGCCGAGGTTGGCGTGGCGCTTGGCTCGAACGTGCAGCAAAGCGTGTTTCAGGCCGCAAAGGCCTATCGCCTGATCAGGAATACCTCCAGCCTGTTGATGACGGGCGTCGTGCTGGCTACGGCGGTCGCCGGTTTCTTTTATGCGATGTCGCGCATTTCGGTCGATTACCGGGCGCGCAATGTCTCGGAACGGTTCATGATCGGCTTGCTGGCGCTGGCGTCGCTGGTGGCGGTTCTGACAACGTTCGGCATCGTCTTTTCGCTGGTCTTCGAGACATGGCATTTCTTCACGCTCTACCCGCCGTTCGACTTTTTCTTCGGCACGGTCTGGAGCCCGCGCTTCGGCGGCGGGTCGACACTGGGCATCCTGCCGCTGATCTGGGGCACGCTTTACGTCTCGTTCATCGCCTTGCTGGTGGCGGTGCCGATCGGGTTGATGTCGGCGATCTATCTGTCGGAATATGCCTCGAAGCGGGTGCGGACGGTGGTCAAGCCGCTGATCGAAATCCTGGCGGGTATCCCGACCATCGTCTACGGCCTTTTCGCGCTGATCACAGTCGGGCCGTTGCTGCGGGACTATTTTGCGATGCCTTTGGGCTTGGGCAACAGTTCATCCTCGGTGATGACCGCCGGTTTGGTCATGGGGATCATGGTGATCCCCTTCGTTTCGTCTCTGTCCGATGACATCATCAATGCTGTGCCGCAAAGCATGCGCGACGGCTCGCTTGCCGTCGGAGCAACGCAGTCAGAAACGATCCGCAAGGTGGTGCTGCCCGCCGCCCTGCCGGGCGTGGTAGGCGCAATCCTGCTGGCCGCAAGCCGGGCCATAGGCGAAACCATGATCGTGGTGCTGGGGGCGGGTGCCGCCGCCAAGTTGAGCCTGAACCCCTTCGAGGCGATGACGACGATCACCGTGAAAATCGTCAGCCAGCTGACCGGCGATACGGAATTCGCCTCGGCGGAAACGCTGGTGGCCTTTGCGCTTGGCCTGTCGCTGTTCGTCATCACGCTGTGCCTGAATGTCTTCGCCCTTTACATCGTCCGAAAGTACCGGGAGCAGTACGAATGACCGACATCATGGGTTCCGCCCCAGTCCCGGCCTCCAGGGCGCGCCGCAGTTCGCTTATGGCGCAGGACGCGCTGTCCAAACGGCGCAATGCGGCTGAGGCACGGTTCAAGATCTACGGCATTGTGGCCATCGTGATCGCGATGCTGGCGCTTGTCTGGCTTTTGATCTCGATCTTCAGCGTCGGCCTGCCTTCGTTCCGCCAGACCTTCCTGACCATGCCGATCGAACTGCCCGCAGACAAGCTGGACAAGTCGGGCGTGCGCGACGTTGCGGTTATGAGCAAGGTCACGACTGTTGGCTATGCCGCCGTGATCCAGGCGGCACTGGAGAAGGCGATAAAGGAGAAGGGCATCGATGTAGGCACCATGACGCCAAAGGACATTGCCGGGGTGATCTCGCTGGAAGCCCCCGCGCAGTTGCGCAACTATGTGCTGGCCAATCCCGAGCTTGTGGGCACCACCATCGACTTTGAAGTGCTGGCCAACGGGCGGATCGACGGTTTCTTCAAGGGCCGCGTGACGATGGAAAGCGCACAGCTTGATTCGAACGTGAAGCCCGAGCAGCTTGTCCTGGCCGAAAAGCTGACCGAAGCGGGCATCATGGCCAAGCGGTTCAACTGGGGCTTCATCACCGCGCCCGATGCATCGGACCAGCGGCCCGAAGCGGCCGGTCTTGGCGTGGCCATCATCGGATCGTTCTACATGATGATCGTGGTGCTGGTGCTGTCGCTGCCGATCGGCGTTGCGGCATCGGTGTACCTGGAAGAGTTTGCGCCGAAGAACCGCTGGACCGACCTGATCGAGGTGAACATCGCGAACCTCGCGGCTGTACCTTCTATCGTCTTCGGGATCCTGGGCCTTGCGGTCTTCATCAACTTTGCCGGCCTGCCGCAATCGGCCCCGATCGTCGGCGGTCTGGTGCTGACGCTGATGACCCTGCCCCGGATCATCATTCCGGCGCGGGCCGCGTTGAAATCCGTGCCGCCGTCGATCCGCGACGCGGCTCTGGGCGTGGGCGCGTCCAAGCTGCAATCGGTGTTCCACCATGTGTTGCCGCTGGCCGCACCGGGCATCCTGACCGGCATGATCATCGGGCTGGCACAGGCGCTGGGCGAAACGGCGCCGCTGCTGCTGATCGGCATGGTCGCCTTTGTGCGCGACTATCCCGGCATGCCGCTTGACGGCTTTTTCAACCCCGCCTCGGCCCTGCCGGTGCAGGTCTTTTCCTGGACGACGCGCGGCGATCCGGGCTTTGTCGAGCGGGCTTCGGGAGCGATCATCGTGCTTCTGATCTTCCTGCTGATCATGAACGCGGTCGCAATCATTCTGCGCCGCCGCTTTGAACGCCGCTGGTAAGGGTCCCGAACCATGAACGATATGAGAATAGCGGAGAGAGACGTGGACAGCATGGAAAGCAAGATCACGGCCCGCAAGGTTCAGGTCTTTTACGGGCAGAACCATGCGCTGAAGGATGTGGATGTCGATATCCTGGACAAGACCGTGACCGCATTTATCGGGCCGTCAGGCTGCGGCAAGTCCACCTTCCTACGCTGCCTGAACCGGATGAACGACACGATTGACGGATGCAGTGTAAAGGGTTCGATCAAGCTCGACTCCGAAGACATCTATGATCCGAAGGTGGACCCGGTGCAGCTGCGCGCCAAGGTCGGCATGGTGTTCCAAAAGCCCAATCCCTTTCCGAAATCGATCTACGACAATGTCGCCTACGGCCCCAAAATCCACGGCCTGACCCGCAACAAGGCAGAGCTGGACGAGGTTGTCGAAACCTCGCTGCGCAAGGCAGCCCTGTGGAACGAGGCGAAGGATCGCCTGCAGTCGCCGGGCACCGGCCTGTCGGGTGGCCAGCAGCAGCGCCTGTGCATCGCGCGCGCCATCGCCACCTCGCCCGAGGTTCTGCTGATGGACGAGCCCTGCTCGGCACTGGACCCCATCGCCACGGCACAGGTCGAAGAGTTGATTGATGAGCTGCGCAGCCAGTTTTCGGTGGTGATCGTCACCCATTCGATGCAGCAGGCCGCCCGCGTCAGCCAGCGCACCGCGTTCTTTCACCTGGGCAATCTTGTTGAGTACGGCGAAACGGGCCAGATCTTCACCAATCCGAAGGACCCGCGGACAGAGTCCTACATCACCGGCCGGATCGGCTGAGGGAGAGTCTGATGCAATCCGAAAAGCACATCGCTTCGGCGTTCGACCGCGATCTGGAAGCGATCCAGGCGATGATCATGAAGATGGGCGGGCTGGTGGAGGCGGCCATCCTCGATGCCGCCCAGGCGCTGGAAAGCCGGGATGAGGAGTTGGCCGAACGTGTCCGCGCCGCAGACAGGGCGGTGGATGCGCTGGAAGACCAGATCAACACCGAAGCCGCCCGGCTCATCGCGCTGAGGGCCCCGACGGCTGGTGACCTGCGAACGGCGCTGACGGTGATCAAGATTGCCGCCAGTCTGGAGCGCTGCGGCGACTATGCCAAGAACCTTGCAAAGCGGTCCACGGTGCTGGCCCAAATGTCGCCCATCGGCGATACGGCGGGCGGCATCAGGCGCATGGCAAAGGCGGTGGAGCTGCTGCTGAAAGATGCGCTGGATGCCTATATCCACCGCGACATCGAACTGGCCGAAGATGTGCGTCGGCGTGACCGTGAGGTTGACCAGATGTACAACTCGCTGTTCCGGGTGTTTCTGACCCATATGCTGGAAGACCCGCGCAACATCACCGCCTGCATGCATCTGCATTTCATCGCCAAGAACATCGAGCGCATGGGCGACCATGCCACCGGGATCGCCGAACAGGTGATCTACCTGGTGAACGGGGCGATGCCGGAAGAGCCGCGCGTGAAGGGCGATATCACATCCGTCACCCTGCTGGATGGAAGCCAGTGATGGCACCCGCCGATCAGCCTTGTGTTCTTCTGGTCGAAGATGAACCGGCCCAGCGCGAAGTCCTGTCCTACAATTTCGAGGCAGAGGGTTTTCGTGTGACGCAGGCCAGCAATGGCGAAGAAGCTCTGATGCTGATCGAAGAAGCCGCTCCGGATGTCATCGTGCTGGACTGGATGCTTCCCAATGTCTCGGGGATCGAGGTCTGTCGCAGGCTGAAGATGCGCCCCGAAACCCGGGGCGTTCCGATCATCATGCTGTCGGCGCGGTCCGAAGAAGTGGACCGGGTGCGCGGGCTGGAGACTGGCGCAGACGATTACATGATCAAGCCCTATTCGCTTGTCGAACTGGTCGCGCGGGTGCGCACCCAGTTGCGGCGGACCCGGCCTTCGGTGGTGGGGCTGGTTCTGACCTATGACGACATCCGTCTGGATTCGGAATCCCACCGGGTCTATCGCGGTGACAAGGTGCTGAAACTGGGTCCGACCGAGTTCCGCCTGCTGACAACCTTCATGGAAAAGCCGGGCCGGGTCTGGAGCCGGGAACAACTGCTGGACCGGGTCTGGGGCCGCGACATTTATGTAGATACGCGCACCGTGGACGTGCATATCGGCCGTCTGCGCAAAGCCCTGTGTGCCTTTGGCGGCGATGATCCGCTGCGCACGGTGCGCGGTGCGGGCTATGCGCTGGGCTGAGCCGGGTTCGACGGGGGCACCTCTGGCCGGATTTCGGCCAATGCGCCGGTCGGAAAGCTGTGTGTCAGCTTCTGTGCCAGATCCAGGCTGAACCGCGCGATCAGCGCATTTCCCAGCGCCCGGTTGCGCCGGCTGAGCTTGCGCAGGTCCGCCACCGACCAGGCCATATAGTCGGTGCCAGGCGGCAGGGTGACCGTGGCAGTGGCCGCGCTGCCGCTCAGATAGGCAATCTCGCCCGCAAAGGCAGGGTTGTCGACTTTTGCCAGGAAATCTGCCTTTTTCAGCTCGAACCCGGCGCTTTCGATATAGTAAAGGGTCGTCGGCACCTCTCCTTCCGTCAGGATTTCGGTCCGCCCGGTGGTGGTGTGGAACCGCCCCACGCGCTTGAGCTTGCGGAACTGGCCGGGCGTAAAGGTGTCAAAGGCTGCAAACAGCCGCTTCTCGCGGTCGCTCATGGCCAGGGTGGTGCGTTCCAGGATCAGGACCACCACAATGCCCAGATTGATGGAAATCAGGATCAGGCTGGAGATGACCGGGGGCAGGATCGGAACGGGCTGCAACGCATAGAAGAACACATCGCAAATGATGCCCGCCGTCACCAGCAGACGCAGCAGCAGCTCATCGCGCACAAAAAACCCAAGCCCCTTCAACAGAAGGCTGATGACAACAAGGCTTTCCAGCCGGAACAGCGACTCGATCTGCATGTGTTACCCAAATTGCGCAACCTGCATGGCCCATAGCATTTCACCGGACCTGCGCCAGTGTGAACGCGACAAGACGCGATACTATACGTTCCGGCCGCAGCGACCGGAAGACAATCTTCGATCTGCCAAGGCCCCGCGCGGCGATTGCGCCTGATCCCCGGGCTGACTAGGGTGCCGCGCAAGGCCAGGCAGGAGTGTGTTGATGGCAAAGCGCAAGACACTGCACGGGCTGCAGGTTGACACCAGATTGGTCCGCTTTGTCGAAGATCGGGCGCTGCCCGGCACCGGGATTGCACCCGATGCCTTCTGGGCGGGCCTGTCGGCGCTGATCCACGAACTTGGCCCCGAAAACCGGGTGCTGCTGGCGCGGCGCGAAGACCTGCAGGCAAGGATCGATGCCTGGCATATCGCGCATCGCGCCCGTCCGCATGACCACGAGGCTTACAAGGCCTTTCTGCAGGAGATCGGCTATCTGCTGCCGGAGGGCGCGGATTTTCAGATCGACACCGCCGGTGTGGACCCCGAGATTGCCCTGATGCCCGGGCCGCAGCTGGTGGTGCCGATCACCAATGCGCGCTACGCGCTGAACGCCGCCAATGCCCGCTGGGGCAGCCTGTTCGACGCGCTGTATGGTACGGACGCGATGGGAAGCGCCCCGCCAGGGGGTGGGTATGACCGGGGGCGCGGCGCGCGGGTTGTGGCGCGGGTCCGGGTGTTTCTGGATGATGCCTTTCCGATTGCAGGCGGCAGCCATGCCGATGCCCGCCGCTATCACATACACAACGGCGCGCTGCTGATCGATGACATGCCGCTGATGTCGCCAGAGAAATTCGTCGGCTATCGCGGGCACCCCAAGGCCCCCGATGCCGTTCTGCTGGTGAACAACGGGCTGCATGTGGACCTGGTCTTTGACCGCACCCATCCCATCGGCAGCCGCGACCAGGCGGGACTGGCGGATGTGCTGCTGGAAAGCGCCATCTCGGCGATCATGGACTGCGAGGATTCGGTGGCTTGCGTGGATGCCGAAGACAAGGTGCTGGCCTATGGCAACTGGCTGGGCCTGATGACAGGCACGCTGGAAGCGGATGTTGAAAAATCCGGGCGCGTGATCCGCCGCAAGCTGAACCAAGACCGCAGCTACACCGCGCCGGACGGCGGCACGGTGACGCTGAAGGGCCGCGCCCTGATGCTGGTGCGCAACGTGGGCCATCTGATGACCAACCCGGCGATCCTGGACCGGGACGGCAACGAGGTGTTCGAAGGCCTGATGGATGCCGCAATCACCACGCTGATTGCCTTGCATGATCTTTCGCGCGACGGCGGCAATTCGGTGACGGGATCCGTCTATGTGGTGAAGCCGAAGATGCACGGACCCGAGGAGGTGGCTTTTGCCGACCGCACCTTTACATTGGTCGAGCGTTTCCTGGGCCTGCCGCAGTACACGGTCAAGCTGGGCATCATGGACGAGGAACGCCGCACCTCGGTGAACCTCAAGGAATGCATCCGCGCCGCGCGGCACCGGGTTGCCTTCATCAACACCGGCTTTCTGGACCGGACGGGTGACGAGATTCACACCTCGATGGAAGCGGGCCCTTTCAGCCGCAAGGATTTCATCAAGCGCAAGGCCTGGATCACCGCCTATGAAAACCAGAATGTCGATATCGGGCTGGAATGCGGGCTGCAGGGCCGCGCGCAGATCGGCAAGGGCATGTGGGCCATGCCCGACCTGATGGCGGCAATGCTGGAACAGAAGATCGAGCACCCCAAGGCCGGGGCCACCTGCGCCTGGGTGCCCAGCCCGACGGCGGCAACCCTGCACGCGCTGCATTACCACAGGATCGATGTCTTCGCCGTACAGACCCGGCTGAAGGCCGGCGGCCGGCGCGCCTATGTCGATACGGTTCTGGACATTCCGCTGGCCGCCTATCGCAAGTGGACCGATGAACAGCGCCTGCGCGAGGTCGAGAACAACGCCCAGGGCATCTTGGGTTATGTGGTGCGCTGGATCGATCAGGGGGTGGGCTGTTCCAAGGTGCCGGACCTGCAGAACGTCGGGCTTATGGAAGACCGCGCGACCTGCCGGATTTCCGCCCAGCACATCGCCAACTGGCTGCACCATGATGTGGTCAGCGCGCAGGACGTGATGGGCGTGATGCGCAAGATGGCGGCGGTTGTCGATGCCCAGAACGCCGCCGATCCGGCCTACCGGCCTATGGCACCGGGGTTTGACGGGCTGGCGTTTCAGGCGGCCTGCGATCTGGTGTTCAAGGGCCGCGCCCAGCCTTCGGGCTATACCGAGCCGATCCTGCATGCGCGGCGTCTGCAGCTGAAGGCGCAGCGCAGCACCGCTCCCTGATGCGCGGGCCCAGTCCTGATTCAAGGTCTGACCGGCCCTGATCACACGGTCCGATACCGGTTGCCGGGGATGCTTGGCGTGACACCATCCGCCGTCGTCAACCGGTACGTGCGCGGGGTGCATATGCAAACAGTGCTGCGACCTTGGATGCTCATCCGGCTGAGTCTTGTGCGCGTTGCGCTCATTCGGCTTCACATCCTGCGGCTTTGCAGAGGTTATGGCATTCTTCTTCCTTGAAAAGGTCGCAGACCTGGCCGACGGCTTTCCAAGGCGGGTCACAGATGCGGGCAGCAGTCTTTCGGAATGAGGAGGGCAAGAGATTGATCCGGGGGATCAATTTCCCGACGAATGGCCTTGAGCCTGGCAAACATGAGGGCATGAACGCCACTGGTCCGGGTGAATGCCCGATTGATTTCAACGGAATTGAGGTCGGGGGAGTCTGGCGGCAAGAACGGGAACCATGCGCCGATGTCTTTCAGGATCGCGGCGGCCTTCGGCCTGCGGAGGGTGGCAAGGTTATCCAGGATCACCACCTCGCCCTTGTGCTGGGTCGGGGCCAGCTGGGTTTCGATGCAAAGGTCGAATAACTCGCGGTTGATCGGCCCGCCGATGACCCGGGGTGCGTCCAGCCTGTCATGGCGCAAGGCGGCGATGAACAGCTTGCCCCGGACTTGATCCGGGGTCTGCCAGTGGCCGAACGGGACATGATCGACCAGACATGCTCCGCAGGGGGACCATCCGGTGGTCTTGGCCAGGTTGGTCTTGAGCGAGGTCTCGTCGATGAAGGCAAGCCTTGTCAGCATGTTGCGCATGAAGGGCTGACGGCAGCTGATCCAGACATCGCGCGCCCGCGCGACATCGGGGCGCTTCTGCCCCCTCGCCATTGTCGCTCGGACCCTGTATGGATGGCTCCTGCGGGGCAAGGGTTTTTCGGGTGATGCTGGCGTGATTTCGGTTGCGGCCATGTTTAGGGCGTCTGATTTGCAGCATGATCGCTGTGCGCCCTGATGAAAGTCTGCGGTCGCTTTGGTCCCGATCAATGGCGCGCGCTTGGTGGCGCTCCGGTTCGAGCAGGGTGTCCTTGGCGATTTGTCCGATCTTTGCCGTCCTGTCACGATGCACTTGCCTTATGGTTGGGGGTGATACCCCTGTTGCTGTCAGGCGGCAGGTGCCGCCCGAAATTCCGTCTTGTTCTTCCCGAGCGCGCAGGCCGTGCGCGCCATGCGGTTGGCCGGGGCGATCGCTGCCTGTTTTGGGTTTCTTGCGCTGGATGATCTTGCACAGCCAGTTTTCGCCGGGCTCGCCACGGTGCCGGGCGCTGACCTGCGCGATCGCACCGGGATAGGGCAGGCGGCGCAGATACCTGTTGCCCATTTTGGAGATACGACCCCAGCGTTCCTTGCCGCCAGTGGAATGAGGTCGCGGCGGTGCGGGGCCGGAACGCGATCCGTCCGAGAGACGGACCGCACGCCCAGCCAGGCAGACAGGTCCCGGCCGGATTTGAAGCCGGCGCTATCGGGCAGCGCGCAAACCAGTGCGCTTGCGGTCATCGGGCCTATGCCTGGGCCCGATGTCCGGGATCGTCTGCAGGCGCTGTGCAGCTTCGTTCGCCTTTGCATCGGCGCGGATGTCTGCGGTCAGGGCCTCGATCTTGTTCTGCATGTCGGCAAGTTGATCAGCCGGCAGGTTCTGGGCCTTCCGCGCCGGAGCAGGCAGATCGGCCCTGTCACATGCCGCGATCAGGCGCTCAACATTGTGGATGCCCTTCGGGACGACAAGACCAAACTCACCCAAGTGTGCGCGCAGGGCGTTCACGATCCGGGTCTGCTGGCGCACCGGAAATTCCCGCGCCTTGTGCGTCATCAGCAGCGCTTGCCGATCCTCGCTCTTCACGGGAACAAACCGCATGGACGGGCGCGATACCGCTTCGCAGATGGCCCCGGCATCGGCCTTGTCCGTCTTGCCGCGTTTGACATGGCCTTTGACACCGTCACCCCGGAGTGCGGATCGAGCTTCAGTTCGGTCTGCACGATCAGCGCCAACGCCTGATGACCACAGCGGAAGTCCACCGGCTTGGTCGCGATCAGGATCGGCAGACGCTGGCCGACGACAATCACAGCGCACCCCGCAGCGCCAGAACCAGCGCGGTCGCCCGCGCCACCGCAACATCGCCGGGAATGCGCAGAACCACGTCGGGCCCGGCCCCGATCGTCATGACCCCGGCGTCACCTGTCGCGGTTTCGGTCGAGGCAGACCCACCCGACTGATCCATGGGCTCGGGCAGAATGGACAGCGGCACAAAGGCAGGCTGCGTCGGCTCAGCCTTCGGCAAACTGTGCAGCCCGTCCACCAGGTCACCCGGCAAAGCCAGCCGACCCTGCCGGGCTTGGCGACGCCAATCCGAAAAATGATGGGGAAGGATGTCATAGCGCGCGGCTACATCGACACCCCGGACACCGGGCCGAAGGCTTTCGGCGACGATCCGCGCCTTTATCTTATCCGGTCAACGTCGCTTGCCACGCTGCCGGGGCTCGACAATCTCGCAACGCACCACAAACCCATCGTCACCATCCGCCATCCAGAACCTCCACCTGATCTCGGAAGGCTTCTCGCAGGCGCAACAAGCGTCAGGAATATCGTAAATCAATCGGTCGGAGCCGCCGCTTACGCGGATACAAGACCTACCTTGTGATGGTCGCCCGTCTGGCGGTCGTGGTTCTGGAAAAGGGACTTGGCCTGGACGTGCCCGGCGTGGCGCTGGACGAGGACTGGATGCTGGTGGTGATGAACGCCATCGGGCTGGGGACGCTGGGCCATGGAATTGGGAAAGGAAGGTGAAGGAGGTTTCGGCCCTTTTCGGGAGAGTGTCCGGCCTTCTGTGTATCTGTGATCTTGTCCATGCTTCCTGAGAGGAGCAATGACAATGACGATTTCAAACGAACTGCTGGACGAGTTGCTGAAGGGCTGCAAGCGACCTGAAGATCTGCTTGGCGATGCAG
>JADCEN010000010.1 GCA_020250175.1 Rhodobacter sp.
CCCGACGTGCCCCCCCCCCCCCCCCCCGGTAAACGGGGGCAGGGCTGTCTCCAGCAGCCCCGCCACGCGGCAGCTTCGAAAGCCCGCGCCGACCCCGACCAACGGTTACAGGCCGCCCGACCCCCTTGAGGGGGCGGGCACACAGTCATGAGGAATCGGTTAATGAACAGTGAACGGACACCCGTCCCCGTCGCCCCCTGGGTGGGCGGCAAGCGCGCCCTGGCAAGGCGCATCTGCGCGCTGATCGACGCCGATCAGCACCTGACCTATGCCGAGCCTTTCGTGGGCATGGGCGGCATCTTCCTGCGCCGCCGCCGGGCGGCGAAGGCCGAATTCATCAATGACGCGGGCCGCGACGTCTACACGCTGTTCCGGGTGCTGCAGGAACACTATGTCGCCTTCCTTGACCTGCTGCGGTTCCAGATCACCACCCAGGCCAATTTCGAACGGCTGGCGGCGGTGGACCCGGCCAGCCTGACCGACCTGCAGCGCGCAGCGCGGTTCCTGTACCTGCAGCGGCTGGCCTTCGGCGGCAAGGTTGCGGGGCGGAACTTCGGCCTCGGGGCCGGGCGGTCGGCGCGGTTCAACCTGACCACGCTGGAGCCGGATCTGGAGGCGCTGCACAGCCGCCTTGCGGGCGTGACGGTGACCTGCATGGACTTTGCGCCCTTCATCGCGCGGGTCGACCGGCCCGACACGCTGTTCTACCTCGACCCGCCCTACTGGGGCTGCGAGGATTACTATGGCAAGACCCTGTTCAGCCGCGCGCGATTCGAGGAGATGGCAGCGGTGCTGGGCGGAATCGAAGGGCGCTTCATCCTCAGCCTGAACGACGTGCCCGGCGTGCGGGAAACCTTCGGGGCGTTCCGCCTGCACCCGGTCAAGACGACCTACACCCTCTCCAGCACCGGGCAGAAGCCCGAGCGGCCCGAACTGCTGATCGCGAACTTCGATCTGGGGGTGTGACGGGCATGGCGCGGGCGGTAAAGACGCGGGTGAAAGACACTTTGAACCGCCGTTCAACACCCCTTCAAACCGCCCGCGCCAACCCCGCCCGCAAGAACCGCAGTGTCGCAACTTCCGATGTCACCGCACGCAAACTCTGGCGACCGGCCACAACCGGCCACACCGGCCACACCGGCCACAGCCACAACAGCCACACACAACAAATCGCCAAAGAATTCCCTTTACAGCCCTTCACTTCTGACCCACCATATCTGGTATCAGTCGGGTCGGGGTTACGCTGATCCTTGCCGGACGCCCAGCTTCTTGTGGGTCTTGGCCCGCAGGCAGCTTCATGAAGAGGCCGGGCCATGTCGCTTTGCGAGGACTTTCTGACAGACGATCCCCATCCGATCGACATCGTTGAGACGATTGCCGAGAGCCGGGCCTGGGAATTCGACCGGGTGGCGGATGACCAGATTGCCATGGCGGTGGAGGGGCAGTGGCGCACCTATTCCCTGACCCTGGCCTGGTCGCCCCGGGACGAGATGCTGCGCCTGATCTGCACCTTCGAGATGGAGCCGCCCGCGCACCGGATGGGCGAGCTTTACGATCTGCTCAACCGCACCAATGACATGGTCTGGTCCGGTGCCTTCACCTATTGGGCCGAACAGAAGCTGATGGTCTGGCGCTATGGCCTGCCGCTGTCGGGTGGCCACAGCGCCGACCCCGAGCAGATTGACAGGCTGATCGCCAATGCCGTGATGGCGGCAGAGCGGTTCTATCCGGCGTTTCAGTTGGTCGCCTGGGCCGCGCACACGCCCGCAGATGCCATGAAGGTTGCCATTGCCGAGGCCTATGGTCGCGCCTAACCTGCCCGCGATCTGATCGGGGACAGAGATATGATGTTCACACAGGTGAACCGACGCGGCCTTGTGCTGCTGGGCTGCGGCAAGATGGGATCGGCCATGCTGGAAGGCTGGCTGAAGCAGGGGCTTGCGCTCAGCGCGGTCTGGGTGGCTGACCCGCAGCCGTCGGACTGGGTCAGGGGCCTTGCCGCCAAGGGGCTGCATCTGAACGCAGGCTTCCCGCAGCATCCGGCCATCGTGCTGGTGGCGGTAAAGCCGCAGATGATGGCCGAAGCCTTGCCGCAGCTGGCCCCGATGGGCGGGGGCGGCACGCTGTTTGTCTCGGTCGCGGCAGGCACGCCGATGTCGCTGTATGAAACGGTGCTGGGGGCGGGGACGCCGGTGATCCGGGCCATGCCGAACACGCCTGCCGCCGTGGGGCGGGGCATAACGGCCATTGTCGGCAACGCGGTTGCCAGTGAAGACGACCTGGCGCTGGCCGAAGCCGTTCTGGGCGCGGTGGGGCAGGTGGTGCGGCTGGCGGGCGAGCATCAGATGAATGCGGTCACCGCCCTGTCCGGGTCCGGCCCGGCCTATGTCTTTCACTTGATCGAGGCGCTGGCAGCGGCGGGCGAGGCGGAAGGCTTGCCTGCCGGCCTGTCGATGCAGCTGGCCCGTGCCACGGTGACGGGGGCGGGGGAACTGGCGCAGCGGTCGACCGAGACGGCGACTCAGCTCAGGGTCAATGTCACCTCGCCCGGCGGCACCACGGCGGCGGCGCTGGCCGTGCTGATGGACCCGGACACAGGATTTCCGCCCCTGTTGCGCCGGGCGGTCAAGGCAGCGGCAGACCGGGGAAAGGAACTGGGCACGTGACGATCACCTACGACGATTTTCAGAAGGTCGATATCCGCGTGGGGCGGATCATGCGGGCCGAACCCTTTCCCGAGGCGCGCAAGCCCGCGATCAGGCTTTGGGTCGATTTCGGCAATGAGATTGGCGAAAAGCGGTCTTCGGCGCAGATCACGGCCCATTACACCCCCGATATGCTTGTCGGACGGCAGGTGCTGGCCGTGGTGAATTTCCCGCCCCGCCAGATCGGCAAGGTCCTGTCCGAGGTGCTGGTTCTGGGCGTGCCCGATGCCGCCGGAGAGGTGGTGCTGATCGGGCCGGGTCACGATGTTCCGCCGGGGGGGCGTTTGTTCTGATGGCCCGTTTGCTGATCACCCGCCGTCTGCCGCCGCGCGTGCTGGATGCAGCCCGCGCCCGCTTTGACGTTACGCTGCGCGAAGAAGAAAACCGGGTGCTGACCCCGGACGAGCTTCGCGCGGCCCTGCGCGATTTTGACTATGTGCTGCCGACCCTGGGCGACAGGTTCGATGCCGGTGTCTTTGCCGATGTCCCCAATCCCCGCTGCCGGATGCTGGCCAATTTCGGCGTGGGCTACAACCATATCGACGTGGCGGCGGCCCGGGCGGCGGGCGTGACCGTCAGCAATACACCCGGTGCGGTCACCGATGCCACGGCGGATATTGCGCTGCTGCTGATTCTGGCCACCGCGCGGCGGGCGGGCGAAGGCGAGCGGGTGCTGCGCGCCGGCCGCTGGCAAGGCTGGGGTCCAACGCAGATGCTGGGGCTGCCGGTGTCGGGAAAGCGCGTCGGCATCATTGGCATGGGCCGGATCGGCAAGGCGATTGCGAAGCGCTGCCATCATGGTTTCGGGATGGAGGTGGTCTTTCACAACCGCTCTGCCGTGGCCGACCCGGGCGTTCCCGCGCGGCAGGTCGGCATGGCCGAAGCCATGGCGGCGGATTTCGTGGTGGTGGCGGTGCCCGGCGGCCCGGCGACGTGGCACATGATCAATGCCGGGGCGCTGGCTGCCATGCGTCCCGGCGGCATCTTCGTCAACATCTCGCGCGGCGATGTGGTGGACGAGGCGGCCCTGATCGCGGCCCTGCAGGAAGGCCGGATCGCCGGGGCGGGCCTTGATGTCTATGAATTCGAGCCGACGGTGCCGCAGGCACTGATCGCCATGGAAAACGTCACCCTGCTGCCGCATCTGGGCACGGCGGCGCTGGAAGTGCGCGAGGCGATGGGGATGCTGGCCGTCACCAACCTGATCGCCGCCCTCGACGGGCAGGAGCCGCCGAACCGCGTCTGACGGCTCCGGGGTTTCTTTTCGGCGGAAAATACCCCCGCCGGAGGCTCCGCACCCATCCGCACGTGCGGGTGGTGGGGCAGGAGCGCCTTCGGCGAGGGTATTTGGGCCGAAAAGAAACCGGTGGTGCGGGGGCCTGACCAGGCCTTCAGGCCGCCTTTGTCGCCGGGGCAAAGCGGCCGTAGAAGCTGTCACCCTTGACCGCCATGTCGCGCAACAGATCGGGCGCGGCATAGCGCGGGCCGTGCCGGGCGGTCAGCGCATCGCAGATCTCCACCGCGCGGGCGGCCCCGATGATATCAAGCCAGCTGAACGGGCCGCCCGACCAGGGGGCAAAGCCCCAGCCCAGGATGGCGCCGACATCGCCTTCGCGGATATCGGTCAGCACCCCGTCCTGCAGGGCACGCACCGCTTCCAGCACCTGGGCGAAAAGCAGGCGGTGCTGCACCTCGGTCAGGTCAGGCTGCAGGTCTGCAACCGGGTAAGACGCAGCAAGGCCGTCCCATAACCCGCTGCGTTGTCCGGCCGCGTCATAGGCATAGAACCCCGCTTTCGCCTTCTTGCCCAGTCGCCCCTCGTCGGCCATCGCAAACAGAACCCTGTCAACGGCACGGTCCGGATAGGCATCGCCCATCGCGGCTTTGGTTGCCTTGGCAATCTTCACGCCCAGTTCGATCGAGGTTTCATCGACCAGTTGCAGCGGCCCCAGCGGCATGCCCACCAGCTTTGCGGCATTCTCGACCAGCGCCGGTTCCACCCCCTCGGCCACCATGCGGATGCCTTCGTTGACGTAGGGGATGATGCAGCGGTTGGCGTAGAAGAACCGGGCATCGTTCACGACGATCGGCGTCTTGCGGATCTGGCGCACGAAATCCAGCGCCTTGGCCACCGCCCGGTCGCCCGTGGCCTTGCCCCGGATGATCTCGACCAGCATCATCCTGTCGACAGGCGAGAAGAAATGGATGCCGATGAACTGCTCTGGGCGCTGGCTGGCGCGGGCCAGCCCGCTGATCGGCAGGGTCGAGGTGTTGGTGGCAAAGATGCAGTCGGGGCTGGTGGCGGCCTCGACGCGGGCCGTCACTTCGGCCTTCACCTGCGGGTCTTCGAACACCGCCTCGACGATCAGATCGCACCCGGCAAGGGCGGCATAGTCGGTGGTGGCGATGATGCGCCCCAGCACTTCGGCCTTCTGCTCCGGCGTCACCTTGCGGCGCTGAATGCCCTTGTCGAGCAGGTCTTCCGAATGGGCGTGGCCCCGGTCGGCGGCCTCTTGCGTGGCGTCGATCAGCACCACCTCGATCCCCGCATTGGCCGCGACATAGGCGATGCCTGCCCCCATCATGCCCGCCCCGATGACGCCCAGGCGGCGCACCGTCTGGTCGGGCTGGGCGGGACGACGGGCGCCTTTTTCCAGCGCTTCCTTGTTGATGAACAGCGACCGGATCATCGCCCCGGATGACGGATTGAGCAGGACACTGGTGAACCAGCGCGCTTCGATCCGCAGCGCGGTGTCAAAGGGCACCAGCGCTCCTTCGTAGACGGCAGACAGCAGCGCCCGGGCCGCCGGATAGACGCCCATGGTCTTGCCCAGCACCATCGCGCTGGCCCCGACAAAGGTCATGAATCCCGCCGGGTGATAGGGGGTGCCGCCCGGCATCCTGTAGCCCTTGGCATCCCAGGGTTTCACCAGATCGGCATCGGTTGCAGCCAGAACCCAGTCCTTGGCCCGGGCCAGCAGAGCCTCTGGCGCAACCACCTCGTCGATCAGACCGGCCGCTTTGGCCGCCCCGGGGTCGCTCAGCTTGCCTTCCAGCAGGAAGGGGGCCGCGGCCATTGCGCCCAGTTTGCGGACCAGCCTTGTCGTGCCGCCCGCGCCGGGGAAGATGCCGACCATGATCTCGGGCAGGCCGATCTTCGCCTTTGGATTGTCCGCCGCGATGATGCGGTGGCAGGCCAGCGACAGTTCCAGCCCGATGCCAAGCGCGGTGCCTGGCAGGGCCGCGACGATCGGTTTGCCGCCCTTCAGGGCCTTGGGGTCCATCCCGGCGCGTTCGATCCGGCGCAGGATGCCGTGGATGCGCATCACGCCATCGAAGATGCCCCCTGCGCCACCGTCCTTCATCCGCGCGATGATGTTCAGGTCCATCCCGCCGGAGAAATCCCTTTTCGCCGAGGTCAAGATGATGCCCCTGACCGACGGGTCGGACAGGGCCTGACCGATCAGCCCGTCAAGTTCGGCAAAGCCCGCCTGGGACATGACGTTCATCGACTTGCCCGCCACGTCCCAGGTGATGGTCGCAACGCCGTCTGCATCGGTTGTCAGGGTAAAGTCAGGCATCACATATGTCCTTTCACTGCGCCTTGAGGGCGGACAGGGGCGGCGTCATGGGTCAGAGGGGGCATCAAACAGCTGCCGCCGTGCCATCGCCGCGCGTCCAGCGGCGGGCGGACCCGTCTTTGTGGCAGATGCGGTCGTGATCGGGGTAATGGATGACGTCCGCGCGGTTGCGCGTGCCAACCGTCAGATAAGTGGCCGGGGCATCCGACCGGTTTTCCAGACAATGGCCGTCCGGCACCCCGGCAGGCCAAGAAGCGGCGTCGCCCGCGACAAGCCGGGTCTCGCCGCCATCTTCGCGCAGGATGACCTCGCCCGACAGCATCAGGATGAACTCGTCTTCCGTCTCATGCCAATGACGCAGGCTGGAGGCGGAGCCGGGCGGCAGACGTTCGATATGAACGCCGAACTGGGTCAGATCGCTAAGGTCGCCCAGATTGCGGTGGGCATAGGGATGCATCGGCACGCCCAGAACGGGATGAACCGTTGCGGGGTCTTCGACAAAGGGCAGACTGGCAAGCTTTGGCATCAGGTAGCCCCCTTGCCGGTCATGGGTGCGCGTGGGACGGGCGTCATCAGCGTGGCCCTGCCCATGGGGTTCCGTCCTTGTAGGTAAAGCGCGCATTGCCGCCTTCCATCTCGACACGAAGATCGACATCGCTGTAGGTTGCCACTTCGGACGCGGCCCTGGTGCCCACCACCAGAAACCGTGCTTCGGCCGTGCT
This sequence comes from Rhodobacter sp., assembly GCA_020250175.1. GTDB lineage: Bacteria > Pseudomonadota > Alphaproteobacteria > Rhodobacterales > Rhodobacteraceae > Aliitabrizicola. The sequence goes on from JADCEN010000010.1 coordinate 7,009, forward strand.
GCGGTTGACAAGGCAATGCCCGTCGGGGTCGCCCGCCGGAAAGGCGGCGCAATCACCCACCTGCATCAGGGTTTCACCGGCGTCCTGAACCAGCATACATTCGCCTTTCGTCACCATGACAAACTCATCCTCGTGCCGGTGCCAGTGGCGCAGCGATGATCGCGCGCCGGGGGCAAGGATGACCAGGTTGGCACCAAACTGTGTCAGCCCGCCGGCCTGCCCCAGACGCAGCGAGGACCGGCCCTGCATCTGGCTGGCATAGGGTTCGGGGTAGATCGAGCCGGTCTTCACCGGCACCGTGGCAAGGTCGATTTTCGGCATCACAGCCTCTCGATAATCGTGGCGGCCCCCATCCCGGAGGCGACGCACAGCGTGGCAAGGCCGGTGCCCTTGCCGCTGCGTTCCATCTCGTCCAGCAGCGTGCCGATGAGGATGGCCCCGGTTGCGCCCAGCGGGTGGCCCATGGCGATGGCCCCGCCGTTGACGTTGACACGCTCTGCGTCCACATCGAAAGCCTGCAGGAAGCGCAGCACGACCGAGGCGAAGGCCTCGTTCACCTCGAAGAGGTCAATGTCGGATATCGCCATGCCGGCCTCGGCCAGAATCTTTTCGGTGACCGGCACGGGGCCGGTCAGCATGATCGTGGGGTCGGTGCCGATCTTGGCGGTGGCGCGGATGCGCGCACGCGGTTTCAGACCAAGGCGGTCGCCAAACTCCCGGTTGCCGATCAGGAGTGCTGCGGCCCCATCGACGATGCCGCTGGAATTGCCGGCATGGTGGATATGCTCGATCCGTTCCAGATGCGGGTATTTCATCAGGGCGATGCGGTCGAAGCCGGGCATGACCTCGCCCATATCCTTGAAACTGGCCTTCAGCGCCCCAAGGCTTTGCATATCGGTCTCGGGGCGCATGTATTCGTCATGGCTCAGAATCGGCAGCCCGTTCTGATCGGTGACGGCGATGACGGACCCGGCGAAGCGGCCGTCCTTCCAGGCGGCGGCGGCGCGCCGCTGGCTTTCCACCGCCAGGCTGTCGGCGTCATCACGGGAAAAGCCGTACTGGGTGGCGATGATGTCGGCGCTGATGCCCTGCGGCACGAAATAGGTTTTCATCGCCAGGCTGGGGTCCACCGCAATGGCGGCCCCGTCGCTGCCCATGGCGACGCGGCCCATCATTTCAACTCCGCCGGCGATATAGGCGCTGCCCGCACCACCCTTGATCTGGTTGGCGGCCAGGTTCACCGCCTCCATTCCGCTGGCGCAGAAGCGGTTGATCGCAAGGCCGGGGATCGACTGATCCAGGTCAGACAGCAGCACGGCAGAGCGGGCAAGACAGCCGCCCTGTTCGCCCACCTGGGTGACATTGCCCCAGATCACATCTTCGACCGCATGGCCCTCCAGCCCGTTGCGCGCCTTCACCGCATTGAGCATGCGCGCCGACAGCGCCACGGTCGTCAGCTCGTGCAGGCTGCCGTCGGGGCGGCCCCTGCCGCGGGGCGAGCGGACGGCGTCATAGATATAGGCATCTGTCATCACATACTCCTCAGGCCCGGTCAGACGGATTGCCGGGCATCATGTCATAGGGATGTTTCCAGCCGGGCTGCGCCGAAATGCGCCTGAGCCAGGCGTCGAGGTGCGGCCAGTCGGCCCGGTCAAATCCGAAGGGTTCGGGGTAGAAAAGATACCCGCAGCAGGACAGGTCGGCGACGGTCATCTGCGCGCCTGCGATCCAGGCGCGGGTCGCGAGGTGATCGTTCAGCAGCCTGTAGGCGGTCTTCAGCCGCCCCTGCAGGAAGGGAACCACCCCTGCGGGGCGTTTGTCTTCGGGCAGGAAGTTCGACAGAAAGCGCGCGGTCCCGGCCGGACCCGACAGCTTGTGATTGTCCCAGAACATCCAGCGCAGCACCTCGCGCCGTTCCGCCGCTGATCGGCCACCCAGCTTGCCGGTCTTGGAGGACACGTAGTCCAGGATCACCGCCGACTGGGTCAGCGTGGTGTCGCCATCCACCAGCACCGGCACCTCTCCCATTTCATTCAGCGCGCGGAAGGCCGGGGTCCGGGTTTCGCCGTTGAAGAAATCGACGAAGACGGGTTCCCACGGCATATCCGCAAATGTCATGGCCAGCGCTGCCTTGTAGGCATTGCCGCTTTCGCCAAAGCAATAGAGTCGGGCTGTCATGTTGAAACCGCTTTCCGGTTGCGGGGGCGGACGCGGGGGTTTCACACCCCCGCACCCCCGTGGGGTATTTTCGCCAAGAAGAATAAGACTTTCTTAACCATAATGCGGCACCTTTGTCAGCGCGGTACAGGCTGGGGAGCCGATGACCGCCCGAGGAGAAGCCGCCCCGGCCCACCTCCGGCCCATCTCACACGGGGTCCGCGAGGTCGGGTCGGGGCGCAGCTTGGGTTTCTTTTCGGCACAAATACCCAAATACCACCGCAGGGTCTGCGCTGCGGTCCTTCCTTGCGCGCCTCCGGGTCTTTGGGGGCCAGTCGCAGCAGGTGGCCCGGCCTGTCGGCACCCCTTGCAGACGCGACATGCCCGAAGCGAAGGGGCCGCGCCACTTGCCCATACTGCCCGGCGTTTGCGGCCAGGCGCTGTGCCTGCTGGCGGCCGTCTTTGGTCATGGTGATCGGCGGGCGGCGCGTCAGGCGGGGTCGTTTGGGCATGGGCATGACTTGGGCTGTGACCAATGGGGGCAAGCCTAGAACGCTTCGGCGGCCAGCGCCATCACCGGCCCGGCCCCGGTCTTGATCCGGGCAAGGTGCAGGGCCGTGGCGGGCAGGTGGCGCGCCATATAGTAGCGGCCCGTGGCCAGCTTTGCCCTGTAGAAGGCGGGGTCACCGGTTCCGGCGTCAAGCGCGGCCAGGGCGGCCCGTGCCATCCGCGCCCACATCAGGCCAAGGCAGACCTGCCCCGCCAGATGCATGAAGTCGCAAGACCCGGCCAAGGCGGTGTTCGGGGCCGTCATCCCCGCTTCGGCAAAGACCGCCACGGCTGCCTGCATGTCTTTCGATGCAGCCTTCAGAGGATCAAGAAAGTCCTGTGCCAGGCGGGCGTCGCCGCTGTTCTCCTCAAGGAAGGTCTGGATCAGCCCGAAGAAGGCCATCACATGCCGACCGCCCTCCTGCCCCAGCTTGCGCCCGACAAGGTCAAGTGCCTGAACGCCGTTGGCCCCTTCGTAGATCATGGCGATGCGGGCGTCGCGGGCGAATTGCGACATGCCCCAGTCCTCGATATAGCCATGCCCGCCGAATACCTGCTGGGCGGCGATGGTCATCTCGAAGCCCTTGTCGGTCTGAAAGCCCTTGATCACCGGGATCAACAGCGAAATCAGACCCTCGGCATCGGCATCACCCATGCGCACCGACCGGTCGATCAGATGCGCGCCCCAGAAGGTCAGCGCCCGCGCCCCTTCGACAAAGCTTTTCTGATCCATCAGGCTGCGGCGGATATCGGGGTGCACGATCAGCGGGTCAGCGGGCCCTGCGGGATTGGTCGGCCCCGTCGCCGCGCGGCCTTGCAGGCGGTCTTTCGCATAGGCGCGGGCCTTCTGACAGGCGGCTTCCGCCACGGCATAGCCCTGCAGACCCACGCCAAGGCGCGCCTCGTTCATCATGGTGAACATGGCCCGCATGCCCTTGTGCAGATCGCCCAGCAGCCAGCCTGTTGCCCCGTCATAGTTCATCACGCAGGTTGCATTGCCGTGGATGCCCATCTTCTTTTCGATCTTGCCACAGGACAGCGCATTGCGCGCGCCCAGGCTGCCGTCGGCGTTGACCAGAACCTTCGGCACGATGAACAGCGAAAGGCCGCGCGTGCCCTCGCCGCCGCCCGGTGCCCGCGCCAGCACGAGGTGGATGATGTTTTCCGCCAGGTCATGCTCACCGGCCGAGATGAAGATCTTCTGCCCGGTGATGCGGTAGCTGCCGTCGGCCTGCGGTTCGGCGCGGGTCCGTATCAGGCCCAGATCGGTGCCGCAGTGCGGTTCGGTCAGATTCATCGTGCCGGTCCAGTCGCAACTGACCAGTTTCGGCAGCCACATCGCCTTCTGCGCGGGCGTGCCATGGGTGTGGATCGCCGAATAGGCACCGTGCGTCAGGCCCTGGTACATATTCAGCGCCATATTGGCCGACACGAACATCTCGCCCACCGCTGTGCCGATCAGACAGGGCAGGCCCTGGCCGCCATAGGCCGGATCGCAATCCAGTGCGGTCCATCCCCCGGCCCTGAGGGCCGCAAAGGCATCGGCGAAGCCCGGCGGCGTGCGGACCGCACCGTTTTCAAGGTGGCACCCCTGGCGGTCGCCCACCGCGTTCAGGGGGGCCAGCACATCGCTGGCCAGCCTGCCCGCCCCGTCAAGGACCGCCCAGGTGAAGGCAGGGTCCAGACTGTCATATCCGGGCACCCCGCTGGTGGTGACCCCAAGGACATCATGTAACAGGAACTGCATGTCCCTGACCGGTGCGGCATAGGCTGTCATCGGGTCGTCGTCTCCTGTATTGTTATCCGGCTGCGTCCCTGCGGCAGGAGGCAAGGCCCCGGTCCGCCTGGACGGGCCGGTCGTTCAGTTCGGCGATGGCATCGTCTGGTCCGGCCCGCCGGTGGGTCATCACTGCCGACCGGCGGATGTCTGCCGGGGCAAAGCCAAGGCACCCGCCGCGCAGGATCAGCGCCAGCCGGGCCCGGTCGTGTGGGGTGAACAGCAAAGGCCTGCCGTCGCGGACCGGGAACAGAAGGCCCTTCTGTCCGCAAGGGCGCAGGCTGCGGGGTGCCGCGCCAAGGGACTTGCCCGTCTTCTGGATCGTCAAGGCATCTGTCATCAGTCTGTCGCACGTGCCTTGGGTGTGAACGTCCGTCGGATGGCGGCGTCGATCATCCTTATCCGACAGGATGACGCTGAGGTAAACGTGACGTTGCGTCAGCGCGCGGATGACGTCGTGTCAGCCGGGCTGACGCAACGTCATGCGCAGCAGGCTTGGCCGGGGCCATCGCGGCGGACAGCCTGCCGGGTCGGATCAGACCGGATCAGATGAGGCCGCGACCGTATCGCGCAGGGATTGAAGCTCATGGATCGCGGTTTCAATCTGGTCTTTCTGGCGGCGCAATTGGGCAAGCTGGCGGTCTGCCAGATCGATCAGCGCCCTCATCTGTGCCGAGGTGCCCCTGGTTTCATAGATCAGCAGCCATTGGCGGATTTCTTCCAGGCTGAAGCCAAAGCGGCGGCCACGCAGGATCAGCGTCATGCGGGCAATTTCCCGTGGCCCGTAAAAGCGCGCGCGCCCGTCTTTCCCGGGCTGAAGCAGCTCGATGTATTCGTAGTGGCGCAGGGTGCGCGGGGTTGTTTCGAACCGGGCGCACATCTCTTTGAAGCTGAGGCGGGTTTCGGTCATCGCAGGGTCCTCCGTCAGCGAAGCGTAGTAGCAAGGTGCCAGCCGCGCAATCGCTGCGCGGGCTTGCAGCCAGGCACAGGCCAGGCGACAGTCCGGCTCAGGCGCAAGGAGCTTGGGATGACCGACCGCACCCGCATTGCCCGCCAGTTCATCGAGGCCATTCCGCATTCGCGGGCGCTGGGCATGCGTCTTGACCTGCTGGGCAAGGGGATGGCGGTGGTATCGATGCCCTATGACCCGCGATTTGTCGGCGATCCCGCGACCGGTGTGCTGCATGGCGGGGCGGTATCTGCGCTGATGGATACTGCTGCCGGGGCTGCCGTGATGAGCCATCCCGAAGCCCCGGCCAGCACGGCGACGCTGGATCTGCGGATCGACTACATGCGGCCCGCCACACCCGGCCAGCGGCTTACGGCGCGCGCCGAATGCTATCACGTCACCCGGTCCGTCGCCTTCGTGCGCGCAACAGCGACCGACGGGGATGCCGAACGCCCGGTCGCTGCCGCGACAGGGGCCTTCACCGTGGACCGGGCGCAGGGGACAAGGCCATGAGCCCGCCCGCGCGCCCCGAACCGGTGCAGGTGATCAAGACGCGCCGCGATGCCGCGCTGCACTTGCTGGTTGCCGGGGTGCCCTATATCGGGTTCATGGGCATCACCTTTGACCGGCGCGGCGACGAGCTGACCGCGATCCTGCCCTTCGATGACAGGCTGATCGGAAATCCCGCAATCCCGGCGCTGCATGGCGGGGTGACGGCGGCCTTCCTGGAAACGGTGGCCATCATCGAACTGAGCTGGACCCTGATGTGGGAGGCGATGGAGGCAGGGCGGATGGGGCCGGGGGCGGCCCTGCCGGACCTGCCCAAGACCATCGACTTCACGGTGGACTACCTGCGCCCGGGCCTGCCGCGCGATGCCTATGCGCGGGCGCGGGTCAACCGCTCGGGACGGCGTTACGCCAGCGTGCATGTCGAGGCCTGGCAGGACAACCGCGCGCGCCTGTTCGCGCAGGGCACCGGGCATTTCCTGATGCCGGAAACCGATGGCGGCTGACAGGGGCCGCCCTGGCCCGATCACCCGCCTTGGGGACTGCGGCCGGCAAGACGCCTGATGTCACAGCCAGTCGCCGCGCCCCGTTCCGACGGCAGCGGCGACCGAGGCGTAGCCGTCCCGTGCCAGCAGCCCGTCCAGCCCCCGCGCAAGGCGGGCGGGCAGCGAAATGCCCTCATATACCATTGCGGTGTATATCTGAACCGCCGTGGCACCGGCGCGAATCTTGGCATAGGCCTGTTCGGGCGTCGAAATGCCGCCCACGCCGATCAGAGGCAGATGCCCGTCCGTAAGCTGCGACAGCCGGGCCAGGACGCGGGTTGACCGTTCGAACAGGGGCGCACCCGACAGTCCCCCGGCCTGGTCGCGCTGCGCACTGCGCAGCCCGTCGCGCGCCAGCGTGGTGTTGGTGGCGATGATCCCGCTCAGTCCCGAGGCCAGGGCGACCTCGGCGATTTCCGCCAGCGCATCATCGGACAGATCGGGCGCGATCTTGAGAAAGACCGGAATGGGGCGCGGCAGGGCGGCGCGCACCGCCATTACCCCTGCCAGCAGGGCGGACAGGGCGGCCCGCCCCTGCAGGTCGCGCAGGCGTTCGGTGTTGGGGGATGACACGTTGACAGTGGCGAAATCCACCTCGGGGCCGCAAAGCGCCAGCACCCGCGCAAAATCGGCAGACCGGTCGGCGCTGTCCTTGTTTGCGCCCAGGTTCAGGCCCACCGGCAGGCCGCGCGGGCGCCGGGCCAGCCGGGCGCGGATCGCCCCGGCCCCGTCATTGTTGAAACCAAAGCGGTTGATGACGGCGCGGTCTTGCGCCAGGCGAAAGAGGCGCGGGCGCGGATTGCCCGGCTGCGGGCGCGGGGTGGCCGCCCCCACTTCCAGAAACCCGAACCCCGCACGGGCAAGGGAGGCCAGGGCCACCGCGTTCTTGTCAAAGCCCGCCGCCAGCCCCACCGGATTGTCCAGCGCCATCCCCGCCAGCGCCACCGCCAGCCGGGACGAGGTGACACGGCCCGGCAAGGGCAGCAGGCCCGACCCAAGGGCGCGCAGCGACAGGCCATGGGCCGTCTCGGGATCAAGCCGGTGCAAAAGCCGCAGCCCGGCTTTCTCCCACAGGCTCACCAAAGCCCCTCGGGGAAGATATGGCCACTGGCCCCCAAAGGCAGCGATTTGTCCCAGACCACATCCTGCAGCGTCAGGTTGCGGTAGAGATGCGGAAACAGCGCCCCGCCGCGCGAGGGTTCCCAGCGCAGCGCAGGCCCCAGCCGGTCAGCGTCAAGTGCCACCAGCACCAGATCGCTTTCGGCGGCAAAATGCCGGGCTGCGGTTTCGGCAACCTGGGCGGCGGTCGAGAAATGGATGTACCCGTCGGCCAGATCAATCGGGGCACCTTCCGTTTCGCCTGCGGTGCGGAAGGCATCCCATTCAGGGCGTCTGAAAATCTTGAAGATCAGCATGGCGGCGTCATGCACCATCGGGTGCAGGCGGGTCAATGGCGCGTTTGGCGGAAAACGACCTGTGCCGTCCGGCCAACGCCGGGGCGGATGGTGACATCGAATGGGGATACGGCTAACCTGAAAGTCCTGTCCCGGAACTGGACCTTTGGGGAAAGCAATGAACAAGAACAGAGTTCTGAAGGTGGTGTCGGCTGCGCTGATTGGCCAGGCAGCAATCTGCGGAACCCTTGTCATTGCATTGCTGCCCGCAGTTGCCGCAACCGTTTGTCCGTCTTGCTACGGCCTTGAGCGGATAAGTGCGACCCTGATCCTGGACCGGGACATGACTGCGGACCTGCGCGAACGGATTCAGGATGATGCCGCCAAGGCTGCTGCCAGAGTCAGGGCATTTTATGGGGAATTTCCCATTGCCCCGACTGTTCTTGCCTGTTCCACGCAGGACTGTGACCGGTGGCTCGGGGGCGAGGGTGCGTTGGCGGTCGCCTATTCATTACCCTTCTTCAGCGTCATCCGCGTCAGCTCTGCCGGATTGAACGAAACCGTCCTTGCCCATGAGTTTTCCCATATTGAACTGTCTCGAAGGATCGGATTGTACCGGCAACTGACCGGCGGATTGCCCTGCTGGTTCAATGAGGGGGTTGCTGTCATCGTTTCGGATGACAGGCGATACCTGCGGGAGGGGCAAAGTCCACAGGACCGCTGTCTGGAATATTCTGCCGGTGCTTTGCCGGAGACCCCGTTCGAAGGGGCACAGCTGGGCGGCAGGAAGCCTGAAATCTATGCCCAGGCCGCCTGCAGAGTTCTCAAATGGATGGACGCCAATGGCGGCCGGGACGGGCTTATTGGTACCTTGGATCGGGTGGGAAGTGGCTTCGCGTTTGTGCCATAGGCCACAGACACCAGTCCGGCAGGAAGGCGTTGCTTGGCATCCGGGGGGCAGACAGCTATCCTCGCCCCATGTGCGGGCGCTTCACCATCACCCACCCGAACGAGGCGATTGCCGCCCTGTTCGATGCCCTGCCCGGCAATGACCTGCCGCCGGTGCCCCGCTTCAACATCTGCCCGACGCAGCCGGTGGCGGCGGTTGTCAGTGACGGCGGGATCAGGCGGCTGCGTGCCCTGCGCTGGGGGTTTCTGCCCGCCTGGTACAAGACCCCCACCGATGGCCCGCTGATCATCAACGCCCGCGCCGATACCATCGCCACCAAACCCGCCTTCCGCGAGGCGGTGCGCAGCCGCCGCTGCCTGATCCCGGCGACGGGGTTTTATGAATGGACCGAAGGCGCGGCCAAGGCCCGCCTGCCCTGGTACATCACCCGCGCTGACGGTGCCCCGATGCTGTTCGCCGGTATCTGGCAGGCGTGGGAGCGGGACGGGCAAAGCCTGGCCACCTGCGCCATCGTCTCGACCGATGCCGGTCCCGATATGGCGCGGCTTCATCACAGAGAGCCGGTAACCGTCAACCCGGCCCAGTGGCCGCTGTGGCTGGGCGAGGCCGGGCATGGGGCCGCGACCGTGATGGTGCCGCAGCCTGCGGGGACCTTTGCGATGCACCGGGTCGATCCGCAGGTCAACTCCAACCGCGCGGAAGGCCCCGGGCTGATCCTGCCCGTCGCCGCCTGACCGGTCAGACCGCGATCACCCGGCAGGCCTTGCCCTGCGGTGCCGCAGCGGCCCGTCGCCGGGGGCCGGGCCTTGCGGGCCGGTGGCGGGACATCTGCCATCAAACCCTGCACGGGCGATCCGGCGGCAGGAAATTCGCTTCGGTGCGGTATCAATTGACTTGTGTCATGGTCACCTCCGCCAAGGTTCGTCATCTTTGTCGGCGAACAAGGGGACTTGCGGGCGGCCAGCGGGAACAAAACTGTCCTGCGCGTAACGGCGCTGTCCAAGGTCTGTCAGACCGGCGATGTCGTTGTCTCGGCCCTGCGGTCGGTCGACTTCCGGGCACCATCTGAAGGCGGCGGGGGGCGGCTTCATCATCAACACCACCTCGGATGCCGCGCGCAACGGGGCCAGCGGCGGGGCGGGGCTGTATGGCTCGTCCAAGGCCTTCGTCCATAATGTCACGCGCGGGATGGCAAAGGAGCTGATCCCCTTCGGCATCCGGGTGAATGCCGTTGCCCCCGGGGTGATCGAGACACCCTTCCACGAGCGCTATTCGACCCCCGCCCAGATGGCGGCCATGCTGGCCACCGTGCCCCAGGGCCGTCTTGGCACGCCCGAAGATTGCGTCAGGGCCTTCCTGTTCCTCGCCTCGGCCGCGCTTTCGCCCTATATCATCGGCCAGGTGATCGAGGTGAATGGCGGGCAGCTGATGCCGTGAGGGCGCAGCGCGCACCTTTGAATGATCGAACTTGACAGAAGAAACGCCAGAAGATCGCCTGCATTCGAATAATTGCTTAATGAAAGATACGATGTTCTCTGATTTCCCGCCAATCAAAGGCACATTTGCCGTTCTTTCGGCAGCTATTCCGAGGGTGGATTCGACCTGCTTCGCAAATTCAATCTCAAGATTGAACCAACGGCAGTCAAGGATGCCGCAATTGATAAACCCAAAAGAATAATCGGAGAGGAAACAAAAAGAATCTTGACTATCACATCGGAATCAATATATAGAACTCCCAATACATAGACCGACAATAAAACAAAACCAAGAAACAGATATTTCATCGCCTTGACCCAGACGACTGAAGGGAAAGCGAAGCCCAACCCAAACGATATAAGAATGATAATCATTCGGCACACCTCACTGAACCGTCTGTAGAGACTCCCAAGCCGATGAACTGTGGCAGATGACGAGTCAATCACAGACATACTCATATACCTCAAGAATGACCGACATTCCGAGTCTGCGCAGGGATCGCTGTTGCTTGGAATGCAGGATACAAACGAACAGCGGTGCCTTCCCATGCTTTCTTCCGTTCAATACACCATGATCTGTGATTTGGTCAGACCACCTCGCTTGTGGCGCTTGCCTTCCGCCCCCATTGCGCCTATACGCCCTTCCGTCGAACAGGCCGCCAGAGCCGGGAACACCTGAGGACTGCAGGGTCGGATCACCTCCGGCCCTTGTTGTTTTCCGGCATCCCGGCGGCGGCAAACCGAAGACCGGCGGAGCCAACCGCATGGCCAGTGAAACACACGAAAAGGAACTTACACCGCATGTGCGCCAAAGCAACCATGGAAGAATTCGAAGCCCTGCTGAAGGAAAGCTTCGAGATTGACACCCCCGAAGAGGGCTCTGTCGTAAAGGGCCGGGTCATCGCCATCGAGGCGGGCCAGGCCATCATCGACGTCGGCTACAAGATGGAAGGCCGCGTTGATCTGAAGGAATTTGCCGATCTGGGCGGCACCGCCGACATCGCCGTGGGCGATGAGGTGGAAGTCTACCTTGACCGCGTCGAGAATGCCCGTGGCGAGGCTGTGATCAGCCGCGACAAGGCCAAGCGCGAAGAGGCCTGGGACCGTCTGGAAAAGGCCTATGCGAACGAGACGCGCGTTGACGGCGCGATCTTCGGCCGCGTCAAGGGTGGCTTCACGGTGGATCTGGGCGGTGCCGTGGCCTTCCTGCCCGGCAGCCAGGTTGATGTGCGCCCCGTGCGCGACGCGGGCCCCCTGATGGGCATGAAGCAGCCCTTCCAGATTCTGAAGATGGACCGTCGCCGTGGCAACATCGTCGTGTCGCGCCGCGCGATCCTGGAAGAAAGCCGCGCCGAACAGCGCGCCGAGGTCATCTCGAACCTGACCGAAGGTCAGACCGTGGATGGTGTTGTCAAGAACATCACCGAATACGGTGCTTTCGTTGACCTGGGCGGTGTTGACGGCCTGCTGCATGTCACCGACATGGCCTGGCGGCGCGTCAACCACCCCTCGGAAATCCTGTCGATCGGCGAGACGCTGAAGGTTCAGGTCATCAAGATCAACAAGGAAACCCACCGCATTTCCCTTGGCATGAAGCAGCTTCAGGCCGACCCCTGGGATGCCGTGGAGAAAGCCTATCCGCTGGCATCGGTCCACAAGGGCCGCGTGACCAACATCACCGATTACGGTGCCTTCGTGGAGTTGGAAGCAGGCGTCGAAGGCCTGGTTCATGTGTCGGAAATGTCCTGGACCAAGAAGAACGTCCACCCCGGCAAGATCGTATCCACCTCGCAGGAAGTGGATGTCATGGTGCTGGAGATTGACAGCGCCAAGCGGCGCGTGTCGCTGGGCCTCAAGCAGACGCAGCGCAACCCCTGGGAGGTCTTCGCCGAAGCCCATCCCGTGGGCTCGGTCATCGAGGGCGAAGTCAAGAACATCACCGAATTCGGTCTGTTCGTTGGCCTCGACAACGATATCGATGGCATGGTCCACCTGTCAGACCTGTCCTGGGACCAGCGCGGCGAAGACGCGATCCAGACCTACCGCAAGGGCGATACGGTGAAAGCCGCTGTCACCGAAGTGGATGTCGAGAAGGAACGCATCTCGCTGTCGGTCAAGGCCGTGGGCAATGACAGCTTCACCGAAGCCGTCGATGGCGTGAAGCGCGGCTCGATCGTGACCGTCAAGGTCACTGCCATCGAAGAGGGCGGCGTCGAAGTGGAATACAACGGCACCAAGTCGTTCATCCGCCGCTCTGACCTGTCGCGTGACCGCTCTGAACAGCGCCCCGAACGCTTTCAGGTCGGCGATCACATCGATGTGCGCGTGACCAACATCGATCCCAAGACCCGCCGCCTGGGCCTGTCGATCAAGGCGCGCGAGATCGCGGAAGAGAAGGAAGCGGTCGAACAATACGGCTCGTCCGATTCGGGTGCCTCGCTGGGCGATATCCTTGGCGCGGCCCTGAAGGGTTCCGACAGGAACTGATCCGGGGCAAAAGCCGCCCCGTCCGGGGCCTCACCGCAGGGTGGGGCCCCTTCCTTTTGCGCAAGGCCACCCCGGGCATCCGGGCTGGCAGGGTTTTCCTGTTTGTGCGGTTGAATTTATTGCCTATAGTCCCCGGATGATGTGGCGATAGATGAGACCACAGGGGGGACATGTCGGATGATCCGGTCGGAACTGATCCAGAGAATCGCTGAAGAAAACCCGCATCTGACACAGCGGCATGTCGAGCGGATCGTGAACACCGTCTTTGAGGAAATCATCGAAGCGCTGGCCAAGGGTGACAGGGTTGAGCTGCGCGGTTTCGGCGCATTCTCGGTCAAGGCCCGCGATGCCAGACTGGGCCGGAATCCCCGTACCGGCGAAGCCGTTGAGGTGGACCAGAAAAACGTGCCGTTCTTCAAGACCGGAAAGCTGTTGCGCGACCGTCTGAACGGCAAGTGAACCCGGCAAGGGACCCTGCCCCATGATACGCTTTTTCCGCTATCTGCTGCTTGCACTGCTGGCGATCAGCCTGCTGACGGTCGCCATCGCCAACCGTGATCCGGTGACGCTTCAGGCCCTGCCGCAGGATATGGGCCTGTTCCTGGGCCTGTCCTGGTCCATCCGGCTGCCGCTGTTTCTGGTGATCTTCGGCGGCATCGGGGTGGGTCTGCTGATCGGCTTCTTCTGGGAATGGGCGCGGGAATCCAAGCACCGCACCACGGCATCAACCACGTCGCGCGAGGTTGCCCGGCTGGAGCGCGAGGTGACACGGCTGCGCGCAGCCGCCCGGCCCGAGCCCGAGGATGAGGTGCTGGCCCTGCTGGAACCCAAGCAGAAGGCCGGATAGCCCTTGGCCGGTATCCAGGTGAAAATCTGCGGCCTGCGGACGCCGGCCGATGTGGCTGCGGTTGCGCGTGCCGGAGCAGCCTATGCCGGATTCGTGTTCTTCGCCAAATCCCCCCGCAACCTGACCCTGCCCGAGGCGCGGCTGGCAGCCATGGCGGCCCCGCCCGGCCTTGCCAGGGTCGCCCTGACCGTGGATGCCGACAACGCGGCCCTGGATGCCATCGTCGAGGCGGTGCCACTGGACATCCTGCAGTTACAGGGCCACGAATCGCCCGGCCGGGTGGATGAGGTGCGCCGCCGCTACGGCCTGCCGGTGATGAAGGCGCTGGGCGTGGCGGATGAAGGCGACCTGCCTGCGATTCTGGAGTATTCCGCCGTGGCCGATCAGCTTCTGATCGATGCGAAACCGCCGCGCGGGGCGGTTCTGCCTGGCGGAAATGGCCTTGCCTTTGACTGGCGGCTGCTGGCCGGGCGCCGCTGGCTGCGCCCATGGATGCTGGCCGGTGGCCTGACGGCGGAAAACCTGGCCGAGGCCGTGCGCCTGACCGGGGCGCGGCAGGTCGATGTCTCGTCGGGTGTCGAAAGCGCGCCGGGGGTCAAAGACCCTGAAAGGATTGCGGCCTTCGTGGCGGCGGCGCGGCATTGGAAAGACCGTCAGGACACAAGGACCAACAGGCCCGGAACACCAAGCCAGCCGTGATCGTCGCGCCCCGAAGTTCCAGCCGCACCCGGCGGTCAAAGCAACCCCGCCCCCCCGACCGGCACCCTCCCGGTGATCTGTCAAACCCGCCCTGAGTCGCCGTCAACACCATGATCTGTATCGAGAGTACCCCTGTCAGGACAGCGAGATCAGCAGATTGCCTGGGGAATGCGGGATCTGTATCGCCCTACCTCGCAAACCGCTTGTACTTCACCCGCTTCGGCTTGATCGACTCCGGTCCCAGGCGGCGAACCTTGTCTTCCTCGTAGGCCTCGAAGTTCCCCTCGAACCATTCCACATGCGCATCCCCTTCAAAGGCAAGGATATGGGTACGCAGCCGGCCCAGGAAGAACCGGTCGTGGCTGATGATAATCGCGCAGCCTGCGAAATCCTCGATGGCGGACTTTCAACCTTTCCACAGCTGGACCACCTGAATCCCGCCGCCAAAAATGCCCCGCCCTCCACGCAGCCCCCCTCACCGCGCCAACTCCCGTTCCAGCGCCTCGCGGATCAGGCGCTGATAGGGCATGCCGCGCGCTTTCGCGCGGGCCTTGATGGCGGTGATCAGGGCTTCGGGCAGGCGCATGTTCACGCGGGCGGATTTGGGGGCGGATTCCCAGGTCAGCGGTTTGAACTGGGACGGGTCAAGGTCTGACAGGTCCTGGTCAAGAAAGGCCTCAGCCTCGGCGTCGGTCGTCATGACCGGAACGAACTTTGGTTTAGATGCCATGGCGGACAGCCTCCTTCCTGTGCATGTAACGGGCGCTGATCGGGCAAATTCGGCCTTTCCGCCAACAGAACGCGATGAAAACCGCTCGCCCCGCAGCGGTGCGGGAGATTGCGATGAACCGCTGTTCGGTCAGCTAATGGGCCGGATCGGCAGCAAAGCGTGCCTCGTGCGAAAGAGCATAATCAATCTCGGCCAGGGTAAGGCCATGCCCCAGGCATTTGGCGGCGTTGCCGTCATCCCAGTCAAAGTCCATCGACTGTGCGCATGTTTGTATGTACAGTCAAGGGGCTCGCAGCACTGCCATCCACCGGCCCTGCATGAACTTCTCTGGCCAATGGCCCCCTACCTCGCAAACCGCTTGTACTTCACCCGCTTCGGCTCGATCGACTCCGGTCCCAGGCGGCGCACCTTGTCTTGCTCATAGGCCTCGAAGTTGCCTTCGAACCATTCCACATGCGCATCGCCCTCGAATGCGAGGATATGCGTGCAAAGGCGGTCGAGGAAAAACCGGTCGTGGCTGATGATGATGGCGCAGCCTGCGAAATCCTCGATGGCGGATTCCAGCGCCTGCAGGGTCTCCACGTCCAGATCGTTGGTCGGCTCGTCCAGCAGCAGAACGTTGCCGCCCGCGCGCAGCAGCTTGGCCATATGCACGCGGTTGCGCTCGCCCCCTGACAGCAGGCCCACCTTTTTCTGCTGATCCGTGCCCTTGAAGTTGAAGGCCCCGGCATAGACGCGGCTGTTCATCTCCAGATCGCCGAGGTGAATCACCTCTGCCCCGCCCGAGATTTCTTCCCAGGCTGTCTTGTCGGGGTCGAGCGCATCGCGTGACTGATCGACATAGGCCAGATGCACCGTATCGCCCAGCACGATGCTGCCCTCATCGGGCGTCTCCTGCCCGGTGATCATGCGGAACAGGGTGGATTTGCCCGCGCCATTCGGGCCGATCACGCCGACGATGGCCCCCGGCGGCACGGTGAAGCTGAGGTTCTCGATCAGCTGCCGGTCGCCCATGTGCTTTTTCAGCCCCGTCACCTCGATCACCCGGGACCCCAGGCGTTCGCCGTTCGGGATGATGATCTGGCTGACGCTGGCGCGTTCGCGCACGGTCTGACCGGCCAGTTCGTTGTAGCGCGCGATGCGGGCCTTGGACTTCGCCTGACGGGCCTTGGCCCCGGCGCGGATCCATTCCAGTTCCTTTTCCAGGACTTTCTGCTTTGACTTATCCTCGCGCGCTTCCTGCTGCATCCGTTTGGCCTTCTGTTCCAGCCAGGCGGAATAATTGCCCTCATACGGAATGCCCCGGCCCCGATCGAGTTCCAGGATCCACGAGGTGATGTCATCCAGGAAATAACGATCATGGGTGACGATCAGGATCGTGCCCTTGTAGTCGATCAGGTGTTTTTGCAGCCAGGCGATGGATTCGGCGTCCAGATGGTTGGTCGGCTCGTCCAAAAGCAGCATGTCAGGTGCCTCAAGCAGCAGCCTGGTCAGCGCCACGCGGCGGCGCTCGCCGCCCGACAGGGTCTCGACATTGGCATCATCCGGTGGGCAGCGCAGCGCATCCATCGCTACACCGACCTGCGCCTCCAGTTCCCACAGGTTCTGCGCATCAATCTGGTCCTGAAGGCTTGCCATCTCGTCTGCCGTCTCGTCGGAGTAGTTCATCGCAAGTTCGTTGTAGCGGTCAAGGATCGCCGTCTTGGCGGCAACGCCCAGCATCACGTTGCCCTTGACGTCCAGCGCCGGGTCCAGCCAGGGCTCTTGCGGCAGGTAGCCGACCTTGGCCCCCTTTGCCGCCCAGGCTTCGCCTTTGAAATCCTTGTCGATGCCCGCCATGATCCGCAGCAGGGTGGACTTGCCCGAGCCATTGACGCCCACAACGCCGATCTTCACCCCCGGCAGGAAGTTCAGGTGGATGTTCTCGAAGCACTTCTTGCCGCCCGGATAGGTCTTGGACACGCCGTCCATGTGGTAGACATATTGATACGAGGCCATCGCTGTTCTCCGCTGCATCGGGGCTTGGCCGTTGATGTAGCCTGTCTGCCTGCCAAGGGCAACGCGGGGCGCGGGCCGCCCTGCTTCCTGCCCCAATCTGGGGGTTCAGCCTTGCCCCCTGACATCACCGCCCAAGGAAACCTTGAAAGTGTCAATGTGTTTCGCCACGAAACGGTCAAGCCATAGCCGATAGTCGCCGTGCGGCACCCATTCAAATGCGCCTTTCGTTCAATCAATCACTTCGCGACTGTTCACCACCTGACACAAGTGTCCCAACGGTTGCAGGGCGTGTGATACTTTTCGCATGATACGTTCTGACATCTGCCTTTACTTTGGCCCCGCCGACCGTGCCGGGCTTCCGGCTCTGATCACCAACCGCAACACGCGGCGCAAGCCTGTCTGGCGTTCCGGGATCATGCTGGTGACAGCGGATGGTCAGGGCAGGTTCGGGATCATGCGCCGCGCGCGCATGTCCAAACCCACGGTCCGGCACCGGCAGGAGCGGTATGCTGATGAGGGCATGGCCGGTCTCAAGCGCGACAGGACGCGGCCCTCGCGGGTGCCGCCGCTGCCCATGGAAACAAGGCTGAAGGTGATCGCCAAAGCCGTGCAGGAAACCCCGCCCAAGGCCATGCAGGGGGGATGGCAGGGGCCACGGGCATTTCGCCGTCGGGCGTCGGCCGGATATGGGCGGAAGCTGGCTTGCAGCCGCATCGCACGACAGGGTTCAAGGTCTTGAATGACCCGTTGTTCGAGGAGAAGGTTACGGATATCGTCGGTCTTGACCTTGACCCGCCAGACCGCGCCGTGGTGCTCTGCGTTGACGGGAAATCCAGGCTCCGGGCACCGGACCGCACCTGGCCGGGGGGGCCGCTGTAGAAGGGCCGCGCCGCGACCATGACCCAGGATTGCAGGCGTCACCGCACGACCATGCTGTTCGCGGCGTTCGGCGTGACGTCGGGCATGGTCATCGGCGACGGCATGCCCCGCCTCCGCGCCAAAGAGGTCCTGAACTTCCTGCAACAGATCGACAAGGCCGTGCCCGGCACGCGCGATGGGCATCTGGTGCCCGACACCTGCGTCACCCAGAAGACGCCCGGCGTGAAGGCCTGGCTGGACAAGCACCCGAGCTGCAAGCGGCATTGCAGGCCGACCGGTGCCTCGTGGCGCACCCTGGTCGAGCGGTTCTTCGCCCAGATCACAGCGCGGCACCTCCGACGAGGCCGCTCTTCCAGCGTCGATGCGCTGGCGGCCGCGATCCATGATTGTCTGGCACCGCACAGCGGGAAGCCAAAGCCCTTCAACTGGACATGAACCGCCGGGGACATCCCAACCCGAAAACGCCGCGCACCGGCCATGCTGGATGAAATCACAGGGAACAGGCAGGATATGTCAGATGCAGAACACTGGACCGGTTGTCGATGATTGCGTGAGCCTTCGTCCAGCAGCTATGGTCGACATTGCTGCCAGCCTTGCCGACCTTCCGCAGCGCGCAATCGTTGCGGTTGATGGCGTTGACGGGGCAGGAAAGACCACGTTTGCCGACCGCCTGAAGCCCTTGATTGAAGGGCTTGGGCGGCAGGCCGTCCGGGCAAGTGTGGACGGTTTTCACAATCAGGCCGCTGTCCGCTACAATCGCGGGACGTCCAGCCCATTGGGTTACTTCCCCGGTTCGTACAACTACGATGCGTTTCGGCGCTATCTCATCGAGCCTTTC
>JADCEN010000011.1 GCA_020250175.1 Rhodobacter sp.
CCGCCCAACTCCCCCGCCGTCAAATCCCGTCGCGTGATCTCGATCCCAGACATCGCACTCCCCCCTTTGATGGAAGGCTATAGATTCAGAGAAAGAACCGCTTGGGAATCCCCCAGAGTCACATCAACAAACCTTTGGTATAAGTTGCCCCAACGGCGCTGCGCCACCCCGCCCGACCGCCGGGCAGTCAGTCGACCTTTGCGCAGACCGGCGACCTGTTTGGCAGCACGACATTGTTTTTGCTGGCATAATCATCCCAATGTCCGATCATCCGGGCAAGGATTTCAGGCTGCGCTGACGCAAGATCGTTCGTTTCCGCCGGATCTGCCTGCAGATCGTAAAGCTGCCATGCGCCAGTGCCATGCGGCTTGCAGATCCACAGCAGTTTCCAGTTGCCCATACGGATCGCCCTGTTTCCGAACAGCTCCCACCCGGTCCAGTCTTCCGGGCTGCGGACGGCATCGCGTGAGTTTTGCAGCACCGGCACAAGTGACATGCCCAGCAGCGGTGCCACCGGTTTGCCCTGATAAACGTCCGGATGCCGGACGCCCGCCACTTCCAGGATCGTGGCCGGAATATCCATGATATGGGCGACCGCGTAAGAGATGCGTCCGCTTCCGGTCACGCCCTTTCCGGCCACGATCAGCGGGGTGCGAATGCCGCCTTCGGACAGGTATCCCTTGAACATCCGGAGCGGACCGGCACTGACCTGTGCCCAGGCGGGCCCATATTGAATGTAGGTGCCTTGCGCGCCCCAGTCCGCAAGATCGCTGTTGTCCCAGGGCGGGCCAACGCTGGACAGATTTCCTTCGGGACCGTTGTCCGACAGGAAGATGATCAGCGTGTCATCGTACAGTCCGGCGGTCTTCAGATAGCCGATCAGGGTGCCGATATTCGCATCCATATGCTCGACCATGGCCGCATAAAGCTCCATCCGGCGCGCCGACTGTTGCCGGGCCTCCTCGGGCAGATCAACCCAGGCCGGAACTTCGGCAAGCCGGGGAAAAACGGTTGCCGACGGGGCCAGGATTCCAAGCGCCGTCATCCGCGCGATCCGTTGCGCGCGTATCGCGTCATAGCCCTGATCGTATCTGCCGCGATACCGGTCGCGCCAGTCATCGGGAAGCTGAAACGGGTCATGCGGCGCCTGAAGGGCAAGATAGGCGAAGAACGGCGTGCCGTCCGCCCGGTGCTCTGCAATGTTGTCGATGATCGCGGCGGTGTAATCGACGCTGGAATGAAAGCCCGGCCGCAGTGCCCTGATCACCTCGCCGTTGTAGGTGTACAGCTGACGTTCGCCCGTGGCACCCCACATGTCATCCAGATGGCTGCCTCCGCCGGGAATCAGCGTCAGGTCGCGCACAAAGCCGCGGGCTGCAGGAAACTGGTCGGGCTCTTCGCCCATGTGCCATTTCCCGGCCATGAAGGTGTCATATCCGGCATCCTTCAGAAGGCCGGAGACCGGCGCAACACGGTCGCCCAGATGGCCTTCGTAGCCGGGAAGCCCCGCCTGGTTCGGTGCCGTGAATTCGGCCATGTTTCCCAGCCCGGCGGTATGATTGTCGGTGCCGCTCAACAGCATCGACCGCGACGGTGAACAGACGGCGCTGGTCGTGAACTGGGTAAAGCGCACGCCGGTTGCCGCCAGCGCATCCAGATTGGGTGTCTGGATTTCACCGCCGAAACTGCCAAGGTCGGCATAACCGGCGTCATCCGCCACGATAAGCAGGATGTTCGGCGGCTTTTCCTGCGCGCTGGCGGCGCCCTGCGCCAGCAAGACCAGGGCAAACGCCGCCAGAGTTTGAAGCAGCCGCGGCAGGGCGGCAGAATGATACGCCAATCGGATGTGCCTTCTTTCCATTCCCGGGGTCCAATCCTGTTCCGCCTGCGTCTGCGTCAGAAGCGGTATGTCACACCCAGGATCGGACCCGAGAATTCCAGCGAAGACTGGCCAAGGTCGGTATCCCATTCGGATTGCAGATAACGATAGCCGCCCTGAAGTGCCCAGTTGTCGTTCAGGCGGTATCCAACGGTTGCCAGGGCCTGCCAGGTGCTGGTGTCACCCGTTCCACCGGCATCCAGCATCAGGGTGCCGAACCAATCCTCGCTGAAAGCCATCCGGACGCGGGCGGCCACGATTGGGTCAACCCAGTCCCTGGTCTGGCTGAACGTTCTGGTCGGGACGTGTGCGCCCACCAGAACAGTGTCAAGGTCAGTCCAGAAGCCCCGCAGGCCCGCACCGAGATCCACCGCAACATTCGAATCCTCATGCACCCGGTAGGCAACATAACCGCTTAGAACCGTGACCTTTGTACCTATGGAAACCTCTGAGAACAGGGTTAGCCTGGGCGTCGGCGCATCGGCAGTCAGGTTGAAATACAGCAGGTCCGTGATCACGGCCCACGGCCCGTTGCGGGCTTCAGCCGTGCCCATGAAGGCAAAATCGAGGTCCTGAATCGCATCGCTGAAGCTGAGCTCGGCGTCCACCTGACCGAAGGGCGTATCGGTGGAAACAGCGGTATCGCTGAACCAAAGGTTGACCGACAGATCATAGACCCAATTGGACTCCTGCGCGACGGCAGGCAAGGATGACAGGGCAAGTCCGATTGCACATCCCGATGCAAGATTGAAGAACTGCTTCGACATAGACTGCCCTCCCGAGCTTTTTGTTTTCCGCACGCAAGCCGTGCCGCATCTTCTGCGAGAAGATGCTCAACATCCCGATGACCAGGGCCAAAGAGCCTCACTTATGCCCCGGATATCATGGTTCGCGGGAATGGTCCTTGATCCAAATCAATGGTTTTGCGTCGTTTCTGAACAGGTCCGATACCGGCACCGCCCGCCAGTCCTGCCGCGACGGCGATGGAGCCGGACCGGAGCCGCCCGTTTCCGGTCGCTTCGGCCTGACAGCCGTGCCCGCGCAGGACGGACAGCCTTGACGGCCCTGCTGCCTCATGACACGGTCATGCCCGGCCTTGGGTGCTGCTGCGCCACTTCGGGGCAAGTGTGACAAGACTGCGAAGGCTGTGTCGTTGAAACTGAAGGGTCTGTGACGGTTCGGTTTGAACCCCGTCCCACCGCCCGGGCACCATCGATCCTTCGTGCCAATTCGAAGGATCGAACAATGACAATACACCATCACCGCAATGACCTTCCGGATGGGCTTTCCCTTGGCCCGGTCGTGGCAATCGACACCGAGACGATGGGCCTTGACCCGCGCCGCGACCGGCTGTGCATGGTGCAGCTTTCGTCGGGCGACGGTAACGCCCATCTGGTGCAGATCGGCAGGGGCCAGACCGCTGCGCCCAATCTGGAACGCCTGCTTACCGATCCCGCCATCCTGAAACTGTTCCACTTCGGGCGCTTCGATATTGCCGCGCTGCAGAAGGCCTTCGGGGTGCGCACCGCCCCCGTGTGGTGTACCAAGATCGCCTCGCGGATGACCCGCACCTTTACCGACCGGCACGGGCTGAAATACCTTCTGATCGAACTTCTTGACATCGACGTTTCCAAGCAGCAGCAAACTTCGGACTGGGGTGCCGAAACCCTGACCGATGCGCAGAAGGATTACGCGGCATCGGATGTGCTTTATCTTCACAGGCTGAAGACCGCGCTCGAATCACGTCTGGTCCGCGAAGGCCGGATGGAGCTGGCGCAGCGCTGTTTCGACTTTCTGCCAACTCGGGCAGAGTTGGATCTGATGGGCTGGGACGAGCCGAATGACATCTTCCACCACTAGGGCGGCCCCGGATCACGACATCTTTATTGCCGCCGCACGCCGGGTCATCACCCGCGAGGCGCAGGCGCTGCACAGCCTGTCGGGCGCGCTTGACGAAAGCTTTGCCCGCGCAATCGATCTTCTTCTGGCCGCGCAGGGTCGCGTCATTGTCTCGGGCATGGGCAAGTCGGGGCACATAGCGCGCAAGATTGCGGCCACCTTCGCGTCCACAGGTACGCCCGCGCATTTCGTTCACCCGGCCGAGGCCAGCCATGGCGATCTGGGCATGGTGATGCGCGGCGATGTGGTGCTGGTGCTGTCAAATTCCGGCGAAACGCCGGAACTTGCCGATATCGTCGCCCATACCCGCCGCTTTGGCATCCCGCTGATCGGCATTGCGGCCCGGGCCGGATCGACCCTGTTGCGCCAGTCCGATGTTGCGCTTCTGCTGCCCAATGTGCCCGAAGCCTGTGAAACCGGCGTGGTCCCGACAACCTCGACCACCATGGCCCTTGCCCTGGGCGATGCGCTTGCGGTGGTGCTGATGGAGCAGCGGCAGTTCACCCCCGAGCAGTTCCGGGTCTTTCATCCCGGCGGCAAGCTTGGTGCCCGCCTGGCAAAGGTCGGGGACCTGATGCACAGCGACATGCCGCTGGTGCGCAGCGGCACGCCGATGGCCGAGGCACTGCTTGTCATGTCCGGCAAGGGCTTTGGCGTGGTTGGCGTGACGGGTCCGAATGGCTATCTGGCGGGGGTGGTCACGGATGGTGACCTGCGCCGACATATGGATGGGCTGCTGTCGATGACCACCGATCAGGTCATGACCAGGGCCCCCCGCACCATCGGCCCCGATGCCCTGGCGGAAAAGGCGGTTGCCGTGATGAATGAAAAGAAGATCACCTGCCTGTTTGTTGTCGATCCCGAAGGCAGCCGGGCGGCTGTGGGAATTCTGCATATCCATGATTGCCTGCGCGTCGGGGTGGCCTGACCGATGGGACGCGCCGACAACGCCTGGTCACGCTGGGTCGTCCTGCTGAAGATCATTCTTCCGCTGATGGCACTTGCGCTGCTGTCATCGATCTTTCTGCTGTCGCGCACGATCGATCCGATCGCGGCCATGCCCTTTACCGAAGTTGATGTCGAAGACCGCGCCCGCGAACCGCGCCTGACCCTGCCAAAGTTTTCAGGCGTCACCAACGATGGGTCGCGTATCACCCTCGATGCGACCGAGATGCGGCCCGATCTGGCAAAGGCCGGCAAAGGCACGGCCACCGACCTGCGGGCGCACATGATCTTGCAAGGCGGAGATACCGCCGATGTCGCGGCCGACCGTGGCCAGGTCGATACTGCGGCCGGCACATATGAGTTGACCGGTGCCGTGACTGCGGTGCTGTCAACCGGCTACACGATTGCCGCGCCGAAAATGTCCGGTTTGCTGGACGCGGTTCAACTTGTTGCGACCGGACCGGTGGAGGCGACCGCACCGGTGGGGCAGATCACCGCAGATGCCATGCAGCTTCGGTCTGATCCCGCCGCACCCGGAAGCCATCTTCTGGTTTTCAACGGGCGCGTCCGGCTGGTATACAGGCCGCAGGAATGACCGTTCGAGGCTCATGCATGTTCCGGTTCGCGGCCGTTGTACTTCTTGGGTGGATGATCGGCTTTGCGCCTTCTTCCGTCTGGGCCGAGGCAGGGGCAACTGTGGCCTTTGGCAGCATGAAGGGTGATCCGACACAACCTGTGGAAGTCACGGCAGATCAGCTGCAGGTCAACCAGGCCAGCGGCACGGCCATCTTCCGGGGCAGCGTGATCGTGATCCAGGGTACCATGCGCCTGACCGCGCCCGAGGTTCAGGTGGATTATGCCGCTGACGGCAAGAGGATTGCGCGGCTGCACGCGACGGGCGGCGTCACCCTGGCCAACGGGGGTGAGGCCGCCGAAGCACAGGAAGCCGTCTACACCATCGACTCCGGTCAGGTTGTGATGACGGGCGATGTTCTTCTGACCCAGGGCACGAGCGCGCTGTCGGGCAAGATGCTGACCGTGGATCTGACGACCGGCACCGGTGTGATGGAGGGGCGCGTGCAGACCGTGTTCATTCCCGGCAGCGCCACGCCATGAGCAGCCCCCCGCGGGCCGGATTGACGCTGACCCAAGAAACAGCCGGTCTGCGCGTGCGCAACCTGCGCAAAAGCTACAGGCGCCGTCCCGTGATCCGCGACATAAGCCTTGATCTGTCACGGGGCGAAATCGTTGCCCTGCTGGGTCCGAACGGGTCGGGCAAGACCACCTGCTTTTACGCCATTGCCGGGCTTGTCAGGCCAGAGGGGGGCAGCGTCATCCTGGATGGCCGCGACGTGACAGCCCTGCCGATGTACCGCCGCGCCCGGCTTGGGATCGGGTATCTGCCGCAGGAAGTCTCGATCTTTCGCGGTCTGACCGTCGAAGAGAATATCCGGGCGGTTCTGGAGATCATCGTGCCTGACCGCCACAAGCGGCGCGAACGGCTGGAAGAACTGCTGTCGGACTTTTCCATCACGCACATCCGGCGCGCGTCCGCGCTTGCGCTGTCAGGCGGGGAACGACGCCGGGTGGAAATTGCCCGCTGTCTTGCCGCCGATCCCGGCTACCTGCTTCTGGACGAGCCCTTTGCCGGGGTCGATCCGATTGCCGTGGGCGAAATCCGCCTGCTGGTCCAACATCTGAAGGACCGTGGCATCGGCGTTCTGATAACCGACCATAACGTGCGGGAAACGCTGGATATCGTGGATCGCGCCTATATCCTGCACGAAGGCGCGGTCCTGATGAGCGGCACCACGGACGAGGTGGTGCGCGACGAAAACGTGCGCCGCGTCTACCTCGGGCGGGATTTCCGCATCGGCTGAGGCCAGGCGGTCTTTGCGACGAAGCTGTTGACAACGTGGCCGCACCTGCCTCCAAATGTCGGCAATGCGTGCGCAAACCGCCCTGACGTGCCGCCTTCCCCGGCGGTCTCCTCTTTGCTCGGTACAGTCCCGGGCCGGTACCGCCGCACGCCGGGGGACAACTTCAGACACCACAACGTCCTGCTTTCGGCAGGACTGCCCACGTACCTACGCCATCCATCCGAAGGAGGGGTCATGCGCTATCAGATCAGCGGCAAACAGATTGACATCGGCGAGGCGCTTCAGACGCACGTAAAGGCCGAGATGGGCGAGGTGGTTGAAAAATACGCCCAGCGCCCGACGGAATGTCTGGTGGTCTTTTCGCGCGTCGCGCATGAATATGTCTGCGAAAGCGTCATCCACCTGTCCACCGGCCTGACGGCTCAGGCCAGGGGCCATGCGACCGAGATTTACGCCGCCTTCGAATCCTGCCGCGAGAAGATGGACAAGCAGCTGCGCCGCTACAAGCGCCGCCTGCGCAGCCACCACCGTGACCGCACGGCACCCGTTGAATTCGACGGCGGCTCCTCGTATATCCTTGCGTCATCCGAGGACCCCGAGGATGCGGAGCCCGAAACGCTTCAGCCCGTCGTGATCGCCGAGATGGAGACGAAGATTCCTTCGATCACCGTCGGCGAGGCCGTGATGCAGCTGGAACTGGCAGGGCACCGCATGCTTGTGTTCCGCAACGAAGGTCACGGCGGAGTCAACGTTGTCTACAGACGGGATGACGGGAACATCGGCTGGATTGACCCGCGCAACAGCAAGTAGCGCCTTCGGGCGCGGGAAATGAACACTTCATGGAACTGTCCAAGCTTCTGAAACCGGGGGCCGTGCGTGTTGTCGGCCACCTGACAAGCAAGAAGCGCCTTTTTCAGGAACTGGGTGATGTTGCCGCCCAGGCCTATGGCCTGAATGCGTCGGTCGCCGTGGACGGGCTGCAGGAACGCGAAAGCCTGGGTCCGACCGGTGTCGGACATGGCATTGCCTTGCCACATGCCCGGCTGGAGGATCTGGCCGGGATCGTCGGCATCTTCCTGCGCCTTGAAAAGCCGCTGGACTTCGATTCGGTGGACCGCCAGCCGGTGGATCTGGTCTTTGCGCTGTTCGCCCCAAAGGATTCCGGCGTCGATCA
The DNA here is from genome assembly GCA_020250175.1 of Rhodobacter sp. Classification (GTDB taxonomy): domain Bacteria; phylum Pseudomonadota; class Alphaproteobacteria; order Rhodobacterales; family Rhodobacteraceae; genus Aliitabrizicola. The sequence continues at coordinate 7,778 of JADCEN010000011.1, forward strand.
CCTGAAGGCGCTGGCCCTGGTCAGCCGCACCATGCGCGACCCGGCCATCTGCGCCAAGCTGCGCGCCAACAGCGATGTATCCAAACTGCACGCCATCCTGACCGAAGGCCGAACGTATCAGGCGGCCTGACAGCCTCTGGCGGCCATGGGGCTGGCGGGGGTGCCCCTTACTGCGCGGCTTTCTGCTGCGCCATAATCTGGTGCAGATATTCCAGAAATTCGTCGTGCAGCTCGGCCCGCCCCAGCCCGAAGGCCACCGTCGCCTGCAGAAATCCGGCTTTTGATCCGCAATCATACCGCTGCCCGCGGAACCGGTAGCCAAAGACCTTGCGGCCGGCGGTGATTTCTTCGGCAATGGCATCTGTAAGTTGAATCTCACCGCCCGCCCCGGTTTTCCCGCGATTGAGGTTGTCCAGCACATTCGGCGACAGGATGTAGCGCCCGATCACCGCAAGGTTGGACGGCGCGTCTTCCGTCTTCGGCTTCTCGACCATGCCCTTGACCGAAACCAGCGCCCCCCTGTCTTCGCCGATATCCAGAACGCCATAGGACGAGGCTTTTTCGCGTGGCACTTCCATCGCGGCTACCATGTTGCCGCCGACGTCGGCATAGGCTGCGACCATCTGCTGCAGACAGGGCTTTTCGGCGGCGATCACATCATCCGGCAACATCACCGCAAAGGGTTCATCCCCGATCAACTGGCGCGCGCACCACACGGCATGGCCCAGACCCAGCGCCTTGTGCTGGCGCACATAGGCGATTGCCCCGCTTTCCATGTTGGTCCGTTCCAGAACCTCCAGAAGCTGGTGTTTGCCGGACCGGCGCAGCGCGTTTTCCAGTTCGGGCGCGTGGTCAAAGTAATCCTCCAGCGCCCCCTTCCCGCGCGAGGTCACGAAGATGAACTCCTCGATCCCCGCCGCCCGGGCCTCGTCAATGGCGTATTGAATAAGCGGCCTGTCCACCAACGTCATGATTTCCTTGGGGATCGACTTTGTCGCGGGAAGAAAGCGGGTACCCAGGCCGGCAACCGGGAAGACGGCTTTCGTCACCTTGTTCTTTGTCATCGCAATCTTCTCTTTCCGACGTCTTCAAGCCCTGCGCCAAGACAGGCCTTCCATACGCGGCCCCGTTCAAGCAGCCCATAGAATTGTAACAGGCTTTCGGGCGATCCCCGAAAAACAAGACCGTCTTCCGACCTTCGGCACAAGAAATAGGCAAAAGGGCGCGCATGGGATCAAGGCACAAAGCGTGCCCTGGCCCGATCCGGACCCCGCGATGACACTGCTTGCCCTGGCCACGATGCCATATGGGCGGCCCGTATGTCAGAGACGGGCAAGATCAGCCGCCCATCTCGGCCAGCATCGCCTCGATTCGCGGCACGTCTTCGGGGTTGTTCAACTCCCAGAACAATCGCCCGCGCGCATCCACTTCCACACACAGCACCTGCCGGCCGTTTTCCAGGAACCGCAGCTGCTCCAGACCTTCCAGCGTTTCCAGCGGCCCCGGGTCCCACGTTGCATAGGCCCGCAGTGCGGCGGGCCGGAAGGCATAGACGCCCACATGGTGAAACACCGGCGTCGGCTCGGTATCGGCATAGGCGCGCGAGGTGAAGGGAATCACCTCTTTCGAGAAATACAGCGCCCGGCCGCCCGCCCCGAAAACCGCCGTTGTCCCGCCGACCCGCCCGGCGCGCCGGTCGGCCAGAAAGCCGTTCAATGCCCGCCCATCGGCCCGCAACACCGGCGTTGCAACTTCGGCACCGGGCGCGGCGCGAAGCCCTGTGATCAGGACTTCCACGAACCAGGGCGGGGTCAGCGGCGCATCGCCCTGCAGGTTCACCACAATGTCGTAGCCGGGAAGCTGTTCCAGCACTTCGGCGCAGCGCTCGGTTCCGTTGCGCCAGCGATCCGAGGTCATCACCACCTCTGCTCCGAATCCTTCGGCGGCCTCGCGGATGCGCGCGTCATCGGTGGCCACCACCACCCGGTCCGCACCGCGCACCGCCTGCGCCGCTTCCCAGCTGCGGCGGATCAACGGTTTTGCCACGCCATCCGGGCCGCGCAGGTCCACAAGCGGTTTTCCGGGATAGCGGGTCGAGGCATAGCGGGCCGGAATGGCAATCAGTACCCTCATTTCTGCAAATCCACACCGGGGGCGAATGCGATGAAGAAGGGGTTTTCCCACCCCGGCTTGCCATAGCGCAGCGCCGTATGGTCGCTGAACCGCACCACCTGCCCGCCCGCACCGCGCAGCACCGCATCGCCCGCCGCCGTGTCCCATTCCATCGTCCGGCCAAGGCGCGGATACAGGTCGGCCTCGCCGGTGGCCACCAGACAGAACTTCAGGCTCGACCCGGCGCTGGTCATGTCGCGCACCGCATAGCGCGCGATATAGTCATCCGTCGCCTGATCGCGGTGCGATTTTGACGCCACCACCACCAGCGCGGCATTGTCAGGGGCCGAGACGGCCAGCAACCGCAGCGGTCCCGGCACCGCCTTGTCAAAGCTGCCGGTTTCCTCGACAGACCGTCCATCGGCCCGGGTGTAGAACAGCCGCCCCAGCGCCGGGGCATAAACCGCACCGCGCAGGGGAACGCCGTTTTCGACATAGGCGATATTCACGGTGAAGTCGCCGCGCCGCTGCACGAATTCCTTTGTCCCGTCCAGCGGATCGACGATCAGAAAGGTCGCGGCGGTTTGCCCATGTGTTGCCGCCTGTTCTTCCGTGATCAGCGGCACATCGGGAAAGGCCGCGCGCAGACCGACCGCAATCAGCGCGTCGGCAGCCTCATCAGCCTCGGTCACCGGACTTGTGTCGGACTTGGCCCTCACCTCGAAGCTGGCACCGGTGTAAACCTTCATGATCCGGTCGCCCGCCTCCAGGACCAGGCGACGCATCACCAGGGTCAGTTCTTCGAAATCCATCACCGGCTCCCGTCCCCGGCCGGGCCGGGGGAATGCATGTCGTTGGCCGTCCTTATGCGGTGTCCCCCGCGAAACGACAAGGTTCCCGCCTCAGTCCGCGACCACCCGCAGCGTCAGGTTGATCCGTCCGCCCTTTGGCAGCAGGGCTGAACTGCCGTGCCGTACCCGGTCGATCCCGTGAAAGGCAAGCCGCGCCTCGCCGCCCATCACAACCACATCCCCTGACTTCAGCCAAAGGCTTTGCGTCGGTGCGGGCTGGTCCACGCCGCCGATGCGAAACAGCGCGTCATCGCCCAGCGACACCGACAGAACCGGAAAGGTGAAATCCCCCTCGTCCTTGTCCTGGTGCATCCCCATGCGCGCCCCTGCGCCATAGAAATTGATCAGGCAGCAGTTGGGCGCGCGCTGCAACCCGGTCACCCGGTGCCACAGGCCCAGCACCCGTGCGGGGATCGGCGGCCAGTCGCCGCCACCGGGATGCCGGGCCGCATAGCGGTAACCAGCCCGGTCCGTCACCCAGCCCAGTCGGCCCGCCGCCGTCATCCGCACGCTCATTGCCCGCCCGCCCGGCGTGATCGGCACCACCAGCGGCGCGGCCGCCACCACGGCGCGGATATCGTCCACCCAACCGGCCTGCCCGTCGGCCGGAATCAGCCCCGCATGAATGTCGAACCCGCGCAGCTGCAGCGTTGGAACCGGCAGGTCCGTTGAAAGCTGTGAATTCATGGCACCCTCTGTCGCTTTCAAAAGCCCACAGCGCTTGCAGCCTGCCGGACCCCCCCTTATATACCCCCGAAGCCGGGCTGGGGCGGCCGCCCCGACCGGATCCACCTGGGATCGGGGATCAGAGGCCGCAACGGATCTGCACCCCACAACATCGCCGAAAGAAGAGGTAGCTTACTATGGCCAAAGTCATCGGGATTGACCTCGGGACCACGAATTCCTGCGTTGCGATCATGGACGGCGCACAGCCCCGCGTGATTGAAAACTCGGAAGGGGCCCGCACCACGCCGTCCATTGTCGGTTTCACGGAAACCGAACGCCTTGTCGGCCAGCCGGCCAAGCGTCAGGCGGTCACGAATTCGTCGAACACCATATTCGCCGTCAAGCGCCTGATCGGACGGCGCATTGATGACGTGCATCTGGCAAAAGACAAGAAGAACCTGCCCTACACCCTGGTGAACGGCGGCAACGGCGACGCCTGGGTCGAAGTGCGGGGCGAGAAATACTCGCCGTCGCAAATCTCGGCCTTCATCCTGCAGAAGATGAAGGAAACCGCTGAAAGCTACCTTGGAGAGCCGGTGACCCAGGCCGTGATCACGGTTCCCGCCTATTTCAACGACGCCCAGCGTCAGGCCACCAAGGATGCGGGCAAGATCGCCGGTCTTGAGGTGCTGCGCATCATCAACGAACCCACGGCGGCGGCGCTGGCCTATGGCCTTGACAAGAAAGAAGCCAAGACGATTGCGGTCTATGACCTTGGCGGCGGGACCTTTGACATCACCATCCTGGAAATCGACGACGGCCTGTTCGAAGTGAAATCCACCAACGGGGATACGTTCCTTGGCGGCGAGGATTTCGACATGCGCATCGTCAATTACCTGGCCGACGAGTTCAAGAAAGAGCATGGCGTTGACCTGACGCTGGACAAGATGGCGCTTCAGCGCCTCAAGGAAGCGGCAGAGAAGGCCAAGATCGAACTGTCGTCCAGCCAGCAGACCGAGATCAACCAGCCCTTCATCAGCATGGACCGCAACTCGGGCCAGCCGCTGCACCTGGTCGTCAAGCTGACCCGCGCCAAGCTGGAAAGCCTGGTCAATGATCTGATCAAGGCGTCGATCAAACCCTGCCAGGCCGCGCTGAAGGATGCCGGCCTTTCCATCGGCGACATCGACGAGGTGGTTCTGGTCGGCGGCATGACCCGCATGCCGAAAGTGGTGGAAGAGGTTACGAAGTTCTTCGGCAAGGAACCACACAAAGGTGTGAACCCTGATGAGGTTGTGGCGCTTGGTGCGGCCATTCAGGCCGGTGTGCTGCAGGGTGATGTCAAGGATGTGGTCCTGCTGGACGTGACCCCGCTGAGCCTGGGCATTGAAACGCTAGGCGGGGTCTTTACCCGCCTGATCGACCGTAACACCACGATCCCCACCAAGAAGTCGCAGGTGTTCTCGACTGCCGAAGACAACCAGAACGCGGTCACGATCCGTGTCTTCCAGGGCGAGCGGGAAATGGCGGCCGACAACAAGATTCTTGGCCAGTTCAATCTGGAACAGATCCCGCCCGCGCCGCGTGGCATGCCCCAGATCGAAGTGACCTTCGACATCGACGCGAACGGTATTGTTTCGGTCAATGCCAAGGACAAGGGCACGGGCCGGACCCAGGCGATCACCATCCAGGCCTCGGGCGGTCTGTCCGATGACGAGATCGAGAAGATGGTCAAGGACGCCGAGGCCAATGCCGACGCCGACAAGGCCCGCCGCGAACTGGTCGAGGCGCGCAACCAGGCCGAAAGCCTGTTGCATTCGACCAGGAAGTCGCTTGAAGAACATGGCGACAAGGTGGACCCGTCCACCGTGGAGGCCATTGAACTTGCGATGGGCGCGCTGGAAGAAACCCTCAAGTCCGACGACACGGGCAAGATCAAGGGTGGCATCCAGAACCTGACCGAAGCTGCGATGCGCCTGGGCGAAGCCATCTACAAGGCAAGCCAGGCCGACTCCGACAATGCCGATCCCGATGCCCCGCGCGGTGTCGACGATGACATCGTCGATGCCGATTTTGAAGACCTTGGCGAAAACAAGCGGAAGTAAGCCCGCAAGAACCGGACTGAAGGCGGCCTGGGTCAAGGCCGCCTTCGATCTGTTGGCCAAAGGGGTTTGCCATGGCAAAACGCGATTTCTACGAGATTCTCGGCGTGCCGCGCACCGCTTCGGCTGAAGAGCTGAAGAAGGCCTACCGCAGCAAGGCCAAGGAACTGCACCCCGACCGCAATTCCGACAATCCGGCTGCCGAGGCGCAGTTCAAGGAAGTCAACGAAGCTTACGACACGCTGAAGGACGCCGACAAAAAGGCCGCCTACGACCGCTATGGTCATGCGGCCTTCGAAGGCGGGCGTGGCCCGGGCGGCGGTGGTGGTGCCGGTCAGGGCGATTTCGCCTCTGCATTCTCGGATGTGTTCGAAGACCTGTTCGGCGATTTCATGGGCGGGCGCGGCGCTGCGGGCGGCGGACGCAGCCGCGCGCAGCGCGGCTCTGACCTGCGCTACAACCTGCGCGTGTCACTGGAAGACGCTTATGGCGGCATCCAGAAGACCATCAATGTTCCCGCCTCGGTGGCCTGCGAGGTCTGCCGGGGCACCGGGGCCGAAGGCGGTGCGGAACCTGTCACCTGCCCGACCTGTTCGGGCATGGGCAAAGTACGGGCGCAACAGGGTTTCTTCACGGTCGAACGCACTTGCCCGACCTGTGGCGGTATGGGCCGGATCGTCAAGAACCCCTGCCGGGCCTGTGGCGGTGCCGGACGTACCGAAAAGGAACGCGCCCTGTCGGTGAATATCCCCGCAGGCGTTGAAACCGGCACCCGCATCCGCCTTGCCGGCGAGGGCGAGGCCGGTTTGCGCGGCGGCCCGACGGGCGATCTTTACATCTTCATCGAGGTCAAGGACCATCCGCTTTTCCAGCGCGACGGCGTCCACCTGTTCTGCCGCGTTCCGGTCAGCATCACCACCGCAGCACTGGGCGGCGAGGTCGAGGTGCCAACCATCGACGGCGGAAAAAGCCGCGTCAAGGTGCCTGCGGGCAGCCAGACCGGCAAGCAGATGCGCCTGCGCGCCAAAGGTATGCCTGCCCTGCGCGGGGGCGGCAGCGGTGACATGCTGATCGAACTGGCGGTGGAAACCCCGGTCAATCTGACCAGCCGCCAGAAAGACCTGCTGCGCGAGTTCGAAAAGCTGTCGGAAGACAACAACCCCGAAGGGACTTCGTTCTTCTCCAAGGTGAAAACCTTCTGGGACGGGATGAAGGGCTGATACCCCGGCCCTGCCAAATCCACCCGGTTTTGGCAGGATTTTCTCACCGGGATGACGGCGGTTAACCATTCGTTCACCCTGTCTGCGCCAAATTGCCGGCATGACCAGACCGCCCTCTTTCCGTGAAGCACGCCTGCCGCTGTTTCTTCCGGCTGATCCGCAGGATGATGACGGCACGGTGCCTGACAATCCGCTGGCGGGCCGTCTGCCGTCTTATCTCAGGGATCACCGCAAGCGGCTTCGCACCCGCTTCATGGAAGGCGGGGCGGCGGCCATGCCCGAATACGAATTGCTTGAACTGATCCTGTTCCGCGCCATCCCCCGGCATGACGTAAAGCCCCTGGCCCGCCTGCTGCTGGAGACGTTCGGCGACATCAACCGCGTCGTCACTGCCCCTGCCGCCCGCCTGGCCGCCATTCCCGGCGTGGGCGAAGCGGTGATTCAGGAATTGAAGCTGATCGAGGCGGTGGCCCAGCGCATGGCACGGTCGCGCATCATGCACCGCCCCGTGCTGTCGTCCTGGGATGCGCTCTTGGATTACTGCCATACCGCCATGGCGCACCGGGAAACCGAACAATTCCGCATCCTCTTCCTTGACCGCAAGAATGTTCTGATCGCGGACGAGGAACAGTCGCAGGGCACGGTCGACCATGTTCCGGTCTACCCGCGCGAGGTGGTCAAGCGCGCGCTGGAACTGAACGCCAGCGCGCTGATCCTTGTCCATAACCATCCATCGGGTGACCCGACCCCGTCCGAAGCGGACATCGCGATGACAACCCAGATCCAGAATGCGGCGGCCGTGCTGGGCATCACCCTTCATGATCATCTGATCGTCGGAAAGTCGCGCGAGGTCAGCTTCAGGGCGCTGCGCTACCTTTAGATAGACGGGCGCAGCCGGACCTTGACCCTGCGGGTCTGCTGCCGCCCGATCAGGCCTTCGGTGCAGACGCCGGGCACCCCCCTGGCCGGGCGCAGAGGCTGCGCAAAAGCCGCGTCAGCGGTCGTCATGTCGAAACCGCCGCGCCGTGCAAGTCGCGGTCAATCAAGCCTGATCCCTGCCTTCGGTTTGCAGGGGCGGGTGTCATGACCGGCACAGGGTTTCCTCGACAGAAGAAGGCGATCTGCGATATTTCAGCCGGGCATCGTGACGGACCGGTCGGACAGGGCAACGCCCCTTTTGCCAGGTTCAGCGTTGCGGCCAAGGGGCCCGGACCGCAGGTTTTCGCCAAGGCACGCCGGGCGGCGGTACCGGCCCGACCTTCGCCGATCACGTCAGATCATGCGGCCGTGGCAGTATTTGAACTTGTCGCCGGACCCGCAGGGGCAAGGCGCGTTGCGGGCCGGTGCGCCCCAGGTCGCCGGGTCCGCCGCGTCGAAACCGGCGATCAGCGGCACGCGGTCGGCAACGGCCACCGGACCAACATCGCCCGTGCCTGCAATGGCGAGCGCCGGCGCAAGGGCCGGTGCCACCGCCGCGCGCGGCGCAGCCGCCGCAGCCTGCTGTTGCGCCAAGAACTGCGCCACAAGCTGCTCTTGCTCTTCCTTGCTGATGGGCCGGACCTGCGACAGCTTCTGCGTAACGTCCAGCCGCAGCGAATTCAGCATCGTCTCGAACAACTGGAAGGCTTCGGACTTGTATTCGTTCAGCGGGTCGCGCTGCGCATAACCGCGAAAGCCCACGACCGACCGCAGATGTTCAAGCCGCAGCAGGTGCTCGCGCCATTTCGCGTCGATGGTTTGCAGCAAAAGCTGCTTTTCGATGGTCTTCATCGTCTCGGCACCGAAGGCGGCAAGCTTTTCGGCCATCATGCTGTCCGATGCCTCGACGATCCGGTCGCGGATAACGTCCTGATCCACGCCCTCTTCGGCAGCCCAGGCCGCAATCGGCAGATCAATGCCCATCCATTCGCGGCAGGCAGCGTTAAGCCCCCCGGTATCCCACTGATCGGCATAGGCCTTGGGCGGCAGGTTCTGATCGACCAGGTCGTCGATCACCTGATGCCGCATGTCCCGCACGATTTCCGAAAGTTCCCCGGCCTGCATGATTTCCAGCCGCTGGCCGAAGATGACCTTGCGCTGATCGTTCATCACATCGTCGAACTTGAGAAGCTGCTTGCGGATGTCGAAGTTGCGGCCTTCAACCTTGGCCTGTGCCTTTTCCAGCGATTTGTTGACCCAGGGGTGAACGATCGCCTCGCCTTCCTTCATGCCCAGTGTCGACAGGACCTTGTCCAGACGTTCGCTGCCGAAGATCCGCATCAGATCGTCTTCCAGCGACAGGAAAAAGCTGGACCGGCCCGGGTCGCCCTGGCGGCCCGACCGGCCGCGCAGCTGGTTGTCGATCCGGCGGCTTTCGTGGCGTTCCGTCGCCAGAACAAACAGGCCGCCCGCCTCGATCACGCGCCGCTTTTCGTCGGCATGTTCGCCTTCAATGCGCGCGCGCACCTCGTCGGGGTGCAGATGCGGATCGGCGGCCAGCGCCTCGAGCACCTTCATCTCGACATTGCCGCCCAACTGGATATCGGTGCCGCGACCGGCCATATTGGTGGCGATGGTGACTGCGCCGAACTTGCCGGCATCCGCCACGATCTGCGCTTCCTGCTCGTGCTGGCGGGCGTTCAGCACATTGTGGGGGATGCCCTCTTTGGTCAACAGGGCCGACAGGGCTTCGGATTTCTCGATGCTGGTCGTGCCCACCAGAATGGGCTGGCCCTTGGCATTTGCCTCGTGGATCGCCTTGACCACACCTTCGTATTTCTCGCGGGCCGTGCGATAGACCTGATCGTGTTCGTCCACACGGGCAATGGGCCGGTTGGTGGGCACTTCCACCACACCCAGCTTGTAGATTTCCATGAATTCTTCGGCCTCGGTCGATGCCGTGCCGGTCATTCCTGCAAGCTTTTCGTACAGCCGGAAGTAATTCTGAAAGGTCACGCTGGCCAGCGTGGTGTTTTCGGGCTGGATCTTCACGCCTTCTTTCGCCTCGATCGCCTGATGCAGCCCGTCCGACAGGCGGCGACCCTTCATCATGCGCCCGGTGAATTCGTCGATCAGCATCACCTCGCCGTCGCGCACGATGTATTGCTGGTCGCGGTTGAACAACGTGTGCGCGCGCAGCGCCTGCGTCACATGGTGCACCAGCGTCGTGCTTTCGGGATCATACAGCGAAGCCTCGGCCGACAGCAGCCCGGCATCGCGCAACAGCTGCTCGATCACCTCGTTGCCCTCATCCGTGTAGGTCACGTTGCGGGTCTTTTCATCCACCTTGTAATGCTCGGGCGACAGCTTGGGGATCAGCTTGTCCACGCTGATATACAGATCAGACCGGTCCTGCGATGGGCCGGAAATGATCAGCGGCGTGCGCGCCTCGTCCACCAGAATGCTGTCCACCTCGTCGACGATGGCAAAGTAATGCCCGCGCTGCGCCATCTCTTCGATGGCACCCTTCATGTTGTCGCGCAGGTAATCAAAGCCCAGTTCGTTGTTGGTGGCATAGGTGATATCGGCCCGGTAGGCCTCGCGCTTGTCCGCATCCGGCTGAAAGGGATAGACGACACCCGTCGTCAGCCCCAGCGCGCCGTAGACCTTGCTCATCCACTCGGCGTCGCGCTTTGCCAGATAGTCGTTCACCGTGACCACATGCACGCCCTTGCCGGTCAGGGCATTGAGATAGGCCGGAAAAGTGGCGACAAGGGTCTTGCCCTCGCCCGTCTTCATCTCGGCGATATTGCCCTGATGCAGGAAGATGCCGCCCTTGAGCTGTACATCAAAGGCCCGCAGACCCAAAGCGCGGCGCGCGGCCTCGCGGCAATTGGCGAAGGCTTCGGGCAGCAACGCCTCCAGGCTTTCGCCCTTGGCCACCCGTTCCTTGAATTCTGCGGTCTTGGCGATGATCTCCTCATCGCTCAGCGCGGCGAACTGCGGCTCCAGCGCGTTGATCTGCGCCACAAGCGGGCGGACAGACTTGACCTTGCGGTCATTCGGCGTGCCGAAGACCTTCCGCGCGAGCGTTCCGAGACCCAGCATGTTTTCTCCGCCTGGTCGTTCCTGACAAGATCGTGTGAGGCCCGGGCCTTGCCCGCCTCCACCGCCTTCCGTAGAAGGGCCAAGAAGCCCAAAGGCGTCCCGTCTCACGCGACCTGTGCGATGTAAGGGGATGGGGCCAGACTGTCAACGTCGCACGAGAGTGCGGCACGATCAGGAGAGTGTGAGATGGTGAATTCGACGGGGTTCCGGCCGGTCCTGGCCCTGAGCCTGGCGCTGTCGGCGGTCTTGGCCGTGCCCGGCCATGCCGAAGGTGAAACCGCACAGACCGTGGTGGCCACAGTGAACGGGGCTGACATCACCCTTGGCCAGGTTGTTGCCCTGCGCGAGACTCTGCCCCAGGAATATCAGGCCCTTGCCGATGATGTGCTGTTCAATGGCATCCTGGAACAGCTGATCCAGCAGACCGCCCTTGCCCAGTCACAGGAAGACAAGCTGACGGCCCGCGATGAGGTGATGATCGCCAATCAGCGCCGGACCTATGTTTCCGGCGCAGCCCTGCAGGCGGTCGTCGCCACCGCCGTAACCGATGCCACGATCCAGGCCGCCTATGACGCGAAATACAAGGGTGCCGCCCCGGTGACCGAATATCGCGCGTCGCACATCCTGGTTGAAACCGAAGAACAGGCCAAGGATTTGAAGGCCCAGCTGGATGGCGGTGCCGATTTCGCCGGGCTGGCCAAGGCAAACTCTACCGATGGTTCGGCGGCAGGCGGCGGCGACCTTGGCTGGTTCGGGCCCGGCATGATGGTGAAGCCCTTTGAAGACGCGGTGATCAGCCTTCAGCCCGGCCAGGTTTCGGCCCCGGTGCAGACCCAGTTCGGCTGGCACCTGATCCGTCTTGCGGAAACGCGCGATGCTGCGGCACCGCCGCTGGCCGATGTGCGCGCCGATATTTCGGCAGAATTGCAGCGTCAGGCCATCGAGGCGCATGTCGCCGCCATAACCGGGGCGGCAACCATCACCCGTGTCGAAGGGATTGACCCCGGCGTCGTGCGCAGCGAAACACTTTTCGACAAGTGATCCTGGGCGGAGACGGGCATGGGCAAGACCGATTGGAAGGCCGAAGCAAAAGCACTGAAGAAAACGGTACGCAGGCTGCAAGCACCCAATTCCGGGGTACCCGCCGCCCCGACACCGGCCAAGGCCCCCACCCCCGTCTCGCCCCTGGCACCCGCAGCCTTTCCTGACCTGCCGCAGATCACGGGCGTGGAGTTTGCGGCGGTGGCGGCAGGTGTCCGCTATGCCAACCGCACCGATGTGATGCTGGTGCGTCTTGCCCCCGGCACCTCGGTTGCCGGGGCCTTCACCCGGTCCTCTACCCGTGCGGCCTGCATCCGGGATTGTCAGGAAAAGCTGGCCAGAAAGGTGCCGCCAGGCTCGGGGGCCGCCATCATCGTCAACTCCGGCAACTCGAACGCCTTCACCGGGGCCGCAGGCCAATCTGCGGTGCGGGCCATTACCGATGCCGTCGCGGCGGCGCTGGACGTGCCGGCGGGCCGGGTATTCTCGTCCTCCACCGGGGTTATCGGCGAACCCCTGCCGTTCGAGCGGATTACCGGCAAGATACCTGACCTTGTTGCAAATCTGTCCGGTGGCGGCATTGCGGGGGCCGCCCGCGCCATCATGACAACCGATACCTTTCCCAAGGGGGCTGCGGCCACCGTCGCGGGCGAAGGTGGCCAGATCAGGATAGCCGGAATTGCCAAGGGGTCGGGCATGATCGCACCTGATATGGCGACCATGCTGGTCTATATCTTCACCGATGCAAGGATCGCCCCGTCGCTGCTGCAAAAGATGCTGTCGCGCCAGATCGGTGACACTTTCAACGCAATCACCGTGGACAGCGACACATCCACCTCGGACGCGCTGATTATTGCGGCCACCGGCAAAAGCACTGCCGCAGACATCACGGCGCGTTCACCTGCCGCGAAACCCTTCGAAGCCGCCCTGCGCAGCGTGATGATGGATCTGGCGCATCAGGTGATCCGGGATGGCGAAGGGGCAACAAAATTCGTTGAAATCCGGGTCACCGGTGCTGTCAGCCCAGAGGATGCGCATCGCGTCGGAATGGCCGTGGCGAACTCGCCCCTGGTCAAGACCGCCATCGCCGGACAGGACCCGAACTGGGGCCGCATCGTGGCGGCGGTGGGAAAATCGGGGGCCGAGGCGGACCGCGACCGCCTGTCGATCCGGTTCGGGGATATTCTTGTGGCGGAAAAGGGCTGGCGCAACCCGGCCTACCGCGAGGAAGACGGCGCAGCCTATATGCTGCGGCAGAACCTGGTGATCGGCATCGACCTGGGTCTTGGCAGGGCCAGCCGCACAATCTGGACCTGCGACCTGACGCACCGCTACATCGACATCAATGCCGACTACCGGTCGTGAAGATTGTTCTTGTTTCAGCGGTTGCCCTGATCGATCCTGACGGGCGCGTGCTGCTGGCCCAGCGCCCCGAAGGCAAATCGATGGCAGGCCTTTGGGAATTTCCGGGCGGCAAGGTTGAACCGGGCGAAACGCCCGAGGCCGCCTTGATCCGGGAACTGAAGGAAGAGCTGGGCATAGACACCTGGCAAAGCTGCCTTGCGCCGCTGACCTTTGCCAGCCATGCCTACCCGGAGTTTCATCTGCTGATGCCGCTTTTCGTCTGCCGCAGATGGCAAGGCACCGCCACGCCGCACGAGGGTCAGGCCTTGGCCTGGGTTCGCCCGGGGTCCCTGCGCGATTATCCCATGCCGCCCGCCGATCTGCCGCTGGTTGCGATCCTGCGCGACTGGCTTTGACGGTTTCTGTTGCCGGACCCCGCAAGTCCTGAACGGGCGGGAGCCAAACGACAAGGCCGGGCAGAACCGCCCGGCCTTGTCGTTTCCGGCCCCGACCAGACGATCAGGCAAGCCGACGCTCAACCTCTTCGCGTTCGAAAATCTCGATCACATCGCCTGCCCGCAGGTTGTCATAATTCTCAAAGGCCATACCGCATTCCTGACCGGACTGCACTTCCTTGACCTCGTCCTTGAACCGCTTGAGCGTCTTCAGCGTGCCTTCATGGACCACGACATTGTCGCGCAGCAGGCGAACCCCGGCCGACCGGCGCGCAACGCCTTCGGTCACGATACAGCCTGCGACGTTGCCCACGTTGGACACCTTGAAGACTTCCTTGATGGTCGCATAGCCAATGAAGGTTTCGCGCACTTCCGCCTTCAGCAGGCCCGATGCCGCCGCCTTCACATCATCCACCAGGTCATAGATCACGCTGTAATAGCGGATCTCAACGCCCTTCTGGTTGGCACTGGTTCGCGCGCTGGCATTGGCCCGCACGTTGAATCCGATGATCGGCGCACCGCTCGCCTCGGCAAGGCCCACGTCCGAATCGGTGATGGCACCCACACCCGAATGCAGCACGCGCACGCGCACCTCATCGTTGCCGATCTTTTCCATCGCCTGCAGGATCGCCTCGGCCGACCCCTGGACGTCGGCCTTCACCACAACCGGCAGTTCCGAAACCTTCTTGTCGGCCTTGGCTTTCGCCATCAACTGTTCCAGCGTCGTCGCCGCCCCGGCTGCCGCGCGCTTGTCCCTGGCCGTCTTCTCGCGGTAATCGGCGATTTCGCGGGCCTGCGCTTCGGTCTCCACAACGTTCAGGGTATCGCCTGCCTGTGGTGTCCCGTTCAGGCCCAGAACCTCGACCGGAACCGAAGGCCCGGCTTCGTCCACGCGCTCGCCCTTGTCGTTGATCAGTGACCGGACCTTGCCCCACTGCTCGCCCACGACAAAGATGTCGCCCTTTCTCAGCGTGCCGTTCTGCACCAGAACGGTGGCCACCGGCCCGCGTCCCACATCCAGCTTGGCTTCGATCACGGCACCCGACGCCGCCCGCGTCGGATTGGCCTTCAGGTCCAGAATTTCGGCCTGCAGCGCAATGGCTTCCAGAAGCCCGTCAAGGCCCTGGCCGGTTACGGCCGACACCTCGACATCCAGCACATCACCCGACATCTGTTCCACGACCACATCGTGCTGCAGCAGGTCGGTGCGCACCTTTGCCGGATTGGCCGATTTCTTGTCAATCTTGTTGATCGCCACGATCATCGGCACCTTTGCCGCCTTGGCATGGGCAATCGCCTCGATGGTCTGGGGCATCACGGCATCATCCGCCGCAACCACGAGGATGACGATATCGGTCACATTGGCACCGCGCGCACGCATCGACGTGAACGCGGCATGGCCGGGCGTATCCAGGAAGGTCAGCGTGGCACCCTGGTCCGTCGTCACCTGATAGGCCCCGATATGCTGGGTAATGCCGCCCGCTTCGCCGGAAACGACGCTGGTCTTGCGGATCGCGTCCAGAAGCGACGTCTTGCCATGATCGACATGGCCCATGATGGTCACGATCGGCGGGCGCGAGACCCGGTTTTCATCGCTGTCCTGAACCTGGTCGATGACCTGTTCGACATCGCTGTCCGAAACGCGGACCGCACGGTGACCGAATTCCTCGATGACCAGTTCGGCGGTATCTGCATCGATGGTCTGGTTCATCGTCACCATCATGCCCATTTTCATCAGCGCCTTGACGACATCTGCGGCGCGTTCCGCCATGCGGTTCGCCAGTTCCTGCACCACGATGGTCTCGGGAAGCTGAACGTCGCGCACCATCTTTTCGGCGCGCATGTTCTGGCCCATCGCCTTCTGACGGGCCTTTTCCTGCTTGCGCTTCATGGCGGCAAGGCTGCGCGTGCGCCCGCCCTCGCCGGCCAGCGCATCATTCAGGGTCAGTTTGCCGGCGCGGCGCACATCCTCGCTGCCCTTGGCCTTGGCCCGGGCATCCCGATCACGCTCTTCCCGTTCCCGGTCGGTCTTGCGCGGGCTCAGGCCAGGCTTGGCCGAAGCCGGTGCCTGCACGGCGGCAGCAGCCGTACGGCCGGGCGCCTCATCGCGCGACTGTGTCCTGGACGTGACCTGCGGCTTCCTGGCGTCTTCGGCCCGGCTTGCTTTCACCTCGGCCAGCGCCCGGGCGCGTTCTTCTTCTTCCACCTTCTGGCGCTGGGCCGCGGCGCGTTCGCGCTCTTCGCGCTCTTTCGCCTCGATTTCCTCGCGTTTGCGCTGACGTTCCTCTTCGCGGGCAACCTCTTCTGCCGCACGCTGCAACGCTTCGCCGGCCTCGCGGGCCTTGGCATTGCGCAGCGCGGCAAGACGCCGTTCCATCTCTGCGTCAGAGATGCCGGCAGGCCGTTTCGACGGATCACCAAGATGCGACGCCGTCCCCGCAGCCCCGGGCACCCCGGCTGTGCCGGGCTTCGGGACGACCACCCGCTTGCGCTTGGTCTCGACCACGACGTTCTTCGTCCGACCGTGGCTGAAGCTTTGCTTCACCTGTCCGGAACGAGGGCCGCCAAGGCCAAGCGGTTTCTTGCCGTCAGTATCGCTCATGCGTTCTTCGTATCCTTCGATGCGACCGTGCCGCCCAACTGCTTGCGCATACCCGCAAGCCGCGACGCTTCCTCTACAACACGTGTTGTAAGTCCGCCAGCCGCAAGCGCGCCGTGTATTGCATGTTCACGTCCGAAAGCCAAACCCAATTCCCAGGCGGTCAGACAACCGATGAAGGTTTCCTGTCCACCCGGCGCATGCAGCCTGGTCTTGCCGCGTTCAGACCCGTCGCTGGCCTGGATCAGAATCCCTGCCTGACCCTTTGCAAGCCAGTCCTTCACCTTTTCGAAGCCGACCACCGCCAAGCCGGCCTTGCGGCACAGCGAGATCAATTCGACCACACGCCGCGCAAGCTGCGCCTCGACCTCATCGGCAAGCATCGGCGACACGGTGACAGGCTGCTTGGCCGCACGCGAGAACAGGCCCTTGGCCGAAGCCTTGAGGATGGCATCCCGATCCGCCGTCACATAGATGCCACGCCCGGGCAGGCGGGCCAGAATATCCGGCACCACCTGCATATCGGGACCCAGGCCGAAACGCACAAGACCTGCTTTCGGCTGAACGTCACCCGTGACGATGCATTTGCGTTCCGGGTCGCCCCCGTCCCTGTCCTTGCCGCCGCGTGTCATGGGTGCGTTTCCGGAACCGTCTTTCAGGCTCTGGCCTCCTCGTCTTCGTCTTCGGCCGCGGTTTCTTCATCGACATAATCGTCTGCTGCGGTCGGATCGACCCAGCCCAGCATGACCCGTGCAGTCATCACCAGATGCTGTGCCTCTTCCAGCGAGACGTCGAACTTTTCCAGCACGCCTTCGTCCTTCTTGCGCTGACCGTTCTCGGTTGTCCAGCCGCCGGCCAGTTCCCAGTCGGCGCAGGTCGCGAAATCTTCCAGCGTCTTGATGTTGTCCTTGGCCAGCGCTTCCAGCATCTGCGGGGTCAGCCCTTCGAAAGTGATCAGGCTGTCGTCCACGCCCAGCGCCCTGGCGCTTTCCAGCGCCTTCTGGTTCGCAGCTTCCAGATTGTCGCGGGCGCGCGCCTGAAGTTCGGCTGCGGTCGCCTCGTCGAAGCCGTCAATCGACAGCAACTCGTCCAGATCGACGTAAGCCACTTCCTCGAGGTTGGTGAACCCTTCGGACACCAGCAGCTGCGCCATCATCTCGTCGATGTCCAGCGTCTCGATGAACAGGTTGGTCCGCTCGGTGAACTCGGCCTGACGACGGGCGCTTTCGTCGGATTCGGTCATGATGTCGATATCAAGGCCCGTCAGCTGGCTGGCCAGACGCACGTTCTGCCCGCGCCGGCCAATGGCCAGCGACAGCTGCTCGTCGGGAACCACGACTTCGATCTTCCCCGCCTCCTCGTCGATCACGACCTTGCTGACCTCTGCCGGTTGCAGCGCATTCACAAGAAAGGTTGCCTGATCCTTGTTCCACGGGATGATGTCGATCTTCTCGCCCTGCAACTCGTTGACCACGGCCTGAACCCGGCTGCCGCGCATCCCCACGCAGGCCCCGACCGGATCGATGGAGCTTTCATAGGAAATCACGGCGATCTTGGCCCGGCTGCCCGGATCGCGCGCCACGGCCTTGATCTCGATGATGCCGTCGTAGATCTCGGGCACTTCCATCTTGAACAGCTCGGCCATGAACTCGGGCGCGGTGCGCGACAGGAAAATCTGCGGGCCGCGCGCCTCGCGGCGCACATCCTTGATATAGGACCGGATGCGGTCGCCGATGCGGTAGCTTTCGCGCCCGATCTTCTCGTTCCGGCGCAGGATGGCCTCGCCGCGCCCGTTCAGGTCAACGATGATGTTGCCGTATTCCTCGCGCTTGACCACACCGTTCAGGATCTGGCCCTTGCGGTCCTTGAATTCCTCGAACTGGCGGTCACGCTCGGCTTCGCGCACCTTCTGCAGGATCACCTGCTTGGCGGACTGTGCCGCGATCCGGCCCAGATCAACGGGGGGAACCTCGTCAATCACCTCATCGCCGACCTTGGGATCGGCAAGGAAAGACCGGGCCTGCGCCACGGTCAGCTGTGCCTGATAATTCTCGACGCCATCATCTTCAACCACGGTCCGGATGCGCGAAAAACCGGCGCGACCTGTCTTGCGGTCGATCTTCACCCGGATGTCCATCTCTGCGCCGTAGCGCGACTTCGCCGCACGGGCGAGCGATTCCTCCATCGCCTGGATCACCAGGTTGGGGTCGATCATCTTCTCGCGGGCAACCGCCTCGGCGGTTTGCAGAAGTTCAAGCTGGTTGGCAGAGGTTATCGCCATGTCGGTACTCTCCGTGGGTGATCAGTGTCTTGTTTCGGGCGCGTCAAGGCCGTCTTCGGCCTCGTCTTCGCCAACGGAATGGTCGATCTCGTCGAACTCGGTTTCATCGTCGAGCTCGCCGGCCTTGCGCTGATGCAGCATTTCGGCAATCAGCGCTTCCGTCAGGATCAGCTTGGCATCCGAAAGCCAGTCGAACTTCAGCCCGATGGTCAGGGGTGCGCCGGCTTCTTCGATCTCGATCAGAATCTCGTCGCCTTCGGTGCCGCGCAACATACCCTTGAACCGGCGTCGGCCGTTGATCAGTTCGGTGGTTTCCACCCGCGCCTCGTAATGGGCCCAGTCCTCGAAATCCTTCAGCCGGGTCAGCGGGCGGTCGATGCCGGGGGATGATACTTCCAGGGAATAATTGTCCTCGATCGGGTCTTCCACATCCAGCACCGCCGATACAGCGGTGGAAATGCGCGCGCAGTCATCCACGACAATGCCGCCCCCGGGCCGGTCTGCCATGATCTGCAACGTCGGCGTGCGCCCACCCATCAGTCGGACCCGGACCAGTTCAAACCCAAGGCCTTCGATGACCGGCTGAACAATCCCCGCCAGGCGGCGGTCGATGGCGGTTTTGGCGACAAGATCGGACATATGTGTTCCAGAAAATGAAAAACGGGCCGTCGGGCCCGTTGTATAGGTCCGGTGGGCACCGGGTTTGGACCCCGGCACACCTGTGTTGCACGGGATATAGGCCAGACGCGCCAAATCCGCAACCCCCGGTCGCGCCCGTTGTTTTGGCCGCAGGGGGGCCACCCTCCGGACCATGCGCAGAACGCAAGCCAGGCGCTGCGACACCGGATCACCCACAGAAGCTGCTTGATCCCGGCAAAGGACGGGCGGAAACAATCTGACGGTCAGGACATGTCTGTCTGCGGGCCCGCCTGCCGAAGGGGCGGCACTGCCCGCGCCGGAAGGCAACATGCCGACGCGGCGGGCCTTTTCCCGTTGGCTGCCCTTGCGCTGATCGTCCCGGTCCTTCTCGCGGACAGGCTTATCGCAGCCCGTCCATCACCCGCACCAGTTCGGCCGAAATCCCCGGCTCTGACAAGGCATGGCCCGCCAGCGGAATGATCCGCAGGTCGGCCTTTGCCCACCCTTGCGCCAGGTCCCAGGCGGCGCGCGGCGGGCAGATCATGTCAAGCCGCCCCTGAATGATGGTGGCGGGGATATGCTCGATCCGGTGACGCTCGGACAGGATCCAGCCGTCACGCTCCAGAAAACCGGCATGCCGGAAGAAATGGTTTTCCAGACGGGCAAAGGCGCGGGCATATTCCGCCGGGCTTTCGCCCGTCGCACCTTCGTTGTTGATCGAAGCCAGCGCATTTTCCCAGCCTGCCCAGGTACGCCCGAACCGGCTTTCCTCCATCAGGTTGCCCGAAAACAGGCGCCGGTGATAGGCCCCGATCAGATCGCCGCGCTCTTCCTGGGGTATGGGTGCCACGAAGCGCTCCCACAGGTCGGGAAAGAACGCCCCCACACCGCCGCCATAGAACCAGTCCAACTCGGCGCGGGTCATCAGGAAAACCCCGCGCAGCACCAGATGCGCCACGCGGTCCGGATGGCTGATGGCATAGATCAGCGCCAGCGTCGCCCCCCAGCTGCCACCGAAACAGATCCAGCGGTCGATGCCCAGCGCCATGCGGATCACTTCGATATCCGCCACCAGGTCCCAGGTCGTGTTGGCATGAACGCTGGCATGGGGCCGCGACCGGCCACAGCCGCGCTGGTCGAACAGGATCACGCGGAACACGCCGGGGTCGAAGTACCGCCGCATCGCCGGGCTGCATCCGCCCCCCGGCCCGCCATGCAGGACCACAACCGGAATGCCATGCGGGTTGCCGCATTGTTCGGTATAAATGCGATGCCCGTCGGCCATATCGATCACACGCTGATCGAAAGGGTCGATCGGCGGATACAGAAACTCGACTGCGCGCTTTTGGCCTGATCTTTGATCCATGACCAACCTATATAATATGGCGACCCTGCCCTGCCACGGGCCAAACCGCAAGGAATTCACCATGACAAACACCGTCGATCCGGCCGAAGTTGCCAAATTCGAAGCGATGGCAGCCGAATGGTGGAACCCGGCGGGCAAGTTCAAGCCGCTGCACATGCTCAATCCCTGTCGGCTGGATTACATCACCAGCCAGATTTCGGCCGAGTTTGACCGCGACCTGGCCCATCCTGCGCCTTTCGCAGGTTTGCGCCTGCTGGACATCGGCTGCGGCGGCGGGCTGCTGAGCGAACCGATGGCGCGGCTGGGGACAAGGGTGGTGGGCGCGGATGCCGCACCGCGCAACATTCCGGTCGCGCGGCTGCACGCCGAACGGGCGGGGCTGGACATCGACTATCGCCACACCACCGCGGAAGAGCTGGCAGCGGCGGGCGAAGAGTTCGATGTGGTGCTGAACATGGAAGTGGTCGAACATGTGTCGGACCCTCTGGCCTATCTGACGGCCTGCCGGCAGTTGCTGAAACCCGGCGGGCTGATGATCTGCTCAACCCTGAACCGGAACCCGAAAAGCTATCTGATGGCGATCATCGGTGCCGAACATGTGATGCGCTGGCTGCCAAAAGGCACGCATGACTGGACCAAGTTCATCACCCCGGACGAGCTTTTCGATCTGATCCGGCAGGCAGGCCTTGATCCGGTGGACCGCAAGGGCATGGTCTTCAGCCCGCTGGGCTGGAGCTGGGGCCTGTCTGCCCGCGACCTGTCGTGCAATTACGTGACGGCCAGCATCAAGCGGTCGGCGGCCTGACGCCCCGGTCGCTGTGGCGCGCCGCGATCAGGGCTTTGGTCTGGCCTCAATCTCCTGAGCCACTTCTTCCCGTACGGTTCCGTACGCGCGCGACAGCGTAGCGGCATGGACCCGGTGCGCATGCCTTTTGCTGGATTCGGTCATGACATAGACCAGCACCGATCCGGTCCAGCTGAAGGTGAACAGCCCCGAAATAGCAATCATCGGTCCGACAAGATGCCAGTCTGCGGGCAGGGACACATGGCCCTTCCCCAAGGTTGTGTAAGCTTCCAGAACATAAAGATACGTCTCACGGAATGTCGGAATAAGCCCCATCCACCAGATCGGGAAAACCCAGATCAGTGTTTCCAGCAGATGCACCAGGGCCAGACTTGCAATGGTGCCGCTGACAAGCAGGCTGATGCGCCAGCCGGGGGCGGTTCTGGAGAGAGTTTCCAGTCTGGTGGCGAAGCGTTGCGAAACAGAACCGACGCACCATCCATGCACGGAAATCATGATGACCGCGATAATGAGGCAAAAGCCAAGCTCGGTCAGGGTGTTGGGCTGCATGATCCCGGAATCAACGGTATGAAGCAAAGGCTCGACGGCCATTGCAGCGCTGTCTTCAGTTGCCATTCCCCTGACCCCGACGTCCCCTAACCGGCTGAGGCAACATCCATAGGCGGTGCCATGGGGCGTGCCAAGGGCGGCGGCCGAAGATCAACCACATTGTCCATGCTGATCGCCGGGGACTTTCGCGGCGGCGCAACTTCAGCAAGCGGCGGTGCCGGGGCGGCCTGCGCCGCCTGATCCGGAAACAGCTGCCGCGCCGTTTCGTCCAGCCAGGCGCACCAGCGGTGATCCAGCCAGGCAAGTGGAACCGACAGCAGGATCGACAGCCCGAAGCTGACCGCGAACATCGCCGCAAGCAGGGCCGCAGGGCCTGTGCCCTGTGCCGAAAGGTCAAGGTAAACCTCGCTGGACGCCGAGCATATGACCAGGGGATGCACCAGGAACAGCGGAAAGCTGATGCGGCCAAGTGCCCACCAGATCCGGCGGTCCAGCCGCCGGTAAAGCCCGGCACTGCACAGGACCGCAACGATCACCAAGGCCGATCCCGCGCTGTGCAAAAGCGTGGCCGCATAATCCTTCAGCGCCGGCGGGGCCTGTGCCACCCATGTATAGGTTCCCATCGGCAGCAGGAAGCCCAGCAGATACAAGCCCGCCCCCAGGACAGGAAGGGCCAGAATCATCGGCAGACGGGGCCGGTACCGCGACAGGACAAAGCACAGAGCGGCACCTGCCAGGAAGGGAAACAGGAAGCTTGTATAGAGCAGCACCGCCACAAGCAGAACGGACAATGC
This sequence comes from Rhodobacter sp., assembly GCA_020250175.1. GTDB lineage: Bacteria > Pseudomonadota > Alphaproteobacteria > Rhodobacterales > Rhodobacteraceae > Aliitabrizicola. The sequence goes on from JADCEN010000011.1 coordinate 30,628, forward strand.
CCCGGCAGTTGCCCAACGGTAGCCCAGCGAAAGCGACAGCAGCATCGCGGTTGGCAGAACAACAAGGCCGCCGATCAACGTGTGCTGCATGGTCCAAAGCAACCCGTTGAAGGTGTAGACGGGCATAAAGAAGGTGGCAACGCTTTCCAGCAAAGCGCCTTCCAGACTTGGCTCAAAGTCCGTCGTCCAGCCGGAGAAGCCGAAATTCTTCAGCCAGACACTGTCGCTGAGCGCGCCCGCTTCGGCAAAGTGGTACTGCCCGTACCGGAACAGCAGAAAACTGCCGGCCGTCGTCAGCATGACAAGGCCCGCCAGCCGAGGCAGACGCTTGGCAAAGCTGCGCGCAACCCGGTTGGTATCGCCCTCGGTGAACAAGGCCCAGCACAGCACAAAGCCTGACAGCACGAAGCCGAAGGTGATTGCGGCCGGTCCGTTCATCAGCACGAACCAGGAAGAGCCGATGATGCTTGTCTCTGTCCGGTCCGCCGCCAGAAGGCCCGATGTTGCTGGAGAGAACGCAAGCAACACATGCTGCGTAACGATCACCAATACAGCAATGCCACGCAGCGCTTCCAGAGGAACCAGCCTGCCTTTGTGAATCATTTCCCCGAAACCAGTGACACGTGACCGTCAGCCAGTTACGCTGTAACAGCTTAAGGCCGCATTTAAGCGGGCGACAAGACAGTCTTTCGACTGCCGCGGCCAGGCCCCGCCATTCCTTCCGGCTTTCCCCGGCACGGCAGCGCTTCTGGGACGTGTCAGTCAAGCCCTGCCGATTTCGTCTAATGGTTGATGTCCTTCTGCTCGGCGATCTGATTGATCTGCGCCAGTTCGGCTTTCGTGAACTCCGGATTGCCGATGGCGCCGCAGCAATCGACCACCTGTTCAGGTCTGGATGCGCCGATCAGGGCAGTGGTGATGCCGCCGTGGCGCAGCACCCAGGCGATTGCCATTTTGGCAAGCGTCTGGCCGCGCGCCTGTGCCATTGCGTCTGGCGGGCGGACGCAAATCGGCGCGCTATTGGCAATAAGGTCAGGGTCAAGCGGCTTTCCGCGACGGGCGCGGCGACCCTGCGGAATACCGTTCAGGTATCCTGCGGCTGCCGTAAACGCCAGGTGCGCGGCGTTCAGGCTGACGGTGGTGCCGATGCCCGAGGGCCTGCGGCCCTTGATAATGCCACACCGCCCCGGCAAATGGCCCGTGTCAATCCGCTGCCGACAATCCCCGTGTCATGGCTTTGACAAGGGCGGCCACCTCTGGTGTGATCCGGTCTTGTGGTACGGCCAGAAAGCGTGCGTCCAGAAACAGCCCGACAACACCATGGACCGCCGCGAACAGGGTGCGCGCACGAAGTTGCAGCTGATCCGGCGAAAGATCGGGGCGCAATGTGGCAAGCGGGCCGACAATCTGGTCAATCAGCGCCCGGTATCTGACAACGTACCAATCGGGTGCTGACCGCCCTTCGGGCAACGCAAGCGCAAAGACGGCAGACCACAGCATGCGGTTTTCCAGCGCGAAACGTACATAGGTCCGGGCCAGAACTGCCATGGTTTCTTCGGCATCTTCACCCCCCCTCCTTGCGTCATCGAAAGCTGCGGCAAGGCGGTCAAGCGTTCGGGCGTTGACGTGAAGGACCAGGTCATCAAGATCATCAAAGGCGTTGTAAAGCGCGCCCAGCGCGCAGCCGGCGTCGGCTGTGACCTGTCTTGCCTTCAGGCCGGCAAGCCCCTGTTCTGCAATTCGTCGTTCGGCGGCATCAACAAGACGGTGACGCAGGGTGTCACGGCCGGGTTTCTCCTGGGTTTCCATCCTGTCTCCATTCTTTTCTTGAACATCGTTCAAGATAGAGCTTGAACGACGTTCACGAATCAGGCATGGTTGCCTTGTGAACGATGTTCATGCGAATGGAGGTATCAATGCTGAAGCTTTTTGTCACGATGTTTCGCGGGCGCAGCCAGGACGCTGCCGAAGCCATTGTGGATGCCAATTCCGTGCCGATCCTGCGCCAGCAGCTGCGCGACTGTGCGCAGTCGGTTGAACTGGGGCGCAAATCGGTGGCGATGGTGATGGCCTGTTGCGAGCGCGAAAAGAAATCAGCCGAACAGATTGCCCTGCAGCTTGGCGATCTGGAGGCGCGCGCCAAAGAGGCGCTGCAAAAGGGGCGCGAGGATCTGGCGGTCGAGGCAGCCGGGGCCATTGCCCATCTTGAGGCAGAGCGTGACACAACCGACCGTGCCATTGCCACCTACCAGACCGAGATCACCCGCCTGCGCAAGGTTCTGACCGAAAGTGAAAGCCGCCTGCGCGCCTTGCAGAGGGGTCAGCGCCTGGCGCTTGCCACGGAACACACGCAGCGCCTGCACAAAAAAGGCCCGGTCACGATGACGGCGGGCCTGTCCGATGCCGAAGCCACCCTGAACCGGATTCAGGACCGTCAGGCGATGGCGGCAGCCACCCGCGATGCGGCAGTCGAGCTTTCGGCGCGGACCAGCGCCGATGCAACACGCGACCGGCTGGCAGCCGCAGGCTGCGGCGCGCCCCTGCGCCCGGATGCAGCGGCGGTTCTGGCGCGGCTCAAGCAGGCACCGGCGGCAAACCTGCCGCTGGCACCCTGAAACCCGGCCCCTGACGGCCAACGGAACCAAACCACAGAACTTTCACCATGAACGGGCCACAGGCCCATGCAACAAGCGGAGAGTATCATGCAAGACTATGCCCCAAGCAAAGTATCGGCTGCCTGGAACCTGTTCACCTATTTCAACTTTGCGGTCGGTGCCTCGATGATGGCGGGCGGCATCTATTTTCTGGAAGCCAGCTTTGCCGCCAAGGGCTTTTACGCCATGGCCGCACTGATGCTGGTCAACTCTACCGCCGCAATCACCAAGACATTGCGCGACAATGAGGAATCACAGCGGCTGTACAACAAGCTTGACGAGGCGCGGACCGAACGCCTGCTGATGGAAGTCAGCGCGCAGAAGGCCGCCTGAGCCCCGCACAATCCCTGCCTGCCGGGCCGTCGCGGCCCGGCAGGTTTCATGCCGTGTCAGTCAAGCTGTGCCGATCTTGCCCAAAGGTTGACGTCCTTCTGCTCGGCGATCTGGTTGATCTGCGCCAGTTCGGCTTTCGTGAACTCCAGATTGCCGATGGCGCCGCAGCAATCGACCACCTGTTCAGGTCTGGATGCGCCGATCAGGGCGGTGGTGATGCCGCCGTGGCGCAGCACCCAGGCGATGGCCATTTGCGCAAGCGTCTCGCCGCGCGCCTGTGCCATTGCATCGAGGGCGCGCACAGAATTCAGCGCGCCTTCGGTGATGACGGCAGGGTCCAGGGATTTGCCCTGACTGGCGCGGCTGCCCTGCGGGATGCCGTTCAGGTATTTCCGGGTCAGGATGCCCTGCGCCAGCGGCGTGAAGGCGATGGAGCCGATGCCAAGATCAGCCAGCGTTTGCTTCAGCCCGTCCGTTTCGACCCAGCGGTTCAGGATGTTGTAGCTGGGCTGGTGAATCAGGCAGGGCGTGCCCAGGTCTTTCAGAATTGCAACAGCCTGCCGGGTCTTTTCGGAATTGTAGGACGACAGCCCGACATAAAGCGCGCGGCCCGACCGCACGATGTAATCCAGCGCCTTCATCGTCTCTTCCAGCGGGGTGTCAGGATCGAAGCGGTGCGAATAGAAGATATCGACATAGTCCAGTCCCATCCGCTTCAGCGACTGGTCGCAGGACGCGATCAGGGATTTGCGGCTGCCCCATTCGCCGTAGGGGCCGCCCCACATCAGGTAGCCCGCCTTGGACGAGATGATCAGCTCGTCCCGCAGCCCGCGAAAATCGGTTCTCAGGATCTCACCGAACGCCTCTTCGGCACTGCCCGGGGGCGGGCCGTAATTGTTGGCCAGATCGAAATGGGTGATGCCCTGATCGAAGGCGGTGCGGCAGATGGCCTGCTTTGTCTCATGCGGGGTGTCGTGGCCGAAGTTGTGCCACAGACCAAGAGAGACCGCCGGCAGCATCAGGCCGGACGCGCCGCAGCGGCGGTAAATCATGCGGTCGTAGCGGTCTTCGGCAGGGACGTAACCCATGGATCGGTCCTTTCGGCGGGCGGGGCTAGGCGTGCGCCCCATGTGATTTCAACACGCGGTCAAAGGTAGCGGTTCCACAGGTTTTCAAGGCGTTCCTGCCGGCCGGACACAGGCTGCGGGTTGATGCCCCTGGCCAGAACTTCTGCGGTGATCGACTCGAGCGTGCCGTTTGCCAGCATCTGCTGTGCCTGGGGCCTGGCCCATCCGGCGTAGCGGGCCTTGCGCGCCGCTTCCAGCTCACCCGATTGCAGCAGGGCCGCAGCGGCCTTCAGCCCGCGCGCGCAAGTGTCCATCGCGCCGACATGCGACAGGATCAGGTCCGCCGGGTCCAGCGACTGGCGGCGCACCTTGGCGTCAAAGTTGGTGCCGCCGGTGGTAAAGCCACCGGCGCGCAGCACCTCGTAATAGGCCAGTGCGGTTTCGGGCAGGTTGTTGGGAAACTGGTCGGTGTCCCAGCCCGACTGATAGTCGTTCCGGTTCATGTCGATCGATCCGAACACGTCAAGGGCGGCGGCAGTGGCAATTTCATGTTCAAAGCTGTGTCCGGCAAGGATGGCATGGCCCTGCTCCAGATTCAGCTTCACCTCTTTTTCCAGGCCATACTTCTGCAGAAACCCGAAACAGGTCGCCGCGTCATAGTCATACTGATGCTTGGACGGTTCCTGCGGTTTCGGTTCCACCAGGATGGTGCCCTTGAACCCGATCCTGTGCTTGTAGTCGACCACCATGTTCAGAAAGCGGCCCATATGGTCCAGCTCCTGCGCCAGGTCGGTGTTCAGCAGCGTCTCGTACCCCTCGCGCCCGCCCCACAGCACATAGTTCTGGCCACCCAGCTTGTGCGTGGCATCAAGACAGCTTTTCACCGTGGCGGCGGCAAAGGCGAACACCTCGGGGTCAGGGTTGGTCGAGGCCCCGGCCATCCAGCGACGATGGCTGAACATATTGGCGGTGCCCCACAACAGCCTGATCCCGGTCTGCGCCTGTTTTTCCGCCATGTAGTCGGTGATGTCGTTCAGCGTTTTCAGATTGTCGGCGAAAGCGCCGGTCTCGGGGCGCACATCGGCATCGTGCCAGCAGTAAAAGGGCACGCCCAGAATCCGGAACATCTCGAAGGCGGCATCGGCCTTGATCCGGGCGGTCTTCATCGAATCCTGCGGATGCCACGGGCGCTGGAAGGTCTGGCCGCCAAAGGGGTCGCCGCCCTCCCAGGCGAAGCTGTGCCACCAGGCCACGGCAAAGCGCAAATGGTCTTCCATCCGCTTGCCCAGAACGACCTCGTCCCTGTTGTAATGGCGAAAGCCGAATTCGACGTCCGAGTTTGGGCCAACATAGGTGACAGCGGGAATGTCCTGGAAGAAATCGGTCATGTCAGGTCCTTGATGGCAGATTGCGCTGCGCGGTAACGGGCATGCCCGGCGTCGAAGGCGGATGTCAGGGCGCGGACGGGTTCAATGGTGCGGGCAATCGGCGGCAGCGTGGCAATCTCTGCCCCCGCCCCGGTGGCCGCCATGATCGCCAGGCGCGCAGCCCCGAAGGCCCCGCCGAAATCGCCGGCAACCGGCAGATGCACCGGCAAGTCCAGCGCGGTGGCAATCGCCTTCAGCCAGTAGTCGGACCGTGATCCGCCGCCGACAGCAATCAGCCGGTCAAGCCGTGTGCCGGTGGCGGCCAGCGCATCGCGGCAGTCGCGGATGGCAAAGGTGACACCTTCCAGCACGGCGCGGGTGCCGGCGGCGCGGTCTGTGCCATGATCAAGGCCCAGGAATGCCCCGCGGATCGCGGCGCTGTTCAGCGGCGTGCGTTCGCCGCCAAGATAGGGCAGGAATACGGTCTTGCCGGGTGCCTGCAGCCCGCCAAGCCGCCCGGTCAGGCCAGCGGCCGTTTCGCCGACCATGCCCGCGTACCAGTTGAGCGAATCGGTCGCAGACAGGACGACCCCCATCTGGTGCCAGGTATCGGGCAAGGCATGGCAAAAGGTGTGGACAGCCGTTTCCGGCGCAGGTTGATAGCCGTCATTCGCGGCAAACAGCACACCCGAGGTTCCCAGCGAAACAAATGCCTCGCCCGCGCGGACCACGCCCACACCCACGCCGGATGCCGCATTGTCGCCACCGCCACCGGCAACGACCACATCCGCAGGCAGGCCCCAGCGCCCCGCCAGCGCCGGGCGCAGCATGCCAGAGGGTGCCGACCCTTCGACAAGGCGCGGCATGTGACGGCGCGACAGGCCGGTCGCAGCCAGCAGGTCGTCGGACCAGTCGCGCGCGCCCGTATCGAACCAGCTTGTCCCGGCGGCATCGGACATCTCGGCCACATGATCGCCGGTCAGCCAAAGCCGCAGGTAATCCTTGGGCAGCAGCACCTTGGCAACCCGGTCCCACAGCGCGGGTTCATGGTGCCGGACCCACATCAGTTTCGGCGCGGTAAAGCCTGCAAACACGATGTTGCCGGTGATGCGGCGAAAGATCGGATCGGCATCCAGTTCGGCGGCCTCTTCAAAACTGCGGCTGTCGTTCCACAGGATGCAGGGGCGCAGCACCTCGTCTGCGGCATCCAGCAGGGTGGCCCCGTGCATCTGCCCGGACAGGCCGAAACCGCGCACCGACCCCAGGCCATGTGCCGCCAGCTGGTCCATCACCTGTTCGGTCGCCGCGATCCAGTCTGCGGGGGATTGTTCGCTCCAGCCTTCAAAGGGGCGGCTGACCGCAAGCGGGGCGCTTGCTTCGGCCAGCACCCGCTGATCGAGGGACATCAGAAGGCCCTTGACACCCGAGGTGCCCAGATCAAGCCCGATGAACATCACGCTGCCTTTGCCGGCTTCTTGCCCATGATGATCATGCCAAGGATGTCTTCGTCGGTGACCTCGGCCACGTTGACGGTTCCCACAAGCTGCCCGTTCTTCATCACCGAAGCGCGGTCACACAGGTTCATCACGTTATGAATGTCATGCTCGATCAGGAAAATGCCCAGGCCCTGCGCCTTCAGCTCGCGGATCAGTTCCGCCACCATCTGCGTCTCGTGCGGACCAAGGGCTGCGGTCGGCTCATCCATGATCAGGATTCTGGCGTTGAAGTAGACGGCGCGCGCAATGGCAACAGACTGACGCTGACCGCCCGAAAGGGCCGACACGGGAACGTTGAACTTGCGGAAGTTCGGGTTCAGCCGCGCCATGATCTTGCGCGTCTCTGCCTCCATCTTCGTTTCGTCCACGAAACCGAAGCTGTTGACGATCTCGCGCCCCAGAAACAGGTTCGATGCAGCGTCCAGATTGTCTGCCAGCGCCAGCGTCTGATAGATCGTCTCAATGTTCAGCGCGCGGGCGTCGCGCGGGCTGGAGATATCCACTTTTTCGCCATTGATCCGAATTTCGCCCGCATCGGCCTGATAGGCCCCCGACAGGCATTTGATCAGCGTCGATTTTCCAGCCCCGTTATGGCCCAGCAGACCCACGACTTCGCCGGGGTACAGATCGACGGTGACATGATCGACCGCCTTGATCCCCCCGAACGAGATCGAGATGTCGCGCAGTTCGACAAGGGGCGTGCCGCGATTGGATCTGCTCATTGGACCATCCCCGTCACTTGATGCGCTTGCGGTATACAATGTCGAGCCAGACGGCCAGAACCAGGGCAATGCCGATCACGATGCGCTGGTACGACCCATCCCCGAACCCGATCAGCACCATCCCGGTTTGCAGCGATGTCAGGATCAGCGCGCCGATGATCGCGCCGTAAATCGTGCCCACACCCCCGGCCAGCGAGGTGCCGCCCACCACGGCGGCTGCGATGACGTAAAGCTCGTCAAGATTGCCCATCGCATTGGTCGCACTGTTCTGCCGGGCAGAACCGATCACGGCGGCGATCCCGGCCAGCCCGCCCATCAGGGCGAAAATCTTCACCGTCATGGCACGGGTGTTGATGCCCGAAAGCGAGGCCGCTTCGGGGTTGCCGCCGATGGCAAAGACATAGCGGCCGAACCGGGTTTGCGTCATCAGGATCGTCATGAAGATGGCCACGGCGATCATGATCAGAACCGGATAGGCAAAGCCGTGGCCGAAGGTGGCGCAGACGCCGGTGTTGATCGTGTCATTCGACGCGGCGCAGGCGGGCGGTTCCTGCCCAAGCGCGGCGTAGTATTTGGTGATGTTGCCGCGCGGCCAGATGTAGGAGTTGACGACGGCGGTTGCCCCGATGATGACCGTGCAGACCAGAGCGATGACGAATGTTTCGGCCCAGACCGGGCGCATGGCAAACCCGTGCCGCCTGCGCGCCTTGCGGGCGTTGACGAAGGCGAGGACGACAAAGACGCAGGCAATAACGGCAAAAATCCAGCTGCCGGTCGTGCCGAGCGACCCGAACGATCCGCCGCCGATCAGGGAAAAGGTATCATCCAGCGGGGCGATCGTCTTGCCGCCGGCGACCAGAAACGCGGCACCGCGCCAGACCAGCAGACCGCCAAGCGTGACGATGAAGGAAGGAATGCCAAGAAAGGCGATCAGCACACCCTGGAAGGCGCCGATCAGCGTGCCCATCGCAATGCCGAAGATGACCGTGATGATCCAGATCGACGGGTGGCCCATGCCAAGGGCGGGGGCCAGCCATTCCACCTGCAACAGCCCCATGTACATCCCGACCATCCCCATGATCGAGCCGACGGACAGGTCGATGTTCCGGGTGATGATGACCAGAACCATCCCCGTCGCCATGATACCGATATAGGATGTCTGGACCGAAAGGTTCCAAAGGTTGCGCGGCGTGATAAAGCCGTTCGCATCCAACTGAGCCGCGCCAAGAAGCATGCTTGGCCTGCCAAGAACAAGGGTCGAATAAGCCTCGAAAGCCAGCCAGATCAGGGCAAGGGCACCGACCATTCCCAACAGCCGCGGGTCAATCTCGGTCGCGCGCAGGAACCGGGTGACAGGACCCTCTTCGGCACCGGGGGCCTGGGGGCGATGGGTTGGTTCGGTCATGTCTCGTCCATGAAGCTGGAAGCTGCGGCAAACCGGTAAGGACGCAGGGGCACGGGCCTTGCCGTCCCCCGGGAAGAAGAAGGGCGCCGACCCCGCAGGATCGGCGCTCGGCGGGCGGTCAGGCGATTATTCGCAGCCCTTCACGCCGGCAACAGCGCCTTCACAGGCCTGCTCCTTGGTGATGTGGCCGGCTTCGATCGCCAGAACCACGGTGTCCTTGGTGATCGCGGTCGGGTCCAGCAGGATCGCGTTCATTTCGACCCCTCTCTCACCGCCGGAGAAGATCGTCGCACCGGGGATCGAATCCAGCGCGGCCCCGTCAGCCAGCGCCGAGGCGATTTCACCGGCGGCCTTGCCCAGTTGGCGCGCGTCTTTCCACACCGAAACAGTCTGGTTGCCGCGGGCCACGCGGTTGATCGCGGCAAGATCGCCATCCTGACCACCCAGCGGAACATTCAGACCCTGCGCTGCCAACGCAGCGGCTGCGCCGCCTGCCATGCCGTCATTCTGGGCCAGAACAGCATCGACCGCGTTGTTGTTGGCGGTCAGGATCTGCTCCATGTTCTTTTGGGCGTTCTCGGGCTTCCAGCCGTCCGAATTGGCTTCGCCGACGATCACGATATCGCCCGAAGCAACGGCAGCGCCGATCACTTCTTCCATGCCCTGACGCAGGAAACCCACGTTCGGGTCGCCCGGGTCACCCTTGATGATGGCATAGTTGCCCTTCGGCGCGGCGGCGAACACGTTTTCGGCAATGATGCGGCCCACGCCGACGTTGTCGAAGGTCAGATAGAAGGTGCGGTTGTCTTCGATCAGACGGTCATAGCCAACGACCGGAATCCCTTCGGCAGCGGCCTTGTCAACGGCCGGCCCGATGGCGTCCTTGTCCCAGGCGTTGATGATCAGCGCGTTAACGCCCTGTGCGATCAGCGCGTCGATGTCGGACAGCTGCTTTTCCGCCGAAGACTGCGCGTCGGCCGAGATGTATTCGTTGCCGGCCGCTTCGATAGCCGCCTTCATGGCCGCTTCGTCGATCTTCCAGCGCTCTTCCTGAAACTGCGCCCAGGAAACGCCGATCTTTTTTCCTTCGGCCAGAGCGGCCGACGAAAAGCCGGTCACTGCCAGCACGGCGACGAGAATCGCGTTACGCATTGGTATTCCCCCTATGGATGCGGCCAGCGAATGGCCGGTCCGACGGATTCGTCGGCACGGCGGCAAATTGCCGCCAATAATTTCAGTTGTCAAAATAAAAATACTGGGCAAATCATGGGCTGCCTATCAGAGTGGCCAGTTTTCGCTGCTTTGCAGCAAAGACCGCGCCTTTGAGAAGTAATCTCGGCGGTCATTAGTTCGGGGGCCGAAAAAATGCGTCTGCACGGTCTGACAGAGGTGGATGGCCGGGCGGGGTGTGGCCCCCGGATCCCGCCCCTGTCCGATGCGCTGCGCCCGCTGCGGCAGCAGGTGTTCGAACGCGTCCGCGCAGCCGGGCTTATTGCCCGCGTGCAGGTGGCCAAGGAGTTGGGCGTCAGCCCGGCTTCGGTCACCACCTTGACCTCCGAACTGATCGAGGCGGGACTGATCGAGGAAATCGCCGCCCCGCGCGAGGGCGGCGAGGGGCGGGGGCGCCCGGCGGTGGCCCTGGGCGTGCGCGCGGCATCTCACTTTGTGGCCGGGCTGAAAGTCTCGGATCAGGACATTTCTGCGGTGATCGTCGACTTCGCCGGCAACCGCATTGCCGAGCATCACGAAGAACGCAGGCCCGTGGCGCTGACGCCACCCGAAGTCCTGGCGATGATCGAGGCGCTGGTGGACCGGGTTGCGGCGAAGTCCGGAATGCGCCGCGCTGACCTGTCTGCCGTGGGCATCGGCCTGCCCGGCTATATCGACAGCCCGTCGGGGCGGGTGCTGTGGTCTTCCATCCTGACCGAGCGGGCAGTACCGCTTTCCGCCCTGGCGGGCGGGCGGCTGGGGCTGCCCGTTCATGTGGACAATGATGCCAACCTTTGTGCCCTGGCAGAACTTTGGTTCGGGGCGGGGCGCGGGCGCAGTGACTTTGCCGTGGTGACCATCGAGCACGGCCTGGGGATGGGCCTTGTGCTCAACCATCGCATCTATCGCGGGGCGATGGGGCTGGGAATGGAGCTGGGCCATACCAAGGTACAACTGGACGGTGCCTTGTGCCGCTGCGGTCAGCGCGGCTGCCTGGAGGCCTATGTCGCCGACTATGCGCTGGCGCGGGAAGCCACCACGGCGCTGAACTGGACGTACAAGGACGGGCAATCGATGCGTGTCCTGCTGGAAAGCCTGTATGACCATGCCAAGGCGGGCAACCACGCGGCGCGGTCGATCTTCCGGCGGGCCGGGCGCTATCTGGCCGTGGGACTTGCCAATGTCGTCAACCTGTTCGATCCGGCGCTGATCATCCTCGCCGGGGCCAGGATGCGATTCGACTATCTGTACGCCGCCGATACCCTGGCCGAGATGGAGGCGCTGGTGCTTGACACCGGTCGCCCGCTGCCCGCCATCGAGATTCATGCCTGGGGGGAAATGCTGTGGGCAAGCGGGGCCGCAGCACTGGCGCTGTCTGCGGTGACCGAGGGGCTGCTGGCAGCACCCAGAGAGATCGCGGCACAATAGCCGCACCCCCCGTTGTCTGCGGTACACTGCGGGCCGGTCCTGCCCGACAGCAGCTTTGCCGGACCGGAACGCATTGCCCTGCGAATCGGGGCGTGCCATGGTCGCAGCGCGCGCGGGGAGGGCTGATTGGCATTTCGTTCGGAGAAGGGTCGCCTGTTTGCCGCCGCCGCATGCCTCGCCGGTCTGCTGGCTGGTCCGGCATCGGCTGCGGACGAGATCCGCTTCCTGACCCCCGGGGCGTCGGCCGACCTGCAGTCAGCCCTGCGCGCCGCGTCGCCTTTGCTTCTGGCCCAGCGCGAAGACCGGTCGGACGCGCAGGATCTTTTCGCAGCCGCACGGGCAGAATACTCGGCCCTTCTTGCCGCGCTGTACGCCCGCGCCTTCTATTCCCCGGTGATAACGGTTTCAATCGATGGCCGCGAGGCTGCAAGCATCGCGCCGCTGGATGCGCCCGCGACGATCCGGCAGATCATCGTCACCGTGCAGCCTGGCCCGGACTTTGCCTTTTCGCAGGCCCGGATTGCCCCGCTTGCCGAAGGTACCAGGCTGCCGGCCGATTTCGCCATCGGCAAGCCAGCGGCAACGGGCGTGATCCGCGATGCCGCAAAGGCCGCTGTCGAGGGCTGGCGCACCGTTGGCCACGCCAAGGCGGCGGTGGGCAGCCAGGACCTGGTTGTCGATCACAAAGCAAGAACGCTTGCCGCGTCACTGGGGATGCAGCCGGGGCCGCGCCTGCGGTTCGGAAGCTTCAGCATTCAGGGGCAAGAGCGGATGCGCGAAGACCGCATCCGCGCGATTGCCGGCTTTCCCGAGGGCGCGGTCTTCGATCCGGCGGCCCTGCGGCGCAGCGCCGACCGGCTGCGGCGGACTGGCGTGTTCCGGTCTGTCAGCCTTGCCGAAGCCGAAAACCCCGGCCCCGACGGCACGCTGGATGTCAGCACGACACTGGTCGAGGATCTGCCGCGGCGTTTTGGCGCGGGTGGAGAAATCTCGACACTGGATGGTCTGGATGTGACGGCCTTCTGGATGCACCGCAACCTGTTTGGCGGGGCAGAACGGCTGCGCTTTGATCTGGCCGTCGAAAACATCGGCTCGACCAACAACGGGACCGATTACATCCTTGGTGCCACGCTGGAACGCCCCGCCACCTTTACCCCCGATACGCTGCTGGGCATCGGGGCAACGGCACAGCGGCTGGACGAGGAAAACCAGACAATCGATCTGGCCACGCTGGGCATTACTGCCACGCAATTCGTCAGCGACCGCCTGACGCTGCGCGGCGGGCTTCAGGTGCGGGGCCAGCGGGTAACGGACCTGACCGGGGATTTCACCTTCTACAACCTGGCCCTGCCGCTGGGCGCGACTTATGACGGGCGCAATGACAAGTTCAGCGCAACGAAGGGCTATTTCGTTGCCGCCGAGCTGACGCCTTTCCTTGGGTGGGACGGCACCGGGTCCGGCGGGCGTCTGACGCTGGACGGCCGCGCCTACAGGGGCTTTGGGACCGGGCGGCCCATCGTCCTTGCCGGGCGGGTGCAGGTGGGGTCGGTCTTTGGCCCCGCGCTGGAAGACACACCGCGCGACTATCTGTTCTATTCAGGCGGGGCGGGAACGGTGCGGGGGCATCCCTTTCAGTCTTTGGGCGTTTACGTGATCTCGCCCGATCAGCTGACCGGTGGCACGAGGTTTGTGGCACTGTCCGGCGAAATCCGCGCCCCGGTCACCGAACGGATCGGGGTTGTGGGGTTTTACGATGTGGGCAGTGTCGGCGTGACGGATTTCATCGACGATCCCCAGGGCGGCTGGCAGGCCGGTGCGGGCATCGGATTTCGCTATGCCACGGCTTTCGGACCGATCCGGGTGGACATCGCCACCCCGATCCAGGGCAGCCCCGGCCAGAATACGGACGGTGGCATCCAGCTTTACGTCGGCATAGGGCAATCCTTCTGATGCGGCGCTTTGTGATCCTGGCGGTGATGCTTCTGGCCGGCCCGGCGCTGGCGCAGGATGATCCGGGCTTTCTGGCGCGGTTCCTGCAGGACAGGCTTTCGGGTGCCGGCCGGACGGTGCAGATCAGCGGGTTCCAGGGGGCGCTGTCATCGCGCGCGACAATCCGCGAGTTGACCATCGCCGACGGGGAAGGCATCTGGCTGACGCTGCGGGGCGTGACGCTGGACTGGAACCGGGCGGCTGTGCTGCGCGGCGAATTTTCGGTGAATGAACTCAGCGCCAGTGAAATTGTGGTGGCCCGCCCGCCACAGGCGGGGGACTCCCTGCCCTCGCCCGAAGCCAGGGGGTTTTCCCTGCCGGAACTGCCGGTTTCGGTGAACATCGGCCGCGTCGCCGCCGGACGGGTCACGCTGGGTGCGGCGGTGCTGGGCCAGCCGCTGGAAGCCACGCTTGAGGCATCGCTGCGTCTGGCGAGCGGCGAAGGGCAGGCGGCGCTTTCCCTGATCCGAACCGATGACGGGCCGAAAGGCCAGTTGACCCTGGACGCGGGCTATTCCAACACCACCCGCGTCCTGGCGCTAGACCTGTCCGCCATTGAAGATGCCGGCGGAATAGCAGCCACAAAGCTGGGCCTGCCGGGTGCGCCGCAAACGGAGCTGTCCGTGAAGGGGCAGGGGATCATCGACTCGTTCACGGCAGAGATCCGGCTGGCAACCGATGCGGTGGACCGGCTGGCGGGGCGCGTCGCCCTTTCAGTGGCGGATGATGGAACCCGGGGGTTTACGGCAACACTGGCGGGAAATCCTGCGCCTTTGTTCCTGCCCGAACATGCGGAGTTCTTCGGAACCGACGTGCGCCTGGACGCGACCGGGCAACGCAGCCCGTCCGGTGCCCTGGACCTGAGCCGCCTGTCGGTCCGGACCGAAGCGCTGTCGCTGGACGGAACGCTGGCGCTGGCACCCGGCGGCTTGCCGGTGCGCTTTGCGCTGACGGGGCGCGTCGCCCATGCGGCGGGTACGCCCGTGCTGTTGCCGCTGTCGGGGCCGGAAACCTATGTGACCGAGGCCGAGATCACCCTGGACTATGACGCGGCGCAGGACGAAGGCTGGCGCGGCAGTGCCAGCCTTCAGGGCCTGAGCCACCCCGGTCTGGCCGTGGACCGCGCCCTGATCACCGGGTCCGGGCGGATCGGAACCGGGCCGCAGGGCAAGGTGGTGGGGGCCACTTTGCGCCTGGCGGCGGCAGGGCTGCGTCCGGCTGACCCCGCGCTGGCGCAGGCGTTGGGCGATGCAACCACGGGGAAGATCAAGCTGTCCTGGCTGCAAGGCCAGCCGCTGAACCTGTCACAGCTTATGCTGGCCGGATCGGGCTACACCATCGACGCGCGGGGCAAGATCACCGGGCTTGCCACGGGGCTGGGCCTTGATGGCACTCTGCAGGCAGAGACACGCGACCTGTCGCGCTTTTCCGGCCTTGCCGCGCGGCCGCTTGGCGGCGCTGCGGCGCTGCGGATTTCGGGCAAGGGCAGCCTTCTGGGCGGCGACTTCGACCTGACGGGCGAGGTTGGCGGGACAGACATGACACTCGGTCAGCCCGAGGTGGACGACCTGCTGCAGGGCCAGACCCGGATCGGCTTTTCGGTGGCGCGGTCCGGGGCGGGAACCGAAATCCGGGCGCTGGACCTGACGGCGGCGACCCTGGCCGTCAATGCCAGCGGCTGGCTGCGCAGCACGGGCAGCGACATTGCGGCGAATCTGCGCTTTGACGATCTTCGCGCGCTGGGGCCTGCGTATCGCGGCGCGCTCAGCGGGCAGGCGCGGGTGACCGGTACGGCAGGGAATGGTGACCTGACCCTGAACGCGACCGGCAGCAACCTTGCCATCGGGCAGGCGCAGGCCGACCGGATGCTTGCGGGCAACAGTGTGCTGGCGCTGTCCCTGCAGACAGAAGACGGCGCATTGCGGATTGACCGGGCCGACCTGACGAACCCGCAACTGTCGGTCAAGGCAACCGGACAGGCGGCGAACGGCAGGCGGCAGATAGACCTTTCGGCCCGGCTGACCGATCTTGGGCTGTTCGTGCCCGAGTTTCCCGGCGCGCTGACCATGGCAGGCAGCGCGCGGGACGACGGTGCCGGTTATGTCCTTGACCTGCGCGGCACGGGGCCGGGGCAGATTGCCGCCGACGTGAACGGGCGGGTGGTGCCAGGCACGGCGCGGGCGGATATCACCGTCACCGGCACAGCCCAGGCCGCACTCGCCAATCCCTTTGTTCAGCCGAACAGCATCAACGGACCGCTCCGGTTCAACCTGCGCCTGAACGGGCCCCTCGCGCTGCGGTCCTTGTCAGGGACGGTGGCGCTTGCCAACGGCAGGGTCGCCGCCCCGGTTCTGGGGCTTGCGCTGCAGGGGGTCACTGGCCAGGCCGCGCTGGCCGACGGCACGGCGACCGTGACCGCCGACGCGGGCGTGGTCGCGGGCGGCAGCATCGGGCTGCGCGGCACGGTCGGGCTGACCCCGCCGTTCCCCGGCGACCTGACTGTGACACCGCGCGACATGGTGCTGCGCGACCCGGATCTGTTCGAGACGCGGGTCAATGGCGCGGTCCGGGTTGCCGGGCCGCTGACCGGGGGGGCACGCATATCAGGATCGCTGACCCTGCCGGAAACCGAGATTCGCGTACCGTCCACCGACATCACGGCAGCCGGTGCCATTCCAGACATCACGCACCGCAACGAACCTGCCGCCGTCCGGGCAACCCGGGCGCGGGCCGGCCTGCTGGACCGCGAGGCGCGGACGCGCAAAGACCTGTCGCGCCCCTATGGTCTTGACCTGACGATCAGCGCGCCAAACCGGGTGTTCATCCGGGGCCGGGGGCTTGACGCCGAACTGGGCGGCACCCTGCGGCTTGAAGGTACCACGGAAGCCGTGGTTCCCAGTGGCGGGATCGACCTGATCCGCGGTCGCCTTGATATCCTGGGTCGGCGGCTTGATCTGACAGAAGGATCAATCCGGCTGGAAGGCAGCCTTGACCCGCGCCTTCGGGTTGTGGCCACCAATTCAGGCGATGGGGTGACAAGTTCCGTCATTCTGGATGGCAGCATCAGCGAGCCGGAGATCAGCTTTGCCTCCAGCCCGCAGTTGCCGGAAGAAGAGGTTCTGGCACATCTGCTGTTCGGCCGGCGATTGACCTCGCTGTCGCCGCTTCAGGCCGCCCAGCTTGCCAATGCGGTCGCCACGCTGGCGGGACGCGGGGGCGAAGGCATCATCGGCAAGCTGCGCCGGAACTTCGGGCTGAGCGACTTTGATCTGATATCCGACAACAGCGGCGCCACATCGCTTCGGCTTGGGCGCTATGTGGCGAAAAACATCTATACCGAGGTGATCGTCGGCTCCGAGGGAACAAGCCAGTTGAACCTGAACCTTGAAGTGCGCCCGGGCGTGACCCTGCGCGGATCGGCAGATTCCAGCGGCGACACCGGCATCGGGGTTTTTGTGGAACGGGATTACTGACCGCGCCGGGGCATCACCGCGTTCAGGGCCGCCCCCAAAAGCACGGCGTAAGAGCTGAACCAGAACCACATCATCAGCACCACAACCGCACCGATGGAGCCATAAATCTGGTTGTAGCTGCTGAAATTCGCCAGATACAGCATAAAGGCGCGGGACGCGGCCGCCCAAAGAAGCGTGGACAGGATCAGGCCGGGCAGAATGCGCAGGCCGGTCCGGGAGACATGGTTGGGACCAAAACGATAAGCCAGCGCCACACCGATGATCACGACAGCAAGGCCCAGGATCTGATTGACGGTTTCAAGAAGGCGGGCTGAATCCGGACCCAGCGGCAGCACCGCCAGCAAAAGCGGCACGATCACCGCGGCCAGCACCGAAACCAGCGCCACCCCGATCAGCGTGACGGTCAGCAGCACGGCCTGAACCGCGTGCCAGAAGCCGCCGCGCGGCGAGGTGCCATAGGCGGCATCCAGCCCCTGGATCAACGCATCAACCCCGGCGCGGGCGGACCAAAGGGCAATCAGGGTGGACAGGATGGTGGTCGCACCGAAAGCATTGCCATTCGATGAAATCAGGGCCTCTACCTGCATATCCAGCACCTTGAATGCGTCTGCTGGCAGAAAATCCTGCAAGAGCGCGATCTGCCCCCGGATCACCTCGGGGTCTGACGCAAAACCCCAAAGCGCAATCACGGCTGCAGCGGCCGGAAAGATCGCCAGAAAGCCGAAAAAGGCGACCCCTGCCGAAATCAGCCCAAGCTGCGCATCGAAACTGCGCTGCCACAGACGGTTGGCGGTATGGATGATCGGGTGGGAAAGGCTGAACATCAGGGCTTGTCGGGTGAACCCGGCGGGCGGGCAGGTCCTGCATTAGGCGATCAGCGACGGCTTTCGTCAATCAAGCTGCGCGGCCGGGGTCAGAAAACGGCAGGGCGTTGCGCTTGTGCCCGCGTCACCCTTGCCTGCGCCGCCCCTTGGGCCGGATTTCCGACCGGCCATCGTGACCTTGGGCCGGGCGTTGCCGGGTCTGGTCCGGTCATCCCGGATCACCCAGTTCCAGCCGCGTGCGCAGTTCGCGCAGGATCGGAAGCACAATGCGCAGCTTGGGTTCGCCAATCGCCTGAACGATATCGGCGATCAGGGGGGAAATTGCCTGAACGGCGGCATCGCGCGCGGCGCGGCCCGACGGGCTGATCGCCACAAACTTGCGGCGGGCATCATCCCAATCGGGGCGGATATGAACATGGCCGGCCCACTCCAGCTTGGTCAGGGTATTGGTCATCGCCCCGCGCGTGACGTGGAACGCGCGTGCCAGTTGCGCCGGGCTGCGTTCGTCATTCACGCGCGACAGATGGTTCAGGACCGAAAACTGCGACAGCTCCATACCGCGCGGCAGCAGCCTGGCGATCCGGCTTCGGGCAAGCTGATCTGCCGTCAGCAGTTCGCTGAACAGGGCAACGGCAATGTCATCGGCCTTGTCGCTCATCACGGGCCATCAAAGGGGCGGTCATGCGACAGGGACGGCACACGCGCTCGGGCGCGGGCCACCTCGGCCAGATCAATCTCGGAGAATAGAACGCCGGGATCGCTGCCCGCATCGGCCAGAACCTCGCCCCAGGGGGCAATCACCAGGCTGTGCCCGTGGGTGCGGCGGCCCTTGCCATGGCGTTCGGCGTGAAAGCCGGTCTGGGCCGGGGCCAGAAGGAAGCACCCCGTCTCGATCGCGCGGGCGCGCAGCAGGGTTTCCCAATGCGCAGCCCCCGTGATGTGGTTGAAGGCGGCGGGCACGGTGATGATCTGTGCGCCGGCCTGCGCAAGGCGGCGATACAGGCCGGGAAAGCGGATGTCGTAACACACTGTCAGGCCCAGCATGCCGAACGGCGTTTCGGCCAGAACCGCCTGCGTGCCGGGGCGGTAGCTTGCAGATTCGCGGTAGGTTTCCGCCTCTGACAGGGTCACGTCGAACATGTGGATCTTGTCATAGCGGGCGGTGATTGCACCGGTCGGATCGATCAGCAGGCTGCGGTTGGCAAAGCGTCGGTCTGCATCCGGCGTCTTCAGGCCCAAAGAGCCGATCAGCAGCCAGATGCCGGCACGCGCCGCTTCGTCCCGCAGCGCGGCAAGGGTGGGATCGCCGTCTTCAGGGTGCAAGACAGTCTGCTGATGCGCGCGGTTCGACGACAGCGCGTTGGTACATTCCGGCGTCAGGACAAACCCGGCCCCGCCTGCGGCAGCCGCGCGCACCAGGGCCAGGGTCTGCGGCAGGTTCCCGGCCGGGTCATCGGTGACGGTCAGCTGCACCAGTCCGACGCGCATCGGCTAGTCCGCAAGCAGCGGGTCAAGCTTGCCCGCCTTGTCCAGTGCGTAAAGATCATCGCAGCCGCCGACATGGGTTTCGCCCACGAAAATCTGCGGCACGGTGCGACCGCCGTTCGACCGCTGCATCATCGCGGCGCGCAGGCCACTGTCGCGGCTGACGTCATATTCGGTAAAGGCAACGCCCTTTTGCGTCAGCAGCCGCTTTGCAGCATGGCAATAGCCGCACAGGGGCGAGGTATAGATTTCGACGGGTTTCATGGCCTGATCCTTGCAGTCCTGCGGACTATAGGGATTTAGGCATCCTTCGCAACGCGCGCCAGCACAAGCACCGATACCGAGGCGGCACCGGCGGCGCGGCAGGCGTCTGCCCCCGCAGCCAGCGTGGCGCCGGAAGTCATCACATCATCCACCAGCAGAACCGGGCGGTCCCTGATCCGGGCGGCATGGCGGGGATGAACCCGGAAGGCATCGCTGACATTGCGGAACCGTCCCGGCCTGTCGCGCCCCTCCTGGCTGCGGGTATTGCGGCGGCGTTGCAGCAGATCCGGGCAATGCGTCAGCCCCGCGTCACGGGCGATGTGTGCGGAAAGCAGCGCGGCCTGGTTGTAGCGGCGGGTCAGAAGCCGCAGCCAGTGCAGGGGAACCGGGGCAACAACCATCCCGGCCTGAATGAGCGGGCCTGCAACGCGCATCATCCACCCTGCCGCCGGCCGGGCCAGATCCGTCCGGTCGCCATGTTTCAGCGCCAGAATCATCCGCCGGGCCGTATCGCGGTACAGCACGGCGGCGCGGCCCCTTGCCCAGGGCCGGGCGATGGTCAGGCAATCGTCACACAGCACCGCATGACCGGGGTCTTCGCCCGGCAAAGGCGCACCGCACAGATCGCAGACAAGGCCGCTGATAAACGCGGTATCGCGCCAGCAGGGCGCGCACAGCCCGAAGTCCTGCGTGACGGGCGCGTCGCAGACAAGGCACTGCGGCGGATAGACCAGATGAAGGGCGGCTTGCAATCTCATCCCGTCCCCCTTAGCTGCCCGCCATGCAGATGCCCCCGATCCTGACCGACCGTGCCGCCCTGGCCCGTTACCGTGACCGCGCCGCGCGCGGCCCGGCCCTGTTCCTGCAAGAGGATGCCGCCGCCGAGATACAGGAAAGACTGAACGAGGTTAACAGAAGGTTTACGCGGCCTGCCGTCATCACCCCTTTCGCAGACCTTTGGCGGGCGCGGATGCCAGGGGCGCGGATCGTGGCCGATGATGATGTCCTTGACCTGGCTGCGGGGGCGCATGATCTGGTGATCCATGCGCTGTGCCTGCATTGGGCCAATGATCCGGTCGGGCAATTGGTGCAATGCCGGCGGGCACTGTGCCCGGATGGGCTGTTTCTGGGGGTGCTGTTCGGCGGTCAGACCCTGGCGGAATTGCGCGCATGCCTGGCCGAGGCGGAAGCCGCCGTCACGGGCGGGCTGTCGCCCCGCGTCCTGCCGATGGCCGAGATCCGGGATCTGGGCGGGGTGCTGCAGCGCGCCGGTTTTGCCCTGCCGGTGGCGGACAGCACCATCCGCACCGTGACCTATGCGGATACGGGCAGGCTGATGGCCGATCTTCGCGCCATGGCCGAGACGAATGCGCTGGCCCAGCGGCTGCGCCGACCCACGGGGCGCCAGGTTTTTTCCCGGACAGCCGCGCGCTATGCCGCCGCTTATCCGGCCCCCGGGGGCCGCATCCGCGCAACGTTCGAGATGATCTTCCTGACAGGCTGGGCCCCGGACGACAGCCAGCCCAAACCGCTGCGCCCCGGATCGGCGGCCCGGCGGCTGGCCGATGCCCTTGGGTCCGTCGAACAGCCGCTGCCCCCTGCGGCCCTGCGCGACAGTTGACGCCGCAGCAGATGCGGTTACATCCCGACGTGACCCTTTCAAGACAGGACACCCCCGATGCTGGACGCCAGGACCGGTCAGGCCCCTTCCCACGCCGCTGCGCCCTTGGTACCGCCGGGACAAGACCGGCTTGCCCATGCGCCGGCCGATCATCCACCCGTGCGGCGCGCCAGGATCGGCGTGCTTCTGGCAAACCTGGGCACCCCGGACAATTATGATTACTGGTCGATGCGCCGGTATCTGAACGAATTTCTGTCCGACAAGCGTGTGATCGACTATGCCAGCTGGAAATGGCAACCGCTGCTGCAGTTGATCATCCTGACCAAACGCCCCTTCAGCAGCGGCGCGAATTACAGGCTGATCTGGAACCACGACAAGGGCGAAAGCCCCTTGATGACCATCACCCGGGATCAGACCGCAAAGATCGCCGATGCCCTGCAGGCGCTGCACGGGTCCGATGTGATGGTGGATTTCTGCATGCGCTACGGCAATCCTTCCACCACTTCCAGGGTGCGGGCGATGGTCGAGGCCGGATGCGAGAAGATCCTGTTCTTCCCGCTCTATCCGCATTACGCCGGGGCCACATCCGCAACCGCGAATGATCAGTTCTTCCGGTCGCTGATGAAGGAAAAGCGCCAGCCTGCGGCGCGCACCGTGGCGGAATACTTTGACCATCCGCTGTATATTGATGCGCTTGCGCAATCGGTCGAGCGGGCCTATGCGGCGCTTGACCATCGCCCGGATGTTCTGGTGGCCAGCTATCACGGCATGCCGAAACGCTACCTGATGTCAGGCGACCCCTACCATTGCCAATGCGCCAAAACCTCGCGCCTGCTGCGCGAGCGTCTGGGCTGGGACAAGGGCATGATCGACACAACGTTCCAGTCGGTGTTCGGGCCGGAAGAATGGCTGAGGCCCTATACCGTCCAGCATGTGGCAGAGCTGGCAAAGCAGGGAAAGACGCGGATCGCGGTAATTGCACCGGCTTTCTCAGCCGATTGCATTGAAACGCTGGAAGAGATCAACGGAGAAATCCGCGAAGCCTTCGAGCATGCGGGGGGCGAGGTCTTTACCTATATCCCCTGCCTGAACGACGACGAGGCACATATTCGCGCCTTGGTCGGCGTCATCGAGGAAAATCTTCGCGGCTGGATCACCTGACCGGGCAACGCCATGTTGCACAAACAGAAAAGACGGCGGATATCACCCGCCGCCTTTTCCGTGTTGTGTCCGACGGATCAGTTCGCAGAAGCGGCCAGGACCAGAACCAGCAGCAGCAGCGGAACAATGATGCCAGCAGCCGAAGAAGAGGTTTCTTCTACAACGACTGTGGGTTGCATCTCAGGGACAGGCTCCGCCATACCACCGGCGAATGCGGTTGAAGCGGCGCCTGTCAGGGCTGCGGCGAGAACAAGTTTCTTCATGTTAACCTCCAGATATAGCGCGCCACCGAATGTTTCAGAGGACGATGGCGTGCACCCAAGCTGTACCTCGTGACCCTTTCATAAGCAGCTTAGGCCATCGATTGCAACGTGACTTCGCTGCGGCCGCGCTTGCTTGTGGCGCGTGTCGTCAAATTAGCAACACCTGTGTTCCGACCTGTGCCAAACCAAACAATTCAAGGATGTGTTCATTGTAAAGGCCAATGCAACCGCTGGACGACCGGCGGCCGATCTTGCGCGTGTCATGGGTGCCGTGAATCCGGTAGGCAGGCCACGAGAGATAAAGCGCACGCACACCAAGCGGATTGTCTGGTGCCCCCCCTTCCACAACAGCCGGCCATTCCGGATTCCGCTTCAACATCGATGGCGTTGGCCGCCAGGTCGGGTTTTCGACCTTCTGGATCACTTCCGTCTTGCCCAGGCGCGTCAGGTCATCCGTCAGCGGAACAGATGTGGGGTAAAGCCGGTAGACAGACTGGTCTTCCGACCAGAAATGCAGGGCGCGCGATTTGGTATCGCACAGGATCACACCATTGCGCGTATTGGCAAAGTAATCCTGCCAGTCCAGCGCGCGAAAGGCCGACACATTGCTGCGCACTGGGCCGCCAAGGGCGGTGTCAGCCTCGGGGGCGTCCTGCAGCGCCCAGGCGGGCGCGGCCAGACCGGCCACAAGTGCGGCCCCCGCACCCAGAAACGCCCGCCGTCCAGCCTGAATTGGGTCGTCCGCGCTCATCTGCACACCTCCTTTTCTTGATCTTGGCGGCGAACCTACAGTGTCGGGCACCGGGCCGCAATTCAAAGCCACGTCATTGAGTCACGCACGGTTGCGTTTGAACCTTCCATCCGGCTTCGATAAAGACGGTCCTGCTGTTTCTGGGGTAAGCCGAAATGAAATCTCTGTCCGCCGTTCTGCTCTGTGCTTCGCTTGTCCTGTCCGCCTGTGCCGGAACCGGTGTATCGACCGGCGGCGGCGGCCCCATGATGGCCGGCGACATCGGCGAGATCCAGTTCACGGCGCTTGATTCGGTCAACACCCTGCGCGGCGCAAGAGGTTTGCAGCCCCTGGAGCTGAACGCCCAGCTAAACGCTGCCGCCGCCACGCATTCACGCGATATGGCCGTCCAGAACCGCCCCTGGCATTTCGGGTCTGACGGATCATCCCCGATCGACCGCGCGCGGCGGGTAGGCTACACCGGCAAGCTGTTGGGCGAACTGATTTCCGAAACCTACCAGAGCGAACTTGAAACCCTGTCCGACTGGATGGAGAACCCCGAAACACGGCGGGTCATCATGGACCCTGCGGCAAGCGAAATGGGCTTTGCCTTTTTCCAGGAACCCAGCGGCAAGATCTGGTGGACCATGGTCACGGGCACCTCGGTGCCACCTGTGGCGACGGCTGCGCTTGCGGCCCCGGTCCTGTAGCGGTCAGGGCAGGATCACGATGGGCGTCCCCGGGCGCACCATTGCATAGATATCCTCCATCTCGTGGTTGCGCACCGCGATGCAGCCTGCGGTCCAGTCGCCGCGATTGCCCTTGGTGCCGGTAAAGCCGTGAATAAAGATATCACCGCCGGGAGACTTGCCTTTCGACGAGGCATAGGCGCGATCTGACCGGTTCGGATAGGATATGCCCAAGGATAAATGGTAGCTGCTGCGCGGGTTGCGGTGGGTGATGAAATAGGCCCCTTCCGGGGTCTTGCCATCGCCCTTGAACTTCTTGTGGCCGCGCGGCTGAAACCCCAGCGAAATGTCATAGGCTTCCAACACTTCGGCATGGTGCAGGAGGTACATCCTGCGATCAGTCTTGTGCACCTCGACCCGCGTCACTTCCGGGCCGGTGTAGGTCTTGAACTTTGATCCGCAAGCCGAAATGCCAAACGCCAGGGCGATGGCCAAAAAGACGCGAAGTACCCACATTCCGTTGCCTGCTGCCTGCATTTTTTTTGGCAAGGAATACAGCACGCCGCCTGCCGCGCAAAGCAGGATTGACTCACGCTTTCGTGAACGGTCGGCTCAGCGGCGGCAAAGGCTGAACCGGGCCACAAGTTCGACATGCGCCGCCCAGCGGAACTGATCGACCACCTGCACCCAGTCCAGCCCATAGCCCGCTTCCGTCAGGATGCGCGCGTCGCGTGCAAAGGTGACGGGATTGCACGACACCGCCGCAATCACCGGAACGCGCGACCGGGCCAGCGTTGCGGCCAGGGCTTCGGCCCCGGCGCGCGGCGGATCGATCACCACGGCATCAAAGCCCTTGAACTCGTCCGGCTCCAGCGGACGCCGGAACAGGTCGCGGGTCTCTGTTGTCACACGACGCAGCCCTTGCGCCTGACGCCAGCCCCGGTCCAGGGCCGCAAGCATCGCCGCATTGTTTTCCACCGCATGAACTTCGGCAAACTCGGCAAGCGGCAGGCTGAAAGTGCCGCAACCGGCAAAAAGATCCGCCACGCGGCGCGCGGGGCCGATGGCCTCTTTCACCGCAGCCAGCAGGGCTGCCTCACCCTCGGCCGTGGCCTGCAAAAAGGCGCCGGGCGGCGGCGCGACAAGGGCCTTGCCGAAGCGCTGGACGGGCATCGTGCGCAGCGCGATCACCTCGGCATCCCAGGTCAGCCGGGCGATAGCAAAGGTTTCGGCCACGCGCGCCAATACCAGGCGCAACCCGGCATCCAGCGGCTTGCCGCCCGCAACCGCAACATCGGGGCCGCCCAGGCTGTGCGTGACGGTCAGCGACAGTTCGGCGCTGCGCGACCCGCCGGTGACAACCAGCGCCTCCAGCGCCGGAAAGGCCGCCAGAAGGGCCGGATGAAGCAACTGACAATCCGTAATGGCCACCAGGGTTTCCGACGCCCGCGCGTGAAACCCGATCAGCGCGCCCCCCTTGGTACGGCGCGCGGCCAGCGTTGCGCGGCGACGCGACCGGGGCGGCGATGTCTGGATGGGGCGAAGCAGCGCGTCGAGCCCCTGCCCCGCCAGCGCTCCCGCAACGATGCCCAGCTTCCAGTCGGCCACCAGGGGGTCTGCCGCATGTTGCATCAGACAGCCGCCGCAGGTGCGGGCGTGGGGGCAGGGTGGGCGGATCCGGTTCGGCGACGGGCAAAGGATGCGGGTATTCAGCAACCGGTCACCGGCCAGATCGCCTTCGACCACCTCTCCCGGCAGCATCTGTGGCACGAACACCGGGCCTTCCGGACCCTGCGCTATACCATCGCCACGATGGCCAAGCCGCCCGACAGTCAGGATCACTCGGCGGCTTCCTTTTGATCCACCCCGATGAAGCCGCCGGACTGGCGGCTCCAGTAGCGCGCATAAAGACCGCCGCTTGCCAGCAGGTCTTCATGCGTGCCTTGTTCAACGATGCGCCCGTCGTCCATCACGATGATGCGGTCCATCGCGGATATGGTGGACAGCCGGTGGGCAATGGCCAGCACCGTCTTGCCCTGCATCACGCGGCCCAGCGCCTGCTGGATGCTGGCCTCGACTTCGGAATCCAGGGCACTCGTCGCTTCATCCAGCACAAGGATCGGCGCATCCTTCAGGAAAGCGCGGGCCAGGGCGATGCGCTGGCGCTGCCCGCCGGACAGTTTCACGCCCCGTTCGCCGAGATAGGCGTCATAGCCCTTGCGCCCGTTGTGATCGACCATCTGCAGGATGAAGTCATGCGCCTCGGCCGCCTTCGCCGCCGCGATCAACTCTTCCTCTGTCGCGTCCGGGCGACCGTAGAGGATATTGTCGCGGGCAGAGCGGTTGAACATCGCGGTTTCCTGCGTGACCATGCCGATCTGCCGCCGCAGGCTTTCCTGCGTGATGTGCCGAACATCCTGACCTTCGACCAGAATCTGGCCCGTTTCGGTATCGTAAAGCCGCAGAAGCAGCGACACGAGCGAGGATTTCCCGGCACCCGAGGCACCGACGATGCCGATCTTCTCGCCCGCCGCGATTTTCAGGTGGATGTTCTGCACCCCGCCGCGCTTGCGGCCATAGGCGAAAGATGCGTTCTGGAATTCGATCCGCCCAGTGATGCGGGGCAGTTCCACCGCATCCGGCTCATCCGCCAGCGTATGCGGCACGGCCAGGGTGCGCATGCCGTCTTCCACCTCGCCCACGCTGGTGTAGATGGATATCAGCGTAAAACTGACCCAGCCTGACATCTGCGCGATCCGCATGGCAATTGCGCCCGCAGCGGCAATGGCCCCCGCCGTGGCATTGCCCTGCTGCCAAAGCAGGAGCGTTCCGCCAATCAAGAGCACCGGAAGAACCCCGGCCAGCGTCATCAGTGCATAGCGGAACCATGTGGAAATGACGCCAAACTCCAGCGAGCGGTCGCGGAACGCGTCCATTGCCTTCAAGGCAACGCGGTCTTCAAACGCGGCATGGGCAAACAGCTTGACCGTTTTGATATTGGTGATCGTATCCACAACCTGGCCGGTTACCATCGCGCGGGACGCTGCACGCGCTTCCGAATTTTCGCGCACGCGCGGCAGAAAAAAGGCGATCAGGCCGACATAGGCCACCAGCCATACCGCCAGCGCAACCGCGATCCAGACATCAATGACCAGCAGGAAGATGACCGACCCGATGATGGATGACAGCGTGAAAGCCACCGTATTGATCATTTCCGTCAGCGCATCGGTAACGGCCCGGGCGACCTGCATCTGTTTCTGCGCGATGCGGCCCGCGAAATCATTGTCGAAATAGGTCACCGCTTGCCCCAGCGTCCAGCGGTGCAGGCGGCTCAGGACCAAGGGCATGACATTCGGGCCGATGATGATCGAGGTTGAAGCGGCGGATACGCCAAAGGCCAGCGGTCGCAGCACAAGGTAGAACACCAGAAAGATGATCAGCAGGCCGGCATGATCGGCGAAGAACCGCACGGGCTCGCTTGCCACCGCCGCGTCGATGATCCAGCCCAGGATCAGCGCCGACACCACTTCGGTCGCACCGGCCACCGATGAAATGGCAGCAGCCACCCACAGCATCGGCCACGACCCCGAAAGGCACCATCGGACGAACGCCATCAGCGTCTGCGGCGGCGGCCCTTCGGCGGGGTCAAAGGGGCGGATCAGCCCGCCCAGCTTCATCAGCGCACTCATTCTGCGGCGTCCTCGATGCCGATGAACCCGCCGGACTGGCGTGCCCAGAACCGGGCATACAGCCCGCCCCGCGCCAGAAGGTCCGAATGGCTGCCCTGTTCTTCGATCCGGCCATCTTCCAGCACAATGATCCGGTCCATTGCGGCGATGGTGGACAGGCGGTGGGCAATGGCGATCACCGTTTTGCCCTTCATCACGCCATAGAGCGTGTCCTGAATTGCCGCCTCAACCTCGCTGTCCAGCGCGCTGGTCGCCTCGTCGAGGATCAGGATCGGCGCATCTTTCAGGATGACGCGCGCCAGCGCCACGCGCTGCCGCTGGCCGCCGGACAGCTTGACGCCACGTTCGCCGACATGGGCATCATAGCCCTGCCGTCCTTCCGGGTCTTCCAGCGTCAGGATGAACTCATGCGCTTCGGCGCGCTGTGCCGCCGCGATCATCTCGGCCTCTGACGCTTCGGGGCGGCCGTACAGGATGTTGTCCCGCACCGACCGGTGCAAAAGCGACGAATCCTGCTGCACCATGCCGATCTGGCGGCGCAGGCTTTCCTGCGTGACGCCCGCAATATCCTGACCATCGATCAGGATCTGCCCGCCTTCGGTATCGTAAAAGCGCAGCATCAGCTTGACGAGCGTGGATTTACCGGCACCCGACCGGCCGATCAGCCCGATCTTTTCGCCCGGCGCAACAACAAGGCTGACGTCCTGCAGCCCGCCAAAGCCGCGCCCGTAATGGTGCGCGACGTTGCGCAACTCGATCCGCCCCGCACCGAAGGCCAGGGCAGGGGCATCCGGGCGATCCACCAGGGCAATGGGCTGCGCGATGGTTTCCATCCCTTCGGCCACCACGCCCAGCGCCTGCACCAGTGATGTGGTGGCCCACATGATCCAATAGGTCATGCTGTTCAGCCGCAGCACCAGCGCGCAGGTTGCCGCAACCGTACCGACCGAAGCCTGCCCGTTGTACCACAGAACAATCGCCCAGCCGGTGACAGAAACGATCAGCGCCGCGTTCAGCAGCGACAGCGCCAAGTCCATCTTCGTCACGATCCGCATTTCGGACATGAAGGTGGACCGCGCATGTTCGATCGCCTCTTTGGCGTAGGCCACCTCTTTGTCGTGATGGGCGAAAAGCTTAACCGAATGAATGTTGGCATAGGCATCGACAACGCGGCCCGTCACCGCCGAGCGTGCATCGGAGGATGCCTTGGATGCCGGGCCGGCCCGCCGCAGGGTCCAGCGCACAAGGGCCGCATAAAGCGCGAACCAGACCAGCAGCGGCAGCATCAGGCGTGCGTCGGCCTCGGCCAGCATGATGGCCGCGCCGATGAAGGTGACAACGGCAAAGGCCACGGCATCGAATGTCTGGAACACCGCATCCCCTGCGGCGGGCGGCGTCTGCATGATCCGGTTGGCGATGCGCCCGGCAAAATCGCCTTCAAACCAGCCAACCGGCTGGCGCAGCACATGGCGGTGCGCCCGCCAGCGGATCATCGTGCCGAAATTCGGCAGGATGGTGTTGTGCAGCAGCGCCACATCGATCACCGCTACGACCGGACGCAGCACCAGTACCGCCAGCGCCACCAGGATGATCTCGGTGCCATAGCTGGCCCAGACATCTGCGGGCCTGTCCTGCCCCAGCAGATCGACCAGGCGGCCCACATACCAGATCAGGGCCACGTCGCTGGCGGCGACGATGACAGACAGCAGCCCCGTCACGGCAAAAACCGCCCGGAATGGGCGGCAGAACTGGGCAAGGAATGGCCAAAGCCGCCGGGGCGGCGTGTCGGCCTCCTCATAGGCGAGGTAGGGATCGACGAGGCCCTCAAAAAATCGGAACATGGGGGAGGAAAGCCTATCAGCGGTACTGGGTGGGTATAGCGCCAATCTGCGGAAATGAAAACCGATGAGGATCAGCGCAGCAGGTCTTCGCGGCTCAGGCGGAACCCGGATGCGATCCAGCGCGCTTCCAGCGCGGCCAGCCTTTCGCCCAATGCCGCGCCGGACAGGTGCGGCATCAGATCGGCGGCGGTGACAGGACAGCGCGCGGCGGCCCCTTGGGCAATATCCTTTTCCCAACCTTCCAGGGGTGCTGCCCCGCGCAGGGCGGCACGCCCAAGCACCACATTTGCAGCCCTGTCCGGCCCATACCGGTGCCCAAGGGCTGCGGGCGTCTCCATCGACGACAGGCCGGATCGCAGACTGTTCAGGGTTCTTGCCTCGGCCCGGCTGAGGCGCAGGCGTTCCGCCGGATCCTCGCCGCCCAGAACCGCAAGACGCCGCAGCCAGTCGGGGCTGCGGCCCGCCTCAAGATGCACGAGAGCTGGCAGCGCCCGCGCATCGGCGCCCGGCAGCACATGCCCCAGAAGCCCGGCCTGCGCCATGGCCGCAACCGCCGGGGCCGGATCGCGCGCCGACAGCAGCTTTCGGATTTCGGCCCCCACCCTTTCGCGCGACAGCCTGTCCAGCCCGGCGGCATGGGCGGCACAGGCCGCAAGCGCTTCGGCATCCAGGCCCGCAGCCGGATCACCGTACCAGGCGTGGAAGCGGAAAAAACGCAGGATGCGAAGATAATCCTCGGTGATGCGCGCCCCGGCATCGCCGACAAAGCGCAGGCGGCGCGCCACCAGATCGGGCAGGGCATTCAACGGATCAATGACATCGCCTTCCGGGGTTGCGTACAGCGCATTCATGGTAAAGTCCCGCCGGGCCGCATCCTCTTCCACACGGGTGGAAAACGCGACCCTGGCATGACGGCCGAATG
The DNA here is from genome assembly GCA_020250175.1 of Rhodobacter sp. Lineage (GTDB taxonomy): Bacteria > Pseudomonadota > Alphaproteobacteria > Rhodobacterales > Rhodobacteraceae > Aliitabrizicola. The sequence goes on from JADCEN010000011.1 coordinate 61,260, forward strand.
TCACGACATCCTTGCGAAAGGTCGTCACTTCATGGGGAATCCCGTCTGCGACAACCGTCAGGGTGCCATGCTCCAGCCCGGTCGGCACGGCCTTTAACCCGGATGCTTCGACAAGCCGGATCACGGTTGCAGGTTCGGCATCGGTTGCAATATCAACATCCGCCACCGCTTCGCCCAGAAGCGCGTTTCGCACGCAGCCGCCCACCAGCAGGGCGCGGTACCCCGCCTTGGTCAGCACGGCACAGACGGCCTGTGTCTGTGGCCGCGTCAGCCAGTCACCCGTCACCCGCATGAGGACAGCCTGTCTGCCAGACCACGCAGAATCCGGGCCGTGGCACCCCAGATGTAATAGGGGCCGTAGGGCACGGCATAGTACCGCCGCCAGTCCCCGCGCCAGCGGCGGCGTTCAATGGTGAAGTTTTCCGGGGCGGTCACATGGGCCAGGGGCACGGCAAACACCTCGTCCACCTCACCCGCCTCGGGCAGGGGGGTGAAATCGCCGGGAACGATGCCAAGCACGGGCGTCACCAAAAACCCGGTAACGGTTTCATGCTGTGGCAATGTGCCCAGAACGGTGACACGGTCTTGCGGCAGACCGATCTCTTCGCGGCTTTCCCTCAGGGCAGCCGCGACAGGCCCCCCGTCGCCAGGCTCCACCTTGCCGCCGGGAAAGGCAATCTGACCGGGGTGATGTTTCAGGCGCGATGAGCGCTTCGTCAGGATCAGATCGGCCCCCGTCGGGCCGCACCGGACAGCGATCAGCACCCCGGCAGGCCGCAGCACACGATCGGGCGGCAGCCGCAGTTCCGGGTTCAGGTCGAAATCGGACGACCCGCGCAGGGGCAGTGCCAGCGCCCGCGACAGGATGCCGGGGTCAATCACGCGCACCCGCAGCCTCTTGGGCATCGCGGCCAAGCGTTCGGGGGTCAAACTCGTAATGGGCACCGCAGAACTGGCAATCGGCGGTAAGCACGCCGTCGTCCGTCGTCATCTGGCCGATGTCCTGCGCCGAATAGATCGACAGGGACCGGCGCACCTTTTCCGCCGAACAGGAACAGCCGAACCGCACAGGCTGCGGATCGAACACGCGCGGTCCTTCCTCATGAAACAGGCGCACCAGCAGATCGGTTGGCTGCACCGTCGGGCCGATCAGTTCCAGATCCTCGACCGTATCAAGCAGCAGGTTTGCCCGCGTCCAGTTTTCGCCTTCTGCCCCGCCCAGAAGATCGCGATGAGACAGCAGCCCGCCTTCGCCCGATCCCGCGTCTGCCGCAGCCTCCAGCGAGGATTTGGGCATATGTTGCAGCATCACGCCGCCGGCGCGCCAATGCGGCCGGGTGCCGGGCGTCTGGGACCGGCCGCAGGTGATGGCAAAGCGGGTGGGCAGCTGCTCGGACTGGGCAAAATAGGTCTCTGCACAGGCGGAAAGGGACCCGCCGACCAGGGGTGTGATACCCTGATAGGGAACCATGCCTTCCCCCTGATCGATCAGGATGACGAAGTATCCCTCGCCGATCAGGCTGAAAGGATCACCCGTTTCGATCCTGTCCCGGTCGAATCCGGCATAGGCCCTGATGCGCGCCGCCTGCCCGTCTTCGGTCGGGCCATAGTAATCTGTGGCGATCATCTTGACCGGTCCGGTGCCGCGCACCTGAATCGACAGCCGCCAGCGCAGCTTGATCGTCTGCCCGATCAGCGCGGTCAGCAGCGACGCTTCGGCGACAAGCGCCTCGATCTGGGGCGGATAGGCGTGTTGCGACAGCACCCGGTCCAGCACCCCGTCCAGCCGCGCGACGCGGCCACGGATATCAGACCGGTCAAGCTGAAACGGCAGGACGGTATCGTCCCAGGCGAGTTGTGGTCCAAGCATCGGGGGTTTCCTTGCCGCGTCAGCCTTGGCATACCGCAGCAATACAGGCGCGGCAACCAAAGCACCAAGGGCGGGCCATGATCAGACGCTATGGAGAGCCGGTGCAACCCGGCCGCCGCTATCGGCGCAGGCCGGGGGTCTATGCGGTGCTGTTGCGGGGCGACAGCATCCTGACAACCTTTCAGGAGGCCCCGCAGCCCGAATTCCAGTTGCCCGGCGGCGGCATCGATGCGGGCGAACAGCCGGTTGCCGCCCTGCACCGGGAAGTGATCGAGGAAACTGGCTGGAAAATCAATGTGATCCGGCGCATCGGGGCGTTCCGGCGCTTTACCTTCATGCCGGAATACGACCTGTGGGCGGAAAAGCTCTGTACGGTCTATCTTGCCCGCCCGGTCATGCGCCTTGGCCCGCCAAGCGAGGCGGGCCATACGGCGGTCTGGCTGCCGGTCAAGGAAGCCGTGGCGCGCCTTGGAAACCCGGGCGACCGGGCGATGCTGGCATCCCTTACTCGCTGGGGCCGCGCCAGTCGAAGATGACACCGGACACGTCATCGCGGAAATCAAGGCCCCCCGCATGGCGTTGGAGGTCCGACACCAGCGCATCCATCAGGCCCGGGCTGGTCAGGCGGGCGTGTTGCCGCAGGATGCGGGCAAGGCCATCCTCGCCCAGTTCGATGCCGGTCGGATCGGCGCATTCGGTGATCCCGTCAGACATCAGGAACAGCCTGTCGCCGGGGTGAAGCTGCGCCTCGATCCGGTCATAGCCCGCCGCGCCGATCAGGCCCACGGGAAGGCCGCCCTCGCCCAGATATTCCACCGCGCCATCCGCCCGCAGGATGGCCGGGTGCGGATGACCTGCCTGCACCAGGGCGACGTGCCCGGTTTGCAGATCAACTTCGGCATAGGCCATTGTGAAATACTGATCCACCTGCATGTCGTCGATCATCATCCGGTTGAACCGGGCAGCAACAGCCTCGGGCGGAAGGGCCTGAATTTCGCCATTCGCTCCGGCAGACAGGGCATAGTTCAGTTCCGGTGCCGCCCCCGACAAATGGCCCGCAAGCCGCGCCGTCATCATCGCAGAGGCAACGCCGTGACCCGACACATCGACGGCATAAACGGCAACGCGCCGCGAATCGATGCGGAACCACCCCACCAGATCGCCGCCGACATGGCCCGAAGGCCGCAGCAGGATCGACACCGAAGCATGCCCGAAATCGCGGTGGCGTTCGCGCACGAAGGTCTGCTGCACCTTGCGCGCCTCGATCAGATCGCGGTCAAGCGAATCATACACGGCCTGAAGTTCGTCCAGGGTGGTGCGGACAAGGCGGTTCTTTTCCAGCAGTTCCTGCTGCATGGTCAGCACGCGTTCGCCGGCGCGCATGCGGGCACGCAATTCATCCGGATTGATCGGTTTTGACAGGAAATCATCCGCCCCGGCATCCAGCCCGTCCGCCACTTCGGCCTTGTCGGATTTCGACGTCAGCAGAATGAAATACCCGTAGCCGTCATGCGGCATGGCACGGACCGCGCGGCACAGATCAAGCCCGCTCATCCCCGGCATGCCCCAGTCGCTGAGGATCATGTGAAAGGCGGTGTCCTGGCACAGCTTCAGCGCCGCCTCGCCCGAGTCGGCCTCGGTCACCCGGTACCCCCAGCGGGCCAGGGACAGGGACAGCACGCGGCGCTGGGCGGCACTGTCATCCACCACCAGAACGCGGCGCTGGACAATGGGGTTGTTGCTCACCTTCGGATCCGGAACAAAAAGGAACTCTGCCTGCACGATGACCTCCATATCGATCATGATCCGCAGAATTGTCCGATCCTGGTTAAGGACGGGTGAACGGTAAAGATAATGACAGGTTTTATCTTGTGCCGCCTTTTCGGATTACCGGGCGTTAAGGCTGCCGGGCCAGACTGGCCCCGTGTGCAAGGGCGCAAGCCGGGGTAAGGGGTGTGACATGATCGACTGGGATCGCGTAGCGAGCCTTCGCGGGGAAATCGGTGCCGCCGATTTCACCGAGGTGGTGGAGATGTTCTTGACCGAATCAGATGCCGCAGTGGCGCGGCTGCTGGCCGGAATTCCCGATCCGACTTTGGAGGCGGATCTGCATTTCCTGAAGGGAAGTGCGCTGAACCTTGGGTTCCGACACCTGGCGGCCCTGTGCGGCGCGGGCGAAAAGCGCGCGGCAGTCGGCGCGGCGGTGGATGTGGCAGAGGTGGCGGAAAGCTTTGCGGCAAGCCGCCAGGCCTTTGTCGCCGGCCTCGGCGGCAGCCGGGCCGCCTGAGCCGGTCAGATCAGGAACTCGGCCAGCGCCTCGTCCCGGGTGATGTCACGGTAGGTGAAGCCAACGGCATCCATGCGGCCGAACAGCTGGTCGAAGTTCTGCGCCGACTTGGTTTCGATGCCGATCAGCACCGATCCGAAGTTGCGCGCAGATTTCTTGAGGTATTCAAACCGGGCGATGTCATCATCCGGCCCCAGCATCATCAGGAACTCGCGCAGCGCGCCGGGGCGCTGCGGCATGCGCAGGATGAAATACTTCTTTACCCCGGAATAGCGCTGGGCGCGTTCCTTGACCTCTGGCAGGCGTTCGAAATCGAAATTGCCGCCGGATGTGACGCAAACAACGGTCTTGCCCCGGATCGTCTCTGACAGTTCCGGCAGCACATCGACCGCCAAAGCCCCGGCCGGTTCCAGAACGATGCCTTCGATGTTCAGAAACTGCAGCATGGTAACGCAAATGCGGTCTTCCGGGGCCAGCAGCACATGGGCGGGGTCCACCCAGCCCAGGCGTGCGAAATTGGTGGCACCAATCCGCGCCACTGCCGCGCCGTCAACAAAGCTGTTCACACGCGGCAGGGTGGCGGGCGCACCTTCGGCCAGCGCCGCCGTCAGGCTGGCACCCCCCAGCGGCTCGACAAAGCGGTAGGCGGTGTGCGGGGCCGCCTCGCGCAGATAGCCGGTCACGCCGGACGACAACCCCCCACCCCCGACCGGCAGGATGACAAGATCGGGCGCGCGGCCAAGCTGATCCAGGATTTCCACGCCGACGCTGGCCTGCCCTTCGATCACGTCAGGATCATCAAAAGGCGACAGGAAATGCGCCCTTGTCTGAAGACAGAACGCCTGGGCCGCCGTCAGGGTCTGGTCGAAATAGTCGCCGGTCAGCACGATGTCCACGGCATCGCCGCCGAAGGTGCGGGTCTTGTCGATCTTCTGCTGCGGGGTGGTTACCGGCATGAAGATGGTGCCCTGCACACCGAAGTGCCGGCAGGCATAGGCCACCCCCTGCGCATGGTTCCCGGCACTGGCACAGACAAACCGCCGCTGGTCCGGATGGGCCGCCAGATGCTTGCGCAGCGCCGTCAAGGCCCCGCGCAGCTTGTAGCTGCGCACCGGACTCAGGTCTTCGCGCTTCAGCCAGATTTCGGCATCATACTGCTGGCACAGATGATCGTTCCGCTGCAGCGGCGTTTCCGGGAACAGTTGGCGCAAGGAGCGGGTGGCGGCGCGGGCGGCATCGGTGAACTGGGTCATCATCCGGATAAAGCGCGCATTGCCTGCAAAGGCAAGGTCAGTCCAGAGGCTGACCCTTGACGTAATGGAGGTAAGTGGAAGTGAGAAGCGCTATGCCCAGCAGGAAAATGGGCCATTGCAGCACAGCTTGCAGAACATCCGAAAGGTGGGAATCAGTTTGCAGGGCCAACCCGCCACGGAACACGGCTTCTTCAAGGAGAAACAGCACCAAGCAGGTCAGGGCGACGGTCAGCGTCGCGCCACGGGTGGCGCGCCAGCCGTCAAGGATGCTGGTAACCGGACCGAGTGCGACAGCGGGCAGAATTGCACCGAGGCGGCCGAAAAGGACCGAGGCGGCAAAAATGCCCATATAGACCGGAACCTGAAGTGCCCATTCCGTCGCACCGAAAGGGACTGTCGCTGCCATGCCCCCGATCACGATGAAGCTAACGAGCATGATAGTGACTTCGAATGCTGCGACATAACCCAGATAAGCCGCCACGCGCCCCATCGGCGCGGTGGGCAGCGGCCAGCCGGTTTCATGGATCAGGATCAACCTGTGCCAGGCCACGGCCATCCATGCCATACCGGCCAGGAAGGCGAGTTCAGCGGCCAGTCGCAAGGACAATTTGATTTTGATCATGTCGGGCGCGGCCAAGGCAGCGGTATCATACAGAAGTACTGGCAGCACCTGGGCAAGCACATAGGGCAATGCCGTCGCCCGAAGTGCCGCCTTCGGATCGCGCAAGATCATCCTTACGGCATGGAAAAACAGTGCTTTGGCCTGCAAAACGATCACCATTTCGAAGTGCGATAGAATGATCACGCGGGGTTTGTTCCTGTCAAGCTGATGCCACACCGCGATGCTTGCCCTTGGCGGCGTTTCGCTTTAATCGCAGGCCAAACCGAGCGTGGAGCCTACCGATGCTGAAGCCGAAGAAAGTGGTGCTTGCCTATTCGGGGGGCCTTGATACCTCAATCATCCTGAAATGGCTGCAGACTGAATACGGCTGCGAGGTTGTCACCTTCACCGCCGATCTGGGCCAGGGGGAAGAGCTGGAGCCGGCGCGGGAAAAGGCGATTCTGCTGGGGATCAAGCCGGAAAACATCCATATCGTCGATGTGCGCGAGGAATTCGTGCGCGATTTCGTCTTCCCGATGTTCCGGGCGAATGCGCTGTATGAGGGTCTTTATCTGCTGGGCACCTCGATCGCGCGGCCGCTGATCTCAAAGCATCTGGTGCGGATCGCCGGGGAAACGGGTGCTGATGCCGTGGCGCATGGCGCGACCGGCAAGGGCAACGATCAGGTGCGGTTCGAACTTTCGGCCTATGCGCTGAACCCGGCGATCCGCGTCATCGCCCCCTGGCGCGAATGGGATCTGACCAGCCGCACGAAGCTGCTGGAGTTTGCCGAGGCGAACCAGATTCCGATTGCGAAGGACAAGCGCGGCGAAGCGCCGTTTTCGGTGGATGCAAACCTTCTGCACACCTCGTCCGAGGGCAAGGTTCTGGAAAATCCGGGGCAGGAACCGCCTGGTTACGTCTGGCAGCGCACCGTGGACCCTGAACTGGCCCCTGATGTGCCGGAAATGGTGGAAATCGGCTTTGAACGCGGCGATGCCGTTTCCGTCAACGGCCAGGTGATGAGCCCGGCCACGATCCTGACAAGAATGAACGATCTGGGTGCCAAGCATGGCGTGGGCCGCCTTGACCTGGTGGAAAACCGCTTTGTCGGTATGAAATCGCGCGGGGCCTATGAAACCCCGGGCGGGACCATCCTGCTGGAGGCGCATCGCGGGATGGAGCAGATCACGCTGGATGCCGGTGCCGGGCACCTGAAAGACAGCATCATGCCGCGCTATGCCGAACTGATCTACAACGGCTTCTGGTTCAGCCCCGAGCGCGAGATGCTGCAGGCGCTGATCGACAAATCCCAGGAACATGTCACCGGGACGGTGCGCGTGAAGCTGTACAAAGGGCTGGCGCGAACCGTGGCGCGCTGGTCTGACCATTCGCTGTATTCCGAAAAGCACGTGACGTTTGAGGAGGATGCCGGGGCCTACGACCAAAAGGACGCCGCCGGCTTCATCCGCCTGAACGCGCTGCGCCTGAAGCTGATCGCTGCGCGGAACGCGCGGGTGGGGGGGTAGGGTCAAGCGGCGATGCCACCGTCCCAATCCAGGGGTTTGACCGCTGGCTTGCCCTTGCGCTCGCTGATCCAGAGATCATGCTGCATCTGCAGGGCAAGCCAGAACCGCGCGCCGTTCTTGAACGCCTGACCAAGGCGGATCGCCATATCTGTCGATACAGCGCGCTTTTCTGCCAGAATACCAGAGATCGTCTGCTTCGATACACCCAGATGGGCGGCAAGCTGCGTTGCGTTCATGCCGAGCGCGGGCAGGATATCTTCGCGCAGGTACTCACCGGGGTGAGGGGGTGCAAAGGGCAGCGCGCCCAGGCTAGCTTCCATGATAATCCTCCAGCGTGACATCGAAAGGGCCGTCTTTGTCCCATTTGAATGTCACTCTCCAGTTTCGCGAGACGGAAACCGAAAACGTATCGCTTCGGTTTCCCTTCAACCTGTGCCAGCCATAGGATGGCATGTTCAATTCCTCGGGTGCGGTGGCGACGTTCAACGCGGACAGGATGCGCTTCACCTTCGGAAGCCAGTCTGGCCGAATCCCCGAACCATCGCCTGTTTCAGCAAGACGTCTGAGGGATCGGCCAGATATCCGGTCAGGATCAAGCATGCAGTCACATCGGCCGCAATCAAAGAGTCAACTGTCACGTGACGCGTGAATTTATCGCAGGCTGCTTTGGGCGTCAAGGCTGAGGCACAAGGCTGACCTGCTTGAGGCGCAGGTAATTCGGCAGCGCCTGTTCCGCCAGTTCCGCAGCCGCGCCGGTCAGCACCGGCAACTCGCCCTCGGCCCCCCCGAACCCTGTCGATTGATGCACCGCATTGTACCAATGGGGCGCCCAGGTGCCGTCAAAGGGCTTGGGTCCGGCTGGCCAGTGCAACATCCGCGTTGTAAACGGAATCTCCAGCGCCGCGCACAGGGCAGACAGCGCGCCCTGCGGCTTTGCCAGAATGTCGGCGCTGTCGATCACCAAAGGTGCGCGGCCAAGCCGCTGCGCGACCTCATCGAACAACTCCGCCTGCTGGACAAAGCCGATATCGGCCAGCGTGGGGTTCTCGCGCTTCCTGGCATAGCTGGCAACAACACGGGCGGGATGGCGGATCAGGAACACATTCTCGCAGTCCGCCATGAAGGACCGGTCAAAGCCGGGGATCATGTGCAGCGTCATGTGTTTTTGGTAAAACAGGCTCTGACCTTGCGGAACCGGGCCGATACAGGCCGCTGCGACCCGTGCCGGGTCCGCCTCGTTCGCGGCGATGATCCGGGCCGCCATCGGGTGCGGGATGCCGGTTTCGCGCAGGTAGGCGGCATAGAAAGGCTCGTCCCAGACGGTGCAATCCCCGCGCGCGGCGAAGCTGTAGAGAAGCGCCGTGGACAGGTTGCGCGGGCCGGACCACATTGCGATGCGCTTGGGGGCCGCGCCGGTCATGCGGCCACCAGCGCCTTGTACAGCGCCCGCAGGCGTTCGGTCATCGGCCCCATCTGGCCGGTGCCGATCTGCCGTCCATCAATCACGCCCACGGGTGTCTGCGCGCCGAAGGTGCCGGTCAGGAACGCTTCTTGCGCCGAATAGACATCAACAAGGCTGAAATTTCGTTCGAACACCGGAATGCCGTTGTTGCGGCACAGCTGGATGACCTTGCCGCGCGTGATGCCGTTCATGCAATAGTCGCCGGTGCTGGTCCAGACCTGGCCCTGGCGCACGATGAAGAAGTTGCAGGCGTTGGTCGTGTTCACAAAGCCATGCACATCCAGCATCAGTGCCTCGTCCGCGCCGGCCTTTTCGGCGGCGATGCAAGCCAGGATACAGTTCAGCTTCGAATGGCTGTTCAGCTTTGGGTCCTGCGTCATCGGCAGGCCCCGCATATGGGGCACCGTGGCAAGGCGGATCGGGCGTGGCAGTTTGGGGCGCGAATGTTCCATGATGATCGCCACGGTCGGACCGCGCTGCGACAGCTTCGGGTGCTGGAAAGGCCGCGTCTTGACCCCGCGTGTCACCATCAGGCGGGCATGGGCATCGGTCGTCATGCCATTGGCCTTTTGCGTCTCTGACACTGCCGATTTGATCTGATCCGGTGTCATGGCAATATCAAGATCGATGGCCTTGGCCGCCTCGAACAGACGGTCGACATGTTCGTCCAGAAAGGCCCAGCGGCCATTATAGAGACGAATCCCCTCCCACACGCCATCGCCCAGCATGAAACCGGCGTCATAGACCGAAACCACGGCCTCGGCCTTTGGCAGGATACGCCCGTTGACATAGATCAGGATCGCCTCGTTGCGGGCGTCTTCCTCGGCCTGGTGGGTGGATATGTGATCGGTCATGATGCCTCCGCTTCAGGGCAGGCTACCGCCGTGGCGCGGCGGGGCCAAGGGGCGATCACCCTTGCGTGACACACGGCGAGGTGAATGGACGCCGGGCCGGTGCCCGCCCAACTTTGCGCCAGCGAGGAGAGGCGTGAGGCACATCCGGGTGAAGAGTGCCATTCTTGGACTGGGGCTGGGGCTTGCTGCGGCGCAGGCGGACAGTTCTGTGACCGGGGCGACAGCTATCGCACTGCGGTCTTCGTCACCGGCCCTGCCGAACTTGCCGCCGCGCAGGCCACAAGCGCCGAAGCAGCGCAGTACCTGGCGGCACCGATTGCAACCGTGATCCTGCCGGCCGGCCCGTTCCATGCCGCCGGGGAGTATCATCAGGATTACTACAAGAGCGGGGATATCATCATTACCCGCTTCGGCCCCCGTACCAAGGCGTCGGCCTATAGGCTGTACCGCGAGTCCTGCGGCAGGGACGCGCGGATACGGCAGCTGTGGGGATCTGCCGCACTTGACAACTAAGGTCGGGACGGCCTGAGTGGCGGCGCTGTGCCCGGCCCCGGATGATCCACCCGCCTTGCCCCGTCCGGGCTGCGGCGGCAGACGGATTGCCGCCCGTTCCACCCCGACCCCGCGCCATGCATCCCGGCGGCAAGCCTGTCTGCGGGCCGCAGCCGTGGCGCGGCGTGATGGCCACCGCGCGACAGGTCGGCCAGCCGCGAAAAGCTGCTTTCCGCAGTGGGCGCGGTTCTGTAGGGTCCGGGCGGATGAGGGAGTGGAAGGTGAGCGAAGACAGCGTCACGCCGATGATGGCGCAGTATCTGGAGATCAAGGCGGCGAACCCCGGCGCGCTATTGTTCTATCGGATGGGCGATTTCTACGAGATGTTTTTCGACGATGCCGTCGCCGCCAGCGCGGCCCTGGATATTGCGCTGACGCGCCGGGGCAGGCATCTGGGCGAAGACATCGCCATGTGCGGCGTGCCGGTGCATGCCGCCGAAGGCTATCTGCTGACCCTGATCCGCAAGGGCTTCCGGGTGGCGATTGCCGAACAGATGGAAGACCCGGCCGAGGCGCGCAAACGCGGATCCAAATCCGTGGTGCGCCGCGATGTCGTCCGCCTGGTGACGCCCGGAACCCTGACCGAAGACGGCCTGCTGGATGCCCGGCGGCACAATTTCCTGGCCGCCTGGGCCGAGGTCCGCGAGGGGGCGGCCCTGGCCTGGGTTGACATTTCCACGGGAGAATTCCGCGTCATGTCCTGCCCGCCCGCGCGCCTTGCGCCGGAGCTTGCCCGGCTTGCCCCGCGCGAGGTCCTGCTGAGCGAAGCGCGCGACGGCGAATGGTCTGCGCTGATTGCAGAGTCGGGGGCCGCCACCACAGCTTTGGCGCGGTCCAGCTTTGACAGCACGGCGGCGGAGCGGCGGCTGTGCATCCTGTTCGGGGTGACCACGCTGGATGCCTTCGGATCATTCGACAGGGCTGATCTGTCGGCCATGGGGGCCATTGTTGACTATCTTGATCTGACGCAGCGCGGCAAGCTTCCCCTGCTGCGCCCCCCTGTTGCCGAGACGCAGGGCGACACCATGCAGATCGATGCCGCCACACGGCGCAACCTGGAAGTCACCGCTGGCCTGGCGGGCGGGCGCGAGGGGTCGTTACTTGCTGCCGTTGACCGGACGGTCACGGCCGGTGGCGCGCGGCTGCTGGAGCGGCGGCTGTCCGGACCATCGCGCAACCTTGACGTAATCCAGACCCGGCTTGACGCGGTGCGGTATCTGGCAGAGCAGGGCCTGCGGCGCGATGGCTTGCGGGCCGACCTGCGTCAGGTGCCCGACATCGACCGGGCGCTGTCGCGGCTGGCACTGGATCGGGGGGGCCCGCGTGATCTGGGCGCGATCCGCACTGGTCTTGCGGTGGCAGAGGCCGTGGCCGCGCACCTGTCCGACGCGCCGCCCCTGCTGGCGCGGGCGGCGGCAGAGCTGACCGGGCACTCGGCGCTGATCGCCATGCTGCAAGCGGCCCTGGTGGCAGAACCGCCGCTGCTGGCGCGGGACGGCGGCTTTATTGCGGCGGGCCACGATGCCGCCCTGGATGAAACCCGCCGCCTTCGCGACGAAGGGCGCGCCGTGATTGCCGCGCTACAGGCGGATTATGCCGCGCTGAGCGGTATCCAGAGCCTGAAGATCAAGCACAACAACGTTCTGGGCTATTTCATCGAAACGACAGACCTGCATGCAGAGCGGATGCTGAAGCCGCCGCTGTCGGAAACCTTCATCCATCGCCAGACAACAGCGAACCTGCTGCGCTTTACCACCGTGCCGCTGTCAGACCTTGAAACCCGCATCCTGAACGCCGGGAATCATGCCCTGGAAATCGAAAAACGGCTCTATGATGGCTTGAAATCGGCCGTTCTCGCCCTGGCGGGGCTGATCGCCGCGACGGCGCGCGCCCTGGCCGAGATTGATCTGACTGCGGCCCTGTCCGACCTGGCCGCGGCCGAGAACTGGGTTGAACCCGTGGTGACCGACAGCCGGGCCTTCTGGATCACCGGGGGTCGGCACCCGGTGGTGGAACGCGCGCTGCGCCGTCAGGGCGGCGGCAACTTCGTGGCCAACAACTGCGTGCTGACAACGGGCGAAACGCCAGCGCTTTGGCTGTTGACAGGCCCCAACATGGCGGGAAAATCCACCTTCCTGCGCCAGAATGCCCTGATCGCGCTTCTGGCGCAGGTCGGCAGCTTTGTTCCGGCAACGCGGGCCCATATCGGGCTGGTCAGCCAGCTTTTCTGCCGTGTCGGCGCATCGGACGACCTGGCGCGGGGGCGGTCCACCTTCATGGTCGAGATGGTGGAAACGGCAGCGATCCTGAACCAGGCCGATGACCGGGCGCTGGTGATCCTGGACGAGATCGGGCGCGGGACCGCGACCTATGACGGGCTTTCCATCGCCTGGGCCACGCTGGAACATCTGCACGACGTCAACCGCTGCCGCGCCCTTTTCGCGACACATTATCACGAGATGACCGCCTTGGCGGGCAAATTGCCCGGCGTGGAGAACGCGACCGTCACCGTCAAGGAGTGGGACGGGCAGATCATTTTCCTGCACGAGGTGCGGGAAGGCGCGGCGGACCGATCCTATGGCGTGCAGGTTGCCAAGCTTGCCGGACTTCCCGCCGCGGTCATCGACCGCGCCCGCACAATTCTGGAAACGCTCGAATCAGGCGACCGCGCCGGCGGGCCGCGGCCTGCGGCGCTGATCGATGACTTGCCGCTGTTCCGGGCAGCGCCTGCACGGGCGGCGCCCGCCAAACCGGCACCATCAGAGGTAGAGACACGCCTGAGCGCAATTCACCCCGACGATCTGACCCCGATCGACGCCCTGCGCCTGATCTATGAACTGCGTGGCCTGATCCGGCCCTGAGCCTCCCCTGTCTGGCCTGGGAAGACCAACCCCGGCGGGGGATGCCAGAGGGGCAAGGGTGGGGGCGCAGGCCCCCCTTCCTGCCCTGAAACCCGTGTCAGCCTTGGGTATTTGACGAAACGCCCACCTGCGCCGGGCGCAGAAGGCGGTCATGCAGCAGGAATCCTTCGGCCATCACCTGAATGATCTGGCCGACCCGGGTCCCCGGCACCGGGGCCTCGAACATCGCCTCATGCTGTTGCGGATCGAAGCTGTCACCGATTGCCGGAGAGATCGGCTTGACGCCATGCCTGGTCAGGACATTGGTCAACTCGCGCATGGTCAACTCCACCCCTTCGATCAGCGCGGCGGCCTGGGTTCGCTGATCGTCGGTGGCGGCATCCAGGGCGCGCCGCAGATTGTCGTAAACGGGAAGCATGTCACGGGCCAGACGCGAGCCGCCGTATTGTTCAGCCTCGCGCCGGTCCCGTTCGCCGCGCTTGCGGGAGTTTTCGGCATCGGCAAGGACGCGCATGAAGCGATCCTTCATTTCGTCGCGCTCGGCGCGCAGCTGTTCCAGCTCTGCCGTAAACGCATCGACGGCATCGGCCATGTCTTCGGCGATGTCTTCGGCGAATTGCTGATCCTGGGGTGTGTTGCCGTCCTTCGTCATCGGTCCTTTATCCCTTGCCGCGATCAGAAATGAGCTTTCCAACCAACTGAGCCGTATAATCGACAATCGGCACGATGCGGCCGTAGTTCAGCCGCGTGGGGCCAATGACCCCGACCGCACCGATGATCTTGCGGTCAGCGTTCATATAGGGAGAGACCACCAGAGAGGAACCCGAAAGCGAAAAAAGCTTGTTCTCTGATCCGATAAAAATCCTCACTCCCTCGCCCTGTTCGGTGAGGTCAAGAAACTCGGCGATGTCGCGCTTGCGTTCCAGGTCATCGAAGAGGTGGCGAATCCGGTTCACATCCTGCACTTCGGCGGTTTCATCGATCAGGTTGGCCCGGCCGCGCACGATCAGCCGCTCGTGCGGCTCTCCGGCGTTTTCCCACAGCGCCATACCGCTTTCGACAAGATCGCGCGCCAGCGAATCAATCTCTTGCCGGCGCTGAGAGATTTCCTGGCTGATCTTCTGGCGCAGGTCGCCCAGGGTGCGCCCTTCGGCCAGGGCATTCACGAAGTTCGCGGCCTCGCGCATCGAGGATGGCGTCTGGCCAGGGGGCGGTGTGAACAGGCGATTCTCGACAGTGCCGTCCGCAAACACCAGAACGACAAGGGCGCGGTCCGGGGACAGGCTCAGGAACTCGATATGGCGGATCGGCGCTTGCCGCTTTGGGGTCAACACAAGACTGGCCCCCTGGGTGAGACCGGACAGGGTCGCGCCGATCTTGTCAAGCAAGGCGGGCATGTCGCGGTCATTTGCGCCCAGGCTGGCGTCGATCTTTTCGCGATCCGCATCGGCAACCGCACCGATTTCCATAAGGCCATCGACAAACAGGCGCAGACCAAGCTGTGTCGGGATCCGGCCGGCAGAAACATGGGGGCTGTCCAGCAGGCCAAGATACTCGAGATCCTGCATTACATTGCGGATTGTCGCGGCGCTGACCTTTTCCTGCATCGTTCGTGTCAGGGTGCGGGACCCCACCGGATCACCCGAGGCAAGGTAGCCTTCGACGACCCGGCGGAAGACTTCGCGCGATCGGTCGTTCATTTCGGCGAGAAGGCTTGGGTTATCTGCCATATCGGGTAAGGGCCGGGCCTTTGCTTGGGGCACCCGACCGTAACGGGCCGGGGCCGGTTGCGTCAATCGGGCTTGCATCGCCGGGGCGGGGGCGGGTATCTGGCTGCGGCATCAAAGGAGCCCAGCCCATGCGACCGTCAGGACGAGACTTAAGCGAGATGCGGCCGATTTCAATCGAGACGGGGATCATGAAACATGCCGAAGGGTCCTGCCTGATCCGGATCGGCGAGACGCATGTGCTATGCTCTGCCTCGCTGGAAGACAAGGCACCGCCGTTTCTGAAGAACACCGGCCTTGGCTGGGTCACTGCCGAATACGGCATGCTGCCCCGCGCGACGAATACGCGCAATCGCAGAGAGGCGGCATCCGGCAAGCAATCAGGCCGCACGCAGGAAATTCAGCGCCTGATCGGGCGCGCCTTGCGGGCGGGGGTTGACCGGGTCGCGCTGGGCGAACGGCAGATCGTGATCGACTGCGATGTGATCCAGGCGGATGGCGGAACCCGTTGTGCCGCCATCACCGGGGGGTGGGTGGCGCTACGTCTGGCGGTCAACAAATTGCTGAAAGCTGGTGTAATCGTGTCTGATCCGATCATCGATCATGTCGCCGCCGTGTCCTGCGGTGTTTATGCCGGTCAGGCCGTGCTTGATCTGGACTATGCCGAAGACAGCGCCGCCGGGACGGATGGGAACTTCATTCTGACCGGCCGTGGCCGGATGGTTGAGGTGCAGATGTCGGCAGAGGGTGCAACGTTTTCGCGCATGGAAATGGGCCAACTGCTTGACCTTGCGGAAGCGGGGGTTGGCCGGTTGGTGGCAGCGCAGAAGGTCGCGCTGGCCTGAGGAGGCGATATGCGCAAGTTCACAGAGCCGCGGCTGGTGCTTGCCAGCCACAACGCCGGGAAGCTGGAAGAGATTGAAAGGCTTCTTCAGCCGTTTGGTGTCGATATTGTCTCTGTGGCGGCACTTGGGCTGCCCGAACCGGCAGAGACCGCGGACACTTTCATCGGCAATGCCCGGATCAAGGCACATGCCGCCGCGCGCGCCAGCGGGATGCCGGCCCTTGCCGATGACAGTGGCATTGAGGTCGAGGCCTTGGGCGGCGCGCCGGGTGTCTACACGGCCGATTGGGCAGAAACGCCGCAGGGGCGTGATTTCGACATGGCGATGCGCCGCACCTGGGATGCTGTTGAGGCGACCGGGGCGGGCCATCCACGGCGCGCGCGGTTCTGCTGTACCCTTGTCTTGGCGTGGCCAGACGGACAAGACATTGTATTTCAAGGGTTTGTGCAGGGTCGGCTGGTCTGGCCGCCACGCGGGACACAGGGCCATGGGTATGATCCGATGTTCCAGCCCGACGGACATTCCATCACCTTTGGCGAGATGGACCGCTGGGAGAAGAACCAGATCAGTCACCGGGCCAATGCATTCGGCCAGCTTGTGGCAGGTTGTTTCACATGAAACAAATCTCTACCGGGTCACCGCTTGAATCCTCCATCGGCTATTCCCGCGCCGTGGCGAAGGGTGGCTGGTGCTTCGTTTCCGGGGTCACCGGAAATGACTATGCCACGATGGAAATGTCGCCAGACATAGCGGCATAAGGGAGAGCCTGCTTTGCGACCATCGACCGCGTGCTTGGGGAAGCTGGGTTCTCGATGTCTGACATCGTTCGCGTGCAGTATACGGTGGACGACGCCAGTTTGGTTGAGGCCCTTGTTCCCGTGCTTGGCGGGGCCCTTGGCGGTATTCGGCCTGCGGCGACAATGGTCATTGCGGGTTTGATACGGCCCGAGATGCTGGTCGAGATCGAAGTCACGGCATTCAAAGGCTGAGAGATGGTTCCGGGAAACGAAGCGGGCTTCGGGCTTTACATCCATTGGCCATTCTGCCAATCGAAATGCCCCTATTGCGATTTCAACAGCCATGTGGCCGGGTGGATCGACCAGAGGCGATGGCTGCAGTCCTATCTTGCAGAGATTGACCGCGCCGGTCAGGAGACCGCCGGGCTTCGCCTGCGGTCGGTGTTTTTCGGGGGCGGGACCCCATCGCTGATGGACCCTGAGACGGTGTTCGCCATCCTTGACCGGATCAGGGCAACCTGGCCCGTGGCAAATGATTGGGAGGTGACGCTGGAGGCAAATCCGGGGTCTACGGAAGCGGGTAAGTTCCAGGCGTTCCGGGCTGCGGGGGTAAACCGGCTTTCAATGGGCGTTCAGGCGCTGAATGATGCAGACCTGAAGCGGCTTGGCCGTCTTCATACCTTGGCAGATGCGATGGCTGCCTTTGACATTGCCAGGGCTTGCTTTGATCGTGTCAGCTTCGACCTTATCTATGCACGGCAGGATCAGACACCTGAAGACTGGGCGCAGGAGCTGTCGCGTGCGCTGGACATGGCCGTAGACCATCTTTCCCTGTATCAGCTGACGGTCGAGGATGGCACGGCTTTTGGTGACAGGTACGCAAGGGGCGGCCTAAGGGGGCTGCCGGATGAAGACCAGTCTGTTGCGCTGTACGAAATCACCCAGGAGCTTTGTGAAGACGCCGGACTTCCCGCCTACGAGGTTTCAAACCACGCCCGGGATGGCGCGCAATCGCAGCACAACCTGATCTATTGGCGGGGCGGCGACTATGCGGGAGTGGGGCCAGGTGCACATGGGCGTCTGACGCTGGGGGGGCACCGCTGGGCAACGGAAGCGTTGAGACCCCCCGCAGCCTGGCTAGACGCGGTTGAGAAGCGCGGAACGGGAGAGCTTCCGAGGGATGAGATCGCGCCAGTTGACAGGGCGCGGGAATACATCCTGATGAGCCTGAGATTGAACGAAGGTCTGGATCTTGCACGGCTTCAGGCGATTTCGGGTCTTTCGCTGCCCCCGGCCGCAGTGACAGATCTTTGCTCCTTGAATTTGATCACGGTCGACGAGGGGCGGGTGCAGACGACGCGGCAAGGCCGTATGGTACTGAACGCCGTGATTCGCCGGCTTGCCGAGGGCCTGCAGCCCTAGACGGACCCGTCGCGAGGCAAAACGGACAGTCCACGGCAAAGCAGATCAAGGTCTTCAAGGCTGTTGTACCGGATCGACAGTATCCCCGCCCCGCCACCCGGTTCATGCGCGATCTTGACGGTCATGCGAAGATTTGCCGACAGGTCAGCCTCAAGCGCGCGTGTATCCGCATCCTTTTCGAAGCTGTACGGCTTTGGTCGGCCTGGCTTTTCAACAGCCGCCGCCTGCTTCTTCGCCAAGTCTTCCGCCTGACGGACTGTCATCCCCTTTGCAATGATCATCCGAGCCAATTCTGCGGGATTGGCTGTGGTGATCAGCGCACGGGCATGACCGGCGGTCAGCTTGCCTTCGCGTATGTAGGTTTGCACTTCTTCAGGCAACTGCAGCAGACGGAGCAGATTGGCGATATGGCTGCGGCTTTTGGACAGCGCTTCGGCCATCTTTTCCTGCGTGTGGCCGAATCGATCCATCAGCTGGCGATAGGCAAGCGCCTCTTCAATGGCATTCAGGTCGGCGCGCTGGATATTCTCGATCAGCGCAATCTCCAGAACCTCAGAGTCTGACAAGTCTTTGATTATGACGGGTAACTCATGAACCTTCGCCATCTGGGCGGCGCGCCAGCGGCGCTCGCCTGCGACAATCTCGTACTCTTCTGTACCCCGCCTGCGAACAATCAGGGGCTGGATCACACCCTTCAAGCGGATCGAGGCCGCCAGGTCTTCCAGCGCATCAGAGGCAAAATCACGGCGCGGCTGGTGGGGATTTGGGAAAAGGTGCTCGACCGGAACCATAATATCCACCCTCCGGGATGATATGGGGTTTCCCGCCACCTCTGTGGTTACGCTGACGTCCGCCATAAGCGCAGACAACCCGCGCCCCAACCCTCGATGTTCGGTCTTCTTCTCCATCTGTTAGCCCCGCCCTGTTATGTCCGCTCCAGTCCATGCCGCAGGAGGAGCTCTTGCGCAAGAGCACGGTATGCTTCGCTTCCTTTGGAGGATGGGTCATACGACAGCACAGGAAGGGCGTAGGATGGTGCCTCGCTGACCCGGACATTGCGTGGGATCACGACCGGAAACACCAAATCGCCCAAAGTCGCCCGCACATCATTCTCAACCTGCTGGGCAAGGTTGTTGCGCCCGTCGAACATGGTCAGCAACACACCTTCAATGCGCAGGGCAGGGTTTGCACTCTGCCGGACCTCGCGGATTGTCAGCATCAGTTGTGACAGCCCCTCCAGGGCGAAAAACTCGCTCTGCAGCGGCACAAGAACCGAGTCTGCCGCAACCATTGCATTCACTGTCAGCAAGTTGAGAGACGGCGGACAGTCAATGATGATGAAATCAAAACGGTGTTCGTCCATCGAAACCTGGCGCAATGCGTCGCGCAAAAGGAAACTGCGCCGTTCGTTGGAAACAAGCTCCATATCCGTGGATGACAGATCGGAATTCGCCGGAATAATGAACAGCCGGGGGATGGCTGTCGGTTGAATCGCCTCTGACGCAGGCATTTCTTCGATCAGCACATCATAGCTCGTGCGGTCGCGCCGGTTCCGCTCCACACCCAGGCCGGTAGATGCGTTGCCTTGCGGATCCAGATCCACCAGCAGACTCTTCGCGCCGCCTTCTGCCAGGCCCGCAGCCAGGTTGATTGCGGTCGTTGTCTTTCCGACGCCGCCCTTTTGATTGGCGATTGCGATTATTCTGGGGCCAGGCGGACGCGACGGATCAGACACGGCGAAGGTCCTTCAGTTTGAGCACAGCCCCCGTCGGATCTGTTTTGCTGCCATGACTCTCAAGATCAAATGCCCAGACTTTGCGGGCTTCTGCAACTTCGGCGCAATATTGGCCACCCTTGGGGAACAGGGCCATCCCGCCCGCCGCCATGTGGCGATCAGCGAAGGCACAGAGCCTGCTCAATGGGGCAAGCGCACGGGCGGAAACGATATCCGCCTGCTGCGGCACAACGAGTTCAATACGCTCTGCGTGGATCACCATTGGAACGCTTGTTTCACGTGAAACAGTCGTCAGAAAGGCGGCCTTTCGCTGATCCGATTCAATTAGCACCATGTCAACGGCATCTGTCGTGTCCGCGGTCATCAGGGCAATGACAACCCCCGGAAAACCCGCGCCTGCCCCCAAATCGACCCAAAGCTTGCGATACGGCGGAACAAGGCCCAAGAGTTGCGCACTGTCTTCGACATGGCGCGTCCAAACATCAGCTAGGCTTGCCGGGGAAACCAGATTAATCACAGAGTTCCATTTTCCAAGCAAGGCGACAAAAATCCGCAGCCTTTCGGCGGCCAAGTCACTGTAGGGCTGCATGTCAGTCATGACGCCACTTGCCGTGCCGCCTGACGCAATTTTGCAAGAAGCAGCGTCAGTGCCGCCGGTGTCATACCCTCGATCGCCGCCGCCTGCGCAAGCGAAGCCGGGCGGCTACGCTCCAGCTTGAAGCGAAGCTCACCCGAAAGACCGCCCAAACTGCTGTAGGAAAAATCCTCGGGGATCTTGACGGCTTCATCACGGCGAATGGATGCAGCATCTTCGCTCTGTCGCTCCAGATACTGGGCGTAAAGCGCCTCTATCGCAATCTGCCGCTGTATCTCCGCAGGTTCGCCGGCAAGCTCCGGACACAACGCAGCGATCTGCTTCGGGTCGGTTTCAGGCAACGAAAGAAGCGAGAAGGCAGACCGGCGCATTCCGTCATGACTGACATGAATTCCCAGCGCTGCGATCGCCTGAGGAGTCAGCAGCTGTGACTCCAGCGCAACCCGTGTTCGTTCCAATGCTGCAAGCTTCCTGCGAAAGGCCGCAGCGCGGTCGTCACCAACACAGCCCAGGGCCAGCCCGAAGGGTGTCAGGCGCTGGTCCGCATTGTCAGCCCGAAGCGACAACCGGAATTCTGCTCTGGACGTGAACATTCGGTACGGTTCGCTTACACCCCTTGTCGTAAGATCATCCACCATAACGCCGATGTAACTGGATGTCCGGGAAAAAACCGCTTCATCCTGTCCGGCCGCACGACGCGCTGCGTTAAGTCCAGCAACCAGGCCCTGGGCCGCAGCCTCTTCATACCCGGTCGTTCCATTGATCTGGCCGGCAAAATACAGCCCCTCTACCTCACGGACCTCCAGCGTCCGGCGCAGGCAGCGCGGATCGAAGAAATCATACTCAATCGCATATCCCGGCTGCGTGATCACCGCTCTTTCAAGACCGGTGATCGTATGCACATAGTCCTCCTGCACGGCCAGGGGCAAAGACGTTGAAATGCCATTCGGATAAACCGTCGGATCATCCAAGCCCTCCGGCTCCAGAAAGATCTGATGCGACTGCTTATCGGCGAATCTCACAACCTTGTCTTCAAGCGAAGGGCAGTAGCGCGGGCCGACCCCCTCGATATGTCCGCCATACATCGCGGAAAGCCCAAGGTTGGACCGGACAATCTCATGCGTTCGATCATTCGTCTGCGTGATGCCGCAGGTCACCTGCTTGACAAACGGTGCCTTGTGAAGAAACGAAAACATGGTCGGCTCTTCATCGCCGTCCTGAACGCCAACCCTGGACCAATCAATGCTGCGCCCATCCAGGCGTGGCGGGGTTCCGGTCTTCAGTCGGCCCGTCCCAAGCTGCAACTCCGCCAGACGCTCTGCCAAACGGACAGAGGGTTTCTCTCCCATCCGCCCGCCCGGCTTTGTCAGGTGGCCGATGTGGATCACGCCGCGCAGGAATGTCCCGGCCGTAAGCACAACCGTCCGACCGAACAGCGTCGTCCCATCGGCAAGACGAACCCCGCCCGCCCTGCGGCTTTCCATAAGCAGATCTGCAACCTCTCCTTCAATCACCGTCAACCCGGGTCCTGCTCTGATCTCCCGCTGCATGGCGTCACGGTACAACCTTCGGTCGGCCTGTGCCCTTGGGCCCTGAACTGCCGGGCCCTTGCGACGGTTAAGCAAGCGGAACTGTATGGCGGCGAAATCCGCCACCCGGCCCATCACCCCGTCCAGGGCATCGATTTCCCGAACGAGATGACCCTTCCCAAGGCCACCGATGGCCGGGTTGCAAGACATTACACCAATGCCTGTCCAACTCAGGGTGATCAAGGCGGTCTGGGCACCCTGCCGCGCTGCCGCATGCGCGGCTTCACAGCCGGCGTGGCCGCCTCCAATCACAATGACATCATAATGTTTCACGTGAAACGCCCTCACTTGCCTATGCAAAAGCGCGAAAAGACCTCGCCCAGCACTGCTTCTGCGCCAATCCCGCCCACGAGAGACTCAAGCGCCCGAATCGCTGAACGGATATCCTCTGCGGCAATTTCGATCCGGGCTGTCTTCTTGCTTACCTCATTTCGGCCCGCTTCCAAAGCAAGGATTGCCCGCATCAACGCCACGCGGTGCCGTTCCCGCGTCAAGGTGCCAGATCCTGCTGCACGGCCCGACAACTCGCCAGATATCCGGTCCACAAGCTGCTGCACACCCTCGCCCGTCAGGCCTGAAACCCCAGGGCCCTTGGCTCCTAGGTCCGCCTTGCCCTTTACAACGATATCACCCGTCACAGGGATCATCCCCTCTGGAAGACCGGCTTCGTCCATCAGAAAAACCCGCAGGTCTGCCGACTCAGCCCGGGCACGTGCCCGGCCGATGCCCAGCTGCTCTATCGCATCATCCGTCTGGCGCAGACCCGCCGTGTCAAGCATGGTCACCGCCAGGCCGTTCAACTCCATTCGAACCTCGATGACATCCCGCGTGGTCCCGGCGACATCAGAAGTCAGCGCGGCCTCACGACCGGCTAACATATTGATCAAAGTTGATTTTCCGATGTTCGGCCGCCCGATGATCGCAACCTCGAAGCCATCCCGAACCCTCTCGGCAATCCGTGCGCCATCACTCTCCGCCCGGAATTCGGCCAGCAGGGCATCCAGAATGCCAAGAACCTCCGGCGTCACGTCAGCGGACACATCCTCATCGGCAAAATCAATTGTCGCTTCCAGCAACGCCGCAGCGCGGATCAGGCTGGCGCGCCACATCTCCGCCCGCTTGCCGATGGCACCGGACAGAACACGCAGCGCCTGTTTGCGCTGAACTTCCGTTTCAGCATCAATCAAATCTGCCAACCCTTCGACCTGTGTCAGGTCGAGCCGGTCATTGTCCAGCGCGCGGCGCGTGAACTCTCCCGGCTCAGCCTGCCGCAGACCGGGCATACCGGCAAGCACTGTCAGAACAGCCCGCGTCACGGCCGTGCTGCCATGAAGGTGCAATTCCGCCGCACGTTCCCCGGTAAAGCCGGAGCCTTCGGAGAATGTCAGAACAAGCCCCTGGTCAAGCACTTCGCCGCCCGACCGCAACGTCCGAAGAACGGCGCGGCGCCCCTGTGGCACATCCCCCGCAAGCTGCCGGACAGCATCATGCGAGACAGGCCCGGAAATCCGGATGATCGCCACACCAGCCTTGCCGCGGGCCGTCGCAAGGGCAAAAATCGTATCCATTGCATGGCATCCCGGCAGGCCAGACGGATCAGGTGTTCATGGACTCAAAGAACTCGGCATTTGACTTTGTCTGCTTCAATTTCGAAATCAGGAACTCGATCGCATCCGTCGTGCCCATCGGGTTCAGGATCCGCCGCAACACATATGTCTTCTGAAGGTCTGCCTTGTCCACCAGCAGATCTTCCTTCCGCGTTCCGGATTTCAGGATATCCATTGCCGGGAAAACCCGCTTGTCCGCTACCTTGCGGTCAAGCACGATCTCGGAATTGCCGGTACCCTTGAATTCCTCAAAAATCACCTCATCCATCCGGCTGCCGGTGTCGATCAGCGCCGTGGCGATAATGGTCAGCGACCCGCCTTCTTCAATGTTGCGTGCCGCACCAAAGAACCGTTTTGGCCGCTGCAGCGCGTTGGCGTCCACCCCGCCGGTCAGCACCTTGCCAGACGATGGAACCACGGTGTTGAAGGCCCGGCCAAGGCGGGTGATCGAATCGAGAAGAATGACAACATCGCGCTTGTGTTCGACCAGACGCTTGGCTTTCTCGATCACCATTTCAGCAACGGCAACATGGCGGGTCGCCGGTTCGTCAAAGGTCGAGGATACCACTTCTCCCTTCACCGACCGCTGCATGTCGGTCACTTCTTCCGGGCGCTCGTCAATCAGCAGAACAATCAGATAGCATTCCGGGTGATTTGTCGCGATCGAATGCGCGATGTTCTGCAACAGCACCGTCTTGCCGGTCCGCGGCGGCGCTACGATCAGCCCGCGCTGACCCTTTCCGATCGGTGCCACAAGATCGATGATGCGCGCCGACCGGTCGCGGATTGTCGGGTCCTCGACCTCCATCTTCAACCGCTCATCGGGGTAAAGCGGCGTCAGGTTGTCGAAATGCACCTTGTGCCGCGCCTTTTCCGGATCATCGAAATTGATCCGGGTGACCTTCGTCATGCAGAAATAGCGCTCGGTCTCCCGCGGTGCGGCGATGTCGCCTTCAATCGTATCGCCCGTCCGCAGCGAGAACTGCCGCAGGATGTCGGGCGAGACATAAATGTCATCCGGCCCCGGCAGATAATTCGCCTCCTTCGAACGCAGAAATCCAAATCCGTCCTGCAGGACTTCCAGAACACCGTCCCCGCCAATTTCCCAGCCTTCCTCGGCGTGCTCCTTCAGGATCGAGAACATCATCTCGCCCTTCCGCATCGAGGGCGCATTCTCAATCTCCCATTCCTCCGCCATCGACAACAGGTCGGCCGGGGTCTTTGTCTTGAGGTCGGACAGGTTCAGTCGGTCAGCGGTCATCGGAATGCTCTTGCAGCTGGACAAGCCCCGGGGGGCCACCAAAGACGTGAAAGGGGAAAGGCATGGGCCGGACGGCCCTGCAGCGGTCAGATACGCGCCGGATGTTCCGAAGTCAACGGATCAGAACCTGACGATGACCGCCAGCACGATCACCACCATCAACAGGGTGGGAACCTCGTTCATCATCCGGTAATGACGACCGGTCAATCTGTTCCGGCCTGCCGAAAAATCCTTGCGTCTGGCACCAAGCCAATGATGGAACCATGTCATGCCGAGAACAGACACAGCTTTGGCCCAGGGCCACGCTTCCGACCAGTCAATGATCCCCGGCGTCATCACCAAGGCAAGCCCGAACAGCCAGGCGGCAATGGCCGCAGGTCCCATGATCACCCGGTAGAGCTTCACCTCCATGATCTGGAACAGCGCATCCATTTCCTGCCCAAGTGCCGCCTTCTCGGCGTGGTACACAAACAGCCGTGGCAAATAGAACAGCCCCGCCATCCAGGCGATGACAGCCATCACGTGGAACGCCTTCACCCATGGATAAACCTCTGCAAGAAAATCGCCCATCGCCCCTGTCTCCGGTGCTTTGTCTTCTTCTATCCGGAAAAGAGTCATGAAGGGAATGATGCAGTAGGGCTATCGGATAACAGGATTGTCAAAGTTGCCCATTGCCTTGTCCACAAGAAGCAGTCTGTGGAAAAAAGTGGGAAGAACAGGAAATCCGGTCAGATGATCTGAAAATACTCTATGTCATCAATGGCATGTACATTACTCACGACAGGCTTGCCTGTGGGCGGATTTGCCGTAGCCTGAACTGATCCAGGGACTCCGGCCGCACCGTTGATCGGTTATGCACCCGTGGATAACCAGGTGCGGTCGGTGCTGCTGGGTCGTGGCGCGGTCGAAAACCCCGCAACCGGGCCAACCATCCCTTGCGCGACGGGCAGGAACATATCACGATTATCCACATGGTGGCACCGTCCCGACAGAGCAGAGATATCGTGCTGGCGTCCGCGTCCCAAACGCGCGGGCACATGCTGCGCGCCGCCGGGCTGGCCATTTCCGTCATGGCGCCCCGGATTGATGAAGAAGCCGTGCGTTTGTCGATGTCGGTCGCGGGTGCCAGCCCAAGGGACATCGTCGATGCGCTGGCCGAAGCCAAGGCGCGCAAGATTGCCGGCCGGTTTCCTGACGCCATTGTCATCGGATGTGACCAGGTGCTGGACTTTGCCGGTCAGGCCTGGGCCAAGGCGGAAACCGCTGATGCAGCGCGGGCACAGTTACAGGCGCTTCGCGGCCAGACTCACCTGCTTCACTCCGCCGCCGTGATATATGATGGGGGCAAGCCGGTTTGGCGGCAGGTCGGGAAGGCACGTATGACGATGAGGATGTTCTCGGACGCATTCCTTGACGACTATCTTGCGCGCAACTGGGATGCTGCGCGTCACAGTGTCGGAACCTACCGTGTTGAAGACGAAGGCATCAGGCTGTTCTCGCAGATAGAGGGCGATCATTTCACCGTGCTGGGGTTGCCTTTGCTGCCCGTTCTGAACCATCTTTCCGACTGCGGCATCCTATCAGCATGACCGAAGCACCGCGCATCCCTCTGGCCGGTGTTATCGGCTCTCCGGTCGCACACAGCCGCTCGCCGGCATTGCATGGCTATTGGCTGCGGCGCTACGGGATCAAGGGGTTCTACATCCCGATGGATGTGGGACAGGCCGACCTGAAAGACGCCTTGGCAGCCTTGCCCAAGCTGGGCTTTGTCGGCTTGAATGTGACCATTCCCCACAAGGAAACCATCCTGTCCCTGGCAGATATCGTCACGGATCGCGCCGCTCTGATCGGTGCTGCCAATACGCTGATTTTCCGCAAGGATGGCAAGGTTTTTGCGGATAACACCGATGGCTCCGGCTTTATCGCCAACCTTCGCCAACACGCCCCCGGATGGGCACCGGCCGCAGGCCCCGCCGTGGTCTTCGGGGCCGGAGGTGCGGCCAGGGCCATTGTCGCGGCGCTGATCGAGGTTGGCGTGCCGGAAATCCGGCTGGCCAACCGGACCCGGGCCCGCGCAGAGGCGCTGCGATCCGACTTCGGCGCGAAGATTCATGTGCATGAATGGGTCCAGGCCGGCGTGCTTCTGGAAGATGCCACGACGGTTGTAAACACCACAGCGCTTGGAATGACCGGCAAGCCCGAATTCAAGGTACCGTTGGCCTCGCTCAATCCGAAGGCTCTGGTGACGGATCTGGTTTACACCCCCCTGCGCACCCCCTTGCTCGATCAGGCAGAGCAGGCCGGATGCACGGTGGTCGACGGTCTGGGAATGCTTCTTCACCAGGCGGCCCCGGGCTTTGAAAGGTGGTTCGGAACCCGGCCTGATGTCGATGCGGCAACGCGGGCCGCCGTCCTTTCCTCATGACCGCGTTTCGCCTCGGGCTGACCGGCTCCATCGGCATGGGCAAGTCCACCACTGCCACCTTCTTCGCGGCCGAAGGCGTGCCGGTCTGGGATGCCGATCAGGCGGTGCACCGGCTTTATGCCAAAGGTGGCGCGGCGGTTGCCCCGCTTGCAGCCCTGTTGCCGCAAGCCGAAGTTCAGGGGGCCATCTGCCGCGAGGAGCTACGCCGCGCAATTGCACAGGATAGCGGCGCATTGCCCAGAATCGAGGCCGTGGTGCATCCGCTCGTGGTTGCGGACCGTGCCCGCTTCGTTGCCGAAACCCGCGCGGATCTCCTGCTTCTGGATATCCCGCTTCTGTTCGAGACCGGCGCAGATGCCAGCGTGGATGCCTCCCTTGTCGTCACCGCGCCCCCGGCGCTTCAGCGCGCCCGGGTCATGGCCCGGCCCGGCATGACAGAGGCGCTGTTCCAGACCCTGCTTGCCAAGCAAGTGCCCGACAGGGAAAAGCGGGCGCGGGCCACCCATCTGATAGAAACACTCAGCCTGTCCTCGGTCCGGGCCTGCGTGCAGGCCCTGATCCGGTACATCCGGGAAACCCATCATGCGTGAGATTGTTCTGGACACCGAAACCACGGGATTGGAACCGGCCGAAGGGCATCGGATCGTGGAGATCGGCGCGGTGGAGCTGTTCAATCATGTTCCGACCGGCCGCACCTTTCACCACTATATCAACCCGCTGCGCCCGATGCCGAAGGAAGCCTTCGAAGTTCATGGCCTGGGCGATGATTTCCTGCGGGACAAGCCGGTGTTCAAGGTGGTGGCACAGGCGTTCCTCGACTTCATCGAAGACGCCACCCTGGTGATTCACAACGCCGCCTTCGACATGAAGTTCCTGAACGCCGAGCTGGGCTGGGCCGGGCTTCCAACCCTGGCGGCGGATCGGGCGGTTGATACCCTTATGATCGCACGCCAAAGGTTTCCGGGTTCGCCCGCCTCTCTCGATGCGCTTTGCCGGCGCTTTGGCGTGGACAACTCCGCGCGCGACACTCACGGCGCGCTGCTGGACAGCAGGATCCTTGCCGAGGTCTATCTTGAACTGATCGGCGGCAGGCAGCCCGATCTGGTGCTTTCCGGGCCGGTCGGCGAAAGACCGGGCACGGTCACGGTCGCCGACTGGCGGCCAGGACCGCGCCAGCGACCGCTTTCGCCACGTATCACCCAGACCGAAGCCGCCGCCCATGCCGCCTTTGTGGCAGCTTTGGGTGCCAATGCCCTGTGGTCAAGGCGGGTCTGACCCTCACGACTGGGCAACAGGCGGCTTTTTTGCCTCGGCGCGGCGGGCAAGCTCCTGACGGTACAGCGCCATGTAATCCACCGTGTCAACGTTCAGCGCCGGGAAGCCGCCGTCGCGGGTCACGTCCGAGATGATGCGCCGAACGAAGGGAAACAGCATCCGCGGACATTCGATCAGCAGGAAGGGATGAAGCTGGTCCCCCGGCACGCCCTCGACCAGGAAGATACCGGCATATTCCAGTTCCATCAGAAACAGGGTGTCGCCCGTCGCCTTGTTCTTCGATGTGACACGAAACTTGTTGATCACCTCGTACTGGTTTGCCTGCGGGCGTGTGCGGGCATCCAGACTGACCTGAACCGCGATGTCGGGCTGAATCTCGCCGCCCAACAGGCCCTTCTGCGCGATGGTGTTCTCAAAGGACAGATCGCGGATAAACTGCGCCAGAACCTGCATCCGGATCTGGGCGGGGGCCTCCGGGGCGGCGCTGCCATTTGCTTCAGTCATCAAGGTCTCCTGCTTCCGGTCAATTCGCGGTCGCAGGCTGTCTAGCAGGTCACGGCGGCGCGCTCAATGCCGCGTCCAACCCGAGGGTGGCTTGCTGCCGTCCCCGGGCAGTTCTTCCCAGGTTGTATCGATCACCTCGCCGGGCTTTGGCCGCGCTTGCGCCTTCCCCGAAGCTGCCGCCTTTGCAGCAGCATAAAGATGCGTGGCCACCGCAGCCTTGGCCCGCCGCTGCGCAAGGCGCATCACCGCGTGCCGGACCGGCGGCAGCAACAGCAGGATGCCACAAACATCGGTGAAAAAGCCGGGCAAGACAAGCAGGGCACCGGCCACTACGGTCAGAACGTCCAAGGCAAGGGCCTGGGCCGGGTTGCTGCGGGTCTGCAGCGCCACGTTCAGGTCGCGCTGCGCGCGCTCTCCCTGACTTCGGATCAGCCAGATGCCGAAGACGGCCGTTCCAATCACAATCGCCAGCGTCAGCCACAGGCCCAGCCAGGCCCCGACGGTGACGAAAAGCGAGATCTCGATCAGGGGCAGACCAAGGATCAGGGCAAACAGCCACATTTCATTCGTTCTCTTTCCGGGTCTGGCGGTGGACTTGGGCCTTCCCCTCCCCTACATAGGTCAGCATGTGGCAGGTTAACAACCCAAGAGCCACGCGTTCCGAGGTCTGAATGGGCACTTCCGTGATTCAACTGCTGGTTCTGGCCGGTGTGGCCATCTTTCTGATATTCAAGCTGCGCTCTGTCCTGGGCACGCGCGAGGGGTTCGAAAAACCGCCCCTGCCGCTTGAAGACGCACAGGCGCGTCCGGCCAGACGCGATTTCGAAGTGATCGAGGGTGGCCCGGACCGCGACATCGTCGATCACGTGGCCGAAGGCAGCGCAGCGGCCAAGTCGCTGGCGGCAATGAAGCTGGCCGAGCCAAGCTTTTCGGTAAGCGAGTTTCTCACCGGTGCTCGCAGCGCCTATGAGATGATCCTGATGGCCTTCGAGAAGGGCGATCTCACCGGCATCCGGCCTTTCCTGTCACAGGATGTCTTTGCAACCTTTACCGAAGTTGTCGAAGCGCGCGAGCGCGAAGGTTTGACCATTGAATCGCATTTTGTCGGCCTGCGCGAGCTTGTGCTTCAGAACGCAACCTTCGACCGGGACTCCAAAGAGGGCGAGATCACCGTCCGCTTCGTCGCCGAACTGACATCAGTCGTGCGCAACAAGGCAGGCGAAGTGGTCGAAGGCAGCCCGACGGCGATCAAGCGGCAGCGCGATCTTTGGACCTTTGCCCGCCGGATGGGGGTAGACGATCCGAACTGGCAGCTTGTCGCCACCGGCGACTGACAGAACGCCGGTGCGTGCTGCTGTGCCGTTCGTACCTGCCGGTGTATTGGCCGCAATGAGTCTGGATTGGAGCCGGGACGCGCGCCGGATCAGGCACGGTGGCAGGCCAGTCGCTTTGGTGCCCCCCTATCGCGCCTCTGCGATGCTTGCGGACCCCTGAGCCATGGCGCGTCGTCGGCATCTGCGACCCGAAGAAGAAGACCTCTGGCAGGCAGTGGCCCGCACGGCGCAGCCGATGCATCCCAAGACGGGGCAGGGCCCGCGTTCGGGCAGCGCTGATCTGCTGTCACCCCTGCCAAAGGAAAAGGTGCTGTCGGCCCCGCCCGCGCTGAAGACATTCCGGGTTGGAGAGAAAGCCCGCACGGCCCTTGGGCATGGCCTTCTGGCGAGTGCGTCGGCGCCTCCGCCTGCGGCCCCGCTGCGGATGGACGCCAAGGCCTTCGCCCGGATGTCGCGCGGAAAGCTGACCCCGGAAGCCCGGATCGACCTGCACGGGCTGACGTTGGCAGCGGCGCATCCGCAGCTGACCGGATTCGTGCTGGGCGCACAGGCCCAGGGTCTGCGGCTTGTGCTTGTCATCACCGGCAAGGGGCGACGACCCAGCGATGACGGCCCCATCCCCGGGCGTCATGGCATCCTGCGGCATCAGGTGCCGCAATGGCTGATGCAGGCCCCGCTTGGGCCGGCCGTGCTGCAGGTGTCAGAGGCGCATCTTAAGCATGGCGGCAGCGGCGCTTTCTACGTCTACCTGCGGCGCCTCCGGTAGCGGGCCTATTGCCGTGTCAGTCTGTTGTTGATCGCCACGACCGGAGATACCACAACAGCAGTGGCCTTCCGCGCCGTCAGAACCAGCCCCGGAAGCAGGCCCGCCCGCCCGGCATTGTCCCGGTCGAAGGCGGCCTGCACACTGCCGATATTGTTCAGCAGCGTAATCAGTTCCGGGGAATCGCCGATGGTAAAATGGCCTGATCCAGTCGAATAGGCTGCAATATCAATCACGTACACCTCAAGGTCGGCTACTTGTCCGATGTCGCCGATGTTGCCAAGGCGGTTCGGCTCTCCGGTGATGAAAGACGAGAGTTGCAGCGCCCTGTCCTTGCGGGACGAAAGTATCAGAAAAGGCTGGGGCAACTCGCCAAAGGTCGAAGCCTGTGATTTGAACAACTCTACATCGATATCCGGCGAAAGAAGAACAACGCCCGCCAGATAACGGCGCAGCTTGGTCTCGTTGCGGATATCCATCTGACGCAGCGATTCGACCAGCAGAAGCGCGCCCATCGAATGGCCGACTACGATAACCTCCTGGGCACCGGCCGCCACGACCTCGTTGAACAGCGTTTCCAGGCCGTCGCGCGCATAGAGCGACGAATCCTTGTCATAGATGTACCCAAGGGCCTCACCGGCTGAGGGCCAGGAATAGTGAACCGTCACGCGCGGCAGATCAAGATCATGGGACAGTTGCGCAATCCGGTACAGCCCTTCGGCAAAGGTATTGTTGAACCCGTGCACAAAAATCAGGGCGCGCTGCCTTGGCCCCTCTTCGGCGCGCATCGCGGCAGAGAGATCGCGGCGAAAGTCGGTGGCTGACGGATAGATCACGTCATCCACGGTCAGGAACTCGGTGAAGGGGTCTGGGGCGCGGCCCTGCCTGGGCCACCTGATCTCACCGGGCGCACGATTCGGCGGCACGGATATGTCGTATCTGGCCAGTGACAGTACGGGTGACCGCTCTGCCCCGAACGAACCGGTCGCAGGATCAAAGGCGCGGGTCGTGCCGACAAAGATCGGCTCGACCGTGCCCACATTGCGGGCCACCGGATCGACGGTGACAACGCCGCGCTGGCCACAGGCGGCAAGCGTGCCCAGAAGGATCATCAGAACAAGCTGCCGCATCATCTTGCGTTTCCCTTTCGCCGCAGCCGAAGCCATCCCTGTGGCAAGACCATGATCGCCGGGGAAAGCGCGCGTCAAGTCCGCAGCGCTGTCACAGCACGTACCGGCTGAGATCGGCAGAGCGCGCCAGCGCGCCCACATTCTTCTCGACAAAGGCCGCATCGACCACAACCGCATCGCCGGAACGGTCCGGGGCCGTGAAGGACAGCTCTTCAAAGACACGTTCCAGCACCGTGTAAAGCCGCCGCGCGCCGATGTTCTCGACTGCGGCATTCACCTCTGCCGCGATATGGGCCAGCGCCGAAATCCCGTCCTTCGTGAAGGTTACCGTCACCGATTCGGTGGCCATCAGGGCAGAATACTGCCGCGTCAGCGCGTTGTCCGTCTCCGTCAGAATCCGGATGAAGTCCGCTTCGGTCAGGGGCTGCAATTCCACCCGGATCGGCAGGCGACCCTGCAGTTCCGGCAGCAGGTCAGACGGTTTGGCGATATGGAAGGCGCCGCTGGCGATGAACAGGATGTGGTCGGTCTTTACGGGGCCGTATTTGGTGGACACCGTGGTGCCCTCGATCAGCGGCAGCAGGTCGCGCTGCACGCCTTCGCGGCTGACATCGGCCCCCCGTGTGTCGGACCGGGCACAGACCTTGTCGATCTCGTCGATGAAAACGATGCCGCCGTCCTGCACGGCGGCCAGGGCCGCCTTGGTGACGGTCTCGTCATCCAGAAGCTTGTCCGCCTCTTCCCCGATCAGCAGGCCATAGCTGTCGGCGACTGTCAGCCGCCTGCGCACCTTGCGCCCGCCAAAGGCCTTGCCGAACAGGTCCTGCAGCCCCTGCATCTGCTGTTCCATGCCGGGCATTGTGCCCAGCATCGGCAGACCCGGCCCCTGCTCGGCCAGGTCAAGCTCGATCATCGTGCCGTCCAGCTCGCCCCGCCTCAGCCTGGCGCGGAACATCTCGCGCGTCTGCTCGCGCGCGTCCTTGCCCGCCAGGGCCTCGATCACCCGGTCTTCCGCCGCCTTCTGGGCACGGGCGCGCACATCCTCGCGCATCCGGGCGCGGGTTTCGACGATGGCGGCATCCACCAGATCACGGATGATGCTGTCCACATCGCGGCCGACATAGCCCACTTCGGTGAACTTCGTCGCCTCGACCTTCAGGAAGGGGGCCTTGGCCAGCCTGGCCAGACGGCGGCTGATCTCGGTCTTGCCCACGCCGGTCGGGCCGATCATCAGGATGTTCTTGGGGTATACCTCATCGCGCAGATCATCGCCAAGCTGCTTGCGCCGCCAGCGGTTGCGCATCGCCACGGCCACAGCGCGCTTGGCATCGTTCTGGCCGATGATGAAGCGGTCAAGCTCTGACACGATCTCACGCGGGGTCAGGGTTGTCATTTCCGCGGCCTGTCAGCAAAGTTCCGGCGCGAGTCCTTCCGGCCCAACTCTTTGTTTTTGCGGCAGTTCATTCCAGACAGAGAGATAGTGGAATTGCCCCGGATCATGTGAACCCTGCTCATCCTGTGATCGTCTCCACCGTCAGGTTGCCATTGGTATAGACGCAAATCTCGGCGGCAATCGCCATGGCGCGGCGCGCGATGTCTTCGGCGGGAAGGTCTGTCGTCATCAGGCCCCGCGCCGCCGCCAGTGCGAAATTGCCGCCCGATCCGATGGCGGCCACGTCATGTTCCGGCTCCAGAACGTCCCCCGCCCCCGTGATCACGAACAGATCGCGCCCGTCGGTGACGATCAGCATGGCTTCAAGGTTGCGCAGGTACTTGTCCATGCGCCAGTCTTTGGCCAGATCCACGCAAGCCCGCGCCAGCTGGCCCGGCAAGCCTTCCAGCTTTTTCTCCAGCCGCTCCAGCAGGGTAAAGGCATCGGCGGTCGATCCGGCAAACCCCGCAACAATATCGCGCCCGCCTGGCGACAGGCGGCGCACCTTGCGCGCCGTGCCCTTGATCACCGTCTGACCAAGGCTGACCTGCCCGTCGCCTGCCACCACAACCATGCCGCCCCGCCTTACGGCAAGGATGGTCGTGCCGTGCCAGCCGGGATAGCCTTGGTCCGCCATTGCGCCCCCTCTGTTACGCCGCGCCGCCCCGGCACACAGACCACGGCCCGCGCCGCAAGCGCTGCGGCGCGTTCAGATCGCCGAATTGATCCAGTTTGCAAGCGCTGCCTTGGGGGCCGCGCCGACCTTGTTCGACACCACCTTGCCAT
Source organism: Rhodobacter sp. (assembly GCA_020250175.1). Lineage (GTDB taxonomy): Bacteria > Pseudomonadota > Alphaproteobacteria > Rhodobacterales > Rhodobacteraceae > Aliitabrizicola. The sequence goes on from JADCEN010000011.1 coordinate 95,696, forward strand.
CCTTGAACAGGAACAGTGCCGGAATGCCGCGCACGCCAAGCTGCGCCGGGCTGTCGGGGTTTTCGTCGACGTTGACCTTCACGATCTTGACCCTGTCGCCATATTCGGCCGCAAGCTCTTCCAGTGCGGGCCCGATCTGGCGGCAGGGGCCGCACCATTCGGCCCAGAAATCGACAACCACCGGAACAGCGGACTGGCGGACTTCGGCATCAAAGGTGGCGTCGGTGACAGGCGTGGTTGCCATGGTGCTCTCCAATACATCGGTTGGCACGAACCTATGGACGGGGTCACCCGCCGTCAAGGGAAGCCCGCCCGCTGCAGGGCGGCCATGACCAGCGCGCGGGGCAAGGGCATAAGCCGCGCGGTCGCTGTCCACAGGATGGCCACCTCTGCCTTGCGGTCCGGATAGATTTGCCCCAGCAGCACGGCATAGGCCCCCATCTGCCGCAAAAGGCCTTCGGGCACGTCTTCGGGGCGGTCCGGCACCAGCCGGTTCGATTTGTAATCCACGGCAAGAACCCGGTCGGGCAAGACAATAAGGCGGTCAATCGTGCCCAGCGCCCGCTGGCTGCCCAACTGCCCGGTGATGGTCACTTCCGCGAAAGCGTCCGGTGCGAACAACGCGGCCAGCGCCGGATCGGCAAGCACCGCAGTGGCCTCTGACAGAACCTGCTCAAGACAGGCGGGCTCTGCCGCCACCAGCCTGGCGGCGACGCCGGGCCAGTCTGCCCTGGGGTAACCGGGAAGATGTTCCAGCAGAAGATGCAGGTCGGTGCCGCGTTGCCTGGCCAGCGCCTCCAGCGCCGGGTCCGCCTCGCCGGGCAAGACCTTTGCGCCGCCAAGGTCGGATGGGGACAGCGGCGGCAGGGGCCGGTCTGCGATGGGGGCCGGGTACCGGGCCCAATCGGGAATGGTGCCCTGTCCGGCGACGGGAACAGGTGGCACCGGCACGGGGTCCGGCCAGTGGCCATGACTGTGGCGCAACGTCCCGTCCGGCAGGGCCACCGCCCCGGCGGCCTCCATCCCGGCACGCACGATAATGTGCCAGCAGGTCCTGTCCCTGGTTTCGCCCGCCGCTGCGACGATCAGCCAGGATTGCGCCCGGGTCATCGCCACATAAAGCAGGCGCAGGCTTTCCGCCGCCTCGCGGTCGCGGCGCGCGGCCATCGCCGTGGCCAGTTGGTCCGGGCTTTCCTCGGCCGACATGCGCCAGGCCACGGGGCCTTCGGGCAGCGGCAAAAGCTCGGGTCCCGGTTTCGCCCTGCGGTCCTGGGTTTCGGGCAGGAAAACCACGGGGGCTTCCAGCCCCTTGGCCCCATGCACCGTCATCACCCGGATACGGTCCCCTGCCGAATCCATCTGCCGCTTGACATCGACATCATCCGATTGCAGCCAGCCCAGAAAGCCGGTCAGGCTTGGCACCTCGCTGCGTTCATAGGCCAGGGCCTGCGTCAGCAACTCGTCGATCCCGTCTTCGGCCTCGTCGCCCAGCCGGGCCAGCAGGCGCAGGCGGCCATCATGCCGCGTCAGCGCGCGTTCGATCAGATCGAAGGGCCGCAGGAAATCGGCCTGATCGCGCAGGTCGTGCAGGATCGCCAGCGTTTCCGGATGATCCGCGTCCCGGTCGCGCAGCGATGCCCACAGAAAACCGCTGCGGCCCTGCGCCAGATCGTAAAGCTGCGCCTCGGTCCAGCCGAACAGCGGTGACCGCAGAGCAGCGGCAAGGGAAAGATCGTCTTCGGGCGTCGCCAGAAAAGACAGAAGTGCCGCAAGGTCGCGCACGGCCAGTTCCGCCCCCAGCTTCAGCCGGTCCGCCCCGGCGATGGGCAGGCCCGCCGCCTTGCAGGCGCGGATGATCTCGGCAAACAGTGCTGACCGCCGCTGGACCAGGATCAGCACATCGCCCGCCCGAACCGGGCGCGTGCCGCCATCGAGCGGAATCTGTTCGCCCCGTGCTATCATGCCGCTGATCTCTGACGCGATGCGTCTGGCAAGCAGGGACACGGGCTGTTCTTGCGAAATCAGGTCGGTCGGGTCAAACCAGTGCTCGGGTTCCGGCTCTTTTCCGGGGGGAAGGGCAGGCCACAGGTCAACCCGGCCCGGCATGCCGGATTTGAAGGCGATATGCTTGACCCCGCCACCCGGATCGCAGCCCCGGCGCGCGTCAAACGTCAGGTCCACCACCGACAGGATCGCGGGCGAGGATCGAAAGGAATAGTCCAGCGTCAGGTCGGCCAGATGGGTGCCGACTTCGGCCAGCCGCGTGCCGAATTGCTGCTTCACGGCGTCGAACGCCGCAAGGTCAGCGCCCTGGAACGAATAGATCGACTGCTTCTTGTCGCCGACGACAAAGATCGTGCGTGCCGTGTCACGCGCGCCCCGGCCTGCCGTGAACTCCTGCGCCAGAAGCTCGATCACGCGCCACTGTTCGGGGCTGGTGTCCTGTGCTTCATCGACAAGGATGTGGTCAATGCCGCCATCCAGCCGGAACAGCACCCATTGCGCCACCGAAGGATCGGTCAGCAAGGCGCGTGCCTTGCCGATCAGATCATCAAAATCAAGCCAGCCGCGCGCCGCCTTTCGCCTGTCATATTCCGGCAGGAACAGCGCGGCAAAGCGGTGCAGCGCCACTGTCCGCTCTGCCGCCATCAGGGCCAGCCGACGGGGCCGGGCCGCCTCGATGCGCAGCATCAGGGACTGGAGCGGATCGCGAAGGGGACCAAGAGCGTTGCGCAGGTCTTTGGTGGGGAAGGCATCGATCTTTGCCGCAAAGGGGGCCTTCGTATCCTTGCCGAAAAGAAGCAGATCCTCCAGAACCGCCAACCCCGGAAGATCAGGCTGCACCATCCGCAACCGGGATGCGGCGGCTTTGTCGGTACCTTTCCCTGTCGCCAGGATGGGAACAAGCTGCCCCAGCAGATCACCCTCGCCGCCCGGAAAAACCCCGGCGAGCAGCGCCTGTACCGAAAAATCGGGCGGCAGTCCGAACAGCCGCAGGGCGTCCGCCCGCTCCAGCGGGTCTGCCAGCAGGCTGCGGGACCGGGCGATTTCGTCTGTCAGCCTGTCCAGCGCCTCGCCGGTGAACTGACCGGCCAGGTCCGCAAAGGCATCCGGGGCCAGATGATCCGCCATTTCCTCGACAACCTCGGCGCGCAGCAGCTTTGCCGCGCGGTCGTCCATCTCGGAAAACTGCGGCGAGACGCCCGCTTCCAGCGGAAAGCGCCGCAAAAGCGCGGCGCAGAAGGAATGGATTGTCTGAATGCGCAGCCCGCCCGGCGTTTCAATGGCGCGGGCAAACAGACGCCGCGCCTGCAACAGCGTGTCCGGGCCGACCGGGCCATCCACGCCAAGCTCGGCCAGCGCGGCGCGCAGGCGGACCTCGTCCAGCATGGCCCAGCCGCCCAGACGGCGGAACAGGCGGTTCTGCATCTCGGACGCGGCGGCCTTGGTATAGGTCAGGCACAGGATGCGCTGCGGCTCTGCCCCGTTCAGCAGCAGCCGCGCCACCCGGTCTGTCAGGACACGGGTCTTGCCCGACCCGGCATTCGCCGAAAGCCAGGTCGAGGCAGCGGGGTCAGACGCCTGCACCTGCCGTTCGCTTGCGGCGTTGCGCCTCATCCGACATCCTCGGGGCTGGCTCTGTCTGTCATGTCCCATTCCCCGAACCGGGCCAGATGATCATAGTCGCCGGGGGCCCTGGCCTTGAAGACGGCACGCCGCGAGGCATAGCCCTGGCCGGGCAAACGATACTGTCCGACAAGCCGGTGCAGGTCGCCCCACACTTCGGCAAGCAGTTCCGGCGTGATTTCGGTGCTTTCCACCTTGGCCGCCGCATTCACGCCGATGTAGCTGATCCGCGCCACCCGCCTTGCGCCGACCGATTCGAACGCGCCCCGTTCCGCCATCGCCGCTTCCAGCAAAAGCTGCTTGTCGAAGTGCTTCTGCTCTTTCGCCGAGGGCGGCGCGCCGGTCTTGTAATCAAGGATGTGCAGGGTGCCATCGGGGTAGGCGTCGACCCGGTCGGGCTTGGCGGTCAGGCAGAAGTCAAGCGCGGGCAATGCAACGCTGCCCTTCGTTTCAATCAGAACGGGCTGCCCGCCGGATTCGGCCTCGCGCAGCAGGAAGGCGTCCGCAGCACGGTCCAGCCGGGCGCGCCACAGCAGGCGGGCGGCGGGCCAGGGTACCTGTTCGGCAAGGACCGTGTCGGCAATGGACAACAGCCGCGTCCGCGCCTCGGCCAGGGTTTCCGGCCCGCGCCCTTTGATAAACCGTTCCAGAATGGCATGCAGCACGGACCCGCGCGTCAGGGCGTCGGGTGCCGGCCGCAACGGATCAAGCGGGCGCAGGCGCAGGATGTACCTTGCATAAATGGCATAGGGATCGCGGATCAGCGTCTTGATCGCCGTGACCGGCAGTTCCCGCGGCCGAGCTGCCACCGGGGGCCGCGGGGCCGGGCGCGGCGCCGCCGGAACCGGGGCCGCAGGCCGGTCGATGGCTGCGGCAAGGCCGAGCCAGGCCGCCCCCCGCGCCTTCATCGCGGCAAGGGCCTGCGGGCCGTTGCGCTCTGGCAGGCCTTCCAAAAGATTGACCAGCCGGTTGATCCAGCGCGAGGGCACGGTTTCGGCCTCGGCGCTGCGGATCGACCGTGTCAGAACAACCTCTCTCGCGGCGATGGCCTGCTGATAGTCGTGCGCTGCAAGCCCGATCTGCCGTTCGGGCAGCAACAGGCCCGCCGATTTTCGCATCTGCCGGTTCAGCCACGGGTCCGGCTGTGGAAGGCCGGGCCAGATACCATCATTCAACCCGCCCAGAATCACCAGGTCTGCCCGGCATTCGCGGGCTTCGCGCGAACCAAGGATTTTCACGCCCGGATGTCCCTGAACGGACTCGCGCACATCGCCTTGCGCAAGGACCGCCCCGAACAGGCCGACATAGTCCGCAGGCGACAGCGGCCCGCCATGGGCTGCCTCGCGGGCCAGAACCTGTGTGGCATCCCATGCCGCCTGCCCGGCTTCCTGAAGCCACAGCCCGCCCGTGCCGGTGCCGCCCGCGCCCCGTGCCAGAAGCCCGGTCAGGGCAAGGTGATGGGCGACATGGTCCTGCAAGGGCCGTGTGCCGACATCCCGTGCCCCGTCAATCGCCCCGGCAATCCAGTCTGCCCAGTCGGCGGCGGCGGCATCGCGCTGCCTGCTGGCCCAGCCCCGCAGGGCCGCACCATCGGGAAAGGCAGGGCCGTGGCGACGCAGGTCAAGTTCCAGATCGCGGGTCAGGCGCAGGTGGTTGCCCCGGTCTGCACCGGTTGCGGTCAGCGGATGCTTCAGCAGCGTCAGCAAGGCTTCCGGCGTCAGGGCGCGGCCGAACAGCGCGGCTGCGTGACGCAACAGGCGGCCCGGTGCCGACAGCGCCAAAGGCTTGCCCGCGCTGTCATCGGGAACGATACCCCACCGGTCCAGCGTGGCTGTCACCTGGCGCGTCAGCATCCGGTCGGGCGTGATCAGGGCAACGGACCGCCCCTGTTCTGCGGCCTGGCGCAGGATCAGGGCAATCGCCGCGGCTTCCGCCCTTGGCCCGGGCGCTTCGACAAGCGTCAGATGGGGTGTCACCTGGCAGAGGTCGGGCAGGGTCCGCCCTTCGGTCAGCCATTGATCGGTGACCGGGGCCGGTCGCAGGGACAACGAGACAAGCCGGTCGACCGCCCGCCGTGGGGCGGGTTCAGACCAAAGGCCCACGGCGGTTGGTTGCAGGCCAAGATGATCCAGCAGGCGACGGAAGCGGAACTGCGGATGGTCTTCCGCCGTCAGGGCATCTGTCATGCCTGACCAGACATGTTCGGGCAGGTCGAAATCAAATCCCGGCAGGATCAATGCACCCTGCGGCAGTGCTGCGACCGCCTGCATCAGCAGCGCGGTTGTTCCGCGCGAACCGGTCGATCCGGCAACAATCACCGGATGTTGCGGCGGGGCCGCTGCCCAGCCCGCCGCAAGCGCCTGCACGGCGCGGCGCTGGGCAGTCATCTGATCAGCCGGGTCGGACGCACTGAAAAAGGGGGCGATAATGCCCAGGAAATCCTGCGTGCGCTTCCAATGGGCAGAATGATCGGACAGGTCCAGCGCCGCCAGAGCATCCGGTGAAACACCTTCGTCCTGCATTTCGTCCATCAGCCGCGCAAGACTGTCTGACAGATCGTAAAGCGCGGTTCGCGGTGCAAGGTCCGGCTGCGCCTCCAGCAGCCGCAGGATCAGTTGCGACAGTTCCAGCCTGCGCCGCAAGGGCGATACAGCGGGCGGCCCTGCCACCGGATCGGTCACCAGGCGAAGCCGGGGCAGAAAGGCCGCCCCGCGCGCAGCCAGAACATCGCGCACCGCCCGGCGCATCCGTGTCGTGTTCAGATACAGCGTCACCTGCGCCATCGCTTCGGGCGGTCGGTCGGCCATGCGGGCCTGCAACCCGGCCACCAGGGACGCCGGAAAATCCGCACCGGGCGGCTGGGCAAAGATGCGGGGGCCGGGGCCTTCAAACACCGCGCTGATCCGACAAAAGCTGCTCCGCCAGCGCAATCGACCGGGGCTGCCCGACATCGCACCAGCCGCCCTGATGGATCAGGCCAAAAAACCGGCGTGCTGCAATCATCGTTTCCCACAGCCGCCACATCGAAAAGACCTCGTCCTTTATCCCGGCAAGCATGTCTGTCCTGATGATCTGCGCGCCAGTATAAATGTAACCCGCCCCACCCGTGATCGAATGGCGGGACAGTCGGCCATGTTCATCCATTGAAAACGCGGGCGGCGCACTGTGCCCAACGCTGTGCTCCGGCGGTGCTATCAAAAGCAGGGCGTCCATCGTGGTTTCATCCCAGGCCGCGTCAAGCTGGGTGATCGCGTTTTCCCCGGTCCATGCGGCATCGGAATTCAGCGTGGCAACCGGGCCATGGCCAAGCAGGGGCAGCGCCTTGCGCAGGCCGCCGCCGGTTTCCAGGACCCTATCCCTTTCCCAGGAAAGAAGAACCGGGCGGTCAGCCAGATGCGCGGCCACCTGATCGCCCAGATAGTGCAGGTTGACCACAATCGGGTCCGCCGCCGCTGCCAGGGCCTGCTCCAGCGCGTGATCGATCAGGGGCCGCCCGGCAACGCGGATCATCGGCTTGGGTTGCGTCGCCGTCAGCGCCCCCATCCGCGTGCCGGATCCGGCGGCAAAGACCATCAGGGCGCGGCTTTGGCGCATTGGCTGCGGATCCTTTCAAGGCGGCTTGCGGTCGGCTCTGGCAGAAGATCTGCGCAAAGCACGGACAGATCGGCAAGCGCCGGATGCAACAGGTTCTGTTGCAACTGCGCCCAGACACGCGGGATCAGCGCGACATAGCCCGGCTTTCCCGTAGCAAGGCACAGCCGGGCGAACATGCCCAGGATGCGCAGCGCGCGCTGCGCCCCAAGTGTGGCATAGCTGGCCGCAAATCCCGCTTCTTCAAGGCCCTTTGCGGCAACGAATCGCCGGATCATCGCCGCCTGCACACTGGAACTTACATCGCGCCGGGCGTCCTGACACAGCGACACCAGATCATAGCCCGGCTGGCCAAGCTGGGCGAGTTGAAAGTCCAGAAGCCCGACACGCGCCACCCCGGCCCGCTGTGGCAGCCACAACAGGTTTTCGGCGTGGTAATCGCGCAGGATCATCACGCGCGGGCCATTGGCATGCGCTTCCAGCGCTGTCTGCACGGTCTGGCGGAACAGGGCGGTGTCAACGCGGTCGCCCGTGATGGCATGGCGGTACCAGTCAAGTGCCACAGCCGCTGCCCCGGCCCAGTCCGCCGCCCCGGCATCGGGCAGACCGGGCGCGGGCCGGTGCGCCTGTAGGCAGATCAGCACATCGACCGCAGCGGCATAAAGCGCCGGTTCGCAGGATGGGTCGCGGATGGTCAAGCGGGCGAACAGGTCATCGCCAAGGTCTTCCAGCAGCAGAAACCCGTGATCGCGGTCTTGCGCCAGAATACCGGGGGCCGACAGACCGATGCCGGTCAGATGCCGCGCAATGGCAACAAAGGGGCCCACATCCTCGCCCGTGTCGGGGGGCGCATCCATCAAGACGGCGGTCTTTCCCGCCCTGGTCAGCCGGTCATAGCTGCGCGCCGAGGCATCGCCGGCCAGAAAGCGGCACCCGGCCCCGGCCCAGCCGGCCCGGCTCAGGAAGGCGGCCTTGCGATCTGCGCGGTCAGGCATGTGCAAATCCGCCGATCCGCGACAGCCGTCCGGCCCAGTCAGCACTTCCGGTCAGAACAACCCTGCGCCCCTCTCCATCCTGCGCGAAGCTAAGTCGCAGGGCAGAGGCGGGCGCGGCGCGGCCAAGCCGCTCGGACCATTCGATCAGACAGATCGCGCGGCCGAAGGCATCATCAAGACCAAGCTCGATCACCTCGTCAGGATGGGTCAGCCGGTACAGGTCCGCATGCCAGATTTCGTCGGCCCCTTCGCCATAGGTCTGCACCAGCGTGAAGGTTGGCGAAGGCACCTCCTCGGGCCGCCCAAGCCGGGACTGAATGACAGATCGCGCCAGATGCGATTTGCCGGACCCGATCGGGCCCTGCAGCAGCACGGTATCGCCGGGCCGGAGACACGCCGCCAGCCAGCGCCCCAGACGTGCCGTGTCGTCGGGCGCTGCAAGATGAAGCTCTGTTTCGGGCCGGGGATCGGACATGGCCCAAGTCTTAGCGGTGGCCGGGCGCGCTGCAAGCGGCAACGATCCGGGTCAGGCACTTCGCCGCGCCGCTGCCTTTGGTTCCGGGGCGATCCTCCGCGCTCTTGCGGCCGAGACGCGGAACGCGATCATCGTAGCCCCGCCGGGAAGCGGGACGAAGCGGCAGGTCAGGGACCGGCCATCAACGCGCCGCGCCGCTGCCGACCATTCGCGGCGATCCCCCAGCGTTCCGACAAAGGTTTCCACCTGCGACCAGAGTTTCGAAGGCGCGGTCTGCTCGCGCCAATGCGCCGCCAGCGCGACGATGCTGCTGTCGGCCCCGACGAAGCCGGACGGATCATGGCCCCAAAGCTCGGCATAGGCCGCGTTTGACATCACCAGCAGACCCGCTGCCGAGAAAACCGCAACAGCTTCGCCGACCGAATCCAGAACAGACTGGCCAAGTTCGACATCGGCGCGGTAGCGCCGCGTGCGGGTGGTTTCTGTGGTGATATCCTCAAACAGAAGCGCCAGCGCCCCGTCGGGGTGCGGCCGCCCCAGAACCCGGTATGTCTGGGCACCGGGAAGATGCCAGACCTCTTCGTAAATGCCGGAACTTGCTTCCTCTTCGATTTCGGCCACGCGCTTGCGCCATTGGCGGTAATCCTTTGGCTCGGGGATCATCCGAAGCTCCCTCATGCGGTCCAGACAGTCGCTCAGCATCGGGCGGCTTGTCAGGAAATCGATCGGAAGGGTCGTCAGGTCCAGAAGGGCCGGGTTGAACAGGGCCAGGCGCCGATGCCTGTCAAAGATCGCAAGACCGATCGGAAGATGCGCAAAAGTCTTGGTCAGTGTCTGGGTGAACTCGCGCAGCGATGTTTCGGCCTGCACCAGCGGGGTGATGGGCAAACCGAAGATGATCCTGCCGGCGGGGGCCGTACAGACAGTTGCTTCGATCCAGTCGGCACCATCGGTGCCGGAGTTTATCTGAATGCGCTGCCCATCCCGGACCGGCCCCGGTGCAAGCCGGGGCATTGGCCAGCCCTGGGCCTCCTCTTCCGACAAATGGCTTTCGGCGCGCAGCATGTAATCCAGGTTGCTCCACACCGGTGTGCCGCCGGCATCTTCCAGCCAGATCGGAAAGGGTGCCTTGGCCGCGATGTCGCGCAGCATCGAAAGCTCTGCCGCTACCGCGCGTTGCGTCATCGGGTCGACGATGGCGAACTTGCCGTCATCTTCGGGCCCGCTCAGACTGAGCCGCGTCAAGCCCCCCCTCCATTCGGCATGAAGGGTCAGTCGGCCTTCGCTTTCGGACGGCAGGGAATCCATCACAAAGCGGCCTTCGCGGGGAAGAGCGGCGATCCGGTCTTCCACCTGCGGAAAGCGCACCGAAAGAAAGGACATAAGGCGCTGCCAGGCCGAGCCGTGGACAGATGCCGCTGCCAGCATCGAGCGCGCCGCAGGCGAGGCGTCGATCAGGGTTTCGCCGTCAAACAGCAGGACAGTGTCCGCAGGCGTATCCGCAAACAGCCCCTGCGAGGTGACAGGTCGCCGCGGGGACAGCAGGGCCAGGGTTCCAATGCCGATGAAAGCCGCCGCCAAAGCGGTCAGGGCAATTGCAAGGGCCATCGCCCAACCAAACATCATGACCACACCGCACGCGCAAAGGTTGATTGTGGTAAGCTATTTCTTCAACCATTAACGGATGGTAAATGAAAGTGTCGCCTTAGCCGTCAAGCGGCTGATTTGGCCCAAGCGCGTCCGTTTCAGGGGCGACGATAACGCTCTTCGGCCATCTGACCTCAACGATCGCCCCGAAGCGGTCCGGGTGTTCGGCGCGCGTCAGAAAGGGATCAGTCCCGTTCGCAAAGCTGATCTTGGCCCCCGACCGTTCCAGCAGCGTTTTGGCAATGAACAGACCCAGGCCCATGCCTTCGTAGTCAGGCCTCTGGCCGGTCTCTTGTGCCGCGGGCCTGCTGCGGACGAAAGGATCACCTATCCGGCCAAGGATGTAAGTAGGATAGCCCGCACCATCATCGATGATCCGCACCGAGATGAAGCTGTCTGTCCAGGTCGCGTCAATCCAGACCCGCGACCGGGCAAAATCCACGGCGTTCTGAACCAGGTTGCGCAAACCGTGAATCACTTCGGGGCGCCGCAGGATGGTGGGCTGCCTGTCGCCGCCGGTCGTGCCGGGAAAGACATCGAAGGCAACGGTTTTGCCCCGACCGAGATGCGGCTCGGCGGCTTCCCGCAGCACGGCACCCAGCGGAGCCTGCCGCAGGTGAAGATCGTCTTTCCCCGCACGGCCCATCGAGCGCAGGATATCGCGGCAGCGGTCTGCCTGGGCGCGGATCAGCTCGGCATCCTCGCGCAGGGCGGGACGGTCTGCAAGTTCTTCGACAAGCTCGGTGCTTGCCAGCTTTATGGTGGCCAGCGGTGTGCCCAGCTCATGGGCTGCGGCAGCGACGACGCCCCCCAGGTCGGTCAGTTTCTGTTCCCGCGCCAAAGCCATCTGTGTCGCAAGCAATGCATCCGACATGCTTCTGATCTCGGTCGCGACGCGCCGGGAATAGAGGGCCAGAAAAATGATCCCTATCACGATGGACAGCCAGAAGCCAAATCCGAAGACAGCGGGAACCTGCAGGATCGTCCCGTCCGAGAAGCGCAGCGGCAGGTTATAGACCGAAATCACCGAAATCAGGACAATGGCGGCCAGTCCAAGCAGGACAGTCGTGCGCAGCTCCAGCGCGCCGGCCGAAATTGTTACCGGCACAAGGATCAGAAGGGCGAAGGGGTTGTTCAGCCCGCCCGTCAGCGCCAGCAGGATGGCAAGCTGCGATACGTCGAAAAGCAGCGTCAGCATCGCGCCTGCTTCGGAAAACCGCTTGTTCCCCGGAAACACAAAGGATGCAACCAGGTTTCCGATCACCGCCGCACCCACCACCAGATAGCAAAGCCCAAGCGGAAGCTGCATTCCGACGACAAGATCTGCCACGGTCAGTGCGGCAAGTTGGCCGACGATTGCCATCCAGCGCAGGATGACAAGGGTCCGCAGGCGAATCCACTCGCTGCGGGTATCGCGATTCGCTGGACCAATGCCTGAAAGCGCCATAAACGGGCTGCACCATGTTTCTGCGGCCGGTTCTTGTTACGCCGCCGCAGGAGCCAGAGCAATCCGGCAGGACACCCACGGACAAAAGGCAAAAGATGACAAAACTCGCGGCTGTGCTGGCAGGACTTGCCGTTGTGACCGGTATCGGCCTGACGGCCTGGTACATCCGGTCGGCCGGGTCCGGCGACCGCTTTGCAGAGTGCCGTCAAAGCCAGGTATCGGGCGGGGCCGGTGCCATAGGCGGGCCGTTCACCCTTATGGATCAGAACGGCAATGCGGTGACGCAGGCCGACGTCATCACAGAGCCTGTCCTGATCTATTTCGGCTACACGTTCTGTCCCGATGTCTGCCCGCTGGACAACGCCCGGAATGCCGAAGCCGCAGATATCCTTGAAGAACGCGGCATAGAGGTTACCCCGGTTTTCATCTCGGTCGATCCCGCCCGGGACACGCCGGATGTTCTGAAAAGCTACACCGAAAACCTGCACCCCCGCATGATCGGTCTGACGGGAACCGACGGGCAGATCCGCGCCGCGGCCCAGGCCTACAAGGCCTATTTCAAAATCCAGCCGGCGGAGGATGAGTTTTATCTGGTGGATCATTCCACATTTACCTACCTCGTTCTTCCCGGCTTCGGCTTTGTAGAATTCTTTCGCCGTGAAACCACGCCAGACGAGATGGCCGATCGCGTGGCCTGCTTCGTAGGCAGGATGTAGCCGGATTTGACCTGACGTTGATCTGACTTACATGCATGGCGCAAGAACAGAAAGACCGCACAATGGCTGACCCTGCCCCTGCTGAGCTGGACGAAGATCGTTCGCTTCTTCTTGTTGACGATGACGAACCTTTCGTGAAACGTCTTGCAAAGGCCATGGAGAAACGCGGTTTTCTGCCCGAAACCGCAGAAAGCGTGGCCGAAGGCAAAGCCATTGCGCTTGCCCGTCCGCCCGCCTATGCCGTCGTGGATCTGCGACTGGAAGACGGCAACGGACTTGATGTGGTCGAGACGCTGCGCGACAAAAGGCCTGGTTGCAGGATTGTTGTCCTTACGGGTTACGGCGCAATCGCCACCGCCGTGGCTGCGGTAAAGATCGGCGCAATCGATTATCTTTCGAAGCCCGCCGATGCGAATGACATCACGCGCGCGCTGCTTTCAACAGGCGAAGGCATGCCTGAACCGCCAGAGAACCCCATGTCCGCAGATCGCGTCCGCTGGGAACACATTCAGCGCGTTTATGAGCTTTGCGACCGAAACGTCTCAGAGACAGCCCGACGCCTGAGTATGCATCGCAGAACCTTGCAGCGCATTCTGGCCAAGCGCAGTCCGAAATAGCGCCACGATAACTTCAGCGGACTTCCGCAGGCCTGACGAATTAAATCTTGAAACTGCAATCTGACTTGCATAACAGTCCTTCTGTCCGAAGGAGGAATACAGAAATGCACCTTAATCTTAACGAACTGTCGTTGAAAGACTTGAAAGACCTGCAGTCCCAGGTCGCGAAAGCGATCTCCACATTCGAAGATCGCAAGAAGAAGGAAGCCCTTGCAGACCTTGAAGACAGGGCACGGTCCCTTGGATTCTCTCTGGCCGAGCTGACCGGTGCCACTGTCAGCCGCAAGCGCGCCCCTGCAACGGCAAAATATGGCAACCCCGCCGATCCGTCCGACACTTGGTCTGGACGCGGCCGCAAGCCCCGCTGGTTCGAGGCGGCCCTGAACGCCGGAAAGACGCCCGAAGACCTTGCGATCTGACGATGTCACCCCTGCCTGAACGGCGGCACCACAGCCGGTTCGGTCCGCTGTGGTGCCGCCGTTCCGGCAGGGTGACATCCCTGTTGCGGCCCGCCCCTGTTCCCGAACGATCCGGACTTGCGCCGACCCTGGCGCGTTGCACCGGGGTCACTCATCCGGGGTGCCGATCAGGGTTGCGTGGCGTTTCAGGAATGCTGACCTGACCTGGGCAGGCGGACGCAGCTGAATGACCAGGCCCGACACAACCTTCGCCTGCGGTGTCCCGAACAGACGGTCGGCCTCGTCCTTGCGAAAACCGGCAATCTGGATGGCCTCCATCCAGGCTGACACCCGGTCTGCCCGCTTGATGGCAGCCTTGACCGGACCGGGCAGCACGGAGGGCAGGCCAAAGCGCAGGTGAACCGCTGCGGCAAGCCGCTCGTCCAGGGCACCATACCCCGGCCCCACTGCCGCCTTGACGGGGCTGATCATGTCTCCGATCACATATTCCGGGGCGTCGTGCAGAAGGGCGGCAAGGCACCATTTCAGCGGTGCCTGTGGATTCATCCGGCAGAAAAGCTGTTCAACAAGCAGCGAATGTTCAGCGACCGAATAGGGCCAGTCGCCAAAGGTCTGGCCGTTCCAGCGCGCCACAAAGGCCAGACCATGTGCGATATCCTCGATCTCGATATCCACCGGGGTCGGGTCCAGCAGGTCAAGCCTGCGCCCCGACAGCATTCGTTGCCACGCCCGTGCCGGTGTTTTCGCCATGCTGCCCCCGTTTTGCGGCAACATGGCGGTTCTGTGCCGCCTGCTCAAGCACCGTCACATCTGAAGAACGATCCGCCCGTCGATCTTGCCTGCCTTCATCCGGTCGAAGATGGCGTTGATGTTTTCCAGCCGGTCCCAGCTGAAATGCGATGCAACCTTGCCTTCTCCCGCGAACTCCAGCGCCTCGCGCAGGTCGTTCCGCGTTCCCACGATTGATCCGCGCACCGTGATCCGCTTCAGCACAATCTCGAAGATCGGCAGCGGAAAATCCCCAGGCGGCAACCCGACAAGAGACATGAATCCCCCCCGCCGAAGCATACCCACCGCCTGCCCGAACGCCGAATTGGAAACGGCAGTGACCAACACCCCATGAACGCCGCCGATCTGGCTTTGCAGTTCGGCTGCAACATCCATCTCTGCAGCGTTCAGCGTCAGGTCGGCCCCAAGACTGAGCGCCAGTGCCAGCTTGTCTTCGGCAATATCCACTGCAACCACATGCAGGCCCATTGCCCTGGCATATTGTACAGCCATATGGCCCAACCCGCCGATGCCGGAAATCGCCACCCACTGCCCTGGCTTTGCCTCGGTCTCTTTCAGGCCTTTGTAAACGGTGACGCCCGCGCAAAGCACCGGTGCCGCCGCCCCGAAATCCAGCGCGTCAGGCAGCAGCCCCACATAATCTGCATCTGCCCGAACAAAGTCGGCATAGCCCCCATCCACCGTATAGCCTGTCATCTGCTGACCCTCGCACAGCGTTTCCCAGCCGCCCACGCAGTGCGGACAGCGGCCACAGGCCGTATGCAGCCAGGGCGCGCCGATGCGGTCGCCTTCCTTCAGATGCGTCACGCCCGCGCCGACGGCGGCAACCTCGCCCACGCCTTCGTGCCCCGGAATGAACGGCGGATGCGGCTTGACCGGCCAGTCGCCAGAGGCCGCGTGCAGATCCGTATGGCACACGCCCGATGCGCGTACCCGCATCAGCACCTGCCCGGGGCCAATCACGGGCACCGGCACCTCACGGATTTCCAGCGGCGCGCCCAACCGGGTTACAACCGCAGCTTTCATCGTTTTCGGCAGTGACATCTTTCAGCTCCATTGTGGCCGTCACGGCAGCCTGCACCAATGCCCGCGCACCTGCCTTGACATCGATCAAACCCTGCGGTTTTTCGGCGTTGCCCGCCATCCGGGCACCTGCTATGTGACCCGCCCAAAGCAAACCCGTAGCAGAGGCTGCCATGAAGGACTTTATCGTCAAGGATGCTGCACTTGCCGCCTTCGGCCGCAAAGAGCTGACCATCGCTGAAACCGAAATGCCCGGCCTGATGGCGCTGCGCGAGGAATTCGGCACATCCCAACCGCTGAAGGGGGCCCGGATCGCCGGCAGCCTGCATATGACCATCCAGACGGGTGTTCTGATTGAAACCCTCACGGCCTTGGGGGCCGACGTGCGCTGGGCCTCGTGCAACATCTTCTCGACCCAGGATCATGCAGCGGCGGCCATTGCCGAAGCAGGCGTTCCGGTCTTTGCCATCAAGGGCGAAACACTGGAAGATTACTGGGCCTATACCGACATGATCTTTCACTTCCCCGAAGGCACCTGCAACATGATCCTGGATGACGGTGGCGATGCCACGCTGTACATCCTGATGGGCGCGCGGGTTGAAGCCGGCGAAACCGATCTGATCGCCGTGCCGACCAGCGAGGAAGAGGTCTGCCTGTTCAACCAGATCCGCAAGCGCCTTGCCGCTTCGCCCGGCTGGTTCACCCGGCAGCGCGACGCGATCCGCGGCGTGTCCGAGGAAACGACCACCGGCGTTCACCGGCTGTATGATCTGCACAAGAAGGGCCTGCTGCCCTTCCCGGCAATCAATGTGAATGATTCGGTGACGAAATCGAAATTCGACAACAAATACGGCTGCAAGGAATCGCTGGTCGATGGAATCCGCCGCGCCACCGATACGATGATGGCGGGCAAGGTGGCGGTCGTCTGCGGCTATGGCGATGTGGGCAAGGGGTCTGCCGCCTCGCTTCGGGGGGCCGGTGCCCGCGTGAAAGTGACCGAAATCGACCCGATCTGTGCGCTGCAGGCGGCGATGGACGGCTTTGAAGTGGTGGTGCTGGAAGATGTGGCGCACGACGCCGATATCTTCATCACCACGACCGGCAACAAGGACGTGATCCGTCTGGAGCATATCCGCGAGATGAAGGACATGGCCATTGTCGGCAACATCGGCCACTTCGACAATGAAATCCAGATTGCTGCCCTGCGCAATCACAAATGGACGAACATCAAGGATCAGGTGGACATGATCGAGATGCCGTCCGGCAACCGGATCATCCTGCTGTCCGAAGGGCGTCTCTTGAACCTTGGCAATGCCACGGGCCATCCGTCTTTCGTGATGTCGGCCAGCTTTACCAACCAGGTTCTTGCGCAGATCGAGCTATGGACGAAGGGTGCCGATTATGCGCCCGGCGTCTACATCCTGCCAAAGCACCTTGACGAAAAGGTGGCGCGTCTGCACCTGAAGAAGATCGGCGTCAAGCTGACCGAGCTGAAGCCGGATCAGGCCACCTATATCGGCGTGTCTGTCGAAGGCCCGTTCAAATCCGATCACTACCGCTACTGATGCCCGCCGCGCCCGGACCTGTCCGGGCGCGGCTGCTTCGGATTGGCCCTGTCACACCGCTGGCACGGGCAGTGGCGGGCAAGCCTTTCTTGGTGCCGGAATCTGCTTTTGGCCCGGTGCGTTTCGCTTGACCTTGCGACCACATGCATATCACGCTGCGCTGCGCGGGGCGATTGTGAGGGCCGCCTGCGTGACACGACGGGCCAAGAGGAGCGAAACACATGAGCAAAAGAGACGAACTGATTTCAAAATATGCCGAAGATCTGCGCACCAAGTGCAGGATTGAACCGGACATGGCGCTTTTGACCAAGGTCACGATTGGTTGCGGCCCGGCGATTTACAACGCCGATTCCTCGACCCTGGCCGGGACGGAAGCGCGGGAACTTGAAACCGTCAAGGCCAATTTCCTGATCAGGAAGCTTGGACTGGCCGATGGTCCAAAGCTGATGGAAGCGATCACGGCCGCCATGGACACCTATGGAAGGTCCGAACGCAACAAGTATCGCGCCGTGGTCTATTACATGCTGGTGAAGCATTTCGGAAAAGAAGGCGTGTACGCCTGACGGCGATGCAGATCGGCCATCTTCCGTGCGCGGGCCGCGCCGGTGACGGCCCTTTGGTAAAATTCGCGGTTCTTGCCATTTGCGCGAAGCTGCGCCTGTCCGTAGGTTCACGTCATCAGGGCAGGACGCCCGGGACCTTTATCGAACACGTGTGGTGCGAAGGGAGCACGTGGGGTGGATGGAGGGTCCCGTCGGGGTCGGGGCCCTCCATTTTTTTTGGCAAGAGACAAGACAATCCAACGGTGACCTTGCCGGTCATGGCATGATCGGCACAGGGAGTGGCCGGATCGGAACCCTGCACGTCACGGGTCCACGCCGCCCAGACGGCAGACGATTTGCCATTCGTCCCTGGTCACGGGCTGCACCGACAGGCGGGTGTTGCGGACCAGAACCATGGTCTCAAGTCCCGGCTGCACCTTGCACGCGTCCAAAGTGACGGGTCGCAGGAACGGGCGCAGCGCGCGCAGCGTCACGCAATCCCAGCGCGGGTCATCGGTGCTGCTGTCTTGCGCGCTTTCCCGGATCACTTCAACAATGCCGACAATCGCCTTGCCGATGTTGGAATGATAGAAAAATCCCAGATCGCCCCGCTTCATCGCACGCATGTTGTTGCGCGCCTGGTAATTCCTGACTCCCTGCCATTCCTCTCCGGCATCGCCCTTGGCCGCCTGTTGGTCCCACCCCCAGGCGTCAGGTTCGGATTTGAAAAGCCAATACGCCATCACCCGATCACCTTTTTCCATTCCCGGATCGCGACAGACTGGAAAAGGCCCGCTTTCGCATAGGGATCGGCGGCAGCCCAGGCCCTGGCCTCGTCCATTGACGCGACCGAAAGGATGACAAGGGAACCGGTCATGGCCCCGCTTTCATCCAGAAAGGGCCCGGCCATTTCCACCACGCCCGACGCGGCGATATGGGCCAGATGGGCCTCCCGGTTCTCAAGCCGGGTCTGAAGCGCGCCGGGCTTGTCGATACAGATCAGGGCTGCACGCATGTCTCACTCCTGTTTCAGCGGTCTGGAAAGCAGCACGTTTGGCCGGTCCCGCGCAGGCGCAATGGCCAGTGCCATTCCGGATGCAGCGCTGCGGGGAACGCAGGTCACGCCTTTGACCCCCGCTTGCCGGACCCGATCATCGCAGGCGCGGTCTGATCCAGCGGCCAGCGCGGGCGGGCGGCAAGATCAAGGCCGTCGACATGGCCGTCGCGGTAGCGCTCGATCCCGGCCCAGGCGATCATCGCGGCATTGTCCGTACACAGATGAAGTGGCGGGGCGACAAAGCGCACCCCGTCCGCATCGCAGACCCGCATCAAGGCGCTGCGCAGCACCGCATTGGCGGCAACGCCGCCGGCAACCGCAAAAGCAGCGTCCACGGGCCGGGCAGCCAGGTACAGATCAAGCGCACGGCGGGCCTTTTCCGCCAGCACATCCGCCACCGCCGCCTGAAAGCCCGCGCAGAGATCGCGGCGATCCTGAACGGTCAGGCCGCCCTTTTCCGCAATCAGGCCATCGCGGGCGCGCAACAGGGCGGTCTTGAGGCCGGAAAACGAAAGATCACACCCCGGTCTGTCCAGCAGCGGGCGGGGAAAGGCAAAGCGGCGCGGGTCGCCCAGCGCGGCTTCGGCCTCTACTGCCGGGCCGCCCGGTTGCGGCAGGCCAAGAAGCCTGGCGGTTTTGTCAAAGGCCTCGCCCGGCGCATCGTCGATCGTGCCGCCCAGCCTGCGGAACGCCTGCGGACCGGCGACACTCAGAAACTGGCAGTGCCCGCCCGAGACGAGGAGCATGAGGTAAGGATACCGCAACCCGTCGGTCAGGCGCGGGGTCAGCGCGTGGCCCGCCAGATGGTTCACCCCGACAAGCGGCAGTCCCGTTGCGGCAGCCACCCCCTTGGCACACATGACACCTGACAGCACGCCACCGATCAGTCCCGGCCCGGCGGTCACCGCGACAGCATCCAGATGCCCAAGGCCAAGCCCGGCCCTGGCCAATGCCTCTTCAATGCACAGGTCCAGCCGTTCCACATGGGCGCGCGCCGCAAGTTCCGGCACGACACCGCCGAAAGGCGCATGCAGGGCCGTCTGCGACTGGACGACCGAGCACAGGATTTCAGGCGGCATGTCGGCGCGATGACGCACGATGGCCGCTGCGGTATCATCGCAGCTGCTTTCCAGTCCAAGAAAGGTCAGGGTCTTCTGCATCGCGTACTGATTGCCAGTGTGATCCCGCGCAGGTAACACCGCAGGCATGGCCCGACAATCCCGGCAGGTCCAGATGCCTTCCTTCCTTCTGACCCGACCCGCAGCGGCGGCAGACCGCTTTGCCCGGTCGCTGCGCGCCCGCTTCGGATCAGGGATTCGCATCGTCATCTCGCCCGTGCTGACGCCAAAGCTTCTGGCACCGCCCATTCCCGCAGGGCCCTTCGCTGCGCTGGTCTTCACATCGGAAACCGGTGTTGCGGGGTTTCGGCAAGTCTCCGCCGACAGGCATCTTCCCGCCTGGTGCGTGGGTGAAAGAACCGCCGCCGCCGCGCGGGAGGCAGGTTTTGACACCAGATCGGCGGCGGGCGATCTTGCGGCGCTGGTCGCAGCGATTGCGCGCGCGGGGGCGACGGGCCCCTTCCTGTATGCCAGGGGCCGGGACACTGCCGGAAGCCTGACCAACAGCCTGAAATCCTTCGACATCACTGTCGAAGAGGTGGTGGTCTACGAACAACAGGCCGCGCCGCTGACGCCGGTGGCCACGGCGCTTCTGGCCGATGACGGACCGGTGCTTGCGCCGCTGTTTTCACCCCGTACCGCCGCCCTGTTCTGCGCCGAACCATCCGTGCGCTGCCGCCGCGCCCCCCTGTTGATCGCCGCGCTCAGCCCGGCAGTTGCCGCCGCCTGCACCGGCGCGCAGGCGCAACAGACAGTCTGCGCCACCCGTCCGGATGCCGAAGCCATGCTGGATGTGATCGGAAGTCTTCTTGCCACTGCCGCGCAGCCTTGATGCCCGGCTGTTGCCGGGCGTAAGGTCTGGATGAAGTTCAGGCCCGCAGGCCGGTCAGCCAAAAAGGACACCCCGATGCCAGTCGACGAGAAGCGTTCTGATGATGACACCCGCGCCGAGACTGTCCGGGCGGACGACAGGGCAGAGGGGGAACTGATCTCGGACGCGCTGGCAGAGCCTGCGTCCAGACCGGCCCCTCCGGCCCCCCCGCGCCGACAGGCAGGGGGCGGCGCATTTCCGGGCATGGTTCTGGGCGGCATTCTGGCTGCTGCCGCAGGCTTTGGGCTGGCCCGTGTGGTTCCGGGCGGATGGCCGCTGCAGGACAACTCTGCGCTTGAGGCACAGGTCAAGACGCAGGCGGACGCGCTGGCAGACGTGAAATCGCAGCTTGCCGATCTGGCGGCGCGTCCCGCAGGGACGGCACCTGATGAAATTGCCGCCCTGAAGGCCGATCTGGAAAAGCGTCTGGCCGGTTTGCCCGACGTGGTTGATCCTGCACCTCTGATCGCCCGCGCGACCGAGGGGATCGAGGCCGTGATCGCCGCCCTCGACAGCCGCCTGACCCAGATCGAACTGCGTCCGACCGGTCCTGGCGGGGCCGCATCGGCAAGCGCGCTGGCGGCCTACGACCGCCAGTTGCAGGACCTGCGCGCCCAGATTGCAGCCCAAAGCGCGCAGAAAAGCGATGTCGCCGCCCGGATCGAGGCCGCCGCCGCCGAAGCAGAAGCACAGGTGGCTGCGGCTGCACAGGAAGCGGAACGCCTGAAGGCCGAGGCCGAGGCCACAGCCCGCGCCGCCACCATCGCCGCCGCGCTGGGCCGCATCCGCGCCGCGCTGGAAGCTGGCGGTCCCTACAGCGGGGCCATCGACGATCTGACCGCCGCAGCTGTGCAGGTTCCTGCAGATGTTGCAGGCTTTGCCGGGTCAGGCGTGCCGACCCTGACGGACCTGCAGCGCAGCTTTCCCGCCGTTGCAAGGGATGCGCTGACTGCGGCGCTGCGGGCGCAGACAGACACCGGCTGGGGCGACAGGATTGCGGCATTCCTGCGCACCCAGACCGGTGCCCGGTCACTTTCTCCGCGCGAGGGGACTGATCCGGATGCCATTCTGTCCCGGGCAGAGGGCCAGCTTGCAAATGGCGATATTCCTGCCACCCTCGCCGAACTTGGCACCTTGCCCGGCCCGGCAAAGGACATTCTTGCACCCTGGGTCGCGGATGCCGAAGCCCGGCAAAAGGCGATTGCGGCCCTGTCTTTGCTTTCAGCCGCCGCTGCGGAATAGGGAAAGTCTTCATGATTTGGTCACTCATCAAGGTTCTGGTCTTTATTGCGCTGGTTGCCGCCCTGACCCTTGGGGCCAGTTTCCTGCTTGAGACGGGTGGCGGCATCCGTGTGGCCGTTGCCGGCTACGAATTCACGCTTGGGCCACTGCAGGCCGTCATTCTGGCGCTTGTCCTTCTTGGGGTGATCTGGCTGGTGCTGAAAGTGATCGGCCTCGTCGTGGCCGTGCTGCGCTTTCTGAACGGTGACGAAACCGCGATTTCACGCTATTTCGACCGCAACCGCGAGCGCAAAGGCTATCAGGCCTTTGCCGAAGGCATGATTGCCCTGGCGTCCGGAGAGCCGCGCACGGCCATGTCTCGGGCCACCCGGGCCGAAAAACTGCTGGCGCAGCCGGAGTTGACCACCATCCTGACCGCTCAGGCCGCACAGGCGGCGGGCGATGCCCGCAAGGCCACCGAAGCCTACAAGACCCTTCTGTCCGACCCGCGGTCCCGGTTCATCGGCATTCGCGGGCTGATCCAGCAAAAACTGGCCGAGGGGGATCGGGAAACCGCGCTGAAGCTGGCGGAAAAGGCCTTTGCGTTGAAGCCAAAGCACAAGGAAACCCAGGATCTGCTGCTGGAATTGCAGGCGGAAAGTTCGGATTGGACCGGCGCGCGGGCCACGCTGGGGGCAAAGCTGCGGGCGGGTCACATCCCCAAGGACATCCACCGGCGGCGCGATGCCGTGCTGGCCCTGCAGGAAGCGCGCGCAATCATCGATGACGGCTCCAACATCGAAGCGCGCGAAGCGGCCATCGCCGCGCACCGGCTTTCGCCCGATCTGGTGCCGGCCGCCGCCATGGCGGCGCGCAGCTATATCGCCAAGGGCGATTCCAGGAATGCGACCCGCCTGCTGAAGAAAGCCTGGGAAAACGCGCCCCACCCCGATCTGGCCGCCGCCTTTGCGGACATCGTCCCTGACGAGACGCCATCCGAACGGGTCAAGCGGTTCCGCACCCTGACATCGGTGCGGCCCGAGGATGAGGAAACGCGCCTGCTGCTGGCGGAACTGAACCTGGCGGCCGAGGATTTTCCCGCCGCCCGCCGGGCGCTGGGCGATCTGCCAACGCGCCATCCGACGCGGCGCAGCCTGGCCATCATGGCGGCGGTCGAACGCGGCGAAGGCGCGGACGAGGCGGTTGTGCGCGGCTGGCTGGCCCGCACCCTGACCGCCCCGCGCGGCCCGCAATGGGTCTGCGACAAATGCCAGAACATCCACAGCGAATGGACCCCCGTCTGCAGCAACTGCGGCGGCTTCGATACGCTGAGCTGGCGCGAACCGGCGGAAGGCGCAGGACCAAGCGCCACCCAGACAGAACTTCTGCCCCTTCTTGTCGGATCGCCCGCCCCAACCGCGACCGAAGACGTAGAACCTGCCGACCGGCCTGCATGATTCGCGCCAAAGGCGGCCCGCAATGGCGAGAAAGGCGGCCCCCTTGGCCGGGGCAGACGTCATGATGCCAGGCCTGCAACAGGGCAGAAGCAGAAGCTGCACCCACAGCCCGGCGGGAAAACCAAGGCATCGGCAAAGCGGGACTCCTTCCGACACTTCGGGAGGGATGTTGCCACCCCGATGCAACAAGGCGATGGTTGGCGCGGTTTCCAGATATTCTCGTTCAAGTCGGGCAACGGGAACGCGGCGCGCGGCATCGTGCTTTCCAACTCCTGCGACGTGTCAGAAGAGAACGCCCGCGTTCTTCCGCCCAAGGTGACCTTCGCGCCTATCGTCAAGCTGGCCAGGATCGTCGGGCGTATCGAGGTTCACGGCCTGCACGCAGAGAAGGTCATGTCCCGCCTGACGGACATCAAGGCACAGCGGGTGACCAGCATGGTCTGCCTTCTGGCAGATGGGCTGCTTGATGAGGATCACGTAGAACTCCTTGACGACCTGCACTCGATGCCGGTTGCCGTTCATCGTCAGGGCGCAGAGAAACTCTTCACCCTCAGCATGGCCGGTTTCTATCTGTTTGTCTTCAAGCTGTCCGGTTCCTTCTGCCGACTGCATGAGGATGTGAACAGAACACCGGGGAGTGGGCCTGCTTGAGGTCTTTTCGACCTTGCGCGCGGCGCTCCAACTGTCTAAACGCAACATCGCGTCGCCCCAATAGCTCAGCTGGTAGAGCACTTCATTCGTAATGAAGGGGTCTTCGGTTCGAATCCGGATTGGGGCACGCGCCGGATGCGCGCGTCATTTGTGCGACATGCTTACAAGGGCGGCGGACGGTCTGCAGAAAGTTCAACGAAAACAACCGGGTCAGTATCTTCCCACATCATTCGTCATGCGAGGGGCAGGTGGCCAAGTCCCTCTTGCCGCACCATGATCACCTGGACTCGACGGTCTGTGCCATCCCGGCTCATCACATCGCGACAAACCCTGCCATCGGCCTTGATGCCGGCATCGGCTGCAGGAGGCGGGTCGACCGGTGGGAAGGAAAGAAGCCGGGTCTTGCCGATCTTGTCGCGGTTGCAGGTTTGATCGGGTCCAAAGCGATGACGCGGCCCTATTCCACCGTCACCGACTTTGCCAGGTTGCGCGGCTGGTCCACATCGGTGCCCTTGGCGGTGGCGGTGTGGTAGGCCAGAAGCTGGGCGGGCACCGCATAAAGGATCGGGGCCCAAAGGGACGAGACCTCGGGCAGGGTCAGGCTGCGCCACACACCCGATCCGGCTTCCGCCACGCCCCGGGCGTCCGAGATCAGCAGCACCGGGCCATGACGGGCCATCACCTCTTGCATGTTGGACACGGTCTTGTCGAACAGCGCGTCGCGCGGGGCCATCACGATCACCGGCACGCGGGCGTCGACCAGCGCAATCGGGCCGTGTTTCAATTCGCCGCCCGCATAGCCTTCGGCATGGATATAGCTGATCTCTTTCAGTTTCAGCGCGCCTTCCAGCGCCAGCGGATACATCGCCCCGCGCCCCAGAAACAGCACATCCTGCGCCTTGGCCAGATCTTCGGCGATCACCGCCACGTCGCGCGCCAGCCCCAGCGCGTGGTTCATCAGACCGGGCACCAGGCGCAGCGCCGCCAGATGCGCAGCCAGGGCAGCGGGGCCAAGCCGGCCCCGGTCCGCCGCCGCCTTCAGCGCCAGCAGGCCCAGCACCAGAAGCTGGCAGGTGAACGCCTTGGTCGAGGCAACACCCACCTCCACCCCCGCCAGGATCGGCAGCGCCAGATCGCTTTCACGGGCGATGGACGACGTGGGCACGTTCACCACGCCAACCACCTTTGCCACCTTGCCGCGGGCATGGCGCAGGGCGGCCAGCGTATCGGCCGTCTCGCCCGACTGGCTGACAAACAGCGCCCAGGCGGCAGGGGACAAAGGCGGGTCGCGATAGCGGAACTCTGACGCGATATCGACGTCAACCGGAAGGCCTGCGATCTGCTCGAACCAGTATTTCGCCACATGGCAGGCATAGCTGGCGGTCCCGCAGGCCACCAGCGTCAGGCGGTCCACCCCGGCAAAGTCCACCTGCGGCAGGTTCAGCGCCTGCCCATCCGCCGTCAGGTAATGGCGCAAGGCATCGGCCAGCACCACCGGCTGTTCGGCAATCTCCTTGGCCATGAAATGCCTGTAGCCTGCCTTCTCGATGCGGGTTGCGTCGATCTGGATGGGGGTTACGGCACGGGTGGCGCGGCGTCCTTCGGCATCGCGGATCCGGGCCCCGGCGCGGCTGATCACGGCCCAGTCGCCTTCTTCCAGATAGGTGATCCGGTCGGTCATCGGGGCAAGGGCAATGGCATCGCTGCCCACATACATCTCGCCGGTGCCATGACCGATGGCCAGCGGGCTGCCCCTGCGCGCGGCGACAATCAGATCATCCTGACCTTCGAACAGAAAGCACAGCGCAAAAGCCCCCTGCAGCCGTGCCAGGGTCTGTCTTGCGGCCCGGACCGGTGACAGGCCCCGGTCCAGATACATCCGGGCCAGAAGCGCCACGGTTTCGGTATCGGTCTCGGACTCAAACCTGCAGCCGGCGTCGGCAAGTTCGCTGCGCAGCGCGCGGAAATTCTCGATGATCCCGTTGTGCACCACCGCCACACCGCCGGCCTTGTGCGGATGGGCATTGGCCACCGTGGCCGCGCCATGCGTGGCCCAGCGGGTGTGGCCGATACCGGACTTGCCTGCAAGCGGCGCATGCACCAGCAGGTCCGACAGGTTCACCAGCTTGCCCACCGCGCGCCGCCGGTCCAGCCGCCCGGCGTTGACCGTGGCAATCCCGGCTGAGTCATATCCGCGGTATTCCAGCCGTTTCAAAGCCTCGACCAGAAGGGGGGCAACCTCGTTCCTGCCCAGGATGCCGACAATTCCGCACATGAATTCCGCCTTCCCCTGCCTTGCGTCTGCCAAGCGCAGCCGGGTCTGCCGTTCTGCCCCCTGCCCGTTGTACCTGCGGGATGGTCCGCCGCAAGGGCAGCCTGTTCACAAGACCTTACGCCAGATGTCAGGCAAGCAGGACCATCCGCGGCGATCCCGCTGCCCTGCACACAAGGGGCCTGCAAGACGTGGCCCGATGCCGGGCCCGGCATCGGGGCGGTGGGACGTTCCGGCACGCCGCCATGGGCCGTCAAGGCCCAGGCGACCGGCGCCATCCTGTCGCTGTGACCCCTGATAACTCGTTCATCTGATGCGAGAGTCCGGCTCAAGGAAAGGACCGGACATGAAGAGATCGAAGTTCACCGAAGAGCAGATCATCGCAATCCTGCGCGAGCAGGGTCAACGTATACGTCGACGGCGCGAAGACGGCCGAGGTTTGCCGCAGTCACGGTATCAGCGCTGCCACCCTTTATGCCTGGAAGGCGAAGTTCGGCGGCATGGAGCCGTCTGAGGCAAACCGCATCCCGCTTGACCTTGTCGCTGTGTATTGCAGCCATATCCGTCGGACGCATGGTCCGACCCGTGATGGCGAGTATCGCACTCAAAAGACCGGAACGAAACCGGTGCAGGTCCAGCGCGGTCCACCATTCGCATTCGAGCGAAAGGCTACGGAAGTGAGCCAATCGCTCTCCGTGTAAGCCGGGCAAATCCAGAGTGCGGCCCTTCGCTGCAGGGTCACGCCATGTCTCTGGCAAAAACAGCTGCCTTGACTTGCCTCATCAAAGCAAACGCCCATGCATTGAGAGACCGGTCGTGCTCGCGTCGGTTCCCCGACTCTCTCCCGCCGCCTCAGCCCGCGCAAGGCTGCGCCCGCTTGGGCCGTCGAAGACATGGAGTGCCGACGGCGGGAAGGCCAGACCGACCTCCTCGCCTGCTGTCAAGGCCAGCTTCAGGTCTGATACCACACCGACCGGGATATCCTCGATTTCAAGGTGATAGATGCGGGCGGAGCCCAGTTCTTCGAAGAATTGGAACTTCGCCGCAAGCAAGCCATGAGCCTTCGTGGTGATCGACAACTTTTCCGGCCGCAGCCCGATCTGTACAAGCTGCCCCGGCCGGGCCTTAAAGGACGAGCGGATGTCCACTGCTTGGCCATCGCCAAGCAGCACGGACAGGCCAGAGGAAGCGACCGTGCCGGGCAGAATGTTCATCGCGGGGCTGCCCACGAAGCCCGCGACATAGAGGGATGCCGGGTGTTCGTAAATCTCTTCCGGGGTGCCGATCTGTTCAATGGTGCCCTTGTTCATGATGACCAGACGGTCGGCCAGCGTCATGCCCTCATTCTGGTCATGCGTGACGAAAACGCTGGTCGCGCCAACGGCGTTGTGGATGCGGCGGATCTCGTGGCGCATCTGCACGCGCAGCTTGGCATCAAGGTTCGACAGAGGTTCGTCGAAGAGGAACACCTTGGGCTCGCGGATTATGGCGCGGGCCATGGCGACGCGCTGCCGCTGGCCACCGGACAGTTGTCCGGGTTTGCGATCCAGGAACTCGACCAGACCCACCGATCTTGCCGTCGCTTCGATTCGCGCCATCCGCTCGGCCTTGGGCACGCCCGCCACCTTCAGCGCATAGCCGATGTTGTCGGACACCGTCATGTGCGGGTATAGCGCGTAGTTCTGGAACACCATGGCGCAGCCCCTTTCGCGCGGCTCGAGATTGTTGACCACCTCCCCGGCAATCGCGATCTCACCTGCCGTGATCTCTTCCAGCCCGGCGATCAGGCGCAGAAGCGTGGACTTGCCGCAGCCCGAGGGACCGAGGATCACCACGAACTCGCCATCATGGATCTCCAGGTCGACACCCTGCATGATGGTGGTCTTGCCATAGGTCTTGCCGACCTGGCGGATGCTGATTTCGGCCATCTGGCACCTCACTTGTCCGTGTTAATCAGGCCGCGCACGAACCAGCGCTGCATGAGGATGACGATGGCAATGGGCGGCACCATGACCATCAGCGTGGCGGCCATCGCCAGATGCCAGGTCGGCGTGCCGCCGCCGGTGGTCATCTGGTCCGGCACAAGGTCGGACAGCTGCACCACGACCATCCCGTAGGTGGCCCGGTCGGTAATGACCAGAAGCGGCCAGAGATACTGGTTCCAGGCATAGACGAACATGATGGTGGCCAGCGCCGCAATGTTGGTTTTGGACAGCGGGATCAGCACATCCCACAGGAACCGCAGCGGGCCCGCGCCGTCCATCCGCGCGGCCTCGACCAGTTCATCGGGGATGGTCAGGAAGAACTGCCGGTACAGAAAGGTGCCGGTCGCCGTCGCCACCAGCGGCAGGATCAGCCCGGTGTAGGAGTTCAGCAGGTTCCATTGCAGCGACACCTGCACACCCGACACAGCGTTGATCAGCCAGCCCATCCCCGTGACATCCAGCAGCGCCTGGAACGGCGACAATGCATTGGCCGCTACCGCATAGGTCGGCACGATGCGCACCTCGAGCGGCAGCATCAGCGTGATGAAGATCATCCAGAAGATCAGCGCGCGCCCGCGATAGGCAAAGAACACCAGCGAAAACGCGGTGATGCAGGCCAGCGTGATCTTGCCCACCACCACACCCACCGCCACGATCAGCGAGTTGACGAACTTCGGCCCGAAGTCCGACAGCACCCAGGCCTCTTTCAGATTGGCCCAGAGGTGCGTGCCCGGCCACAACTCGACCGGGGCGGCATTGACTTCCTGCAGGGTCAGCGTGGCGGCAACAAAGGCCAGCCAGATCGGCGCGAGAATGACGATCAGGCCGAACCCCAGGATCAGGTGGGTCGCCAGATTCAGAAGGGGGGTGCGTTCGATCATGGCGACCTCAGGTGTAATGCACGCGCCGCTCGACATAGCGGAACTGGACGAAGGTCAGCGCCATGACAAGCAGCATCAGGATGACGGATTGCGCAGCGGCACCCGAATAGTTCATGCCCTTGAAGCCTTCGGAATAGATCCGGTAGACCATCAGGTCGGTCGCGCGGTAGGGCCCGCCCCCGGTCAGCGTATCGACAATGCCGAAACTGTCGGTGAAGCTGTCGGTGATGTTGATGACCAGAAGGAAGAAGACCGTCGGCGTCAGCAGTGGCATCTGCAGGTCGAACATCCGGCGCAGCGGGCGCGCACCGTCCATTGCGGCCGCCTCGATCAGGCTGCGGGGGATCGACTGCAGGGCAGCAAGGAAGAAGACGAAGCTGTAGGCCACCTGTTTCCAGGCCCCCGCGACGATGATCGCCACCACCGCCTGCCAGGCATTGCGCGACAGGTCCCACCAGCCGGGGGCGACGGCGTTGATGAAGGAAAAGATACCCGCGCCAGGGTTGAAAACGAACTGGAAGGCCAGCCCCACCGCCGGGGCCGCCACCGCATAGGGCCAGATGATCGCCACTCGCCAGGTCCGGTAGCCTGCCAGCTGGCGGTCGACGAACACCGCCAGCGTCAGGGCCATGCCCATCGCCAGTGCCGTCGTGGCCAGCGCATAGATCACCGACACCCGGACCGAGCCCCAGTAATACGGATCAGTCAGGATGGCGCGGAAGTTGTCTAACCCAACCCAGGTATTCCCGCCACCCCAGGGCTGTTCCAGCGTGAAGGCCCAGTACAGTGCCTGCGCCGAAGGCCAGTAGAAGAAGACGAAGATGATCAGCAGCTGCGGCACAAGAAGGGCGGCAGCGACCCAGCTGAACTTGAAACAGGCGCGGCGCATGGGTCCCCCCCGGCAGACAAGAAAGGGTCGCGCCGCCGGTTCCGACCGCGCGACCCTCTTGATGGTTCAGGGATCAGGGAAAGGACTTGCCCTGGTAGGTCTGGGCAAAGCGCTTGAGCTGGTCATTGCCGCGCGCCACGGCGGTGTCCAGCGCTTCCTGCATCGTCTTCTGCCCGGCAAGGGCCGCTTCGACCTCGGCCACCCATTCCGCGCGGATCTGGATGAAGCTGCCCAGGCGGATGCCGCGGGTCAATTCGGTCGGCTCGGTCCAGGTCAGCGACTTCATCGCGATGTCGCGGTTGATGAAGGGCTCTTTCGCGTAAAAGCCTTCGGCCAGCAGCGCGTCGTATGTGGACTTGGTCACCGGGATATAGCCCGAGTTTTCCAGCAGGAACTGCTGTTCCGGCTTGGAGGCCAGGAAGGCCAGATAGGCGGCGGCGGCCTTGTATTCGTCATCGGTCTTGCCCGACAGCACCCAGAGCGAGGCACCGCCCACGACCGAGTTCGTCCGCTCTGTCCCCTCATAGGTCGGGATGATCTGCACGTCCCAGCCGAAGGCGGGGGTCAGCTTGTGTATCGTGTTGTGGTCGGCAATCGACGAGAAGAAGACCGAGCATTCGCCTTCAACGAAGCTGTCGCGCGCGGTCTTGCCGGTGCCCTGGGTGCGCAGCAGGGCCGTGCCTTCGGTGATCCAGCGCTGGATGTTCTCCATGTGCTTGACGTGCAGCGTGGTATTGAACAGCAATTCGCTGTCCAGCCCGTCATAGCCGTTGTTGTTGGACGCGACCGGAACGTTATGCACCATCGAGAACTGTTCGAGGTCGATCCAGGACGATGGCGCATAGGCCAGCGCGCAGGCCTGACCGCTGGCTTTCAGCGCGGCAAAGGCGGCTTCCAGGCCTTCCCAGGTGATCGGGGCTTCGGTCAGCCCCGCCTTGGCGAAGTGATCCTTGTTGAAATAATAGACCGGGGTCGACGAGTTCCAGGGCATCGAGAAAAACTCGCCCGACTTCGACGAATAGTAGTTGGCGATGCCGGGGAAGTAGTCGGCCCAGTCGATGGTGACGCCGGTATCGGCCATCAGCTTGGTCACCGGGTAGAATTCGCCCGACAGCATCAGATCCGCGGTGCCCGCGTCGAATGACTGCAGCAGGGTCGGGTGCTTTTGCGCGCGGAACGCGGCGATGGCATTCTGCACGGCCTTTTCATAGCCGTCCTGACCGACGCAGACCGCCTCGTACAGGTCCTGGCTTGCGTTGAAGCGGGTGCAGGTCTCGGCGACGACCTTGCCCAGATCGCCGGTCAGACCGTACCAGTATTCGAAGCTGATCTTCTCGGCCGAGGCCGCACCGACCGTCAGCAGAAGTGCCATTGCTGTGGTTGCAAGTTTGACTGTCATCGTCCCTGTCTCCGTAAAGGGGGGCCGCAGGCTGGCTGCGGCATGAAGGCCGGGATGACAGCGAAAGGTCACAGGCGGTTGACGGGTTCGTGAAGGTTTTGTTTTGCGTTTGCAATGGGTTGATGCATAACGGAATGCTCCGCGCAAGGCAGGCCTTGCGCGGTCATCGGCAGAGGAGCGGCCGTTTCAGCCCCGGTCGAACAGCCCCGGTGCAAGCTCCAGATGCCTTGGCAGATAGTCCTGGAAATGCACCGTCACGCCGTGGTCATCGGCCAGCACCACCGCCATCTGGGCCGGGCCTTCCAGCCGTGCTTGCGCCCCGGCCATGCCGGGAAGATGCGCGTTGACCGAATAGTGGCTGCCCGCGAGCGTGCACATCGGGATGCCATGCCAGACCCCGGCGGTGGGCAAATGGACATGGCCCGAAATCACCATCCGCACATCTGGGTGGCGGCGCAGCAGCCGGGCGAAGGCCGCGCCGCCGGCCAGCGAAATCGCGTCAACCGGCAGCGACAGCACATTGGTATGGTGGTGCATGATGACGATGACCGGGCGATCCGCCGCTTTGTCCAGCTGGTCGGCCAGCCAAGCCCGCCGCCCGTCACACAGCGCCCCGCCATGGGTGCCGGGCGTGGTCGTGTCCAGCAGGATCACGCGATAGCCGCCCGCGTCGATGGCCTGCGAGACGCGGGCCAAAGGGTCGCTCAGATGCAGGCCGAAGACCGACAGGAAGGCCTCGGGGTCGTCGTGGTTGCCCAAGGTGATGTGACAGGGCATGGTCAGTGGCGCAAGCAGGTCGCGCAGGCTGTGGTAGGCTGCGACCTCGCCCCGGTCGGCCAGATCGCCTGCGATGGCTACGAATGCGGCATCTGCATGGTCGCGGTTGATCGCCTCAACCGCCGCCGCAAGCCGGGCCGCAGGATCAAGACCATTCACCGCCACGCCCGGCCCGCCCAGGTGCAGGTCAGACAGGACGACAATCTTCATTCTGCCAGCCCCAGAGATTGCAGGTGGCGCGCCGACGGGATGACCCCGGCCTTGTCGCGCAACTCAAGGATCAGGCGGGGATTGGTCCCGGTCTCGGCCAGCGCCGCGAAAACCGAAGGCCAAAGAATTGTGCCTTGCCCGATCTGCCAGTGCCGGTCGGCATAGCCATCGGCGTCCTGCAGATGCACATGGGCCAAACGCGGGCCCGCTGCCCGGATGAAGACGTCGACCGGGGGCGCGCCGGTTGCGCCATGGGCGTAATGCGCATGTCCGGTATCGACCGACAGCGCCAGTGCCTGCCAATTCAGTGCGGCACAAAGGTCGGCGCGGTCTGCAGGGTCCTTATCCTCGATGTTCTCCAGCACGAAAACCACGCCCATGTTGGCCGCCCGCGCCAGCACTGGCGCAAGCGTGTCGCGTGCGGCGGCAATCATCCGGTCAGCATCGGCCGGGTACATTCCACGGTGGTTGTAGCCCCAGGTCGTGAAGGGCGAATGGATCACCACATGCGTGCCGTTTACGGCGGCGCAGACATCCAGCGCCTGCTGGAAGCGGCGCGTCACGATCCGGCGTATCTCGGGGTCGTAGGAGGCGATGGTAAACCCCCAAAACGGCCCGTGGATGCCAAGTCGGCCCTGGCACCCGTCCAGCAACTTCGCCGTCTCGGCCGCCAGACCGGACCAGTCGCCATCAAGGACCTCGGCATCGACAAAGGCCTGCAGCTCAACATCTCGTGGAGCCTCCAGAAGCCAGCCGCGATGCGTTGCAAGATCTTTGTGGCCAAGTGCCGCACCCAAAACGGGACGTGATGTCATCTGCAGATCTCCCCGATCATCAAACCTTCGAGCACCATGACTGCCGATCGTAACGCCGATCCTGTCGAAGCTTGTTCTTTTTGTAACAGTCGCCTGCCGCCGACCGGCCTCCACAACTGCACAAGTCAAGGATT
The DNA here is from genome assembly GCA_020250175.1 of Rhodobacter sp. GTDB lineage: Bacteria > Pseudomonadota > Alphaproteobacteria > Rhodobacterales > Rhodobacteraceae > Aliitabrizicola. The sequence continues at coordinate 128,886 of JADCEN010000011.1, forward strand.
GCGCCCATTGATCCCGTGGCACCATGGCCGTGGTCAGCTGATCTTGCGGCCTCGACGCCGCATCGCATTTCGTCGGAAGTCGGCCTTCCCGGCGATGATCTCGCAGCCGCAGCGGTCGGTGCCGGTTGCGTCGGTCCCCTTCGTGTCGTGAATGCGGTCGTGGACGAAGACCTTCATGCTCTTTTCGCAGTGCCTGGCGACGGTCTTGGACCTGCACCGGTTCTGTTCCGGTCACATGCGGTTGCTGATGGCCCAGCCAACGAAGCGCCGGGAAAAAAGGTCAATGATCACAGCCAGATAAACCCATCCCTCCCGCGTCCAGACGCAGGTGATGTCGCCGGCCCACTTCTGGTTCGGCCCGCTTGCGGTGCAGTCCTGCTGCAAGAGATTCGGCGCGATGGTGAAGGTGTGATCGCTGTCGGTCGTGCGCTTGAACTTCCGGCTGCGGATGGCTCCCTCAGGTGGCCGTTTCACAGCACCCAACATGGCACATTGCGATGCCGGAAGCGGCAGCCATCCACGCCATCACTGGCGCAGGCATGCGCGCGTCGATCATCGCGTACCTGCCGTGCGGTCGAACGACCGGCGCAGCGTCTTGCCACTGGTCGCCAGCACCCCCGGCCCATCGGTGCCCGGACCGTCCAGAAAGGCCTCAAACACCCGCCCGAAGGCCTGCGGCCGCCGCAGCCGGAATAGCCAGCTTAACGTGTCATGGCTCGGCAACCCATTCTCAAGGCCAGAAATTCCCGCAGCAGAGGCTCCCGATCCGCGGCGAACCCGGCAAAATCCGCACAGCTCTCAGCGCCGCAGACCAAGGCCGCCGGTGCGGTCACCAGCATGTCCAAAAGGGAATGGCGCTGCGCGTTCCCTGAACCGGGATCAGGCACTTGACGAAAAAGCGTGATCAGTTACGGCATCGGCTCTACCTTCAGGAACCGCAACCGGACTCCAATTCAGCCCAAAGCGCCACCTTCACATCTCAAATGCGATTCCCCCGTCGGCTAGTGACATTGTCCCGGGCTTGCGTTAAGGGAGCCTCCCAAGAGGTTCCGGATGCCGATCAGCCAGATTTCAGAACGCTCCGGTTTGCAGGAGAATGCACGAATGAAAGCAGAGTCCTTTCTTGCCGATGATTACCGCCCTGCAGAGGATGAGCCGTTCATGAACGAGCGTCAACTGGAGTATTTCCGGCGCAAGCTGGTGGTGTGGAAGCAGGAGTTGATGGACCAAAGCGCCGAGACGGTGGAATCGCTGCAAGACAGCGGCCGCAACGTGCCCGACATTGCCGACCGCGCCAGCGAGGAAACCGACCGGGCGCTGGAACTGCGCACGCGCGACCGACAGCGCAAGCTGGTCTCCAAGATCGATGCGGCGCTGCGCCGGATCGAGAACGGCGAATACGGCTATTGCGAAGCGTCCGGAGAGCAGATTTCCCTGAAACGCCTTGATGCGCGCCCCATCGCCACCATGACGCTGGAAGCCCAGGAAAAGCACGAACGGCGCGAGCGCGTGCACCGCGACGACTAGGGCACGCACCCGCCTTGCGGTGCGGCATGGTCCGACGGGGCCCTGACGCTGCGGCGCGCCCCCGCTGTGGTTTGCCTTGCGGAGCCTGCGCATGAAACTCACCGGACAAGGCATCACCATCCTTGGCGCGGGTATTGCGGGCCTGGCCTGTGCCCGTGCCCTGGCGCTGCGCGGGGCCGAGGTGACGGTGCTGGAACAGGCCGACGCGATCCGCGAGGTGGGGGCGGGTCTGCAGATTTCGCCCAACGGGGCAGCCGTGCTGCGCGCCCTCGGGCTGGGTGACGCGTTGGACCGGGCCGGGATGGCGGCGCAGGGCGTGCGGCTGATTGACGGGCCAACGGCCGCGCCGGTGCTGTCGATGGACCTTGCCGGGCGGGATTTCCGCCTGCTGCACCGGGCCGATCTGATTGCGCTGCTGCTGGAAGGCGCGCGCGAGGCCGGGGCGGACCTGCGCCTGCTGCAGCGGATCGAGTCGGTCGACCTTGCGGGCGCACGTCCACGCATTGTCACCGCGCAGGGGGCCGCCATGGCCCCCGACCTGCTGATCGGGGCGGACGGGCTGCATTCGCGCACGCGCGCCGCGCTGAACGGGGCGGCGGCACCGCTGTTCACCGGGCAGGTGGCCTGGCGGGCCGTTCTGCCAGAGACAGACGACACGGCAGCGGTGGCTGAAGTGCATATGGGGCCGGGGCGGCATCTGGTCAGCTATCCGCTGCGGGGGGGCCGGCAGCGCAACATCGTCGCGGTGGAAGAGCGCAGCCGCTGGGCCGAGGAAAGCTGGACCCTACGCGACGATCCGATCGACCTGCGGCTGGCCTTTGCGACGTTTTCGCCCCGGGTGCGCGGCTGGCTTGACCGGGTCGAGGAGGTGCATCTCTGGGGGCTGTTCCGCCATCCGGTGGCGCGGCACTGGCATGGCGGGCGGGCGGTCATCCTGGGCGATGCCGCGCATCCGACGCTGCCCTTCCTGGCACAGGGGGCCAATATGGCGCTGGAGGATGCCTGGGTGCTGGCCCGTTGCCTGGCCGGGCATGACACGCCGGAAGCGGCCTTTGCCGCCTTTCAGCAGGCGCGCGCGGCGCGCTGTGCGCGGATCGTGACGGCATCCACAGCCAATGCCCGCGCCTATCATCTGGCCAGCCCGCTGCGCGAGATTGCCCACCTGGGCCTGCGGATCAGCGGGCGGATCGCGCCGCAGGCGGCGCTCGGGCGCTTTGACTGGATCTACCGCACCGACGTGACGCAGGCGTAGAGCCTGTTGACGTTTGAGGAGTCCCAAATCGGTACCGAAGTGAGTCAAGGGTACCAAATGGGAGCCAGCCTTGATCCGGATGACATTGACCGACACACGGCGGGCGATCATCGCCCCGTGGCAGTGTTGCGTTGGTCAGGGGTGAGCTGTGATTTCCCCTTTCCCCGTTGATGTGATGCGACGCGGACGTCCTCGGCGGTGGCGAGCGCGTTGAAGCGGGTAATGAGGGCGATCCGGATGTGGATTTCGGCGGTCTGGCGGTCGGGGTCTCTGGCGGCGATACGCTCAGCGAAGGCTTTCAGGCATCGCATCCTGGCCTCTGCCCTGCTTGTGGCATGACAGCCGCTTCGCCGCTTTCATCCTGCGCGGCCGTCTTGGCGAATGTCGCGCAGGATCGTGTTGCGTGCGGCCGCGGCCGGGCAA
>JADCEN010000012.1 GCA_020250175.1 Rhodobacter sp.
AATGCTCCAGCATCAGCGCAAGACGATCCCTGACAAAAACCTGTTCCATGACGGCTCACCTCCCGCCACCACAAGAATCAGATCAAGCCACGACCCGCCACCCCAGACCGAAATCCGTTAACCTCACAACGACGCCCTGGCTGCTTTCGGATAGGGCTGGACGACCCGGCGCAAGGCAGCTAAGTTTCAGCGAACGTAACCGGATTTTGGAGTGATCCGAATGCTGAAGCTCAGAACTGCGCTTGGAATTGGCCTTGTGTCGACCGCCCTGCTGGCAGGTTGCACGGATGATCCCCAGACCAACGCCATGATCGGGGCGCTTGGCGGCGCAGCCGTGGGCAGCCAGTTTGGCGATGGCCGGGGGAACACGGCCGCGACGCTGGGCGGTGCCGCAGCCGGCGCGGCGATCGGTGCGAACGCCCAGCCCCGCAGGAATTGACAGGGTATCGTCGTCTTCACGGGAAGGGGCCTTTCCGCAGCGCCGGAAAGGCCGCCCATATGCCAGCAAGCCGATGGGCAGCCTGACGCACAGGCTGTCCCCCTCCGCTCTATGACCTGCCACGGGTACGGTGCGCGGTTCGGCGGCGGATTTGAGCGCAGCTTCCGCAAGGGCCAGCGCAGCAAGGCCCGCCACGCCGGACGGCGGGGCAGGGCCGGTGGCGGCAGTTGCGTCGATGACGGCGGAATCGGCCCGGTCAATCGTGTGATCAAAGGTCATACAGCGTCGGGCGGGTGCAGCTCCCGGTACTGGCCCGTTTTGCTCGTCATCGGGCGCTGATCTTCCGCACGAACAGGTAAAGGTGCGCGCTGCCGTTCCTCTCGTCAGACGTCTGGCCCTGTGGGTTGTTCGGGTAAGTTCGGGCTCCGGCGTGATCGCGCCCCCGGAACCACCACATAAAAAGCCCGCCACAACGGGCGGGCTTCAACATGGCTCAGGGCGCGGCGGGGCCTCAGGCCCCGGCGGCTTCTTCGGCGGCGGTGCGGGCCCGGTCAACGGCCCCTTTCGCATCCGGGTCACGATCAACGAATTCGATGATCGCCATCGGGGCCATATCGCCATAGCGGAAGCCCGCCTTCAGCACGCGCACATAGCCGCCCTGACGGTCCTTGTAGCGCGGCCCGAGAATTGCAAACAGACGCGCCACATGCTTGTCTTCCTTCAGCTGCGCATCGGCCAGACGGCGCGCGTGCAGGTCGCCGCGCTTGGCCAGCGTGATCAGCTTTTCGATGATCGGGCGCAGTTCCTTGGCTTTGGGCAGCGTGGTCTTGATCTGCTCGTGCTCGATCAATGACCCGGCCATGTTGGCGAACAGCGCCTTGCGGTGTTCGTGGGTCCGGTTCAGGCGGCGGTAACCGCGGGCGTGACGCATGACAAACTCCTATCGTCTTCTTTGCTTTGTCCGGCACACCCTCGTCTGGGCGGCTCACCTTGGGGCGGAATGCCCTTGTTTTCCCCGCCTGCGCGGGCATTTTTCGGGGCCCCGGCCTGCGCCGGGGCTTTGGCCTGCAGCCTCAGAACTGGTCTTCGAACCGCTTGGCCAGGTCTTCGATGTTTTCCGGCGGCCAGTCTTCCACGTCCATCCCAAGATGCAGGCCCATGCCAGAAAGCACTTCCTTGATCTCGTTCAGCGATTTGCGGCCGAAGTTCGGCGTGCGCAGCATTTCCGCTTCGGTTTTCTGGATCAGATCGCCGATATAGACGATATTGTCGTTCTTCAGGCAATTCGCCGAACGCACCGAAAGTTCCAGCTCATCCACCTTCTTGAGCAGCAGCGGATTGAACTCCAGCCCGTCATCCGCATCATGGCGCAGCGCCGATTCCGGCTCGTCAAAGTTGACGAAGATCGAAAGCTGATCCTGCAGGATGCGCGCGGCATAGGCCACGGCGTCATCCGGTGTCAGGGACCCGTCGGTTTCGATCTTCATCGTCAGCTTGTCATAGTCCAGCACCTGACCCTCGCGGGTGGGCTGCACTTCGTAGCTGACCTTCTTGACCGGCGAATAGATTGCATCAATCGGAATCAGCCCGATGGGCGCATCTTCCGGACGGTTCCTGTCGGCTGCGACATAGCCCTTGCCGGTATTCACCGTAAGCTCCATGAACACATCCGCACCATCGTCAAGGTGCAGCAGAACGTGATCCTTGTTCAGAACCTCGATCCCGTTGGACTCTGAAATGGCACCGGCGGTGACCACGCCCGGACCCTTTGCGGAAATCGACAGGCGCTTTGGCCCCTCGACTTCCATCTTCAGGCTGACACCCTTGAGGTTCAGCACGATATCGGTCACATCCTCGCGCACACCGGCCACCGACGAAAACTCATGCAGGACGTTGTCGATCTGCACAGAGGTGATCGCGGCACCCTGAAGCGACGACATCAGCACACGGCGCAGCGCATTGCCCAGCGTCAGGCCAAAGCCCCGCTCCAGCGGCTCTGCAATGACAGTTGCCTGCCGCGACGGGTCCGCGCCGGGGCGCACGACCAGTTGCGTAGGCTTGATCAGTTCCTGCCAATTCTTGTGGATCATACGTGTCGCCTCCATACCAGTCTCCTGCCCATGTCCCTAAGCAGAAAGACGCCCGAGGATCAGAAATAACGATTGCGGGCCGCGCAGATTGCACGGCCCGGCAGAAAGATGCGGCGGTCAGACCCGGCGGCGTTTCGGCGGGCGGCAGCCGTTGTGGGCAATAGGTGTCACGTCGCGGATCGAGGTGATGCTAAACCCGACAGCCGCCAGCGCACGCAGCGCCGATTCGCGCCCCGAACCCGGCCCCTGCACTTCAACTTCAATCGTCTTGACGCCATGTTCCTGGGCCTTGCGGCCCGCGTCTTCGGCGGCCATCTGCGCGGCATAAGGTGTGGACTTGCGGCTGCCCTTGAAGCCCATCGTGCCGGCGGACGACCAGGAAATCGCGTTGCCCTGCACGTCAGAGATCAGGATCTTGGTGTTGTTGAACGAGGAATTCACATGAGCAACGCCTGCGGCGATGTTCTTGCGTTCCTTTTTCTTCATGCGGGTTTTGTCACGTGCCATCGGCTGATCCCCTTATTTCTTCTTGCCGGCGATCGCCTTCGCCGGGCCCTTGCGGGTCCGCGCGTTGGTGTGCGTGCGCTGGCCGCGAACCGGCAGGTTGCGGCGATGACGCAGGCCACGGTACGACCCAAGGTCCATCAGACGCTTGATGTTGGTGGCCACTTCGCGGCGCAGGTCGCCTTCGACGGTCAGGTTGGCATCGATATACTCGCGGATCGCAAGCACTTCGGCATCGGTCAGGTCATTCACCCGGCGTGCACGGTCGATATTGTTGGCCGCACAGATCTGTTCGGCAATGTGCGGCCCGATCCCGGTGATGTAGGTCAGTGCGATGGGAACCCGTTTTCCCGTAGGGATGTTTACGCCAGCGATACGTGCCACGCGTCTTTCCTTTTGTTGCGGTTCCGTAATACCGGAACCTTTTTTCACAACGATCTGCCCTGCGGGACGTGCCCCAAGGCCGATCCTGCCGTCGCTGCAGACGATTCTCTTGCGAGACGCCGTGATCTATGGGGTTTTCAACAGGGCGTCAAGCGCAAGGGCGGCGCATTCCATGGCTGTCGCATTCGGATTCTTTTCGGCGGTCACAGGACCTTCTGGTGAACAAAGCACAGGCTCCGGTCGATATCGTCACCAGGATTTCCTCCGGGAAAAGCCGAAGGCGGCCTGTCACGTTCAAATGCGCGTCCCCTGCGGCGCAGTCACCCTTTGTCCAGAACCTTGCACACTGCCTGTGCCACCGCCTCGACATCGGCCAGCCCATTGACGGTCGAAAGCTGGCCTTTGGCATAGTAATAGCCGATCAGGGGCGAGGTTTTCTTGTAATACTCCATCAGCCGCTGCCTGAGCGAAACCTCATTATCATCCGCCCGGCGCCGCAGATCGGCAGAGCCGCAGGCATCGCAGATACCCGGCTGCCGGGTCGGATGGGTCTGGTCGTGATAGACCGCGCCACAGGTACCGCAGGTGACGCGTCCGGTGATGCGCGCCACCAGTGCGGTGTCATCGACCTGCATCTCGATCACGGCATCCAGACGCTGGCCCACCTTGTCCAGCAGCCGTCCCAGCGCATCCGCCTGGGGCAGGGTGCGGGGAAACCCGTCAAAGATGAAGCCCGCCCCTTCGGCATGGATCAGCTTTTCCCCGATCAGGCCGATGACGATGTCGTCGGTCACAAGTTCGCCCCGGTCCATCACCTGGGCCACGCGCCTGCCCATCTCGGTGCCCGACGACCGCGCCTCGCGCAGCATGTCGCCGGTAGACAGCTGCACCAGGCCGCGCTCGTCCACCAGACGCTTGGCTTGGGTGCCCTTGCCGGCCCCCGGCGGGCCGAGAAGAATGATATTCACCATCCCCGCCTCAGCGCCGCGCTGGGGCCTTGCGCAGGCCGGTGCGCTTCTTGCCGCGCAATTGCGACTTTTCGATCAACCCCTCGTACTGGTGGGCCAGCAGGTGTGACTGCACCTGGCTGATCGTGTCCATGGTCACGCTGACCACGATCAGCACGGATGTCCCGCCGAAGTAGAACGGAATGGCGAACTGGTTGCGCAGGATTTCCGGAAGGATACAGACCAGCGCCAGATAGGCGGACCCCACGACAAGCACGCGGTTGACCACGTAGGACAGGTATTCCTCGGTGCGCTTGCCCGGCTTGATGCCGGGAATGAACCCGCTCTGGTTCTTCAGGTTCTCGGCCACGTCTTCGACCTTGAAGGCGACGTTGTGGGTGTAGAAATACGCGAAGAACACGATCATCGCCACGAAGAACAGCAGATAAAGCGGCTGTCCCGGCCCAAGATAGGCCATGATGGTCGACATGACCGGGCCTGCGGACTGATGCGAAAAGGCGACGACCGTTGTCGGCAGCAGCAGCAGCGACGAGGCAAAGATTGCCGGGATCACGCCCGAAGGGTTGACCTTGACCGGCAGATGGCTTGATCCGCCGTCATACACTTTCATGCCCACCTGGCGGCGCGGATACTGGATGTGAACCTTTCGCAAGGCCCGTTCCATGAAGACCACAAAGGCGATCACCACAATGACCATCACGATCACGCCGATGATCACCGGGGTCGATATGGCACCGGACCGCCCCTGGCTGAAGAACTGGGCAAGTGCTGCCGGAATCTCGGCCACGATCCCGACGAAGATGATCAGCGAAATCCCGTTGCCAATGCCGCGCGCCGTGATCTGCTCGCCCAGCCACATCAGGAACATGGTGCCCCCGACCAGCGTGATCAGGCAGGCCAGCTTGAACTGCATGCCCGGGTCATGGGCAAGTCCGCCGGCCTCAAGGCTGACGGCAATGCCCCAGCCCTGCAGCACGGCAAGGCCGACGGTGCCGTAGCGCGTATACTGGTTCAGCTTCTTGCGGCCTTGCTCGCCTTCTTTCTTCAGCTGTTCCCACTGCGGCACCAGCGCGGCCATAAGCTGTACGATGATCGAGGCCGAGATATAGGGCATGATCCCAAGCGCAAAGATGCCCATGCGGCTGATCGCGCCGCCGGTGAACATGTTCAGGATGCCGCCGATGCCGGCCCCTGCCTGATCCATGAACTGACGCAGCTGCACCCCGTCGATGCCGGGCACAGGAATATAGGTGCCAAGTCGGTAGACGATCAGCAGGCCGATCGTGAAGAATATCCTTTGGCGAAGGTCGGTTGCCTTGCCAAGCGCGCCCCAGGAAAGGTTCGCGGCCATTTGCTCTGCAGCAGATGCCATGCCAGTCTCTTTCATGACAGCGCCGCCAGACCGTTTTCCGGTCGGCGGCGCGGGAAAACCTTAGGTCATGTAAGCCTTCGAAGGGCGGCTCACAACCATTATTCCGCTTTGGTCTTGCGTACCGGCTTGCCATGCGGCGGCAGGGCTTCGGCAACGGTCAGCGTACCGCCTGCGGCGGCCACGGCAGCCACGGCGGCGGCAGAGGCACCGGCGACGGTCAGCGTGACGGCCGAGGTGATTTCGCCCTTTGCCAGAACCCGCACGCCGTCCAGAACGCGGCGGATCAGGCCGCTTGCCACCAGCGTTTCGGCGGTGATCGGCTGGGCCGCGTCAAGCTTGCCTTCGGCGATGAACTTCTGGATCATGCCCAGGTTGACCACGGCATGGGATTTGGCGTTTGGCTTGTTGAAGCCGCGCTTCGGCAGGCGGCGGTACAGCGGCATCTGGCCGCCCTCATAGCCGCCGATGGCGACGCCCGAGCGCGATTTCTGGCCCTTGATGCCGCGTCCGGCGGTCTTGCCCTTGCCCGAACCAGGGCCACGGGCCACGCGCTTTTGCTTGCGGGCCGCGCCGGGATTGTCGTGAAGTTCATGCAGTTTCATGTCGCATTCTCCTTGGCCGGAATACCCACCCTGCGACGGGATGCGGGCAACGCGGCGTTTCTTGTTGATTCCGGGCCTGTTCAGGCCACTGGAGGGCGTTACAGGATTTGGTGGGGGGAGGCAAGGATTTCAGAGGGTCTCGGTGTTGGCCCACTGCGGGACACAGGGGCAGATGTTATAATTCAATGGGTTGGCGGCGCCAGGATACTTTTCGCTGACGATTGACGCACATGACACCCTGACGTTCAGGACAGGGCTGGATCAACCTTGTCGCAGGGGTTTCCGCGCCCGCCAGGGGCAGATGGGCGTGAGCATTCGATGTTTTCTATACACATACTATTGCTGCCCCGAATAAACATGTGTATGTTTACCTCGTGAAGTACGAATGGGATCAGGCAAAACGGGAATGGACGCTGCAGGAGCGGGGCCTGGACTTTGCGGATGTGGCGCAGATCGATTGGGATGCCGCCTTGACTATGTCCGACGTCCGCCAACCATACCCGGAGGAGCGGTTCATTACCTATGCCATGATCGGCGGCAGACTTTGCGTTGCCGTCTGGTGTTATCGTGGCACGGCGACCCGTGTGATCAGCCTGTGCAAGGCAAGCGGAAGAGAGGCGAAACGTTATGGCTGAGGTGCGACCCTATATTGATGAGACCGGCGAAGCGCGGGAACTGGACGATCATTTCTTCAAACACGCCAAACGCGGGCGACCGCCACTGCCGGCCGGGGTGCGCAAGGTTCGCATGAACCTGATGATCGATGCCGATATCGCGCTGCGGCTGAGTGGGGTGAACAACAAAAGCGCCTTCGTAACGGCGGCCCTGCGCAAGGCCATGGCGGAATAGGTCCTGACGCCGCATTGTGATCGGTATGGATGACGGACCTGGTCCACATCTTGGCAATCGTCATTCTTCCGGCGGCCCGACGAGCCGTGCGGCGGATGCCTGCAAACCTGGCGAAGCGAATCCTGGAGAAGATCGCCGACTATGCGGCGGACCGGGCTTCTGCGGCGAACAGCGTGACGGCCCTGTGCGGGCGGTCCGGCATAGGGCTGCGGGTCGGGGACTGGCGGGTCATCATAGAGGACGGCGGGGTGCTGGAGGTGGTTCAGGTCGGACCGCGCGGCGGCATTTACGAATGAGGAACTGAAAATGGGCATGGTTACGATTCCTCGGGCGGAATATGATCGGCTGGTTGCAGACAGTGAGATGCTGGCCGATCTTGCCGCCTGTGACGCCGCCAGGGCCGAAGCAGGGGAAGGCATGCCGCTGGCCGTGTTTTCGCGGATTGTCAGCGGAAAAAATCCGGTGAAGGTGATCCGGGAATGGCGCGGGTTGACCCAGGCCGAACTGGCCCGGCGTGCGGACCTGCATCGGGTGCAGCTGCACGACATCGAGACGGGGAAGTCGCGGGGGTCAGTGGATACGCTGAAGGCGATAGCGGTCGCGCTGGATGTGGGGATGGATGATGTGGTGTAAGGGGGTGGAGGGGGCGTGAAATCACGCACCCTGCGCTTGGTTGGAGCGCCACTTCGGTTCGGGGGGGGGTGTCTTCAGTTTAGGTCAGCTTCAGGATTGGATTCTTCGTCAAGTTGGCGCACGATTGTGCCGCAAATGATGAGGTGAGGCGAGTGTTCAAGTGGGTATCGAACAACTGGGAAAGAGTGCTGTTTTCTTGCCTCGGGCTGATATTCCTCGCATTTTCTGTCTTCTACCTGAAGGGTCGCTCCGTTCCTGAGTCTTCCGCATCATTTGCGATGGGTTTTTTTATGTTTCCTGTTCGCCTCGGTCGCTCGCTTTAAGCGCTTCAAGGGTCTCGGCTTCGAAGCGGAGCTGTGGGAGGATAAGCAGAAAGAAGCAGCAGAGCTAATTGACCGTCTCAAGGCGATTGTGGCGATCTATACGCGTGAAGTAGTCTTAAGCAAAGTTACCCAAGGCCGGTGGAAAGGCGGCCGAGATGCTTGGACTGAAAACTGGAAGCTGTTCAACGAACTTACCAAGCAACATGAGACGCTTGGTCAGAAGATCGATTTCAGCGACCTTAAGAGGGAAATGGATACCTACTTCCTTTTTGACATCACACATCGCCTAATGAAAGTCGTCGAACGATCAATGTCGGACGGCGCTGGGATTGCACGCCAGAAGGTGAGCGAGGAGTTTGGCAATCCGGTGACTGATCTGGAGGGGCATAACAATCGGCAAGCGCAGTTGCGCGAGATCAAGACCCAGTTCGAGGAGCCATTTGAGATCGGACGACGAGAGAACCTAGCCGAGGCTGTCTTGACGCGGGCAAGGGAGACTCAACACGCTCTCAAGCGGCGCTTTGGCGTAGAAATCTCGTTTGATCAGACCACGCTCGATAAGCTCGCCGAAGTTTCGTCTGCATATGAGACAAGACCGGTCCAGGTGACTGATCGACTGATCGCTCTCTCAAACGGAGATTAGAGCGTGATGAGGCTCCGATGACTCGGTCGGCGCATGGTGCGCCCTTTCCTTCTTGCCGGATTTGACGCGCGTCAAATCCGGCCGCGCCTGCCTGCCCCTGGGCAGGCGCGATTCCGCGCCAGCCCCAGGCAGGCGCGGCCGGATTACCGCCGTCAGGCTTGGGGCACGCCCCTTGCCTGTGGGCTGAAGCCCTCCGGCAATCGGACCGTGAAAACGCTCCACAGGAGCGTTTTCAGTCAGTCCTCTGGGCGCGCAGTTACCAGACTGGCCGCGCGGTTTCCCGAGAGATTTTCGCCGATTGTATTCGGCTTGCACAAGGTCACGCCGACACCTGCGCGACACAAGACTGCGATGCGATGCGATGTTTCCACCAAGCATCATCATGCTCTAGCCGTTGGCAAAAACGCCCCCGCGTTTCCGCGAGGGCGTTTTTCCGGACCGGCGGGGTGAACCCCGCCCTACCCGCGCTCTTCTACGATCACCACCAGATGCGGGATCTTGTTGACCATGCCCCGCACGGAAGGCGTGTCTTCCAATTCGCGCGTGCGGTTCATCTTGTTCAGGCCAAGGCCCTTGAGCGTTGCGGTCTGCTTGGCCGGGCGGCGGGCGGCGGAGGCTACCTGTTTGACGATGATGGTTTTTGCCATTGTCCCGGTTCCTTACGCTTCAACGGCTTCAGGGGCCGCAGCGGCTTCGGTTTCCGGCCGCTTCAGGATATCGGCCACCTTCTTGCCACGACGCTGCGCGACCTGGCGGGGCGAGGTTTCCTGCGTCAAACCGTCAATCGTCGCGCGGATCATGTTGTAGGGGTTGTTGGACCCCAGCGATTTCGCAACCACATCCTGCAGGCCCAGCATTTCGAACACTGCGCGCATCGGACCGCCGGCGATGATGCCTGTTCCCGCCACGGCAGTGCGCATCACCACCTTGCCGGCACCATGACGCCCTTCGGTATCATGATGCAGCGTGCGGCCATCGCGCAGTGGCACGCGGATCATTTGGCGCTTGGCCTGTTCGGTGGCCTTGCGGATCGCCTCGGGCACTTCTTTCGCCTTGCCCTTGCCGTAACCCACACGGCCGCGCTGATCGCCGACCACCACCAGGGCCGCAAAGCCAAAGCGCTTGCCCCCCTTCACGGTCTTGGACACGCGGTTGATCGCCACGAGACGATCGGCGAATTCCGGGGTTTCTTCGCGACGGTCGTCGCGGCGGTCCCGGCGTTGTTCACGTTCTGCCATGTCTCGCTCCTTCAGAACTTCAGGCCGCCTTCACGGGCGGCTTCGGCTAGGGCCTTGACCTTTCCGTGAAACAAAAACCCACCCCGGTCGAAGTAGCACTCTTCGATCCCGGCCTTCTTCGCACGCTCGGCAATGGCGGCCCCTACCCGGGTTGCCGCCTCGATGTTGTTCTTGCCGACAAAGCCCAGATCCTTTTCCAGGGTCGAGGCGGCGGCAACGGTGACGCCATTCACATCATCGATCAGTTGCGCACTGATGTTCTTGTTTGACCGATGAACCGAAAGGCGCAGCCGCCCGTTCGCCATCGCCTTGATCCTGTTCCGTACGCGCAGACGGCGCTTTAGGAACAGCTCCCGCTTGTTGTTCGCCATTTCCCTAAGCCCCTTACTTCTTCTTGCCTTCCTTGCGGAACACGAATTCGCCCTGATAGCGGATTCCCTTGCCTTTGTAGGGCTCGGGGCGCTTCCAGTCGCGGATGTTCGCCGCGACCTGACCGACAAGCTGCTGGTCAATGCCTTCGACAATGATTTCGGTCTGCTTCGGTGCCGATACGGTCACACCGCCCGGCACCTCGAAGTTCACTTCGTGGCTGTAGCCCAGCGACAGTTTGAGCACATTGCCCGCCATCGCCGCACGATAGCCGACGCCCTGGATTTCCAGTTCGCGCTTGAAGCCGGTGGTCACGCCTGTCACTAGGTTCTCGACCATCGAACGTGCCATGCCCCACTGCTGGCACGCCCGCTTTGAGGTGCCACGCGGAGTGACCTTGATCTCGTTGCCGACGACACTGAGAGTGACATCGTCGGTCGCGGTGAAGCTGCGGGTGCCTTTCGGACCCTTCACTTCCACAGTCTGACCCGAAACCGAGGCCGAGACGCCCTTGGTCAGGATGACGGGTTTCTTGCCGATACGGGACATGACCCCCTCCTCAGAACACGGTGCAGAGCACTTCGCCGCCAACATTGGCAGATCGTGCAGCTGCATCGGACATCACACCCTTGGGCGTGGAGACAATCGAAACGCCCAGGCCGTTGCGGACAACCGGAATGTCCTGCACGCCCATGTAGACGCGGCGGCCCGGCTTTGACACGCGCCGGATGTCGCGGATCACCGGAGTGCCTTCGAAGTACTTGAGGCTGATCACAAGCTCGCCCTGACCGTTGTCGGTCGTGACTTTCTCGTAGCCGCGGATATAGCCCTCGCCCGCCAGCACATCCAGCACCCAGGCGCGCAGCTTGGAGGCGGGCGATGTGACGGTGGATTTGCCACGCAATTGCGCGTTGCGGATGCGGGTGAGCATATCGCCAAGAGGATCGTTCATCATCATGTCTGAACCCTCCTTACCAGCTTGACTTCACCATGCCGGGGATCTGGCCGAAAGAGGCGAGATCCCGCAGCATGATGCGGCTGAGTTTGAGCTTGCGGTAATAGGACCGCGGCCGGCCTGTCAGCTCGCACCGGTTGTGCAGGCGTGTGGCCGATGAATTGCGGGGCAGACCTGCAAGCTTGAGCTGCGCCTTGAAGCGCTGATCCATCGGCAGGTCCAGGTTTGCGGCGACCGTCTTCAGGGCCAGACGCCTGGCAGCATATTGCTTCACCAGCTTCTGACGCTTGAGTTCGCGTTCGATCATGGATTTCTTGGCCATATCTTTATCCTTCCGCGATCAGCTGGTGAACGGCATGTTGAAATGCTTCAACAAAGCCTTTGCTTCCGCGTCCGTCTTCGCGGTGGTGCAGATGATGATGTCCATTCCCAGGACGTCGTCGACCTTGTCGAATTCGATCTCGGGGAACACGATCTGTTCCTTGAGACCCATCGCATAATTGCCGCGACCGTCAAAGGATGTCGGCTTCACGCCGCGAAAGTCGCGGACGCGCGGCAGGGCGATGGTGATCAGACGGTCCAGGAATTCGTACATCCGGTCGCCCCGCAGAGTGACCTTGACGCCAAGGGGCATCTGTTCGCGCACGCGAAAGCCCGCAATCGACTTTTTCGCATGGGTGATCACGGCTTTCTGGCCGGCGATCAATGTCAGCTGTTCGGCGGCGGTCTTGACCTTCTTGGTGTCCTTCACGGCCTCGCCGACGCCCATGTTCAGAACGATCTTGTCCAGACGGGGCACCTGCATCGGGTTGGCATAGCTGAACTCACCGGTCAGCGCGGCGCGGATGCGGGTCTTGTATTCGGCCTTCAGGCGGGGGGTATAGGCGGCTGCGTCAAGCATCAGATCACCTCTCCGGTGGTCTTGGCGAAACGCACCTTCTTGTCGCCTTCCATGCGGAAGCCGACGCGGGTGGCCTTGCCGTTGCTGTCAAGGATGGCAAGGTTCGACAGGTCGATCGGCATCGCCTTTGCGATCCGCCCGCCCTGGCTTCCCTGCGACTGCTTGGTGTGGCGGATGGCGATGTTCACGCCGTCAACCACGGCCTTGTTGTCCTTCGGTGCGACTGACGAGATTTCCCCCGTCTTGCCCTTGTCCTTGCCCGCCAGCACGACGACCTTGTCGCCTTTTTTCAGTTTCGCAGCCATCAGAGCACCT
This sequence comes from Rhodobacter sp., assembly GCA_020250175.1. Taxonomy (GTDB): domain Bacteria; phylum Pseudomonadota; class Alphaproteobacteria; order Rhodobacterales; family Rhodobacteraceae; genus Aliitabrizicola. The sequence continues at coordinate 12,586 of JADCEN010000012.1, forward strand.
CCGGCGCCAGCGAGATGATCTTCATGAAATTCTTCGCCCTGAGCTCGCGCACCACCGGCCCGAAGATACGCGTGCCGACCGGTTCACCCTGGTTGTTCAGGATCACGGCCGCATTGCGGTCAAAACGGATGGTGGTGCCGTCTTCACGGCGCACTTCCTTGGCGGTGCGCACGACGACGGCCTTGCGGACATCGCCCTTTTTCACGCGACCGCGCGGGATGGCTTCCTTTACCGACACCACGATGACGTCGCCGACGCTGGCGTAGCGGCGGTGGGACCCACCCAGAACCTTGATGCACTGAACCCGGCGCGCGCCCGAGTTGTCAGCCACATCCAGATTGGTCTGCATCTGGATCATTTGGTTTCTCCCGACCTTTGGGACCAGGTCCCAGGGTTTCGATCAATCTGGCAAGGGGATCAAGCCGAAGCTTCGACCACCACAGTCCAGCGTTTCGTCTTCGAAATCGGCGCGCATTCCTGAATGCGCACGGAATCGCCGACCTTGAACTGGTTGTTTCCGTCGTGGGCCCGGTACTTCTTGGACTTGCGGACAGTCTTTTGCAGCAGAGGGTGCTTGAAGCGGCGTTCCACCAGAACCGTGATGGTCTGTTCGTTCTTGTCGCTCGTCACAGTGCCTTGCAGGATGCGTCTGGGCATATGCGTGCTCCCTCAGTTCGCCGCCGCTTCGGCGGCTTTCTGGTTCAATACGGTCTTGATGCGGGCCACGTCCCGGCGGACGGCGCGCATGCGCGATGTGTTCTCAAGCTGGCCGGTGGCCTGCTGGAAGCGCAGGTTGAACGCCTCTTTCTTAAGCGCGACCAGGCTGTCACGCAGCTGGTCGGGCGTCTTGGTCTTCAGTTCCCGGGCATTCATGTGCCGCTTCCTTTTCAATCACCAGAGCGCCCCTGCCGGTCATGCAGGGTAACACTGAACCCGGTGGATCAATGATAAACCAGCAACGCCGAGTCACCCCGGCACTGCGGATGCTGCGCTATAGGGGAAGGTCCGCTGCGGGGCAAGGGGGAAGTTGGATGCCATTACGCCATTCCACCGGTCTGCGTTCCCCGGGGCATGGATCGCCCTGATCCGGACCCAACCCCGGCAAAGTCCGGCTGTATGGGGAAGAAAGCGGGTCGACGGGTGGCAAGAAAGCTTGGCCACTTCCCCCCGGAACCACGGCCAGCAGGGCAGGGCTGCGCGTTTGCCGCCGTGGACGGAATGGCAAGTCCGGGCGTGCATGGGGGGATGCTGTCAGGGAAACCTGGCTGCAAGGACCGCTCTTTGTCTGCTGCCCTGCCGGCAGAATGGCCGCGCCCCGCTGGCAGGGGCTGTTCCCGGCCCGGCACCTCCATGGCAACCTGCCCCATGGACCGGTGCCGGTACAGCGGCCGTCCGCCAGCCTGGCAGAAGACCCGCTTTGCGCAGGCCTGGCACCCCCGTTGCAATCACGGGCCGCGAACCTTCCCCGGATGTCCGCCACCCGGGTGCCTGTTGCCCGGGCCGGCCCTTACAGATCAACCTCGCCTTCCTTCAGGGGCGCGGGCAGGGGCTGGGGCTGGGGCTGGGGCACCGGCGCTGCGGGCTTGCGCCGGATCAGGATATCACCGTTCTCCAGCATCACCGGGGCCTCGTAATTCCCGATATTGTCGATCAGCGTGAACAGCTGGTCCGCCAACGGCCGCATCTCGGTCAGTGCCCGGCTCATCCCGTCGATGGCGGGCTGCATTTCGGTAACCAGCCCGTCCAGGATTGACTGCATCCCGCGCTGCAGCAGATCGACGCCCTCCTGTACGCTGCCGCCAGAGGGCGGCGGGGCAGGGGCCTCCTGCGCTGGGGCGGGCAGGGCAAGCAGCATCAGCATCAGAACGGCATATCTCATGGCGCGATTCTACCTCACTTGCCCGCTTTTCTCAAATCACAACGGCAGGTCCAGCGACACCGGGAAATGGTCTGACGCCGCAAGCAGGGCCGCGTGCAACTCCGGCACTTTCAGGCAGCCGGGATCGTTGAACGGATGCCAGATGCGCCACACCGGCTTGCGGGCCGCAAGATCGGGTGACACCATGATGTAATCCAAAAGCGCCTCGAAATACTGCTTCTGCGGGTCCTGCCAGAAGCGCGATGTGGTGGGTTGCAGCCCGATCCTGCGGCCCAGCACCATGGCCGCATGCGGGTCGAACAGCCGCCGCTCCGCCGGGCCGTCCTGGCCCAGAACCACCTCTACGCCCGATTGTCCGAACAGCTTTTCGTATTCGTCCAGTCCGGGACCGTCGTTGAAATCGCCCATCACGATCAGGCTGTCGCCTGCGTCCAGATGCCCCTCTACCCGGCGGCGCAGCCAGACGCATTCTGCCAGTTGCTTGCGCCGGTTCTGAATGGCGATCCGAATCGACTGGGCTGCGGTCGGTGCCCCGTTGACCATCTTCGATTTGGCATGGACCCCGATCAGCCGCAGGGTCTGCCCGCCCGCCGTCACCGCCAGTTCCAGGGGCGGTTTGGAAAACCGGATCGGTTCGGGGCGCGCATCGACATCGATGTCGAAATAAAGGACGGAATCAAATCTGGGTGCCTTGCCCCGTTCCTGCCGTGTTGAAGGCAGGCCTTGCGGATCATGGCGCACCGCCACCCGATCCGGATCATAGAGCAGCGCGATTTCCTGTTCCGTCTCGCTGGCAAAGCCGGTCACCGCCTTGCGGGTGCGCAGATGAAAGACCCGCGCAAAAGCTTCCAGCGCCACGACGGTATCGCGCCTTGATCCCTGATCGGGCGCTTCAATGATCATCACCGCATCCGCCGCCAGCGCGGTAAAGACGATGCCCAGCGCTTCGGCCTGATCGGCCCGGGTGATCCGGTAGCGCGCCGATCCCTGCCCGTCCGCCGCCAGCCGGTTTGCATCATCGAACAGCTGCGTGAACCATTCGACGTTGTAGGTGGCCAGCCGCAGCGCCATCACGCGGCCCGCTGCGACGAAATCGCTTCCCAGGCGGCGTTGACCGCAACCAGCCGCCGCTCGGCCAGCTTCACCGCCTCTGCCGGAACGCCGCGCGCCATCATGCGGTCCGGGTGGCTGTCGCGCACGGCCTGTTTCCAGGCCGCGCGTGCCGCGTCCAGGCTGGCACCGGGGTCTATGCCCAGCACCTCATAGGGGTCCGGCTCGGCATCCGGGACGAAGCGGGCGCGCAGCGACCGGAAGCTGCGTTCGTCCACGCCGAATATTCCGGCCACATCCTTCAGAAAGGCCTCTTCCTGCGGGTGCCAGCGTCCATCCGCCACCGAGATGTGGAACAGCCCTTCCATCAGATCGACCAGCACGCGGCTGTCGTCGCGGAACATCGAGCGGATCTTGCGGGCATAGGCGTCAAAGCCCGCCACGTCCTGCCGGGCCAGGTTGAACACGCGCGCGGCATTCGCCTCGTCGCCCGGAGGAATCGCAAACACCTGGCGAAAGGCTGCAACCTCGGTCCGCGTCACCTCGCCATCGGCCTTGGCCATCTTTGCCCCCAGCGCGATGACGGCAATGGTGAAGGCCACCGATTTTTCGGGGGGCGGGCGCAGCCGGTCGAACAGCGCCGACAGCCCTTCGCCAGAGGCAAGGGCGGACAGGGCATCGGCAATGCGGGTCCAGATCGACATGGGGCCGATCATACGCCCGCGCCGCAGCGCTGTCAGGCCAGGAATTTCTGCATCAGCACAGGGTCCATCCAGCGCCCGAACGTCCACCCCACGGCTGGCAGGGCCGCTGTTTCCGTATAGCCCAGCCGCACATGAAAGGGGCACCCTGCCGGGTTCTGCGCGCTGGCACCCGCAAACATCGAATGCGCACCACCCGCCCGCATGCGGTCTTCCACCGCGGCCATCAACATGCGGCCAAAGGCCCGGCCCGAGACGCCAGATGCAAGCTGGATCGCATGGTCCATCATGCGGGAATGGCCGACACCGCCGCACAACCGGTCACAGGTGGCAAGGCCCGCGTCACGACCCTGATCCAGCGCCACGAGAAAGGCCTGCCGCGTGCCGATCTGGGCGGCGATCCCTTTCGCGTGCTTTTCCGGCGCGATGAAGGTCACGGGGCGCTCGCGGATGAGCGGGTCCAGAGTGCCGCCACCGCTTCGGCATCCGGACCTGTCACCTGGCGGGCAGTTACAGCCGCCGCGTCCCGCCGGGGGTGGCAAAGCTGGCCTGCAACGCCTTCCCGGCCCCCGGCACGATCACCACGCGCGCATCGTCCAGCCGCCCGGCCAGCAGCTTGCGCAGCGCCGCCGCCTGCGGATGGGCAATTTCCAGCCGAAGCAGCCGCAGGCCCGAATCGGGCAGACGCTGCACAGGGTGAACCGGGCCTGCCCAGTGGATCAGCGCCGGAAAGGCATCGTCGAACGGCAGGCGGCCCGTCGCGGGCACCGCCATGGTCCAGCGCAGATCGCCGCGCGACAGCGCCACGGGCAGGCCAAGGCCCCCCGGCCCCGCCGCAAGTTCTGCCGCCAGATCATCGCAGGCCGCAATCCAGTTGGTCAGACGCGGTGCGCCGCTGAACCGGTCCAGATCGAACCAGCGCGGCCAGGCCGGACGCCTGGCAGACGGATCGGCGGCAATCACCTCCAGATAGATATCGCCCAGCCCCAGCAGGCGGTTGTGGGTGGCCATGTGCGGATGCTGCCCGCCGGGGGCCAGCGTCACGCCCAGGGCCGCCTCGACATGGGCGACGCCGTCTTCAAGCGTCAGGGCGGATACTGCCAGATGGTCCAGCCGCATCATGCCGGTGCCGGCGTAACGGCGGGCGTCAGCTTCAGCGCTTGCGCCAGCGAATTGAACCGCGCCTGCGCCACTTCACCGAACAGGCCGGTGCCCAGGGGCGTCAACGCAAGCTCCAGTTCCCGCTTCTTCACCTTCGGCTTCAGCGTGCCGGCCATCTGCGGATCCGCCACCGCAAACATGGCGCCAAAACGCATGGCTTTGCCCAGCACCTCGGCATCACGGATCTGCTCGTCGGTCAGCAGGCGGAACAGCGGCTCCAGCCGCGATCCGGCGCGCGAGTTCTTGTAGCGGTGCAGCAGGGCCAGCCCCAGAAACACCCGCCCCGGATGGTCCAGCCCGCCCAGGTTCGCCCGTGTGGCATTGTCGAAACAGACTTCGGCGCGGTAATCGGGATGTGCCCGCCAGGCGGTGTCATGCAGCAGGCAGGCCGCATGGATCAGCCGCATCCGCTCGGGCGGGACATCTTCGAACAGCGGTTCCAGAAAACCGAACAGCTTCTTGCCAAAGCCGGGAATGCGCGCCGAGGTGGCCTCGGCCATCCGCGCCGCCTCGATCAGGGGATCGCGGGCGCGCAGACGGTCTGGCATCTGTTCGTACAGCAGCCCCTCGCGGATGCCGTAGGCCGAAACATCCACCTCGCGCGGTTCGAACACTTCGACCAGGCCGCGCAACACCTCGCCGGCCAGCGGGACCAGTTCCATCCGCTCCTGCGAGGTTCCGGTCAGCACCCGCAGGAGCGGCAGGTCGCTGACCGCAATCCAGTCCAGCGTTTCCAGGATCTGCTGCGGCAGCATCCGGTATTCATGCAATACGGTCAGGGGATAGCCGCGCCGTTCCATGTCCAGCCGGGCGATGACGCGCCAGGATCCGCCCACCAGATAGATGCGCGGATGCCTGTCGGGGAATTTCTTCTTCATTTCGCTCAGGATGCCGTGGATATGCTTGCACCGGGCCTTTGGCCCGCCCTGCACCTGCTGCAGCCGGAACGGCCCCAGGGGCGAGGTGGCCCGCGCCCCCACCTTGCCGCCGCCCACCTGCGCCAGTTCCATCGACGATCCGCCGATGTCGCAGACGATCCCCCTGGCATCCGGCCAGCCCAGCAGCACGCCCTGCGCCGAAAGTCGCGCCTCTTCGTCGCCGCTGATCACCCACAGACGCAAGCCGGTTTCCCGCAGCACCTCGTCGCTGAATTCCTGCCCATCGGCGGCCTCGCGCACGGCGGCGGTCGCAACCACGGTCAGCGGGGCCATGTTCATGCCCTCGGCCAAAAGCGCGAATCGCCGCAGCGCCGCCAGCGCGCGCTCGCGCCCGCGCGGGTTGAGCCGCCCGGTTTCGGCCAGGCCAAGGCCAAGGCCGCACAGCACCTTTTCATTGTAGAAATAGGCAGGCGACCGGGCGGCCCCGTCAAACACCACCATGCGGACCGAGTTTGATCCCACATCCACAACCCCGACCCGGCTTAACGCGCGCACCGATGGATCATCGAACAGCGGCCTGGCAAAGGGGCCGTGATCGTCATGGGACGGCTCGTTTCGGTTGTTCATGCTGGCCTCGCCGGTTGCGGGCAGACCATGCCGCCCCGCGCGGGCCGGGTCAACCTTTCGGGGCGGCACAGGCAATCATACCAACGGCCCCCTCGCCTGACTCGTATGCCGGTGGCCCTGGCGCGTTTGTGTTATTGGATTTCCTTAGCTCTTGAAGTCTGACTCACTGGAACCTCAGCATAGGGAGGTTGCCATGGCAGGGATCGCGGTTACGCGGA
>JADCEN010000013.1 GCA_020250175.1 Rhodobacter sp.
CATCCCGCCCGGAGGGACGATTGCACTTCCAACGCTTCAATGGTAGGGGCCATCGCCCCTGCCACAGCGCCACGTAGCCCCTTGGCCAGCCGGGGGCCAAAGCCCCCGGCCAGCGCCCGACCCGCCCCCGGCGGGCGATTCTCGCCCGCCGGGTCGGGCGCTGGCCTGGGGTTGTTCCCGGATCTGCCGGTCTACAGGGAACCGTCCCGAACGGGCGGGGGAAACGCGGTGCGTTTCCTGTCCCCGCCCGGAGTGGTGAAAGCACTCTATCCGCTTCAATGGTAGGGGCCATCGCCCCTGCCACAGCGCCACGTAGCCCCTTGGCCAGCCGGGGGCCAAAGCCCCCGGCCAGCGCCCGACCCGCCCCTGGCGGGCGCTTCTCGCCCGCCGGGTCGGGCGCTGGACTGCCGTTGTTCCCGGACCTGCCGGTCTACAGGGCACCGTGCCGCGCGGGCGGGGAAACGCGGTGCGTTTCCTGTCCCCGCCCGGAGAGGTGAAGGCACTTTCACCGCTTCCATGGCAGGGGCCATCGCCCCTGCCACAGCGCTGAGCCGAGACCAGGACCAGCCGGGGGCTAAAGCCCCCGGTCAGCGCCCGCGCCGCCCATGGCGGGCGCTTCTCGCCCGCCGGGTCGGGCGCTGGCCTGCGTTGGTCCTGGACCGACCGATCTACAGGGCACCGTCCCGCGCGGGCGGGGGAAACGCGGTGCGTTTCCCCCGCCCGGAAGGGTGAAGGCACTGTCACCGCTTCAATGGCAGGGGCCATCGCCCCTGCCACAGCGCTGCGCTGGAATCAGGTCCAGCCGGGGGCCTAAGCCCCCGGCCAGCGCCCGACCAGCCCATGGTGGGCGCTGGCCTGCGGTGTGCTTGCGGCGACGGTCCTGCAAGGCGGTGGCCCAAGACCTTCCGGGGAGGCAAACCGCTACTCCCCAACCGGATGAACACCCCTGTTCCCGGACCCGGGGAAGATCTTCGCGCCCGGACGGCGGTCAAAGACCGTTTCAGCCGCGTGTCAATAGCTGCGGATCAGCCCCACAAGACGGCCCTGTACCTTGACCATATGATCGGGATAGACCCGCGTCTCATAGGCCGGATTGGCGGCCTCGAGCGCGATGGTAATGCCGCGCCTGCGGAACCGCTTCAGCGTGGCTTCGGCATCGTCAACCAGCGCCACGACGATATCGCCGTTCTCGGCGGTGATCTGTTCGCGGATCACCACGATGTCGCCATCGTTGATGCCCGCCTCGATCATCGAATCGCCTTTCACTTCCAGCGCATAATGCTGGCCCTTGCCCGACAGCATCGATCCCGGAACGGCGATGTGATGCAAGACATGGCTGATCGCCTCGATCGGAACGCCTGCCGCGATGCGCCCCATCACCGGCAGTTCGGTGGCATGGACCGGCTCTATCGCCAGGGCGCTGCGTGGTGCTGCGGGGGCTTCCACCCTGTCGCCGGGGATCACGCGCGGCGAAAAGCCGGGGCGTTCCATCGCCTCGGGCAGTTTGACGATTTCAATCGCGCGGGCGCGGTGGGCCAGACGGCGGATGAAGCCGCGCTCCTCCAGCGCCGTGATCAGGCGGTGGATGCCCGACTTTGACCGCAGTTCGAGCTGTTCCTTCATTTCGTCGAACGAGGGGGGCACACCCTCCACCTCCATGCGGACGCGGATGAAGTCGAGCAGTTCAAGTTGCTTGCGGGTCAGCATGGGGCGGCCTTCTGCACGGCGGGGCATACGTTCGCGGCCTGTTCTGCCCGTGTTCCCGGTTTGTGTCAAGCCTGTCTTACAGCGGCAGAAAATCCACCTCATGGCCCGCAGCCCGGGCCGGATCGCCCGCGGGCCGGATCAGCAGCGCATCCGCCTCGGTCAGGATGCGCAACAGCGCCGAGTCCTGATGGGCAAAGGGCGTGACAAGCGGCAGGGCCGGGCCTGCGGTCAGGCGCGCGCGCATGTAATGGCTGCGCGGACCGTTCGGACCCACCGCTTGGGCCAGAACGGCGCGGCGGGTCACCGGGGCCGCCGCCAGCCCCTGCATCGCCCGCAGCATCGGCAGCAGGAACAGATGCCCGCAGACAATGGCCGACACCGGGTTGCCAGGCAGCCCCAGCAGCGGCACCCCGCGCAGCCGCCCGGCCATCAGCGGCTTGCCGGGGCGCATGGCAATCCTGTAGAAGGCGCGCTCCATGCCAAGGCGTTCGGCCACGCGCCCCACCAGGTCATGGTCGCCCACCGATGCCCCGCCGATCGTCACCACCAGATCGGCCCCCTCCGCCAGACCCAGCACGGCTGCAAGGGCCGCCTCGGTATCCCGCGCAATCGGCAGCAGCCGCGCCTCGGCCCCCTCGGCTTCGACCATCGCCTTCAGCGCAAAGGCGTTCGAGGCGATGATCTGGTCTGCGCGCGGGGGCTCGCCCGGCATGACCAATTCGTCCCCGGTTGCGATCAGGGCCACCACCGGGCGGCGTGCCACGGTAACCTCGGGCAGGTTCATCGCCGCCAGCAGGGCCAGATCAGCGGCCCGCAGCCGCCGGGGCGGCAGGCTGTCGCCCGCGCGGAAATCCTGCCCCTGCGGACGGATATGGATGCCGCTGTCCAGCCCCTCCTTCAGCAGGATCGTCCCGTCCTGCGCCTCCGCGTCTTCCTGAATGATGATGCGGTCGGCCCCTGCGGGCACCGGTGCCCCGGTAAAGATGCGCACAGCCTGACCGGCACCGATCCGACCTTCAAAGGCATGGCCCGCCGCCGCCATGCCGATCACGCAAAACCGGTCTCCGGGCCGTGCCGGGTCGGCCAGGGCATAGCCGTCCATCGCGGCGGCCGCAAAGGGCGGCTGGTCCCGCGCGGCGGCGGCGAGGCGGGTCATCGACCGCCCCGCCGCCACCGCCAGCGGCACCGTTTCCTCGGGCAGCCGGTCCGCCAGCGCCAGAACCCGCGCCAGCGCCTCTTCAACCGAAATCACCGCTTTGCCTCGTAACGACCGGATTTTCCGCCATCTTTCAGGATAAGCCGGATATCGGTAATGGTCATGGATTTCTCTGCCGCCTTGACCATGTCATAGACGGTCAGCGCCGCGATGCTGACGGCGGCCAACGCCTCCATCTCGACCCCGGTCTGGCCGCCCGTGCGCACGGTCGCTTCGATCACGATGCCGGGCAGGTCCGGATCAGGCCAGAGATCGACGGTTACCCCGGTGATGGGCAAGGGGTGGCACAGCGGAACAAGATCAGGGGTTTTCTTGGCCGCCATGATCCCGGCCAGCCGCGCCACGCCCAGAACATCGCCCTTTTTCGCCTGGCCTGCGCGGATCAGGGCCAGCGTTTCGGCCTGCATGATCACCGATCCCCGCGCAACCGCGATCCGGTCCGTCACCGGCTTGGCCGAAACATCCACCATATGGGCGTTGCCGCCGGCATCGAAATGCGTCAGATGCCCGCCTGTCATCAGAGGCCACCCTGCGCCACGCGCGGGTTTGCCAGGATCATGCGGGTGGCCGCCGTTACATCCTCTTGCCGCATCAGGCTTTCGCCGATCAGAAAGCAGCGCGCCCCGTGGCGTGCCAGGTCGGCCAGGTCCGCAGGGGAATAAAGCCCGCTTTCAGACACGATCAGCCGGTCTTCGGGCACATGGCGCGCCAGGGTCCGCGTGGTGTCCAGCGTCACATCGAAACTGTGCAGGTTGCGGTTGTTGATGCCGATCAGCCGTGAGGTCAGCCGCGCCGCGCGGTCCAGTTCGGCCCGGTCATGCACCTCGACCAGCACATCCATGCCCCATTCCCGTGCCGTCTGCTCCAGGTCCGCTGCCTGCCGGTCCGAGACGGTGGCCATAACGATCAGGATGCAGTCTGCATTCAGCGACCGCGATTCGATGACCTGCCAGGGATCATAGAGAAAATCCTTGCGCAGACAGGGCAGGGACGTGGCCTGATGGGCCTGCAGCAAATAGGCATCCGCCCCCTGGAACGACGGCCCGTCGGTCAGCACCGAAAGGCAGGTCGCCCCGCCCGCCTCATAGGCGCGGGCCAGCTCCGGAGGGTCAAAGTCGGCCCGGATCAGGCCCCTGGACGGGCTGGCTTTCTTGATTTCGGCAATCAGCCCGTATCCGCTGGCGGCGGCAGTCTGCAGGGCGCGGGCGAAACCGCGCGGCGCGGGCGCGTCCCGCGCTGCCGCTTCAAGCTGGGCCAGCGGGATTGCCGCCTTGCGGGCCGCAATCTCGTCCAGCTTGTAGGCCTTGATGCGGTCAAGAATGGTGCTCATGACCGACTGCCTAGCCAATGGGGGGGAGCAAGGAAAGCAGAAAAGCGCCGACTGCCATGCTCAGCCGCCCTGCGTGATGCGCGCCAGATCGCCCACCTTGCGCTGCGCCGCACCGCTGTCCAGGCTTTCGCGGGCCAGTGCCACGCCGTCCTTCAGGCTTGTCACCCGGTCCGCCACCATCAGGGCCGCAGCCGCGTTCAGCAGAACCGCATCCCGGTATGCCCCCGCCGCGCCCGACAGCAGGGCGCGGAAGGCTGCGGCATTCTCGGCAGGGGAACCGCCAAGGATCGCGTCGAACGGATGCACGGGCAGCCCGGCCTCTTCGGGATGTAGGTCAAACTCGCGCAAGGCCCCGTCCGCCAGCGCCACCACCTTTGACGGCGCGGCGATGGAAAGTTCATCCGTGCCATCGCCGCCATGCACCAGCCAGGCCTTTTGCGTGCCAAGCCGCAGCAGCGTTTCCGCCATCGGCCGCAGCAGCGCCGGTGAAAACGCCCCGGTCAACTGCCGCGCCACCCCCGCAGGGTTGGTCAGCGGGCCCAGGATGTTGAAGATGGTGCGGGTGCCAAGCTCGGCCCGCACCGGGGCGACGTGGCGCATCGCCGGATGGTGCATCGGGGCCATCATGAAGCCGATGCCGGTTTCGGCCAGCGCGCGTTCCACCACCTCGGGCCCGACCATGACGTTGATGCCCAGTTCGGTCAGCGCATCGGCAGCCCCGGATCGGGATGACAGGTTCCGGTTGCCGTGCTTGGCCACCACCACACCCGCGCCTGCCACCACAAAGGCCGTGGCAGTCGAGATGTTCAGCGTGCCCTTGCCGTCGCCGCCGGTGCCGACGATGTCCATCGCCCCCTGGGGCGCGCGCACCGCGTTGCAGCGGGCGCGCATCACGCTGGCGGCAGCGGCATATTCGTCCACCACCTCGCCGCGTGCGCGCAGCGCCATCAGGAAGCCGCCCATCTGCGCGGGCGTCGCTTCGCCCGCAAACAGGCATTCAAAGGCCGTTTCCGCCTCGGTCCCGGTCAGGGCGCGGCCGGCGGCAAGCCCGATCAGCGGGCGCAGGCGGTCGCTCATGCCGGAACCCGCGCCAGATTAAGGAAATTGCGGAGGATGTGGTGGCCATGTTCCGAAGCGATGCTTTCGGGGTGGAACTGCACCCCTTCGATCAGACGCTCGCGGTGGCGCAGGCCCATGATCGTGCCATCCTCCAGCCAGGCCGTCACCTCGAGGCAGTCGGGCAGAGTCTTCCGCTCCACCACAAGGGAATGATAGCGGGTGGCCCTGAACGGCGAGGGCAGCCCGGCGAATACGCCCTTGCCGGCATGGTGCATCACGCCCAACTTGCCGTGCACGATCTCGTGGCAGCGCACCACCTTGCCGCCAAAGGCCTGACCGATGGTCTGGTGCCCCAGGCATACGCCCAACAGCGGGGTCCGGGTTTCGGCCGCCGCCGCTGTCAGGGCAAGGCAGATGCCTGCCTGCGCCGGATCGCAGGGGCCGGGTGACAGAACGATCGCATCGGGGCGCAGTGCCAGCGCCGCCTGCACGCCCAGCGCATCATTGCGGTGCACAACGACATCGGCCCCCAATTCCCCCAGGTAGTGCACCAAGTTGTAGGTAAAGCTGTCGTAGTTGTCGATCAGAAGCAGCATGCATTACCGCGCGGTGATTGTTTAGGGGTGATCCCCGGACGGGACCACGCTATACATGCGGTCAGGCGTGTCGGGGCGTCAAGGCAAAGATGCCACCTCCCCCGCATGAAGGTGCCGGGGCGGCGACAGGGGGCGGGGTTGAAGGGGTTCTTTTCCGGGCTGCTGTGGGGCAGCGTCTTCAGCGCCATGGGCCTTGCCTTCATATCGCAGATGACCCTGTTGCCTGCGGGCGGCATGCCAGGACCGCTTCTGTTACCGGGGGCAAGTCTTTCCGGGCCGTCCGGCGGGGTTGCAGCCCCGGTTTCGCCGCAACCGCCGCAGGACGAAATGCCAGAGCCGCCCGTCAGCGCCCCCCCGCAGCCGGGGGCAGGCCAAGGGGCGGCAGAGGTGCCGCAGGCCGTTCAGGTGCCGCCGGGATCGGAATTCATCCGCCCCCTGCCGGACGTAATCCCCACGCTGCCCGGCATCACTGCGGCACCCGCCGGTTCGGTGACCCCTTTGGTTGACGCGCCAGGGCAGGGCAGTTCTGTGCCCGAGACCGACCCTGGGCCGGGGCGCGCGCCTGCGCCCGTCCTGCTTGCACCCGCAGCCGGGGCCGCGCCGGAGACACCGGAGGCAAAGGTTGCCGTGCCGGACCGGCAAGACGGACTTGCGCCGCAATCGCCCCTGCAGCCGCCTGGCACCCCCGTCATCGAACCCGGGCCGGCCCCGGTCAATCTGCCGCCGCCGCCGCCCCTGACGCCCGAAGAACAGGCGATTGTCGCTGGCGCGTCAAAGGCCGGGCCAGGGGTGCCGACAGACCCGCAGGCAACGCCGAACCCGCAGGACCCGGTGGGCCCGCTTTCCGATGCCGCAGGAGGCGCTGGTCCGGGCCATGCGGCCGGGACGGATGCCTCTGCCGCCGGGCGTTCCGGCACGGCGGAGGATGGGGTGACGGGCCGTCTGCCCCGCACCGGCGATGCCCCGCAAGCCGATCCAGCCCCGCAGGATCTGAGAAACCGATAGGCCCGCGATCACGACAACCCGCAGGAAAGGCCGGACTTTGCCACTGTACTGACCGGCACCGGGGGGGCGGCCTGTCCCGTGCCGGTGACAGCTGTGCCCGGTGCGGCCCTGCCCGACATCGCGCGGGCCGGATACCCCCACGCCCTGCGCGCTGCCGTTACACCGGGCGGCATCGCCAGCGCGAGCGGCGCGAAAAGCGGCGGCCTGCGACGATCTTTCGCCGCGTCGCCCCGGAAGGTCAGCCGGTGCCAGACATCGGGCGCGTGCCGGACCGTGCCGCCTGCACGGCGGTGCAGAATGGGCGGTGATCGCGCGCCCCGCGCCGGTCAGTTTCCCAGGATGCCCGGCAGGCGCAATCCCTGCTCTTGCGCGCAGTCCAGGGCAGTCTGATACCCGGCATCGGCATGGCGCATGACGCCCGAGGCCGGATCATTCCACAGCACGTTCGACAGCCGCCGCGCGGCATCTGCCGTGCCATCGGCCACCACGACCATGCCGGAATGCTGGCTGTACCCCATGCCGACCCCGCCGCCATGATGCAGGCTGACCCAGGTGGCCCCGCTGGCCGTGTTCAGCAGCGCATTCAGCAGCGGCCAGTCTGATACGGCATCGGACCCGTCCTTCATGCGTTCGGTTTCGCGGTTGGGCGACGCGACCGATCCCGAATCAAGGTGGTCCCGTCCGATCACGATGGGGGCCTTCAGCTCGCCCGAGGCGACCATGTCGTTGAACATCAGCCCGGCCCGGTGCCGGTCGCCCAGCCCGATCCAGCAGATGCGCGCGGGCAGGCCCTGAAAGGCAATCCGCTCCTGCGCCATGTCCAGCCAGCGGTGCAGATGGGCGTTGTCGGGGAACAGCCGCTTCATGGCGGCATCGGTCGCATGGATGTCCGCCGGATCGCCCGACAGGGCGCACCAGCGGAACGGGCCGATCCCCCGGCAGAACAGCGGGCGGATATAGGCCGGAACGAAGCCGGGAAAGGCAAAGGCGTTTTCCAGCCCCTCGTCCTGCGCCACCTGACGGATGTTGTTGCCGTAGTCCAGCGTGGGCACGCCTGCGTTCCAGAAATCAACCATCGCGGCGACATGGGTCCGCATCGAGGCACGCGCAGCCTTTTCCACCGCTTTGGGGTCGGTTTCCTGGCGGGCGCGCCAGTCGGCCACGGTCCAGCCCTGCGGCAGATAGCCGTGCAGCGGGTCATGGGCGCTGGTCTGGTCGGTCACGATATCGGGGCGGGGGCCGCCCTGTTTCATGCGGGCGACCAGTTCGGGGAAGATATCGGCGGCATTGCCCAGAAGGCCCACCGATTTCGCCTCGCCTTTCGCCGTCCAGTCCGCAATCAGCGCCAGCGCTTCATTCAATGTCTGCGCTTTGGCGTCCAGATAGCGGGTGCGGATGCGGAAATCGATCCGCGTCTCGTCGCATTCCACCGCCAGACAGCAGGCCCCGGCCATGACGGCGGCGAGCGGCTGCGCCCCGCCCATGCCACCGAGGCCACCGGTCAGAATCCAGCGCCCCTTCAGGTTGCCGCCATAATGCTGGCGGCCGACCTCGGCAAAGGTCTCATAGGTGCCCTGCACGATGCCTTGCGTGCCGATATAGATCCAGGATCCGGCGGTCATCTGGCCGTACATGGCCAGCCCCTTCCTGTCCAACTCGTTGAAATGGTCCCAGGTCGCCCAGTGCGGCACTAGGTTGGAATTGGCGATCAGCACGCGCGGCGCGTCCCGGTGGGTGCGGAACACGCCCACCGGTTTGCCCGACTGCACCAGCAGGGTTTCGTCATCGTTCAAGGTCTTCAGCGTGGCGACGATGCGGTCGAAATCCTGCCAGGTCCGGGCGGCGCGGCCGATACCGCCATAGACCACCAGCTCATGCGGATTTTCGGCGACATCGGGATGCAGGTTGTTCATCAGCATCCGCATCGCCGCCTCGGTCAGCCAGCTTTTCGCGGTGATCCCGGGGCCGGTGGCGGGGAAGACATCGCGCAGGTTGTGGCGGGGGTTCGTCATCGGGAAGCTCCGGGTTTGGCGGGCAGCGCCGGGGGTTTTGCACCCCCGGACCCCCGCAGGATATTTCAGAACGGAAGAAGCGGCAGGGCGGTGCCAGCGGCTTCTGCCAGCGCTCCGCTGGCCACCAGGGCGGCGGCGGCGGCGATGTCGGGGGCCAGACAGCGGTCTTGGTCCAGCGTCGCCACATCCTGCCGCAGCCGGGCCACAACGCGGGCCAGCGGGGCGGATGTGGCCAGCGGCGCGCGGAATTCGATGCCTTGCGCGGCGCACATCGCCTCGACCCCCAGGATCACGTTCAGGTTCGCCACCATCTGTCCCAGGCGGCGCGCGCCATGCGCGGCCATGCTGACATGGTCTTCCTGATTGGCGCTGGTGGGGGTGCTGTCGGTGACAGTCGGATGGGCCAGATGCTTGTTCTCGCTCATCAGGGCCGCCGTCGTGACCTCGGCGATCATCAGTCCGGAATTCAGCCCCGGATTGGGTGTCAGGAACGGCGGCAGATCAAAGCTGAGCGTGGGGTCCACCATCAGCGCCACCCGGCGCTGGGCGATGGCCCCGATTTCCGACAGGGCCAGCGCGATCATGTCGGCGGCAAACCCCACAGGTTCGGCATGGAAATTGCCGCCCGAAACGATCTGCCCGTCCGACAGGACCAATGGGTTGTCGGTGGCGGCATTCGCCTCGACCGCCAGCGTGGCGGCTGCCATGCGCAGCACATCCATCGCCGCCCCCGTCACCTGCGGCTGGCAGCGGATGCAATAGGGGTCCTGCACGCGGCTGTCGCCGGTGACATGGCTTTCGCGGATGGCCGATCCGTCCAGCAGCGCACGCATTGCCGCCGCCGCCTTGATCTGGCCGGCATGGCCGCGCAGCGCGTGGATTTCCGCATGGAGCGGGGCGGTGGACCCCATGATCGCATCGGTGGACAGGGCGGATGTCACCAGGGCCGTCTGCGCCGCCCGCCAGCCGCCGAACAGTCCGGCCAGCGCATAGGCCGTGGAAAACTGCGTGCCGTTGATCAGCGCCAGCCCTTCCTTTGGCCCCAGCACCACGGGCGCAAGCCCGGCGGCGTTCAGCGCCGCGCCGCCGGGCAGGGTGGCACCGGCAAACTCTGCCGCGCCTTCGCCGATCATCACGGCGGCCATATGCGCCAGCGGGGCCAGATCGCCCGAGGCCCCGACCGATCCCTGCGCCGGGATCACCGGGGTGACGCCCCGCTCCAGCATCGCTTCCAGCAGCGCAATCACCCCCCAGCGCAGGCCGGACGCGCCGCGCCCCAGCGACAGCAGCTTCAACACCATCATCAGCCGCACCACATCGCCTGGCATCGCCTCGCCCACGCCGCAGCAATGCGACAGGATCAGGTTGCGTTGCAGAGTGGCGGTATCGGCGGCGGCGATTTTCAGCGCGGCAAGCTTGCCAAAGCCGGTGTTCACGCCATACACCGCCCCTTCCCCTGCGGCGGCGGCTGCGATGCGGGCGGCGGCGGCATCAACGGCAGGGCGCGCCTGCGGGGCAAGGCGGGCGCTGGCCCCGCTGCGGAAAATCCGCTCAAGCTGGGCCAGCGGCGCATCGCCGGGGGTCAGGAGTTCAGGCGTCAAGGCGGCCTCCGGTGATGCGGGAATGAAGCCGGGTGGCTCCGATGCGATAGCTCAGTTCGGCCGGGTGCGCGGCATCCCAGACCGCGAGGTCGGCGCGCTGCCCGGCGGCGATCCGGCCCCGGTCGGTCAGGCCAAGGGCGCGGGCGGCATGGGCGGTGGTGCCGAGCAGCGCCTCTTGCGGGGTCATGCGGAACAGCGTGCAGGCCATGTTCATTGCCAGTGGCAGCGATGTCATCGGCGATGATCCGGGGTTGCAATCGGTCGCCACCGCCATCGGCACGCCGTGGTGGCGCAACAGGGCGATGGGCGGGCTTTGCGTCTCGCGCAAGGTATAGAAGGCGCCGGGCAGAATCACCGCCACCGTGCCCGCCGCCGCCATGGCGCGCACGCCGTCTTCGTCGAGATATTCCAGATGATCCGCCGACAGCGCGCCGTGGCGGGCCGCCAGCGCCGCCCCGCCCAGGTTGGACAGCTGTTCGGCATGCAGCTTGACGGGCAGGCCAAGGGATTGCGCCGCTGCAAAGACCCGCGCGACCTGTGCGGGGGAAAAGGCGATGCCTTCGCAAAAGGCGTCCACCGCATCGACCAGCCCTTCGGCATGGGCGGCGCGCAGGGCGGGCAGGGCAGCTTCGGTCAGATAGTCATCCGCGCGCCCGGCATAGTCCGGCGGTATGGCATGCGCGCCCAGAAAGGTGGTCCTGACCGTCACATCCCGCGCCCGGCCCAGGCGGCGCGCGACGCGCAGCAGGCGAAGCTCTGTTTCCAGATCAAGGCCATAGCCTGACTTGATCTCGACCGTGCCGCCCCCTTCGGCCAGCATCGCGTCCAGCCGGGGCAGGGCCTGGGTGAACAGTTCCTCGTCCTGCGCCGCGCGGGTTGCGCGCACGGTTGACAGGATGCCGCCCCCGGCACGCGCCACCTCTGCGTAGCTGGCCCCGTTCAGCCGCATCTCGAATTCCTGCGCCCTGTCCCCGGCAAAGACCAGATGGGTGTGACAATCGATCAATGCCGGTGTCACCAGCCGCCCGCCCAGATCGTGAACCGGCAATTCCCTGCGTGGCAGATTTGCGGCAGGCCCCGCCCAGAGGATGCCGGCCCCGTCCATCACCAGCGCCCCGTCCGGGATCAGGCCATAGCCGCCCGTCATCGTGGCAAGGGTTGCGTTGGTCAGTATCATCGCCATTGCGGCTTGCCTTATGTCTGTGCTTTACACCGATATGTCTGCACATAATCCCGCCTGTCAAGCAAGGTATCCGATGACCGTCCTGCGCGCGAAGACCGCCCTTCTGGCTGATGGCTGGGCCAGCGATGTCGAGGTCACGATCACCGGGGGCCGCATTGCCGGCCTTGCCGCCGGGCGGCCCGGCCCCGGCGCGCTGGGTTGCCTGCTGCCCGCCCCGGTCAACCTGCATTCGCACGCCTTCCAGCGCGCCATGGCCGGGCTGACGGAACGGCGCAGCGCGGGCCAGGACAGCTTCTGGACCTGGCGGCAGCTGATGTACCGCTTTCTGGACCGTCTGACGCCGGATGATGTGCAGGCCATTGCCGCCTTCGTGCAGATGGAAATGGCCGAAGCAGGCTATGCCGCCGTCGCCGAATTCCACTATCTGCATCACGCACCCGATGGCGCGCCCTATGCCGACCGGGCCGAAATGTCCGCCCGGATTGCGGCAGCGGCTGCGGAAAGCGGGCTGGGCCTGACCCTGCTTCCGGTACTGTATCAGCAGGGCGGCTGTGACGGGCGGGCGCTGGGGCCGGGTCAGCGGCGCTTTGGCAATGACGCGGATGCGTTCGGGGCGCTTTGGCAGGCGGCAGGCCGGGCGCTGTCCGGTCTTCCCCCCGATACCCGCCTTGGCGTGGCCCCGCACTCGCTGCGCGCCGTCAGCCGCGACGGGCTGACCTTTGTCCGGGGTCTGGCACCAACGGCCCCGCTGCATCTGCACATCGCCGAACAGATCGCCGAAGTGACCGAAGTCCAGGCGGCCTATGGCGCGCGCCCGGTGGACTGGCTTTTGGCGAACCATCCGGTGGATGCGCGCTGGTGCCTGATCCATGCAACCCAGATGGTGCCGGGCGAAACGCTTGGCCTGGCCGCAACCGGGGCTGTGGCGGGCCTGTGCCCGATCACCGAGGCCAATCTGGGCGACGGCATTTTCGACGCGCTGCGGTTTGCGGCGGCGGGGGGGCGCTGGGGCGTGGGATCGGACAGCAACCTGCGCATCTCGCTGAGCGGGGAGTTGCGGCTGCTGGAATATTCCCAGCGCCTGCAGCACCGGGGGCGGGCGCTGCTGGCCACGCGTGGGCAGTCCACCGGGCGCGTCCTGCTGGAAAACGCGGTGCAGGGCGGGGCGCAGGCCGCCGGGCGCGGGGCCGGGGGGATCGCCATTGGCGGATGGGCCGATCTGCTGGCGCTGGACATGACGGCCACCGATCTGGCCGGCGTTCAGGGCGATGCCATTCTGGATGCCTGGATTTTCGCAGGCGATGACCGGATGGTGACCGAGGTCTGGTCCGCCGGGCGGCATCTGGTCAGCGGCGGGCGGCACCGCGCGCGCGACGCGATCACGGCGCGCTGCCGCAGCGTCATGGCCCGGCTGAGGGTTGCGTTGTGAGCCGCGGCTGGGAAACGATCCGCGCCGATGTGCTGCGCCGCATCCAGGCGCGCGAATGGGGGCCGGGTGCCACGATTCCCACCGAAGAAGCCCTGTCGCGGGAATTCGGCTGTGCCCGCGCCACCGTCAGCCGCGCCCTGCGCGACCTTGCGGCTGCCGGGGTGCTGGAACGCCGCCGCAAGGCCGGAACGCGGGTGGCGCTGGCACCGGTGCGGCGCGCCACGCTGGACATTCCGCTGATCCGGCAAGAGGTCGAGCGGCGGGGACAAAGCTATTCCTACCGCCTGCTGCGCGATGCGGTCGAGGTGCCGCCCCTTCCGGTCAGCCTGCATCTGCGCCTGCCGCCCCAAGTGCCGCTGCGTCGGCTGATCTGCCTGCATTTTGCCGGTGACCAACCGTTCATTCACGAGGACCGCTGGCTCAACCCTGCCGTGATCGGGGGGCTGCGACCGGATTTTGCGGGGCAAAGCGCGAATGCCTGGCTGGTGGCCAATGTCCCTTTTGCCAGCGGCGACATCACCTTTTGTGCCGAAGCGGCCACGGCGGCGGATGCGGCGGCGCTTTCGGTGCCGGTCGGCACGCCGCTGTTTGTCGTGGACCGCACGACATGGACCGCGCAGGCGGCCATTACCCGGGTGCGGCTGGCCTATGCGCCCGGCTACCGGATGCACACGACGCTGTAAGACTGGGCGGCGAAGCGGGCCGGTCAGCGCCGGTTCAACGGGCGCTCCACAATCTTCAGAAGTCGGCGGTGCAGGGCCGAGGTGCGGTGCCGCAAATGTGTGGCAGCAAAGACCGGCTGCGTGATTGGCGGCACATCGGCAACGCGGCGAAACCCTGCGCCCGCCAGTGCCGTTGCCGTATCCTCCAGCACAAAGGCGGCCCCGCCCAGCGCCGTCAGCATTCCCGCAACGGTCGCATTCTGCCCCGATGCCAGCGGGGCAGCCGCTGTCAGGTCGGGCAGAAGCTGGCGGTGGGTTGCATCAAAGGCGGGTGCGTAGTTGGCCCGGATGAAGCGGTCGGGGGCCAGGCCCGCGCGCCGGTCGGTGTCGGACGAGATCAGCCGGTAGGTGACACTGCCGATCGAGGTGAAATGCAGATCAGGCAGGGCGCGCGGGGTGTAAAGCACCGCGAAATCCAGCGCGCCTGCCACAAGGTCGGCACACATCTGCGCCGAGTAATCCGGTTCGACGTAAAGGGCGGTTTCCGGCAGCGTGCGGCGGAACTCGGAAATCCAGTCGCCGATGCGCCCGGCGGCCAGATCATGCTGGATGCCGACCCGCAGGGTAAAGGCAGCCGTCCCCGATGCGCCGACGCTGCGCTGCGCCTCGCCCCAGGCATGGCGCAGGCCGCGCGCGTGCGGCTCGAACTTCAGCCCCTCTGTCGTCAGGTCGGTGCCCGCGCGCGACCGGGTGAACAGGCGGGCACCCAGGGCCGTCTCCAGCGCCTGCACGCGGGCGGAAACGGTGGATTGCGTCAGCCCCAGCCTGTCGGCCGTGCGGTTGAAACTGCGCGTGTCAACAAGATCGAGGAAGGTTTCAAGAAGTTCGGGCTGCATCGGGTTTCCTGATCGGAATTTCCGATCAATAAGACCGAAGAGGGCGAATTGAAAGCCCGTCGCGCGCGATGGATACTGCGGCATCGGAACGGGGGGACGGGGCGTGGCAGAGTTTCCGGCAACTGCGCGGGTCGTGATCATCGGCGGCGGGGCGGTGGGCGCATCAGCGCTGTATCATCTGGCGAAGGCCGGATGGACCGATGCCGTCCTGCTGGAAAGGAACGAGCTGACCGCCGGGTCCACCTGGCATGCCGCCGGGAACGTGCCGACCTTTTCTTCCAGCTGGTCGATCATGAACATGCAGCGCTATTCGGCGCAGCTTTACCGCGGGCTGGCAGACGCGGTTGATTACCCGATGAACTATCATGTGACCGGGTCGGTCCGGCTGGGGCACAGCGCCGAACGGCTGCGCGAGTTTCAACGCGTGGTGGGGATGGGGCGCTATCAGGGGATGGACCTGGACATCCTGGGCCCGGACGAGGTGCGCTCGCGCTATCCCTTTGTCGAGACCCATGACCTGAGCGGCGCGCTCTACGACCCCAATGACGGCGACATCGATCCGGCGCAACTGACCCAGGCGCTTGCCAAGGGTGCGCGGATGCTGGGCGCGCGGATTGAACGCTTCTGCCCGGCGACCGGCGTGCGGCGCGCGGGCGGCGAATGGATCGTGCAGACGCCAAAGGGCGACATCCGCTGCCAGATCGTGGTCAATGCCGCAGGCTACTATGCGCGCGAGGTCGGCAAATGGTTCGGCCGCGATGTGCCGATGATGGTGATGAGCCATCAGTACATGCTGTTCGACACCATTCCCGAACTGGCACAATGGACTGCCGAGGTGGGCCACAAGCTGCCGCTGCTGCGCGATGTCGATTCAAGCTATTACCTGCGCCAGGAAAAGATGGGCTTCAACCTTGGTCCCTATGAGCGCAACTGCCGCGCCCATTGGGTGACCGCGGACGATCCCTTTCCGCAGGATTTCAGCTTTCAACTGTTCCCGGATGATCTGGAACGTCTGGAATGGTACATCGCCGATGCCATGGCCCGCGTGCCGCTTCTGGAAAAGGCGGCCCTTGCCAAGGTGATCAACGGACCGATTCCCTACACCCCCGATGGCAATCCGCTGATCGGGCCGATGCCGGGCGTCCCCGATGCCTTCGAGGCCTGCGTCTTTACCTTCGGCATCTGCCAGGCGGGGGGGGCGGGCAAGGTGCTGGCGGAATGGGTGACGGAAGGGGCGACGGAATGGGACATGTGGTCGTGCGACCCGCGCCGTTTCACCGGGTTCGAGGATCAGGATTACTGTGTGAAAAAGGGGATGGAGGTTTACGGGCATGAATATGCCATCCACTTTCCGCACCACAGCTGGCCTGCCGCGCGCGACCGCAAGCTGTCGGCGGTGCATGACCGCACGCGGGCGCTGGGCGCGGTTTACGGGCCGTACAACGGCTGGGAACGGGCGCTGTGGTACGCGCGCCCCGGTGACGATACGTCAGAGGAAGGCACCCGGACCTGGCGGCGCGACGGCCCGTGGTTTGGCGCGGTGCGCGAGGAATGCCTTGCGGTGCGCGATGCGGCCGGCATCCTGGATCTGCCGGGCTTTTCGCGGTTCCGCATTGCCGGCCCCGGCACGGCCGCCTGGCTGGCGCGGCAGATCACCGGCAAGGTGCCCGCCATCGGGCGGCTTGGCCTAGGGTATTTTGCCGATGACAAGGGCCGGATCGTCACCGAAATGTCGGTTGCCCGGCTGGCCGAGGACGCGGTTCTGCTGATCACGGCAGCCACCGCGCAGGCGCATGACCGCGAATGGCTGCAAAAGCATCTCGACCCGGTCCTGACCCTGGCCGAGGAAACCGACCTCTGGTCGTGCCAGATCCTGACCGGCCCGAAAAGCCGCGCGATTCTGGCGCAGGTGACAGGGGCTGATCTGTCGCGGCCCTGGCTGACCTGGCAGCAGGCTGAAATCGGCGGGGCGCGGGTGCTGCTGATGCGGGTGTCCTTTGCCGGCGAGCTGGGCTGGGAAATCCATTCCCGCATCGAAGATACGCCGTCGGTCTGGGACAGGGTGATGGATGCGGGCAAAGGCCACGGCCTGCGCCCCTTTGGCATGTTCGCGCTGAATTCGCTGCGCATCGAAAAGGGCTACCGCGCCTGGAAAGGCGATTTGTCAACCGATTACACGGTGTTGCAGGGCGGACTGGAGCGGTTCGTTGACTGGACGAAACCGGACTTCCGCGGCAAGGCCGCCCTGGCGGCAGAAAAGCAGCGCGGGGCCAGCAAGCGCTTTGTCACCCTGACCGCATGGGTGGGCGACTGTGATCCGCCCTATATGTCAACGCTGTGGCATGAAGGGCGGGTCGTGGGTGAAACGACCAGCGCCTGCTGGGGGCACCGCGTGGACGGCTGCGTTGCCCTTGGCATGCTGCGGGCCGATCTGGCGGAACCGGGTACGGCGCTGGAGATCGAGGTCTTTGGTACCCGCCATCCGGCCACGGTTCAGGGCGATGGCGCACTCTGGGACCCGCAGAACGAACGGCTTCGCGCGTGATGACACCTCCGGCCACCATGTCGGGCGTGCAGCTGGTCCGCCACGGCGGACCCGAGGCGCTGGTGTGGCGGGATGATCTGCCGGTGCCGCAGCCTGGTCCGGGTGAGGTTCTGGTGCAGGTGCTGGCGGCGGGGGTGAATGCCACCGACATCAACACCCGGACCGGCTGGTACGGCAGCGGCGTGGCGGCGGGCTGGGCGGGGGCGCTTGGCTTTCCGCGTATCCAGGGGTCTGACCTGTGCGGGCGGGTGGTGGCGCTTGAGGCGGGGGTGGAAGGCCTTGCCGTCGGTGCCCGCGTGATCTGCCCCACCAACCAGTCCGAGCCGACGGCGCAGAACCCGCTGCACTTTGTTTCGATCGGTTCGGAATATGACGGGGCCTTTGCGCAGTATTGCCTGGTGCCTGCGCGTCATCTGCATGATGTGACCCGTTCGGCCCTGTCGGATGTCGAAATCGGGGCAATGCCCTGCGCCTATGGCACGGCGGCCAATCTTCTGGCACGGGCCGGGGTCGGGGCCGGGGAACGGGTGCTGGTCACCGGGGCCTCGGGCGGCGTCGGGCTGGCGGCGGTTCAGCTTGCCCTGCTGCGGGATGCACAGGTGACTGGGCAGGCCAGACCGGAAAAGGCGGGCGTGCTGCGGGCCGCAGGGGCGGCCGTGCTGGACCGGGACGCCACGCCGGCACCGCGCAGCTTTGATGTGGTGATCGATGTGGTGGGGGGGCCAGGCTGGCAGCACCGGCTGGAGGCGCTGCGGCCGGGCGGGCGCTATGCCACATCGGGGGCGGTCGCAGGGCCCGTCGTGCAGGGCGATCTGCGGACGGTCTATCTGAATGACCTGACGGTTTTTGGGGCCACCCATCAGCCGCGCGAGGTGTTTGCGGGGCTTGTCACCCTGATCAACACCGCCCGCATCCGTCCGGTCGTGTCGCAAACCTATCCGATGCGCGACATTGGCCGGGCGCAGGCCGATATGGCATCGGGCCGCTACCCCGGAAAGCTGGTGTTGCTGCCGCAGGAGGAAGACGCATGATCACACTGCTGGATGGCGGCATGGGGCAAGAGTTGATTGCCCGCTCCGGCGATGCGCCCACGCCGCTGTGGGCGACGCAGGTGATGATCGACCATCCGGGCCTGGTGCAGGCGATCCATGCCGATTACTTTGCCGCCGGGGCCACCGTGGCCACCACCAATACCTATGCGCTGCACCACGACCGGCTGGTGGGAAGCGGGGCGGAAGGGCGCTTTGCCGCGCTGCACCGGCAGGCCTTGACCGAGGCGCGCGCCGCGCGGGACAAGGCCGGGCGGGGGCGGATTGCCGGTTCGATCGGGCCGCTGGGCGCGTCCTACCGCGCCGATGTCGGGCCGGACCATGCCACGGCAACCCGGCTTTATGCGGAAGTCGCGCGCATCCTGGCACCCCATACGGATGTGATTCTGGGCGAAACCATCGCCTCGCTGGCGCAGGCACGCGCGCTGCTGGAAGGCGCCCTGCCTACGGGGCGGCCGGTTTGGCTGTCGGTCACGGTTGATGACGGCGACGGCAGGCGCCTGCGCTCGGGCGAAGCGGTGGCCGACCTTGCCGCGATTGCGCGGGATGGTGCTTCGGCGGTGCTGGCCAATTGTTCGGCCCCCGAGGCGATGGAGGCGGCGCTTCAGTCACTCTCCGCAGCCGGTCTGCCATTTGGCTGCTATGCCAACGGCTTTCAGCAGATCACCGACGAATTTCTCAAGGACAGGCCAACGGTTGACGCCTTGCACGCCCGGCCCGAGATGGTGCCCGAGCTTTATGCGGATTTCGCCGAACATTGGGCGGGGCAGGGGGCCACGATTATCGGCGGCTGCTGCGAAACCACACCCGCCCATATCGCCGCGATTGCACGGCGGCTGACAGACAGGGGATATGCACTGACATGACCAGAGAATGGGGGATGAAGACCGGCGGCGCGGCCTCGGCGCACGAATTTTCTGCGAAAATTCTGATTTTTCGCAGAAAAATCGGTTTGGGTCTTCTGGGAGGACAGCGGTGAGCGGCGTTCCGGCACAGGCGCGGGCCGTCATCATCGGGGGCGGCATTTCCGGCTGCTCGGTGGCCTATCATCTGGCAAAGGCGGGCTGGAGCGATATCGTGCTGCTGGAACGCAGGCAACTGACCTGCGGCACCACCTGGCACGCGGCGGGCCTGATCGGGCAGTTGCGCGGCTCGGCCAATATGACGCGGCTGGCGAAGTATTCCGCCGATCTTTACGTGAAGCTCGAGGCGGAAACGGGCGTGGCCACGGGGATGCGGCAGGTGGGCAGCATCTCGGTGGCGCTGACGCAGGCGCGGCATGAAGAGCTTCTCCGCCAGGCAACGGTGGCCCGGATTTTCGATGTGGAAGTGCATGAGATTTCGCCCGCCGAGGTCAAGGCGCGCTATCCGCATCTGAATGTTGCGGATGTGGTGGGGGCGGTGGCCCTGCCGCTGGACGGGCAGTGTGACCCCGCCAACATTGCCATGGCGCTGGCGAAGGGCGCGCGGATGCGCGGCGCGCAGATTTTCGAAGGTGTCAAGGTGACAGGGGTGACCGAAGCCGGGCGGCGGGTGACCGGCGTTGATTTCGTGCAGGACGGCGTGCCGGGGCATATTGCCGCCGATGTGGTAATCAATTGCGGCGGGATGTGGGGCCGCGATCTGGCCGGTCAGAACGGCGTCACCCTGCCGCTGCATGCCTGCGAGCATTTCTATCTGGTGACCGAGCCGGTCGAGGGGCTGGGCCATCTGCCGGTGCTGCGCGTGCCCGACGAATGCGCCTATTACAAGCAGGACGCGGGCAAGATGATGCTGGGCGCGTTCGAGCCCAAGGCAAAGCCCTGGGGCATGGGCGGCATCCGCGAGGATTTCTGCTTTGACACCCTGCCCGAGGATTTCGACCACTTCCAGCCGATCCTGGAAGCGGCGATGCACCGGATGCCGCTGTTCCAGACGGCAGGCATTCACACCTTCTTCAACGGCCCGGAAAGCTTCACCCCCGATGACCGCTACTATCTGGGCGAAGCGCCGGAACTGGGCGGGTACTGGATTGCCGCCGGGTACAATTCCATTGGTATCGTCTCGTCCGGCGGCGCGGGCATGGCGCTGGCGAATTGGATCGCCGAAGGTGACGCGCCGTTCGACCTGTGGGAAGTGGACATCCGCCGGGCGCAGCCGTTCCAGAAGAACCGCCGTTACCTGAAGGAACGGGTGACGGAAACGCTGGGCCTGCTTTACGCCGATCACTTCCCGTACCGGCAGGTGGAAACGGCGCGCGGTGTGCGGCGCACGCCGCTGCACGAACATCTCAAGGCGCGCGGCGCGGTCTTTGGCGAGGTTGCGGGCTGGGAACGGGCCAACTGGTTCGCCAAGCCGGGGCAGGAGCGGGAATACCGCTATTCCTGGGGCCGGCAGAACTGGTTCGACAACCAGAGGGCCGAACATCTGGCGGTGCGGACCGGCGTCGGGCTGTTCGACATGACCTCATTCGGCAAGATCAGGGTCGAGGGGCGCGATGCCTGCGCTTTCCTTCAGAAGGTCTGCGCCAATGACGTGGATGTGGCGGCAGGCCGGATCGTCTATACCCAGATGCTGAACGCGCGCGGCGGCATTGAAAGCGACCTGACCGTGACCCGCCTTTCCGAAACGGCGTTCCTTCTGGTGGTGCCCGCTGCCACGCTGCAACGCGATCTGGCCTGGCTGCGCCGCCATCTGGGCGATGCCTTTGCCGTGATCACGGATATGACGGCCGCAGAGGCTGTGCTCTGTGTCATGGGGCCTGCCAGCCGCGCGCTGCTGCAGGCGGTCAGCCCCAACGACTTCAGCAATGCCGCCCACCCCTTTGGCACGGCGCGCGAGATTGAAATCGGCCTGGGCCTGGCCCGGGCGCACCGGGTCACCTATGTGGGCGAGCTGGGGTGGGAGCTCTACGTCAGCACCGATCAGGCTGCGCATGTGTTTGAGGCGCTGGAAGCAGCGGACAGGGGGATGGTGCTGTGCGGGCTGCATACGCTGGATTCGTGCCGGATCGAAAAGGCCTACCGCCACTTCGGGCATGACATCACCGATGAGGATCATGTGCTGGAAGCGGGCCTTGGCTTTGCCGTGAAGACGGCCAAGGGCGATTTCATCGGGCGCGATGCCGTGCTGCGCAAAGCTGAGGCCGGGCTGGACCGGCGCATGATGCAGTTCCGCCTGAAAGACCCCGGACCGCTGCTGTTCCATAACGAGGCAATCGTCCGCGACGGCAGGATCGTGGGGCCGGTGACCAGCGCCAATTACGGGCATTTCCAGGGGGCGGCGGTGGGCCTTGGCTATGTGCCCTGCAAGGGCCAGTCCGAGGCCGATTTGCTGGGGTCACGCTATGAGATTGAAATTGCGGGGCAGCGGCATGAGGCAGTGGCCTCGCTTGTGGCGATGCATGATCCGAAGTCGGAACGGGTGCGCGGGTGATACACGCCGGGAGGGCAGCCTGCCCTCCCGGACCCACCCGGGGATATTTGTGAACAGAAGAAGGACTGGGCGATGCGGAAAGGGGGACCGACATGACACTGGCGACGCGGCATGCCGCTTTTGCCGATCTGCATCAGGCAGGGTGTTTTGTGCTGCCCAACCCCTGGGATGCGGGATCGGCCCGGATGATGGCGGCGGCGGGGGCCAGGGCGCTGGCCACCAGTTCGGCGGCCCATGCCTTTACCCTGGGCCGCCCCGACATGGGCGGGGTCAGCCGGGATGAAGCGCTGGCCCATGCCGACGCGATTGTGGCGGCCACGCCGCTGCCGGTGTCGGGCGATTTCGAGAACGGCTTTGCCGATGATCCCGAGGGGGTGGCGGAAACGGTGCGTCTTGCGGGCGAAGTGGGGCTGTCGGGCTGTTCCATTGAGGATACGCAGATGGTGGAGGGTTCGCCCGCCTATGCGGCGGATCAGGCGGTGGAGCGCATCCGTGCCGCCGTCGCGGCGGCGCGGGCGCTGGGGCGGCCCTTTGTGCTGTGCGCGCGGGCAGACGGGGTGATGAACGGCAGCCATGACCTTGCCGAAGGCATCCGTCGGTTGCAGGCCTTCGAGGCGGCGGGGGCGGATGTGCTGTATCTGCCGGTTCCGCCGGGGCGCGCCGAACTGAA
Organism: Rhodobacter sp.; assembly: GCA_020250175.1. Classification (GTDB taxonomy): domain Bacteria; phylum Pseudomonadota; class Alphaproteobacteria; order Rhodobacterales; family Rhodobacteraceae; genus Aliitabrizicola. The sequence goes on from JADCEN010000013.1 coordinate 22,375, forward strand.
GGCCGTACTCTCTGCCGTGTCAAAGCCGGTCAATGCCCTGGCGGCGGGGCCGCTGCGCGACCTGACTGTGGCAGAACTGGCGGCGATGGGCGTGCGGCGCATTTCGACCGGATCGCAGATTGCCCGCGTGACCCATGCCGTGATCCGCGATGCGATGATGGCGATGTTGGGGGCGGGGTCATTCGCGCCCCTGAAACAGGCGGCATCGGGGGATGAGATCGACGCGCTGCTGCGCGCCGGGGCCGGGCAGGCATGAAGGGAACAAGGGAAGGGAAGCAGACATGAGCGATATCGGAGAGGTCTGCGAACCGGCGCGGGCGCGGCGCAGCGGCGGGCGGGCATCGCGGGTGGCGGAACGGTCGGCCCCGCTGGCGGAAAACTTGCGGCCCGTGCGGCCCGGCCTGCCGGGAGGGCAGTACCGCCCGCTGACCGAAGCGGGCATGGCGAAAATCCACGCCTCGGCGCTGGAGGCGCTGGAGCAGATCGGCCTCAGCCAGGCCCCGCCTTCAGGGGTGGAGCTGCTGACCGGGGCCGGGGCGGTGCAGGGCGATGACGGGCGCATCCGCTTTCCGCGCGCCCTGGTCGAGGACATGCTGGCCGTGGCGGCACGCGACATCACCCTGCATGGGCGCGATCCGAAGCATGACCTGCACCTGACCGGAACCAATGTGCATTTCGGCACGGCGGGGGCGGCGGTGCATATCGTGGATCTGGAACGCAACGAGTACCGCGATTCGACCGCGCAGGATCTGTATGACGCGGCGCGGATCACGCAGCATCTGGACAATGTGCATTTCTTTCAGCGCGCCATGGTCTGCCGCGATGTCACTGACAATTACGATATGGATATCAACACGCTTTATGCCTGCCTGTCGGGCACGACCAAGCATGTCGGCACCTCGTTCAGCGACCCTGCCCATGTCGAGGGTTGCTTTGACCTGCTGCACACCGTTGCGGGGGGCGAACAGGCCTGGCGGGCGCGCCCCTTTGTCAGCAATTCCAACTGCTTTGTCGTTCCGCCGATGAAGTTTGCGGAGGAAAGCTGCATCACGATGGAAAAATGCATCCGCAAGGGCATGCCGATGCTGCTGCTGAGCGCGGGGCAGGCCGGGGCCACCGCGCCCGCCCCGATTGCGCTGGCGATCGTGCAGGCGGTGGCGGAATGTCTGGCGGGCGTGGTCTATGTCAATGCGATCCGGCCCGGTGCCCCGGCCATCTTCGGCACCTGGCCGTTTGTGTCTGATCTGCGCACCGGGGCCATGTCAGGCGGGTCAGCCGAGCAGGCGCTGCTGACGGCCGGATGTGCGCAGATGCACCGCTTTTACAACCTGCCGGGCGGGGCGGCATCAGGCATTTCCGACAGCAAGCTGCCGGACATGCAGGCGGGCTGGGAACAGGGCATCACCAATGTGCTGGCCGGCCTGTCGGGGCTGAACATGTGTTATGAGGCGGTGGGGATGCATGCTTCCCTGCTGGGGTTCTGTCTTGAGTCGCTGGTTTTGGGTGATGACATTCTGGGCCAGGTGATGCGCTGTGTGCGCGGCATTGACGTGACCGAAGAGTCGACCAGCATCGAGGCGATGAAACAGGTCTGCCTGGGCGGGCCGGGGCATTACCTGGGCAGTGACCAGACGCTGGCGCTGATGCAGACGGAATACATCTATCCCGTCGTCGGCAACCGGATGAGCCCCAAGGAATGGGTCGAGGCCGGAAAGCCGCTGCTGCTTGACAGGGCGATTGCGCGCAAGAACAGTATCCTGGCCAAAGCGGGCAGCCAGATTGACCCGGAGATCGATGCGGCCATCCGCGCCGCCTACAACATCCACTTCACGTGAGAACATCATGATATCGAAGCATCTTTCCCACTTCTACATCAACGGCGAATGGGTTGCGCCGCTGGGCGGCACCGCAATGGGCGTCGAGAATCCGGCCAATGAGGACATCGTGGCCCAGGTGGCACTTGGGTCTGCCGCGGATGCCGACCGCGCAATTGCGGCGGCGCGGGCCGCTTTCCTGCCCTGGACCATCACGCCGGTTGCCGACCGGATTGCGCTGCTCAGGCGTATCCTTGAGGTCTACAACAGCCGCGAGGATGATTTCGTTGAAGCGATGAGCGTCGAGATGGGGGCACCGCTGTCCTGGGCGCGGGAGGCGCAGTTCTGGGCGGGGCAGGTGCATATCGAAAGCACCATCGCCGCCGCCGAAACCTTTCACTGGGAGGAAATGCGCGGCAGCACCCGGATCGTGCGTGAAGGCATCGGGGTTTGCGCGCTGATCACGCCCTGGAACTGGCCGATGAACCAGATCGCCTGCAAGGTGGCCCCGGCGATTGTGGCGGGCTGCACAATGGTGCTGAAACCATCCGAAATCGCGCCGCTGTCAGGGGCACTTTTTGCCGAGGTGATGCATGAGGCGGGCGTTCCCAAAGGCGTCTTCAACCTGATCAACGGCACCGGGGCAGAGGTGGGCGCGCGTATGGCGGCCCACCCCGAGGTTGATATGGTGTCCTTCACCGGATCGACCCGCGCGGGCATTCTGGTGGCGCAGGCGGCGGCCCCCACGGTCAAGCGCGTGGCACAGGAACTGGGCGGCAAGTCGCCCAACATCATCCTGCCGACGGCCGATCTTGCGGCCGCCGTCGCCGGCGGGGTCGAGGGCTGCTTTGGCAATTCGGGCCAAAGCTGCGATGCGCCGACGCGCATGTTCGTCCCGCGCGCCCGCCATGACGAGGCGCTGGCGATTGCCAAGGCCAGGGCCGAGGAATTCGTGACCGGCGATCCGCGCGATGCGGCAACCACGCTGGGGCCGGTGGTCAGCCGGGTGCATTTCGACAAAATCCAGGGCCTGATTGGGAAGGGGATCGACGAGGGGGCCACGCTGGTGACCGGTGGCCTGGGGCGGCCCGCCGGGCTGAACCGGGGCCATTTCGTGAAGCCCACCGTTTTCGGCCATGTGACCAATGACATGACCATCGCGCGCGAGGAAATCTTTGGCCCGGTGCTGTCGATCCTGTCCTACGACAGTATTGACGAGGTGGTCGGGATGGCAAATGACACGCCCTACGGCCTTGCGGCCTATATCGCGGGACCGGTGGAGGATGCAAAGCCGGTGGCGCGGCGGCTGCGTGCGGGCACGGTGAACCTGAACTATCCGGCCTGGGATACCTTCGCCCCCTTCGGCGGATACAAGCAATCCGGCAACGGGCGCGAATATGCCGACTGGGGCATCCATGACTTCTGCGAGGTCAAGGGTATCGTGGGCTGGGGCGCATGATGCGTTACGGCTATGTGGGCCTGGGCAATCTGGGCGGGCATCTGGCGGCAAGCCTGCTGAAGGCGGGCTTTCCGGTGACGGTGTTTGACCGTGACCTGGCCCTGGCCGACCGGCATGTCGCCATGGGGGCCGCGCGGGCCGACAGTGCCGGCGATCTGGCGGCGGGGGTGGATCACGTGATCACCTGCCTGCCGTCGCCTGCCGTGTCCGAGACGGTTTTGCGCGAAATGCTGCCCCGGATGCGGCCCGGTGCCACCTGGGTGGAAAACTCGACCCTTGGCCGCGACGATATCCTGCGGCTGGGGGCGCTGGCGGCAGAGCATGGCGTGCAACTGATGGAAGCCCCGGTGACCGGGGGGGTGCATCTGGCGGCACGGGGCGAGATCACCGTGCTGGCCGGGGGGGAGAGGGAGCTTTACGACCTGCACCTGCCCGCGTTGCAGGCAATCGGCAACCGGATATTCCACATGGGGCCGCTGGGGTCGGCGGCGGTGATCAAGGTGATCACCAATATGCTGGCCTTCATCCATCTGGTGGCCGATGGTGAGGCGCTGATGCTGGCCAGGCGCGGCGGGCTGGACCTGAAGACAGCGTGGGAAGCCATTACAGCGTCATCCGGCACGTCTTTTGTGCATGAAACCGAAGGGCAACTGATCCTGAACGGCAGCTATAACATCGCCTTCACCAATGATCTGGCGCTGAAGGACCTTGGCTTTGCGTTGGGCTTCGGGCGCGAGTTCGGCGTGCCGCTGGCACTGGCCGGGCTGACCGAGCAGACCTTTGTCGCGGCCAAGGCCGCCTATGGCGGGCAGGCGCAATCGACACAGGTGGTGAAGCTGCTCGAGGATGTGCTGGGGGTCGATCTGCGGGCGGAAGGGTTTCCGGCACGGCTGGAGTAGGGGCTGGTCGTATCGGTGGTGCGCTTGTCGCAAGGCCAAGCGTTTACCTTCGATCTTGTGCTCGCATAGGTCTCAAGTTGGTGAGAACAAATTCCGCATTCACGAACGGCCTGCCCGTACCTTCACACCCGCTCTCCTGTGGCTTGATCAACCCGCTCGCCATTTCAACTGCGGGGAAGCGAGGGTCGCTGCCGTAAATCGGATCGTGTTCGCCGCTCAGCCAGATGAACCGTCGTCTCTCTCCGATGCCGGTTATGGCCATCTCGTTCCAGCAGAGAAGATCGACATCGCGGGCGATCAGAACGCCGTTGGCGGTATAAAGATCGCCGCGCGACACTGTCTGCCAATCGAAGTTTCGATATAACACAGCACCGTTTGGGAAGGTGACATCGGTGGTGTAGTACATCAGGACAAGCAGAAACGGATAGGCAATCAACATCCAGAACAGCCCTTTAAGAAGCCGACGCACCCATCTTCCCAAGAAGCGTAGCATCGGACGGATCACCGTGTCTGGCCTTGTGTCGCGGAGTAATTGCTCTTCGCTCGGTCTTTGAAAACCTGCGCCAGAAACCCTGCCTTCCATTCCCCCGTGATGGGGTAGGCGGTTCCGCCCAGTTCGGAAACGAACATGAAAATCCATGATACATCGTCTTCGTCGATCTTCAGCTTCGGCCCCTGTGGCCCCTCACCGATCCCGACAAAGGCGCCCACATGCTGAAGCAACCGCCACAGGCGATCCGGGCTTTCGCGCAGAAAGGCTGAAAACGCGCGCAGATCGACGGGGTCGGTGAAACGGTCCAGAAAGTAAAAACTGGCGGTTCCCTCAATTCGCAACATGTCCCCGATTTCCGTGACCGTGCCGTCAAACTGCCCCTGCACCGTTGACCTGCCATGCGAGAACTCGATGCCTTCGAACTGGTAGGTGTTTTTGAAGGGAAAGGATAATCTGCCCGAGCGTGCCTCTTCTGCAATCTGGCCCGCCAGACGGCGATACGCCCCCTCGGCACCATTCCTGTAAGCATATTGCTCGATGATCTCTGGCAAGTGTCCGATGCCCTCCAGCGTGACCTCCTGGCCATCACCGACATAGAAGTACCAGATGAAGTCATTGTTGTCCCACCTGTCCGAGCCGGACCCGGAGGCTGATCGCAGATCAAAGAAGGCAAACTCCGTTTGACCTTCGATGTAGGGAACGGCGTTACAGCGGCAGTTGAAACCTTCGCCGGGGTGACCCGTTTCGGGCGGATCGGCCCAGCGGAACACCCGGCCATCGTTGCGGCGATGCGAGAGGCGCACTTTCGTATCGCGCTGTGTTCGCCAGACATAGCGATCAGGTGTGGCTGCCTCCTTGAAGGCCAGCCGGATGGGCGTTCCCTTGCGAAGATACTCAAGGAAAGCCGCACGATAGGCGTCCGTGTGCATGATGTTCATTGGCGACCCGCGGCATGTGACCTGGGCGACAATCGACACCGGATTGCGTTAACGAAAGGTTATCGTACCGCGCCACCGGGTGGGCGACCGGGGCGAGGCCCGCAGCCGGGGATGCAAAAGCCGCCGCTTGTCCGGAGCCTTACCTGCCCGTCACATCGCCCCCGAAATCACCGGCTGAATGGCGTTCGCGCAGCTGGTCTTCAGGCGGCCCCCAGGTGCGGTTGACGCGGCGACCGCGCTGTACCGCCGGACGCCCGGCGATTTCGGCGGCCCAGCGCTGCACATGCGTGTAGCTGGCGACATCCAGGAATTCAGCGGCATTGGGATAGCTGTCATTGCGCACCAACGCACCATACCAGGGCCAGATCGCGATATCGGCAATTGTATAGCTGCCGCCTGCCATGAATCGTGCGTCCGCCAGGTGACGGTCCAACACGTCAAGCTGGCGCTTCACCTCCATGGCAAAGCGGTTGATCGGGTATTCCAGTTTCTCCGGCGCATAGGTGAAGAAATGCCCGAAGCCGCCGCCCAGAAAAGGCGCTGATCCCATCTGCCAGAACAGCCAGTTCAGGCATTCGGTTTCTTCGGCCGGGCCGTCGCCAAGGAAGGCCCCGAATTTGCGGGCCAGATACAGCAGAATCGCGCCGGATTCGAACACCCGCCGATGCGGTGTGACCGAGGTGTCGAGAAGTGCCGGGATTTTCGAGTTGGGGTTGACCGCAACAAAGCCGCTGCCGAACTGGTCACCCTTGCCGATGTCGATCAGCCAGGCGTCGTATTCTGCCGCAGCATGACCCGCCGCCAGCAACTCTTCCAGCAGGATGGTCACCTTGACGCCGTTCGGGGTGGCCAGCGAATACAGTTGAAGCGGATGCTGCCCCAGGGGAAGCGCCTTGTCATGCGTCGGCCCCGCGACGGGGCGGTTGATGCTGGCGAAGGGGCCGCCGTTCGCCTTGTCCCAGGTCCAGACCCGGGGGGGCACATAGGGGGTCGTTTCGGTCATCGGGCCACCTTTCCTGCAGGGGGCAAGCACTGACCGCGCCCGCCTTCCGGTCGTCTGAATGCGCCGGAACGCCTGTTTTTGCAAGCTGCGATTCCGGCGGGAGCAGGTGGCAGTCCGGTCAGATCAACGCCACCAGGCGCGCAGCTTCGGTGCGGGGATCGGCAAGCCTGGTGCGATCTTCGCCGGGGAAAAAGCGGGCACGGGTGGCCGTGGGCATGGGGGCGGGGGTTTCGATCAGCACGCGCGGGCCGGTCCTGACGGTTTCGGCCTGCCAGCTTCGGGCCAGCGCGATCTGGGCCGCCTTGGTTGCGCCATAGGCACCGAAAAACGTCTGTCCGCCACGGGGATCGTCCAGAAACAGCGCCGTTCCCCGGTCCGCCGCCCGCAGCAGCGGTTCCACCATCGGAATCAGCAGGCCGGTGGCGGCAAGATTGGTGGCGATCGATGTCTTCCAGTCCTTCGCGTCAATATGCGCCGCCGGTGCCAGCGGGGCGGCATGCACGGCGCTGTGTACCCATAGGTCGGCATGGCCCCAGCGGTCATGGACCGACAGGCAGAGATGGCGCATGGCATCGTCCAGGGTCACATCCATCGGCGCCAGCGTCACCGCGCCGCCGCCGGGCTGGTGGTTTGCCTTGATGCGGTCATCCAGCTCTTCCAGCGCCCCCACGGTGCGCGCCACGGCCACCACATGCCAGCCACGCGATGCAAGCTCTTCTGCCATGGCGGCCCCAAGACCGCGCGAGGCACCGGTGACGAGGGCGATTTTCTGGGGCATATGAGACGGGCCTTGGCGCTTTGCGGGCAAGGCTGGGGGGCTGTTTGCCCCCCGGACCCCCCGAGGATATTTGTGAACAGATAATGGCAAGGGGCGGGTTATTCGGCGGCTTTCATCTGAAAGCCTTCCTCGATCTTGTCCGACGGTGCGACAGGATACTGCCCGGAAAAGCAGGCATCGCAATATTGTGGCGCGTCCGGGTTGCGGCCCTGCGCCTCGCCCGCCGCGCGGTACAGACCATCCAGCGTGATGAATTTCAGGCTGTTGACCCCGATCCAGTCGCGCATCTGATCTTCGGACATGTTGGCGGCCAGCAGCTTGGAGCGTTCCGGGGTATCGACGCCGTAGAAACAGGGCCAGGCGGTGGGGGGCGACGCGATGCGAAAGTGCACCTCGGCCGCGCCGGCTTCCAGGATCATGTCCTTGATCTTGCGGCTGGTGGTGCCGCGCACGACCGAATCGTCAACCAGGATCACCCGCTTGCCCTTGATCAGCGCGCGGTTGACGTTCAGTTTCAGCCGCACCCCCATGTTGCGGATGCTTTCGGTGGGTTCGATGAAGGTGCGGCCCATATACTGGTTGCGGATGATGCCCATCGCATAGGGAATGGCGGATTGCTGGCTGAAGCCGATGGCGGCCGGCGTGCCGCTGTCGGGAACCGGGCAGACCAGATCGGCGTCCACAGGGGCCTCGCGGGCCAGTTCCACCCCGATCTGGCGGCGGGTCTCGTAGACCGACCGCCCGCCCAGGATGCTGTCGGGACGCGAGAAATAGACATGTTCGAAGATGCAGAAGCGGGGTGCCCTGCGTTCGAACGGAAACATGCTTTCCACCTTTCCGTTCTCGATCACCACCATTTCGCCGGGGGCGATTTCGCGGACGAACTCGGCCCCGATGATGTCCAGCCCGCAGGTCTCGGACGACAGGACCCAGGCATCATCGCCGACGCGGCCCAGAACCAGCGGGCGCACGCCCAGCGCATCGCGCACCCCGATCAGCTTGGTGCGGGTCATCGCCACGATGCTGAACGCGCCCTCGACACGGCGCAGCGCATCCTTGATCCGTTCCGAGATGTTGTTCTGGATCGAGCGGGCCATCAGGTGGATGATGCATTCGCTGTCCGAGGAGGATTGAAAGATCGAGCCGCGTTCGATCAGTTCGCGGCGCAGGGCGGTTGCATTCGTCAGGTTGCCGTTATGGGCAATGGCGGCCCCGCCCATCGAGAATTCGCCGAAAAAGGGCTGTACGTCGCGGATCGCGGTGGCGCCCTTGGACCCGGCGGTGGAATAACGCACATGGCCGATGGCCAGGGCACCCGGCAGCGTGTCCATCACCGAAGCGTTGGTGAAACTGTCGCGGACATAGCCAAAGCGGCGGGCCGAGTTGAACCCGGTGGCGGGATCGTAAGACACGATGCCGCCCGCTTCCTGGCCCCGGTGCTGCAGGGCGTGCAAGCCAAGGGCCACGAAATTCGCCGCATCCGCAACGCCGATCACGCCGAAGACCCCGCATTCCTCTTTGAGCCTGTCGTCATCAAAGGGGTGGGGCAGGAAGGGGCGCATCGGGCGGAGTCTCCGATTCCGGGGGCGGATCAGCCCCGTTTAGGGGCAGCGGACCGCAGAGTCACGGGGGGTTGTGCCGCGCCTGAGCCAAAACGGGGCTGCCGATCAGTTTGCGGGCGCTGCCGGTTCCGCCGGAGCGGCCGGGTCAGGGGCAGGGGCCGCCCCGGGTGCCGGCGGCACGGCCGGATCCACCGGCTGTGCAGGCGCGCCGCAGGTTCCGGTCAACTCCTCATAGCGTTCCACAATCCAGCCGGGCGCGTCTTCCGGCACCGTCTTGTTCAGACTGTCCTGAAACGAGGCAAAGACCGTGGCCGAGCGCGAATTGTCAACCGCGGGCACCGTATCGGTCGCCATGGCACGATCATAGACGATGAAGGCCACCGCCACCAGCAGCACGCCGCGCGCGACCCCGAACAGGAACCCAAGCGCCTGATCCAGCCCGCCCAGCACCGAACGCTGCACCGCCGAGGCGAACAGCGGTGTGAACAGCGACATCACCACCAGCCCAAGAGCAAAGACCGCCGCAAAGGCGGCGATAATCGACAATTCGCAGCTTTCAGACAGGAAGGGGCCGACGACGGGCAGTTCCTTGATCAGGGGTTCGGCCCTTGCCGCAAAGACAAAGGCCAGAACGGCTGCCCCGACCCAGCCGGCAATCGCCAGCGATTCCCGGACAAGACCGCGCGAGTAGGCAAGGATCGCCGACAGTACTATGACGGCGGCAACGATGCCGTCAATGTAGGTGAAGCCTTCCATTCCCAACTCCCGCAGGGCTTATCCGGCCCCGAACATTTCACCGACGAATGCCGCAAGGTCGGGCATCTGGCGTATCCGCATTCCTTCTGCCGGCCCCGGTTTGGACCGCGACGGCAAGGTCGCCTGTGAAAAACCAAGTTTCGACGCCTCTTTCAACCGGTTTTCGGTCTGGCTTGCCGGACGCAGGGCGCCCGACAGGCTGATTTCGCCGAAAAGCACCATGTCTGGCGGAATTGCCACATCTTCCCTTGCCGACAGCAGCGCCCCCGCAATGGCAAGGTCCGCCGCCGGTTCACCGATGCGCATGCCGCCGGCCACGTTCAGAAAGACATCCAGCCCGGCAAAGGGAATGCCGCAGCGTGCCTCGAGCACCGCCAGAATGGTCGACAGGCGCCCCGAATCCACCCCCACAACGGTCCGGCGCGGTGTGCCGAGGGTCGAGGGCGCGACAAGCGCCTGAATTTCGGTCAGTACGGGGCGCGAGCCTTCCATGCCGGCGAACACCACCGATCCGGGGGCGGGCCGGTCACGGTCGGACAGGAACAGGGCGGAAGGGTTCGTCACCTGGGCCAGACCGTCGCCCGTCATCTCGAAGACGCCGATCTCATCCGCTGGCCCGAAGCGGTTCTTCACCGCGCGCAGGATGCGGAACTGGTGGCCACGCTCGCCCTCAAAGTAAAGCACGGTATCGACCATGTGTTCGACCACGCGAGGACCGGCGATCTGGCCATCCTTCGTCACATGGCCCACCAGAATCACCGCCACCCCGCGCCGCTTGGCAAAGGTGACCAACTCATGCGCGGCAGCGCGCACCTGGCTGACCGATCCGGGGGCGCTTTCCACACTGTCGAGCCACATCGTCTGAATCGAATCGATCACCGCCAGCGCGGGGCGTTCGGCATCCAGCGTGGTCAGAATGTCGCGCAGGTTGGTTTCCGCCCCCAGGATCACCGGCGCGTCCGACAGGCCCAGCCGCAGCGCCCGCATCCGGATCTGGGCTGCGGCCTCTTCGCCGGAGATATACAGGCTCTTGTGCCCGGCGCGGGCAAAGCTGGCGGCGGCCTGCAGCAGAAGGGTGGATTTGCCGATACCGGGATCACCCCCCACCAGAATGGCCGAGGCCGGCACAAGGCCACCGCCCAGGACACGGTCCAGCTCGTCCATCCCCGACGACGCGCGGGGCGGCGGCGCCTCTTCCGTGGACAGATCGCTCAGCGCGATGGTGCGGCCCTTGGCGCCCAGCGACTTCGGCGCGGCGGACAGGGGCGCTTCTTCGACAATCGAATTCCAGGCGCCGCAGGCATCACAGCGGCCGGCCCATTTCGAAGGGGCGGCACCGCAGGCCGTGCAGGTGAAGGCGGGGGATGATTTGGCCATGGCCCCTTTCCTGCCCGAAGCGGACGCGGGCGGCAAGCCGTCAGCGAGGTGCCGGCGTGCTCTGCCAGCCGATGACCAGCGATGCCAGGATGCAGCCGGTGAACAGATACAGCCCCCAGGCCACTTCGACCGTGGCCAGGCCCACGCCTTTGACCACCACGATGTAAAGCGCCACAAGGAAAATGTCCGCCATCGCCAGCCGCCCCAGCAGGTGCAGGGCGGGCAGGGTACGCGGCGACAGCAGGCCAAAGTGCAGCAGGGCCAGACCGATGGTTTTCAGCAGCGGCGCAAAAATGGCCAGCACGGTCACCAGCAGGGCAAGGACGACGTCTGTGCGCCACAGCGCCTGCAGGCCGGTGATGACCGAGATTTCTGACAGACCAAAAAGCGGCAGCATGCCCGCCCGCAGCAGCGGGGCGAACCAGGCCAGCGGGAACAGGATCAGCAGGGCAAGATTGGCGTAACGCAGCATGGCCTCACATAGCGCAGGGCAGGTCGGCCGGATAGGGCCGCCGCGCCAGACAGATTTGCAGCCAATTCCGGGCCAAGACTGCTGCCGGGGCTGGTTTGTGCAGCGAAGGCTGATCTGAAGGGTGACCTGTGGTTCCCTCCGCGCGCCTTGGCCGGCCCAATCAGACGGCCAGCAAATTGTCGATCTCGGCCTTTACAGGGCTGGGGAACGGCCCGCGTTCCAAGGCAATTGCATTTTCCTGCACCTGCGCTTCCGTACGAAAACCGGGAATGGGCAGCGAAACATCGCTTCCTGCCCAAATCCATGCCAATGCGCCTTGGGCAAGTGTCCGCCCCCCGCTTGTCAGCAGATCACGGACTGCGTTGATGCGTGCGGCGAACTCTGGCTTCGGCCTGCCATTGCTGAAATAGGGCAGCCATGCCGGAGGCCGGGCACGGATATCTGCCTGCGTCATCTCGGTGTCACTGTCGAATTTCGAGGTCAATGCACCCATCGCCAGAGGTGATCGATTGATCGACAGCATCTTTTCATCTTCGCAGAATTGAATCAAGGCCTTGGCCGGGACAAAAAGGTTGCAGGCGTGCTGGACAGCGCGGTAGCCGACAGAACCGGGCCAGCGCTTTGCCTGATCAAGGCTGTCGGTACTCCAGCCGAAAGCCTCGATCCGGCCTTCGGCAACCAGGCTGTTCAGCGTATCACAGACCTCTGTTGCCTCCGGACCCAGCGTATCGACATGCAACTGATAAAGCGCGACCCGGTCCCGGTTCAGCCGTTTGCACGACGCATCAAGTGCCTCGCGGATGTGGCGATCCGAAACATCAGTGCCCGTCAATTGTCTGGAGGCTCGGTCATAAGTATTGCCGAACTTTGTTGCGATAACGACATCGTGCCGGTCTGCCAATGCCGTGCCGAGAATCTCTTCCGAATGACCAGTGCCGTAGGCATCGGACGTATCGAAGAACCGTATTCCAATGTCATAGGCGGCGTGGATGGCGCGGATGCTGACCGCATCATCCACCTCGCCCCAGCCAAGGGGTTGGCTGCCGGAAAAGAAAGGACCGCCAATGGCCCAGCACCCCAGCCCAAGGGCAGGAATGGTTTGTCCATTCCATAATCTGCGTTCAATCATGACTTGTGATCACCTTTTTGTCTGAAACGGCGTGGTTGGCTGCTGCATGGGCAGTGAAACGCTGTTTTTTATGTACCGAAAGACCTTTGTGTTTTCTGTGCTTTGGACGCTTCTGACTGGTGCGGTCACACTATCGGATCGCCGCAATCGGCCCTTCGGCCCGGCCGTGAATGAACTGCTGAACATAGGGATCGGGCGTTGCATCCATTTCGCCCACCGGACCTGTCCACTGGATGACACCGGCGTGCAGCATGGCCACCCGGTCCGCAATTGCCCGGACCGAGGACATGTCATGGGTGATGGTCATTGCGGTGGCACCCATCTCGGTCACGATTTCCCGGATCAGCGCGTTGATCACCCCGGCCATAATCGGATCGAGGCCGGTCGTGGGCTCGTCAAAGAAGATGATCTCGGGTTCCGCCGCGATGGCGCGCGCCAGGCCGACGCGCTTTTGCATGCCCCCCGACAGTTCCGCCGGAAAAAGATCTGCCACATCGGGCGTCAGGCCGACGCGGCGCAGCTTTTCAATTGCCCTGTCGCGCGCCATTGCCTTTGGTTGCTTTGCGCCGCCGCGCAGCAGACGGAACGCGACATTTTCCCAGACCCGCATGGAATCAAACAGCGCGCCGCCCTGAAACAGCATGCCAAAGCGCGCGAGGAAGGCGTCGCGTTCGACCTTCGTCACATCCTGACCATCCAGGGTGATCGTGCCTGCGTCCGGGCGCACAAGGCCCAGAATGCATTTCAGCAGCACCGACTTGCCGGTGCCCGACCCCCCGATGATCACCATGCTTTGCCCCGACGGGATGTCCAGCGAGACACCCCGAAGAACCGCGTTGCGGCCAAAGCTTTTCCTGACATCCTGAAGGGCGATCATGAGGTGAAAAACAGTCCGGTCAGCAGATAATTCGTGGCAAGGATCATCACCGAGGCCGCCACCACCGCCGATTTCGTGGCCTGACCTACCCCCTGTGCCCCGCGCCCCGAGGTCATCCCGTGATAGCAGCCCATCAGCGCCACGATAAAGCCGAAGGCCGCGCCCTTGATAAGCCCCGAGGTGATGTCCCAGACTTCAAGGAAATTCACCGTGCTTTGCAGATAGGTGGCCGAATTGAAGCCAAGACGGTTGACGCCCACAAGCCAGCCGCCGGCAATCCCGATGACATCGCCCACCGCGACCAGCACCGGAACCGTCAGCGTGGCCGCAGCCACGCGGGGAACAGCCAGGTATTTGATCGGGTCGGTCGACAGGGTGACAAGGGCATCGATCTGTTCAGTCACTTTCATGGTGCCGATCTCGGCCGCAATCGAGCTTGCGACCCGCGCCGCCACCATCAGCCCGCCAAGGACAGGACCCAACTCGCGCACCATGCCGATGGCGACAATGTTCGGCACGACCATTTCCGCGTTGAAGCGCGCCCCGCCAGAATAGATCTGCAAGGCGAGGGCACCGCCGGTGAAGACCGCCGTCATCCCCACAACCGGCAGGCTGAACCAGCCGATCTGCATCACCGCATGCAGGAATTCGCGCAGATAGAACGGCGGGCGCAGCATATGCGACAGCACCTGACCGGTGAAAAAGACGATCCGCCCCAGGGCGGCAAGCAGCCCCAGTGTGGCGCGACCCAGCCCGGCGACGGGCGCAAGCAGGCTCACCCGCCGACCCCGATGTAACGCCTGCCATAGCGCTGCGACAGGCCGGTCAGAATCTCATATCCGATCGTGCCGGCAGTTTCGGCCAGATCATCAACCGACTGGTGCGGGCCGATGATGTCCAGCCGGTCCGGAATTTCGGGCAGGTGGGTGATGTCCGCGGTGATAAGATCCATCGACACACGGCCCACCACGGGGCAGGGGCTGTCAGCATACCACAGCACAGCGGCGTCCGACAGCGTGCGCATCAAGCCGTCGGCATAGCCCGCGTTCACCGTGGCCAGGGTGGTGATCGTCTCGGCCATCCAGGTGCCGCCGTATCCCACTGTTTCCCCGGGGGCCACCTCGCGGATCTGGATCACCGGCAAAGACAGGCTCAGCACAGGCTGGCCTGCGTCAAAGGGGCGGCATCCGTACAGGCCGATGCCGGGGCGCGTCAGTTCAAAGTGATAGTCTGGCCCCAGCAGGATGCCCCCGGTCGCCGAAAGCGACCGCGGCACGCCGGTGCCGTCGGTCAGGGCATGAAATTCGGCCAGCTGGGCGGCATTCATCGGATGGTCGGGGGCATCGGCGCAGGCCAGATGCGACATCAGGAATTCCGGGCGCGCGGCCAGCAGGATGCCCGAGGCCGCTTCCCACTCTGCCGCCTCAAGACCCAGGCGGTTCATCCCTGTGTCGATATGCACGGCAAAGGGATGATCGGGCAGGGCTTCGAAATGCCGCGTGAACTGATCGATCGAATTCAGGACCGGCGTCAGCTCAAGATCCTGCATCATTTCGGTGTCGCCGGGCATATGGCCCGACAGCACGCAGATCTGCGGCCCCGGCCCAAGCGTCTGGCGCAGCAGGGCCCCTTCTTCGGCGATGGCCACGAAGAACCGTCGCGCCCCTGCCGTGGCCAGCGCGCGACCGACCCGGCGCGTGCCCAGCCCATAGGCATCGGCCTTTATCACGGCCGCTGTCTGGGTGGCAGCATCCGACATCCGGTCCAGCGCGCGCCAGTTTGCGGCGACGGCGTCAAGGTCGATGGAAAGGGTTGCGGATGCCATATTGCCACGTGTTTTGACAGGTGGGCAGAAGACGTCAAGTGGAAAGCTGGTCAGGCTGGGCAGGACATGTGTCCGGCGATCTGCCGGGTGGTCCGCTTCTCTGCGGCCCCGGACCTGTCCGCTTTCCCGCACCCTTTGCGCGCGGTCGTGGCAAAGGGGGTCAGAAACCGTCAGCCCCGCCCTGCTGCCAGGGTTTTGCCAGATTGCCAAAGCGGGTGAAGCGCCCTTCGAAACTGAGCTCCACCGTGCCGATGGGGCCGTGGCGCTGCTTGCCGATGATGACCTCGGCCTTGCCATGCACCTGTTCCATAACCTGCTGCCACTGCGCCATCTTTTCCAGCTCGTGGTCGCCGGGTTTCTCGCGCTCTTTGTAGTATTCGTCGCGATACACGAACATCACCACATCGGCATCCTGTTCGATCGAGCCGGATTCGCGCAGGTCGGCCAGCTGGGGGCGTTTGTCTTCGCGGTTCTCCACCGCCCGCGACAACTGGCTGAGTGCGATCACCGGGATATCAAGTTCCTTGGCTATGGCCTTCAGTCCTTGCGTGATCTCGGAGACTTCCAGCACCCGGTTTTCCTTCGAGGTGCCCTTGAGAAGCTGCAGATAATCGACGATCAGCACGTCAAGGCCATGGGTCCGCTTCAGGCGGCGGGCGCGGGCTGCAACCTGGCTGATCGGCAGTGCCGGCGTGTCATCGATATACAGGGGGCAGGATTCCAGCGCCTTGGCGGCTTCGACAAAGCGGCGGAACTCGGCCTCGGTCATGTCACCGCGCCGGATCTGGTCCGACGGCACCTCGGAGGCTTCCGACAGGATGCGTGCGGCAAGCTGCTCGGCGCTCATCTCCAGCGAGAAAAAGCCGACGACACCGCCTGAAACCGCGCCTTCGGTTCCGTCGGGCAGGCGGCCGCGCCGGTGCGCCCTGGCGATGGCGAAGGCGATATTGGTGGCCAGCGAGGTCTTGCCCATCGATGGGCGGCCGGCCAGGATCAGCAGGTCTGACGGGTGCAGGCCGCCCAGTTTTCTGTCGAGGTCGATCAGGCCCGTGGAAATGCCCGCGAGGCCCCCGTCGCGCTGATAGGCGGCATTCGCCACATTCACCGCATCGGTTACCGCCTTGAGAAAGCTTTGAAATCCGCGCTCGGCAATGCCCTGTTCGCCCAGCTTGTACAGGCGCTGTTCCGCCTCGATGATCTGTTCGCGCGGTTCGCTTTCGACATCGACCTTTGCGGCACGTGCCGAAATGTCGCGCCCCAGCGCGATCAGTTCGCGCCGCACCGCCAGATCATAGACCATCTGGGCATAATCGCGCGCCGCAAAGGCCGAAATCGCCGCCCCGGCCAGACGGGCAAGGTAGGACGGACCGCCCAACTCGCGCAGCCCCGGGTCATCTTCCAGAAAGGCCTTCAGCGTGACCGGAGAGGCAAGCGTGTTCTTCTGGATGCGCGCGGCGGCAATCTCGAAAATCCGGGCATGGACCGGGTCGAAGAAGTGCTCGGCCCGCACCAGTGCTGCGATACGGTCATAGACATCGTTGTTGGTCAGGATCACGCCAAGCAACTGCTGCTCGGCCTCGATGTTATGGGGCAGGATGTCGGACCCGGTCGCCACCGGCACGGTCGGACGGATCGACGCCACTTCATTCATCGCTGCTTTCCCCCTGTTGCGCCCGGTTCACCCCGGGTCTGACCCAGGGTGTGATGCGCGGTCCGGATCGGTTTGGCAATCTGGATAAGTCCGGGGATAACCGGCCCGGAAACCGGACCATAACCCGGAACACGGCCCGATGCCACCAGATGTTGCGGCTGCTGATTCACCAAACGCAAGTTGTGCCGCGAATCGCCGGGCTCTGCCTGCGGCAGGCTGTGGCCGCTGCCGCAGCGCCTTTCCGGCCATCGGCGGTGTCACGCCCCGCCGCGCGCCGCCTGCCAGGCGCGCGGGTTGTTCAGGAACGCCTCGGCTTCGGTCAGCGCGGCCGCATCGAATGCGCGGGTGCGACGGGCTTCGGCCAGAACGTCATGCCAGGTGCAGAGATGATGAAGGCTGACGCCGTGGTCGGCCAGCCGCTGTTCCGTTTCCGGAAAGATGCCATAGAAGAAGATCACGGCAGTATGCGCACAGGTGGCCCCCGTTTCGCGGATCGCATCGACAAAGCTGATCTTCGATCCGCCGTCGGTCGTCAGGTCTTCCACCAGCAGCACACGTTGCCCTTCGGTCATCACGCCTTCGATGCGGGCGTTGCGCCCGTAACCTTTGGGTTTCTTGCGCACATAGGTCATCGGCAGGGCAAGACGTTCCGCGATTAGGGCCGCAAAGGGAATGCCGGCGGTTTCCCCCCCGGCGATGCTGTCGAATGCCTCGAACCCGGCGTCACGCAGCACCGTCAGGGTCAGGAAATCCATCAGGGCAGAGCGGATGCGCGGATAGCTGATCAGCTTTCGGCAATCGATATAGGCCGGTGATGGCAGACCCGAGGCCAGCGTGAACGGGGTGTCCGCATTGAAATGCACCGCCCTGATCTCCAGCAGCATCTGCGCCGTCAGCCGGGCGATGTCTTCCTTGGCGGGAAAGGTGGCGGGGATCATGGCGGGGGGGTCCTGCGGGGGTCAGGGTTCAACATGCCAATGCACGGCACAGCCGGGGTCGAAGACGGTCACGGGACCGGCGGCAGTCTCGATCTTTGCGGGCCAGGTGACGGCATCGCCCTTGACCAGGGTCAGGGTTCCGGCGTTGGGTGCCTTGCCGTAAAAGGCGGCACCGTTGCGGCTGGTAAAGGCCTCCAGCCGGTCCAGGGCATCGCACTCCTCGAACACATGCGCAAGAAGCGGCATGGTGTTGGTGGCGGTGAAGCAGCCGGCACAGCCGCAGGCCTGTTCCTTCATGGCGTCGGGGTGCGGTGCCGAATCGGTGCCAAGAAAGAAGCACGCCTCGCCGCTGGTGGCCGCCTTGCGCAGGGCCTGGCGGTGCGACTCGCGCTTGGCCACGGGCAGGCAGTAGTAATGCGGGCGGATGCCGCCCGCCAGGATGTGGTTGCGGTTCAGGAACAGATGATGCGTCGTGATCGTCGCCCCAAGGTCGCGGCCCCCCGACCGGGCATAGGCAACCCCCTCGGCGGTGGTGATATGCTCCATGACCACGCGCAGACCCGGTGTTGCGCGCCGGATCGGGTCCAGCACCCGGTCGATGAACACCGCCTCGCGGTCGAAGATATCGACGGCAGGATCGGTGACCTCGCCATGCACGCAGAGCGGCAGGCCGATGTCGGCCATCTTGTCCAGCACCGGGCGGACCCGGGCAAAGTCGGCAACGCCCGAGTGCGAATTGGTGGTGGCCCCGGCGGGGTAAAGCTTAACCGCCGTCACCAGGCCATCGGCATGTGCGGCGGCGACATCGGCCGGATCGGTCGTTTCCGTCAGGTACAGCGTCATCATCGGCTGGAAGGCGGCCCCTTCCGGCAAGGCGGCGCGGATGCGGTCGCGGTAGGCGGCGGCCTGTGCTGCGGTCACAACCGGCGGCAGCAGATTCGGCATGATCAGGGCGCGCGCGAAATGCCGGGCCGATTCCGGCAGAAGCGCCCGCAGCAGGGCACCATCGCGCAGATGCAGGTGCCAGTCATCAGGGCGGACAAGGGTCAACCGCTGGGTCATGATCGCGTGGTTAGACCATCGGACATGCATTTTCCAGAGGCGAAACAGCGCCCGCCGCGATACCGCTGTTTTGCTTTGTGCCTGTGTATTGGGCTGGACCGCCCGGAAAGCGGGCGTCGGCCAAATCCGCCTGAAGCTGCCGATCGCGGGCGGTCCGGTGCGGTTGAGGGGGCGTTGCACGGACCCTAAGCTGCGGGGCAACAAGGGGGGGCGCGATGCCGGAAGACGGCCTGCGGATGGACACGGCGCAGACCGGGCTGCAACGGGCAACCGGGCGCGCGCATGTCGGGCTTGCCGCGCGCGGGGCGCTGACCCGTCTGGCCGACCTGCATCAATCGGGTTCTGCCAAAGCCTTTTTGCCAAAGGTCCATGCACCGGTCCCGGAAGTTGTGTTTCTCAACACTTCGGGCGGCTTGACCGGGGGGGACAGGCTGCGGTTTTCCCTGGCCCTTGGCGACGGGGCGCAGGCGGTGGCCACCACCCAGACGGCCGAGCGCGCCTATGCCAGTTCCAGCGGGCGGGCGGTGATGGAGGTGGTGTTGTCGCTGGGGGCCGGGGCGCGGCTGGATTGGTTGCCGCAGGAGACCATCCTGTTTGACCGCTCGACCCTAGCGCGCCGGACGCGGGCCGATCTTGGCCCCGGCGCGCGGCTGATCCTGGCCGAAACCGTGGTTCTGGGCCGCGCCGCGATGGGCGAGACGGTGCAGGACCTGGTGTTTTCCGACTGGCGCGAGGTGCGCAGGCAGGGCCGCCCGCTGCTGGTCGATCCGTTGCGGATTACTGCGGCCACCCTTGCGGCAGGTCCGGCGTGCCTGAACGGCGCGCGGGCGCTGGCCACGGTAGCCCTGGTGGCGCCCGGTGCCGAAGATGCGCTGGGGGCGGTACGCGCCTGTCTGCCCGACGGGATCGAGGCGGCAGCCTCGGGCTGGGACGGCAAACTGATCGTGCGGCTGCTCGGGCCGGATCTGCTTGCGGTCAAACGGGGGGTGGCAACGGTCCTGAACGCTTTGCGGGGCATCGCCTTGCCCCGAGTCTGGCAGATATGAGGATGCAATGAACCTGACCCCCCGTGAAAAGGACAAGCTGCTGATCAGCCTGGCCGCGATAGTGGCGCGCGCGCGCCTGGCGCGCGGCGTGAAGCTTAATCATCCCGAAGCCATCGCGCTGATCACCGATTTCGTGGTGGAAGGCGCGCGCGACGGCCGGTCGGTGGCCGAGCTGATGGAAGCGGGCGCGCATGTGATTTCCGCCGATCAGTGCATGACCGGGATTGCCGAGATGATCCATGACGTTCAGGTTGAGGCGACGTTCCCGGACGGCACCAAGCTGGTCACCGTCCATCACCCGATCCGCTGAAAGGGCACAGACGCATGATACCGGGCGAAATCCTTGCCGTCGAAGGCTTTATCGAGATCAATCCGGGTGTCAGGGTGGTGAAAATGCTGGTCGCCAACACCGGCGACCGTCCGGTGCAGGTGGGCAGCCATTACCATTTTGCCGAAGCCAATCCGGCGCTTGCCTTTGATCGGGCAGAAGCCGACGGCATGCGCCTTGATCTGCCCGCGGGCACCGCGATGCGTTTCGAGCCGGGGCAGATGCGCGAGGTGCGGCTGGTGCCCTTCGGCGGGCTGCGGCGGGTTTTCGGCTTCAACAAGGCGGTCATGGGCGATCTTGACAGGAAAGGATTGTAAACAGCGGCTGAATTGCCCTTAACCTTCTTGACGGAGTCCGGGCCGCTTGCAACGCTTGTCCCGGCGCGTCGGATACGCTTGATCTGATCCTCTTGGCTGCCGGAAGGGCGGCCACCAATATGGAAGGACTATGCCATGTGCCATGCCTGTGTGATCGAGAATGTCAAAGCCACGATGCTGTCGCGGCGGTCCCTGTTCCGGGGTGCCGCCGCTGCCGGGGTCGCCAGCGTTGCGGCCGGTCTGACCGCTGCGCGCCCGGCCATGGCGCAGTCCGGCGGAAAGGTGGTTGATCTGACTCATACCTATGACAGCGGTTTTCCCACCTTCAGCGGCACGCCCGGAATCACCTATGAGCCGGCCGTGAAATTTGCCGACTCGGGCTATCAGCTGTTCAAGCTGACGATCTTTGAACATACCGGAACCCATATCGACACGCCGCTGCATTTCACCGCTGACGGCACCTCGGTGGATGAGCTGGACCCGCAGAACCTGGTCCTGCCCCTGGTCCTGATCGACATCAGGGACAAGGCGGCACAGGATGCCAATGCCACGCTGGACCCCGACGACATCGAAAAATGGATCAGCGCCAACGGGGCCATTCCGGCAGGCGCGCTGGTGGCGTTCAATTCGGGCTGGGCCGCCAGGGTGGGTGATCCATCCTACCGCAACACGCCGGACGGCGCATTCGCCTTTCCGGGTTTCTCCAAAGCCGCGACCGACCTGCTTGCCGAAGCGGGCGTTGCCGCAATCGGCACCGATACGCTGTCGCTCGACCCCGGCAATTCGGCGGATTTCGCGGTGCATACTTCCTGGCTGCCCTCTGGCCGTTTCGGGATTGAAAACCTTGCCGGGCTGGACGGGGTGCCTGCCGCCGGGGCCACGGTCTTTGTGGGCGCGCCAAAGCACCGGGGCGGCACGGGTGGACCGGCGCGCGTGCTGGCGGTGATCTGATGGCAGTTGTTCCGATCCTGCCGGATGAGGCGGCGGGGGCCGATGCCCTTGCCGTTTTCGCGGAGATCCGGGCGGCGCGGGGCAGCGATTACATCAACAACTTCTGGCGCGCGCTGGCTGCCGACCCCGGCCTGCTGCGCGCCACCTGGGACCGGTTGCAGCAGGTGATGGGGCCGGGCACGCTGGATCCTTTGACCAAAGAGCTGATCTACATCGCCGTGTCGGTGACGAATGGCTGCGGTTACTGCATCCATTCCCACACCGCCGCCGCCCGCGCCAAGGGCCTGACCGAGGCGCAGCATACCGAGGCGCTGGCGGTGATCGCCATGGCTGCCCAGACCAACGCGCTGGCCACCGCCCTTGGGGTGGAGGTGGATGAAAGGTTCCGGGTGTGAAGGCTTGGGAAGGCCGCCGAGATTTGGTGCGCTACGGTGCAACACGCGTTTTGCCTGATTTGTCCGTCGACAAATCAGGCCGCGCCTGCCTGCCCCTTGGCAGGCGCGTTCCGCGCCCGCCCAGGCAGGCGCGATCGGATTTACCAGCCATATCCCAGGACCAACCCCCCTTGCCCTGCGGCTTGCGCCTTCGGGCGTTGGGCCGGGCCACGCTCCACCGGAGCGTGACCCTATCGGTCCGGGCGCAAGGTTGGAGCGCTAAGCGCGAAGACCCCAAAAGGAGGTTCTGATGCCCGCCCGCATTTCCCGCGCCACCTATGCCGATATGTACGGCCCCACTACGGGCGACCGGGTGCGTCTTGCCGATACCGAGCTGATCATCGAGGTGGAGCGGGACCTGACCACTTACGGCGAAGAGGTGAAGTTCGGCGGCGGCAAGGTGATCCGCGACGGCATGGGCCAAAGCCAGATCCCCCGGTCGGGCGGGGCGGCGGATACGGTGATCACCAATGCGCTGATCCTGGACCATTCGGGCATCTACAAGGCCGACGTCGGCCTGCGCGACGGGCGCATCCTGAAGATCGGCAAGGCGGGCAACCCCGATACCCAGCCCAATGTCACCATCATCATCGGACCGGGGACCGAGATCATCGCGGGCGAGGGGCGCATCCTGACCGCGGGCGGCATGGATGCGCATATCCATTTCATCTGCCCCCAGCAGATCGATGATGCGCTGTATTCCGGCATCACCACCATGCTGGGCGGCGGTACCGGGCCTGCGCATGGCACGCTGGCCACCACCTGCACGCCGGGGCCCTGGCATATCATGCGGATGATGCAGGCGGCGGACGCCTTTCCCATGAACCTGGCCTTCGCGGGCAAGGGCAATGCCAGCCTGCCTGAGGGGCTGGAGGAACAGGTGCGCGCCGGGGCCTGCGCGCTGAAGCTGCACGAAGATTGGGGCACCACGCCCGGTGCCATCGACTGCTGCCTGACGGTCGCCGATGCGATGGATGTGCAGGTGATGATCCACACCGACACGCTCAATGAGTCCGGTTTCGTGGAAAACACGCTGGCCGCGATTGCGGGCCGCACCATCCACGCCTTTCACACCGAAGGCGCGGGCGGGGGCCATGCGCCCGACATCATCAAGGTGGTGGCGTCGCAGAACGTGATTCCGTCATCCACCAACCCGACCATGCCCTATACGGTGAACACCATCGAAGAGCATCTGGATATGCTGATGGTCTGCCACCATCTGGACAAGTCGATCCCCGAGGATGTGGCCTTTGCCGAAAGCCGGATCCGGCGCGAAACCATCGCGGCGGAGGATATTCTTCATGACATAGGGGCGTTTTCCATCCTGTCGTCGGACAGCCAGGCGATGGGCCGGGTGGGCGAGGTGATTACCCGCACCTGGCAGACCGCACACAAGATGAAGGTCCAGCGCGGGCGGCTGGCCGGGGAAACCGGGGCGAACGACAATCTGCGCGTGAAGCGCTATGTGGCTAAATACACCATCAACCCGGCCATCGCGCACGGGATTTCGGCCCATATCGGCAGCGTGACCGAGGGCAAACGCGCCGATCTGGTGCTGTGGTCGCCCGCCTTTTTCGGGGCCAAACCCGATATGGTGCTGATCGGCGGCACCATCGTCTGCGCGCAGATGGGCGACCCCAACGCCAGCATCCCCACGCCGCAGCCGGTCCATACCCGCCCCATGTTCGGGGCCTTTGGCCGGTCTGTCGAACGCTCTGCCGTGGTCTTTGTGTCTGGCGCGGCACAGGCGGATGATGTGCGGGGCAGGTACGGGCTGGCCAAGGAAACGCTGGCGGTGCAGGGCACGCGCGGCATCGGCAAATCCGACATGATCCACAACAGCGCCACCCCGCAGATCGAGGTCAACCCCGAAACCTACGAGGTGCGGGCGGATGGCGAATTGCTGACCTGCGAGCCTGCGCGCGAGTTGCCGCTGGCGCAGCGGTATTTCCTGTTCTGAAGCGGGAGGGGGCAGCCCGTCAGCGATGCTGCGCCCAACTTGCCGTTCCACTGCCAAAGCGCGATGAGTTTAAGTCGGTGCGGCCAGAGGACCCGGCAAACGAACCTCCGGGGGAGGTTCGCAGGGTCCGATTGCCGAAGGGCGCAAGCCCGCAGGCAAGGGATTATCCGCTTGCCCGGACGCACCGAAATCCGGTCGCGCCTGCCTGGGCTGGCGCGGAATCGCGCCTGCCAAAGGGCAGGCAGGCGCGGTCGGATTTGTCGACGGACAAATCCGACAAGAAAGGCCGTCTTCAGCTGGCTGAATTGGGTTATGTTTGAGGTTTCTCTTTTCAGAGACGTAAGTGTACCGGCGGAAGAGGGCTCGCACGTGACTCCGGTGGCACTTTGGAAGGCTCTGACCAAGGAATATCATCCGTAAGGTGCGGGCTTGCCTGCAATCGGACTGTCACACCAACGGCAGTCGCGCTACGCTTTGCGCGACCTGCGTCTGCCTTTGAGGAGTTGCCATGACCGACCTTCCCCTTGCCCATACCCTGCACCGCAAAGGCACATGGTCCGGTGCCGCAGACTGGGTGACGCTGGGCTATGACGCGCGCATCCTGCGCCGCCGCCGCCTGGTCACGTCCGGCGGTACCGCTTTTCTGGTGGACCTGCCTGAGACAACAAGTCTCGACCATGGCGATGCGCTCGAACTGGCGGATGGCCGCCTGGTTGAGGTTGTGGCGGCGGCAGAGCCGGTGCTGGTGGTCACTGGGGACCTGCCGCGCATTGCCTGGCATATCGGCAACCGCCACACCCCCTGCCAGATCGAAGACAAACGCCTGCTGATCCGCCGCGATCACGTGCTGGAAGCGATGCTGCGCCAGCTGGGGGCGGGCGTGACCGAAGCAACGGAACCCTTCACGCCCGAAGGCGGGGCTTACGGGTATGGCCGGACCATGGGGCACGACCATGGTGATGCGGGGCATGGGCATTCGCATGCCCATGTCCATGTGCATCATCACGGCGGGCATACCCACCCCGACGACCCCGAGCACGGGCAAGAACCGGAATGACCGACACCGCCCTGCTGTCATTGGTGCAATGGCTGTCGCCTGCCTTTCCGACCGGCGGCTATGCATTTTCCCATGGGTTGGAATGGGCGGTTTGGGCAGGGGACGTGACCACGGCGGCGCAGTTGCAGATATGGATCGGTGCAGTGCTGACCGAAGGCGCGGGGCGGACCGATGCCATCCTGTTGGCACAGGCGCTGCGCCCCGATGCTGACCTGCCGGCTTTGGCCGCTTTGGCCGGGGCGCTGGCGGCATCGCGCGAGCGGCTGACGGAAACGCTGGATCAGGGGCGCGCACTGGCGACGACGGTCGCGGCCCTGACCGGGCGCGACCTGGCCCCCATGCCCTATCCGGTGGCGCTGGGGGCGGCAGCGCGCCCCCTGGGCCTGCCGGTGGGGCGGGTGGTGGCGCTGTATCTGCATACGTTCACGTCAAATCTGGTGCAGGCGGGCGTGCGCTTTGTTCCGCTGGGCCAGACCGAAGGGCAGGCGGTGCTGGCAGCGCTGCACCCGCTGATTGACCGTGCAGCGGCGGAGGCGGCGGATGCGGATCTGGACCGGATCGGATCGGGTGCGTTCCGCAGCGATCTGGCCGCGATGCGGCACGAAACCATGGATGTAAGGATTTTCAGAACATGACATCCCCGAACGGCCCGCTGCGCGTGGGCATCGGCGGCCCGGTGGGGGCCGGCAAGACCACCCTGACCGAACAGCTGTGCCGCGCGCTGCGCGACGACTTTTCAGTCGCCGTGATCACCAATGACATCTACACGCGCGAGGATGCCGATTACCTGATGCGCGTGCAGGCCCTGCCTTTGGAGCGTATCCGGGGCGTGGAGACCGGCGGCTGCCCGCATACCGCGATCCGCGAAGACGCCAGCATCAATCTGGCCGCCGTGGCCGATCTGAAGCGCGCCTTCCCCGATCTGGACGTGATCCTGATCGAAAGCGGCGGTGACAATCTGGCCGCAACCTTCAGCCCGGAACTGGCGGACCTGTCGATCTATGTCATCGACACCGCCGCAGGCCAGGACATTCCGCGCAAGCGCGGGCCGGGGGTCACGCGGTCTGACCTGCTGGTGATCAACAAGATCGATCTGGCCCCTTACGTCGGTGTTGATCCGGCCCTGCTGGAACGCGATGCCAGAACCGCCCGGGGGGCGCGCCCCTATGTCATGGCCAGTCTGAGGACGGGCAAGGGCGTGGCAGAGGTGGTGGATTTCCTGCGCCGGGACGGGGGGCTGTAGGGCAGGGAAGGGGAACGAGGGGTCGGGTCTTTGCGTTTCCCAGGTCACAGGGAAGACGTCAGGCATCAACCGCAAAAAAGACGAAAACAGAGACGTTTCCGGTAAAGCGTGGTGTTGTCGGCGTGCCGTTTAGCCCGACCAAGCCATGAGCCGCAGAACCGTAGTTGCACGACACCCCCGCCTGTGTCGGGTTGAGCGGCCAGGAGTTAATCCCAACGGGGAAATTTGATTCGGATACGGCGTAGGCTGTTTGCCCATAAGCCACTGCGGTTGTGGCCCTGGTTCCAGTTCCGTCAGGCCCGGTGGATAAGACGGTGGAATCCTTTCCTGCAATCAAGCGCACGCACACGCTTGGGGGAATGTCGGACAGCATTACCATGATCAGATCCTGACCGTAATTGCCGGCACTGACAAGGGCGATGCCGCCGAACGGGTTTCTCAGAGCCGCGGTATCTGTCACCATTTCGGACGGAACCGCACCGGAAGCAACCAGCAGGGAATTCAGGTTCAGGTCGGGGGACAGGAAAACCGAAGGATCATTGACCTTGGTCAGGGTCTGGCCCCGGATCAGACTCCGCGTTTCGACAACCAGTGCCGAGACTTGGCGGATCGTGGTAAGCGCTGTGTGCGTACTGCTGACCATCTGGTAATGGGGATCATCCGTCACGGGATCTACCTGCCGCATGGCCAATTTTGAGACCACGAACAGCACCAGTGCGACGCACAGCGCCAGAACACTCAATACGGTCAGCGCCGCCCTCATCTACAGGGCTCTGCGGCTGGGGGCAATAAAGGGGGATCGTGCCATTCCAGCAAGCTTCCGGGCAGTTTTCGCCATGGCAGGCTTACCGATTGATGCATTCCTGTCAACTTTACCTGCTGGCAGCCACGGGGATTCTGCACCCCGGCTTAATCGCCTTCCCGTGGTGTCGCCTTTCCGTCTCAGCGCGCGTTGCCGGTTCGTAACGACTGCGGCGCTGTAGTACGTGTCAGGATGCTCTGTGCGACCAAAGTCGCAAAGGCGAAACTCCCGGATCGCTCCATCCGGTCCCTGAGCCTGACCAGATAGGGGCCAAAGCTGCGCCGCTTGCGGAACAGCCGGTGGACCAGGGGGGCGTTCAGATCGCCCTCGCAGGCGGCCATAGGTTGTTGCGGCGGCGATGGTGGCCGCCGGATGGTTCACGTCGCAAATCACCAGATCGTCGCCATGCCCCATCAGCATCAGCGCATGCAGGATGTCGGCCGACAGGTGCTGCGGGATGCCTTTCAGCATGGGGCCTGGGGGCCTGTCATTTCACGGCACCGGCGGCCATGCCCTTGATGATGTAGCGTTCCATCACGATGCCGATCACCACCAGCGGCAGGATCGCGGCAAAGGACAGGGCGGCCATCGACCACCAGCTGATGCCCTGGCTGCCGGTCTGGCTGGCCACCATCACCGGCAGGGTGTTGGCATAGGTCGAGGTCAGCAGGGCGGCAAAGAAATATTCGTTCCAGGTCAGCACAAGCGACAGAATGAAGGCCGCCGCCATGCCGGGCAGGGCGATGGGCAGGACGATGGTGGCAAAGGCCCCCCAGATCGACAGCCCGTCCACCAGGGCCGCCTCTTCCAGTTCGGTCGGGATGCCCGCGAACTGGTCGCGCATGATCCAGATGACGATGGGCAGCACCGTCAGCGTATAGAGCAGGATCAGGCCGATGCGGGTGTCAAGCAGGGCCAGCTCCTTGTACAGCACCAGAAAGGGCAGGGCGAGCACCACGGGCGGCAGGATCAGCTGGGACAGGAAAAAGAAAGAGATATCCGCATTGCGCATATAGCCGAAGCGATAGGAAAACCGCGACAGGCCATAAGCGGCAAGACTGCCCAGCACCACGGCCAGCGCCGACGAGGTCAGCGAGATGATCGTGGAATTCAGAAAGCGCCCCAGAAATTCGGCGCGCACGGTCGACTCGGTGGCGATGGTGTCGGGTGACAGGCCCAGCGACCGCCAGCCCAGCCATTTCGGCGTATAGTCCCACCAGGGAACCATATTGCCCTTCATCACATCGGGGGCCATCTTGAAGCTGGTGGTGATGGTCCAGTAGATCGGGAACAGGCAGATCACCGTCCACAGGACCAGCATCCCGTAGATCGCCAGCCGCGAGGCATACCAGGCCAGCTGCGGTGCCCGGTCATGGGGATTGTCGCGGAAGATCTGCGGCGATGCGGCGGCGTCGGTCATGTCAGTATTGCGGCCTCATCCAGCGGTCGATAAGCTTCATCAGCACCGTCATGAAGATGATGATCAGCAGCAGATAGACCATCGCCAGCATGGTGCCATAGCCCACGTTCGACCGGTCCCGATATTCGCGGAAAATGAAACTGGTCACGGAATCGGTGGCCCCGCCGGGGCCGCCCGAGGTGACGTTGATGATGATGTCGGCCAGCTTAAGCTTGAAGATGATGCGGATCAGGATCGCGGTGATCGACACCGGCAGCATCAGCGGAAAGGTCACTTCCCAAAAGCCGCGCCAGGCGTTGGCGCCATCCACCCGGGACGCTTCCTGCACCTCTTTCGGGATGGCCTGCAACCCGGCCAGAATCATGATCATCATGAAGGGAATATAGGTCCAGGCATCCAGCGCCATGATGACAAGGCGGGCCATTTCCGGGCTTTCGAAGAACGACGGATTCTCGACGCCGAAGAACCGCGCCAGCCGGGCCAGCGGGCCAAAGCGCGGTTCCAGCATGGACTTGCCGATCATCCAGCTGACGGCGACCGGGCTGAGCATCAGCGGCATCAGGAAAGCGACACGAAAGAACTTGCGCGCCCGGATCTGGCTGTTGAGCAGCAGGGCAAGGCCAAAGGCGATGGCATATTCCACGATGATCGCCAGCATGTACCAGATCATGTTGCGCAGCGCGTTCCAGTAGAACGGGTCTGTCCACATCTGGCGCAGGTTATCCAGCCCGTTGAATTTGCGCCCCGTGGGCGATGACAGGTTCCAGTCGGAAAAGGCGATGATCAGCCCGAAGATCAGCGGGAACACCACCAGACTGACCACGAACAGCACTGCCGGCAGCACGAAAAGCACACGCTTGCCCTGTTCGCCGTGGACCAGCACCTGCGCCCAGCACAGGCACACGGCCCAAAGCACATAGGCATAAAGCGTGGGCCGCCAATCGGCAAAGCCAAGGTCCAGGGTGCCGGTGCGGTCAAGCGTCTGCGCCGCGGCGATACCAAGCAGCAGCGCCGCCGAAGCCCGCACGATGGCGCGCCCAAAAGCCCTGCGGCGGCTTGGGATGTTGTCGTTCGTCACGACATGCAGAAGATCGCCTGAGTCCGTCATGCTAACATGTTAGCTGCCGCAACCCGGTATGAAAAGAACATTCCGCCAGACCACAGGCAGGTGAATCAGGTGGGGCCGATACGGGTCGCAGATCGATTGCGGCATCGGGCCTTGCTGCAGAAAATGCAAGGACTTCCAAGTGTGTTCTGCCCACCGAGTGAATCCCTGCATTTCAACGCCTACATAAGAATATTTTACTACAATGGTTTAAGCGGGCGTATCGTTGCAGTTTCTGCAAGGGCCGCGAAAATACTGTCCAAAAACTATTACAGTTGATTATGTAAACAAGTCGTGACAGATTTGGTGCTGGACACTGCCGTTCAGGCCCCCCTGACCGGCAAGCGACCCGGGCGAACGGAATGTCGTCAGTTCGCCTTGACTCCATCGAAGACGACGCCAGGGCAGGGAGGAGCGCCTATGTCCAACGATCCAGACAAGGTCTGGCCGACGGGCCTGAACTTGAGAGAAGCAGAAGAAGTCCACAGCTACCTGATCGACGGCACGCGCGTGTTCGGGGTGATTGCCCTGATCGCGCATCTTCTGGTAGCCGTCACAACGCCCTGGCTGGGCTGAGGGGCATCCCATGAACAACGCAAAGATGTGGCTTGTCGTCAAGCCGACCGTTGGCATTCCGCTGTTCCTGTCCGCCGTGGCTGTGGGATCGTTCGCCGTGCACGTTGCCGTGCTCAGCAATACGTCCTGGGTTGCAGATTTCCTGTCAGGCAAGAAGCTTGGCTCGGGAATGGCAAGCGCCGGGCAGGTCCTTGACCAGGACCAGACCGAAAATGCATCCTACGTCATGCCTTCGGGATCGCAGGAAGTGTTGATCAAGATGCCGGATGGAACAACGGCGCGGGCCATCCTTCAGATGCCCCAGACCGTGGCATCGCTGAACTAGCGCACCCGCGCGCGCAGACGACCGGGCGCGCACGGGCTTCTTGACTGTGCCGGGCCCGCCTGTCCTTTGGCGGGCGGGTCTTGCCGGTCAGCGGCGCGCCGGGCCGCAGACAGAGCTGCCGTTACGCTGAAGGGGCCGTCCCCGATGTTCGACTACAAGCGCTTCGCCCTTGGGCGCATTGCGTCCTTAAGCACTGGCTACCTGCCGTTCGCCGATGTGGCGTCCGACGCGGTGCCGCTGTCGCGGCTGCTGCGGCTGTCCCTGTTTCAGGTGACGGTCGGCATGGCCTTGGTGCTGGTGGTCGGAACGCTGAACCGGGTGATGATCGTCGAACTCAGGGTGCCGGCCACGCTCGTGGCTGTCATGCTGGCGCTGCCGCTGGTGTTCGCGCCGTTCCGGGCGCTGATCGGATTTCGGTCCGACACGTTCCGCTCGGCACTTGGCCTGCGGCGTCTGCCCTACATCTGGAAGGGCACGATGCTGCAATTCGGCGGGTTTGCAATCATGCCCTTCGCCCTGCTGGTGCTGTCAGGCTATGGCGAAGCCGTCGACGCGCCCCGCTGGATCGGGCTCAGCGCTGCCGCGCTGGCCTTTCTGCTGGTCGGTGCCGGTGTGCATATGGTCCAGACCGTGGGCCTTGCGCTGGCCACGGATCTGATGCCGGAAGCGGACCAGCCGCGGGTTGTGGGCCTGATGTATGTGATGCTGCTGGTCGGCATGATCGTCAGCGCCTTTGCCTATGGGGCGCTGCTGGAAACCTATACGCCGGGGCGGTTGATCCAGGTGATCCAGGGAACTGCGGTCCTTACTGTTGCGATCAACGGGATTGCAATGTGGAAACAGGAAGCCCGCAATCGCAGCCGTGCCAACGCGCCGCCGCAGGCGTACAGCTTTCGCGACTCCTGGGCAGGGCTGACCGACCGCGCAGGCATGATCCGCCTTCTTGCCGTGATCGGTCTTGGCACGGCGGGGTTCGGCATGGCCGATGTCCTGCTGGAGCCGTTCGGCGGGCAGGTGCTGGCGATGACGGTGGCCCAGACCACGCGGCTGACGGTTGTGCTGGCCCTTGGTTCGCTGCTTGGTTTCGGGCTTGCCTCGCGCTGGCTTGGGCGCGGGGGCAGGGCGATGGACGCCGTCTGCCTGGGGGCCGTGATCGGGATACCGGCCTTCGGCCTTGTGCTGGTCTCTGCGCTGGTCCTGTCTGCCCCGCTTCTGGTGGCCGCAACGCTTCTGGCGGGGTTTGGGGCCGGGCTGTTCGGCCACGGCAGCCTGACCGCAACAATGCGGGCGGCACCGCGCGAACAGATCGGCCTGTCGCTGGGGGCCTGGGGCGCGGTGCAGGCGACGGCGGCCGGTCTGGCCATTGCGACGGGCGGTGTCATCCGCGATCTTGTGCTGGCCGCACCGGGTGCCGGGGCAACATCGGCCAGTCCCTATATTCCGGTTTTCGCGCTTGAGGGGGGGCTGCTGCTTCTGGCAGTCATTGTGGCACTGCCGCTGAGGCGCGGCGATCCTGCCGCAGCCTTCGGGCCCGCGCGGGCCGGGGCCGCAGACAAGACCGGGGCGGGCTGCGGCCTTGCCGCACCGGGGCCATGAACGACGCTTGAATTCGGGTCAACGAAGAACAGGGTGGGATATGACAACGATCATCACACGGCTTTACGCGGATGCGGCAGCGGCCCAAAGCGTGGCCGCAGCACTTCTGGCCGAGGGGCATTCCCCGGCCACAATTCACATCATCACAAGGGACGGGGCCGGAACGGCGGCCGCGCGCATGCAGGCGGCCCGGGTTGGCGCAACCGCAGTGCGCGCCTATGCCGGGCCGGTGGCCGAGGGCAGGGCGTTGCTGGTCGTCAACGCCCCCTTTGCGCCGATGGGCACGGCGCTGAGTGCGATCCGGATGGTCAACCAGTTCGCGTCCATCGATGTGGGGCTGGCGGATGAAGATGTCTATATCCGGGACGAGCCGGAGGTGAGGCTTTCGGGCCGGGTCCTGCAGGGCACGGTCTTTTTCATGTCCAACCCGTACCGGTCACTGCCGCAGGGTCATATCCTGGGCAACAATCCGATCATCCACAGCCGGCCGCGCACATCGGCGATCCGGGGCGGTGCCCATATGTCGACCCGGTTCTGGCCGATGAAGCTGGTGTCGAAACCAAGGGAAGGAACCTCGGTGCTGCGCGGGACCTGGCTGTTCTCGGCGCTGTTCGGATTGCCCACGATCATCCGCAGGTGGCCGCCGCGCGACGATATCCCGACCAAGATCTGATCGGCCCCTCTTGCCTGAAAAAAACGGCGCGCAGGGCCTGCGCGCCGTTTTCCTGTGCCGTGCCGGGGTGCCGCCCGTTGCGGGCGGCACCGCGCGGGCCGTTACATGCCCAGCGACGCCTTGTAGAGCGCGATCTGGCTGTCCCGGCCGATCTGGTCGGTGATCTTTTCCCAGGCCGCCGCGATGGCGTCAGCGGTTTCCTGCGCGGTCTTGTAGGTGCCGGCATAGCCCTTGGCCAACTCATCCTCGGCGACCGAATAGTACTGGAAGATGCCGGGGATGCGCGGCTCGATGGCGGCGTTCGGATGGTTGTAGCTGTCGGCGTTGGACCCGAGGTAATCCTCGACAAAGGCCCGGTCGTAGCCCGCAGCTTCCCATTCGTCATAGTTGAAGTGGGAATTGCGGTAGGGCTGGAAGCCCGACGGATAGGCGGCGGTCCACAGCGACAGGTCCTTGCCGCCCAGATGGGCCGCGGCGGACCAGGCTGCCTTGCGCTTTTTCTCGTCGCCCGACACGCGGTTGGTCACATAGATGCCCCAGCCGATATAGGCCATCACGGGGGCTTCGTTATAGGTGTCTTCCCAGGCCGAGGTCTTGGAGTTGTAGACGCGGTCTGACCCCGGGTTGATCCCGAAGCCGACGACTTCGCCCACCACCGAGCCGTCCGAGGTGCGCGCCGACGAGCCGACATCCCCCCACCACATCAGCATCGAACCGGTTCCGGCCAGGAACTGGCTGAAGGCCGTGGTGCCGGGATCGGCGTTGATCTGGTCGGCAGGGTAGGCACCTGGCGTTGCGATCAGGTCCATCACGTCCTGGATCGCCTGCACCCAGGCCGGGTTGTTGACGCGCGGCTTCATGGTGTCGGGATCAAACAGCCAGGCCGGATCGCCCGGATGCTTGGCATAGGCGGCAGCACGGTTTTCGACAAAGTAGAAGCCGAAGCCGCCCCAGCCCTTGAGCGGATCAAGATAGCCGTATGCCGGGCCGCCCGTCAGCGGATCGACCTGGCCGACAATGGCCTTCGTCGTGGCATTGACCTGCTGCCAGGTCTTGGGCACTTCGGCCCCGCCGATGGCACCTTCGCCGAAGTAATCGGTGCGATACGCGAAGGTATGGCAATCGCCGTCGATGTTGATGCGGTAGGTCTTGCCTTCCCAGGTGCCGACGGGGGGCTTGAGGTAGCCCACCAGGTCATCGGCATCGATCTGCGCCTTTACCCAGTCTGGCATCTCGTCCAGCATGCCCTTGGAGGCGGTGTCGCCTTCGAAGGGGGCACCCATTTCGATGATGTCGAAGTCAACGGTGCCGGTCGCGATGGACTGCTGCAGGCGCGGGTTGTAATCGGCCTGGGCCAGATCGATCCAGTTGATCTTGGCACCGGTATAGGCTTCCCACGGTTTCAGGAAGCCGCGGAACAGGAAGTTGTGCAGGTTCTGGTTGTTCAGGCCCAGGAAGGTCAGTTCCACACCGGCAAACTCACCTTCGGCGACATTCGCCTTGGTGGCACCCAGGGTCAGCTCGCCAACCTTCTGCCAATCGGCATCGGTGGGGGACCCCATGCCGACACCCGGAATCTTCAGGATTTGCGCGCGGATGTCATCCTGCGCGAAGACCGGGCGCGCACCGGCACCCAGGCCAAGGCCGCCCAGGGCCGCAAGGCCGCCGACGCCGGCCGCGCCCTTCAGAAGCCCCCGGCGGGTCATCGCCGACCGCGCGGCGATGTTGTAGTGTTCCACTTTCATAAGTGACCTCCCATTTTGTCACGCAAGTGTGCCGGCAAACGGTGCCGCGGCCAGCCGCCCCTTCGGAGTCTTTCCCCTGGCCATGCTCCGCCCGTTCCGGGCCCGGCCAGTGCCGGACATGCGCAGACCTTTTCAGCCTTGTCGGGGCAAGTCAAGCATCTAACATGTTAGTATGCCCGGATGGTGGACAGGCGGGATCGGCTGGGTTAGGCATGATGCGCAACAAAACCCGGCGGGGACCCGATGGCCCAAGTTACGATCCGCGACCTGCGCAAAGCCTATGGTGCCATGGACGTGCTGCATGGCGTGAACGCAGAGATCGGGAACGGGCAGTTCGTGGTGCTGGTCGGGCCGTCCGGCTGCGGGAAATCGACGCTTCTGCGCATGATTGCCGGACTGGAAAGCATCACCTCGGGGACGATCCGCATTGGCGAGCGGGTGGTCAACAACCTGCCGCCCTCCGAGCGGGACATAGCCATGGTGTTCCAGAACTACGCGCTTTACCCCCACAAGACCGTGGCCGCGAACATGGGTTTTCCCCTGAAGATGCAGGGCATGGACAAGGCGCAGATCGCCGCCAAGGTGGATCGCGCGGCAGAAATCCTGGGGCTGAAACCCTATCTTGCGCGCTATCCGCGCGAACTTTCGGGCGGGCAGCGCCAGCGCGTGGCAATGGGCCGCGCGATTGTGCGCGATCCGCAGGTGTTTCTGTTCGACGAGCCGCTGTCGAACCTGGATGCCAAGCTGCGGGTCCAGATGCGGTCCGAGATTCGCGAATTGCACCAGCGGCTGGGCACGACCACAATCTATGTGACGCATGACCAGATCGAGGCGATGACCATGGCCGACCGCATTGTGGTGATGCGCGACGGCCGCATCGCCCAGGTGGGGGCTCCGCTGGAGTTGTATGACAGGCCGGCCAATGTCTTTGTCGCGGGTTTCATCGGATCACCGGCGATGAACCTGCTGCCGGGCGTGGTGCGCCACGGGGCGGGTGGTCCGGCGGTCATGGTGGACGGGGCCAGCCTGCCCGTGCCGGACCGGCCGGGCCTGGACGAGGGGCGCAAGGTGGTCTTCGGCATCCGCCCCGAACATCTGGACCTGACCGGGGACGGGGGCCTGCAGGCGCGCGTCGTGGTGGTGGAGCCGACGGGTTCGGAAACCCATGTGGTGCTGCGCATCGCCGAGCGGGACCTGACGGCGGTCTTCCGCGAACGGCACGCCTTCACGCCGGGGCAACAGGTGCATCTGACACCGCAGCCCGGGCTGATCCACCTTTTTGTCGCCGACAGCGGAGAGCGCCTGTGATGACCCGCACGATCCTGTGCTACGGCGATTCCAACACGCATGGCACCATGCCGATGCCCGATCTGGACGCGATGGGGCGCTTTGGGCGGCATGTGCGCTGGACCGGACAGCTTGCAGCCCTGC
Organism: Rhodobacter sp.; assembly: GCA_020250175.1. Taxonomy (GTDB): domain Bacteria; phylum Pseudomonadota; class Alphaproteobacteria; order Rhodobacterales; family Rhodobacteraceae; genus Aliitabrizicola. Next base: position 58,417 of record JADCEN010000013.1, read on the forward strand.
TGCCGGGCTGGCAGGTGATCGAAGAGGGTCTTCCAGGCCGCACCACGGTGCATGACGACCCGATCGAGGGGGCGTATCGCAACGGTCTGGCCGTGCTGCCGGCCATTCTGGAAAGCCACCGCCCGATTGATGTGGTGATCCTGATGCTGGGCACCAATGACCTTAAGCAGCGGTTTTCGGTGACTGCGCTGGACATCGCCCTGTCGCTGCAAAAGCTGGTGCTGGCGATCCGCGCCTCGGGGTGCGGACCGCAGGGCAGGGCGCCCGGCGTGATCCTTGTGGCCCCGCCGCCGATCCTGGAAGTGCAGGATCTGGGTGCGATGTTTGCGGGCGGCGAGGCGAAATCGCACGAGCTGGGCCCCAGGCTGGCGGCGCTGGCGCGGGGGCTCGGGGTGCCTTTCATCGACGCGGGGGCGCTGATCGGCGTTTCCGAAATCGACGGCATCCATTATGACGAACCGGCCATGGCGGCACTGGCGCAGGCCTTTGCCCAGGCCGTGACAGACCATTTCAACTGATCGCTGCGGGGAAGGGACCGGGATGCTCAAGGGGATAGACCACCGTCTGAATGCCGAGGTGCTGCACACGCTGCGCGCCATGGGGCATGGCGATACGCTGGTGATTGCGGATACCAATTTCCCGTCCGACAGCATTGCGCGCAGCACTGTGGTAGGGTCGCTTCTGCGGATGGAGAATCTCAGCTGTGCCGATGCCGTGCAGGCAGTGCTTTCGGTGCTGCCGCTGGATACCTTTGTCGCCGATTTTGCCGGACGCATGGAAGTGGTGGGCGACCCCGATCAGGTGCCGGTCGTGCAGGCCGAGGTCCAGGCCCAGATCGACCGCGCCGAAGGCCGGCCGCGCCCGATGATCGGGATCGAACGCTTTGCCTTCTATGACGAGGCGCGCAAGGCCTATGCCGTGATCCAGACCGGCGAGCGGCGGTTTTACGGCTGCTTCATCTTCCGCAAGGGCGTGATCCCGCCGGAGGCATGACGATGGGCCGCGTTGTTGTGCTGGGCGTCTTTGTGGCCGATACCGCCTACCGCGCGGACCGGCAGCCGAAGCTGGGCGAAACCGTGCTGGGGCAGTCCTTTGCCCTGGGGCCGGGTGGCAAGGGGTCCAATCAGGCGGTGGCGGCGGCGCGGGCCGGGGCCGAAACCCACATGATCACCCGGCTGGCGGGCGACCCCTTCGGCGACATGGCGCTGGGTACCTGGGCCACAGCGGGGGTCATACCGGCGGTGACCCATGTTGATCAGGGCTATACCGGCGCGGCCTATATCTTTGTCGAGGCGGCGACGGGCAACAATGCCATCATCGTCTGCCCCGGGGTTGCGGGCGACATTTCGGTGGCGGACATCGAGGCGCGGGCGGCGCTGATCGGCGGGGCTGCGGTGTTCGTGACCCAATTGGAACAGCCGGTTCCTGCGGCGATGCGGGCACTGGCGATTGCGCGGGCAGGGGGGGCGATCACGGTGCTCAATCCCGCCCCTGCGGCCCCGCTTCCCGATGGGATGCTGGCCTTGTGTGATTACGTCACCCCGAACGAGTCCGAGGCCGAGGCGCTGACCGGTCTGCCGGTTGGCACACCGCAAGAGGCGCTGGCAGCAGCACAGGCGCTGCGCGCCGCCGGTGCCAGGGCTGCGGTGATCACATTGGGCGCACAGGGCGCTTTGTTCCATGATGGGACGCGCACGGTCCATGTACCAGCCTTCAGCGCAGGCCCGGTGGTGGAAACCACGGGGGCCGGCGATGCCTTCAACGGCGGCTTTGCCGCAGCACTGTCGCGCGGAATGGACCCGGTCGATTCGGTGCGCTTCGGGTCAGCCACCGCCGGCATTTCAGTGACACGTCCCGGAACAGCGCCCGCCATGCCGTCGCGCAGTGAAATCGAGGCGCTGCTGGCGAAAGGGTAAAGGTGCGGGCCTGAATGCCCGCACCGGGATCGGCCGCTCCTTGGGTCCGATAATCAGTATTATGTAATTTCTATACTTGGGTTGCCAGGCCGGAACCTGCCTGTTCCCTCTGCCTGCCGCGATGCGCCGATCGAACGGTTCCGGTTTCCGCGCATGTTCCGGCTGGATAGACAGGCACATCCTGCGCTAGGACAGCACACGACTTGCCAGAGGTTTCCCATGTCCGCCCCCAGACCGATCCTGATCGCCCCATCCATTCTGGCGGCTGATTTCGCCAATTTCGGTGCCGAATGCCGTGCGGTCGGGGATCAGGGCGCGGATTGGGTGCATGTCGATGTGATGGACGGGCATTTCGTGCCGAACATCACCTTTGGGCCAGCCACCTGCGCGGCCCTGCGCCCGCATATCCGGGGCGTGATGGATGTGCATCTGATGATCGCCCCCGTGGACGGGTTTCTCGAACCCTTTGCCAGGGCCGGTGCCGATGTGCTGACCGTGCACCCGGAAGCCAACCCGCATATTCACCGCAGCCTGCAAACCATTCGCACCCTTGGTAAAAAAGCCGGACTGGCCCTGAACCCCGGAACCGGGCTTGACGCTGTGGAACAGGTTCTGGACCTGCTGGACGTGATCTGTGTGATGACGGTAAACCCCGGCTTCGGCGGGCAAAGCTTCATCGCGTCGCAGGTGGACAAGGTGCGCAAGCTGCGCGCGCTGATCGGTGCGCGCCCGATCCTGATCGAGGTTGACGGCGGTATCACGGTTGAGACGGCCCCGCTGGTGGTCGCCGCCGGGGCGGATGTTCTGGTGGCGGGATCGGCGGTGTTCAAGGGCGGGTCGGCGGACCGGCCGCAGGCCTATGGCCACAACATCGCGGCAATCCGGGCCGCGGCCCTGGCCGCGCTGGTCTGACCGCCCTGCCCTGCGTCTGCCGCACCGTGCAATCGGGGCGGACATCCCCTATATGAAAGGAACCGCCCGGCGATGGAGGATAACATGGCAGATGGGCCCCATGCAGACGTGCGCGCCTTCTTTGACGAAGCGACCAGTACGGTGTCCTATGTGGTCAAGGATCCGGCAAGCGCCTCTTGCGCGGTGATCGATTCGGTTCTGGATTTCGACTATGCCTCGGGGCGTACCGATACGCGCTCCGCCGATGCGGTCATCGCCGATGTGACGGCGCGCGGATTGCAGGTGGACTGGGTGCTGGAAACCCATGTCCATGCCGATCACCTCAGCGCGGCCCCCTATATCCAGCAACGGGTCGGCGGCCGGATCGGCATCGGCGAAAAGATTACGGTCGTTCAGGATACCTTCGGAAAGGTATTCAACGAAGGCACGGAATTTCAGCGCGACGGATCGCAGTTCGACCGGCTTTTCAAGGATGGCGACAGTTTTTCCGTGGGCGGGCTGACAGCGCAGGTGATGCATACGCCCGGCCATACCCCGGCCTGCCTGACCTATGTGATCGGGGATGCGGCCTTTGTCGGCGATACGATGTTCATGCCCGACTATGGCACGGCCCGCTGCGATTTTCCGGGCGGCTCGGCAGAGGCGCTGTACGGCTCGATCCAGCGCATCCTGGCCCTGCCGGCCGAAACGCGGATTTTCGTGGGCCATGATTACAAGGCACCGGGCCGCGAAGACTATGCCTGGGAAACCACGGTGGGTGCGCAACGGGCGCTGAACGTGCATGTCGGTGCCGGGCGGGACCGCGACAGTTTCGTGGCCCTGCGCCAGGCGCGCGACCGCACCCTGGGCATGCCCCGCCTGATCATCCCCTCGTTGCAGGTGAACATGCGCGCCGGGCAGATGCCGCCTGCGGATGACAGCGGCAAGACCTTTCTCAAGGTGCCGGTGAACGGGCTTTAGACAACCGCCCGTTCACGGAACGGCGCGCCGGACAGCACACGTGCAACAGAAAGGTCTGACAGATCAAGGCTCTGCCAGGCATTTGTCAGAATCTGCTCGGCCACCCCGCGCCCGACCGCCGGCGATTGCTGCAACCCATGCCCCGAGAAGCCGTTGATCAGGTGCAGGTTCGGCACCTCGGGGTGCGGACCCAGAATTGCGTTCTGGTCCAGCCTGTTATAGGCGTAATGCCCCACCCAGTGACGCACGACCTTCACCGCATCAAAGCCCGGCGCACGGGCATGGAGTTGCGGCCAGATCACCTCGTCAAAGAGATGAAGATCCGGCTCGAAGTCATTGGTATCACAAGGACCATCCATCTGCGGCACTGTGGCGGTGATCCAGTGGCGGTCTTCGGGGCGCAGGTAAAAGCCCAGATCGACCAGAAGGGGCGCGTCCGGATGGCGGGCATTGGGCGCATCGATCACGAAGACGGTGCGCTTGCGCGGCTCCACCGGCAGGTCCAGCCCGGCCATGCGGCAGATCACGGCGGCGCGGGTTCCGGCGGCGTTCACCGCCGCGCCGCAGGCGACGGGCCCCGCCTTTTCAAGCAGCACATCGGTCACGCGGCCGCCAGAAACCCCGAGGCCGGTCACCCGGTCGCTTACAAACCGGGCACCCTGCGCTTTTGCAGCCGCCCGGAAGCCATTGAGAAGGCCCATGTTATCGAACCAGCCTTCGTCGCGCGGGCCAAAACTGCCCGCCATCAGGTCTTCGGTTGAAAGCCAGGGGAAACGGGCGGTGATCTGTGCGGGGGTCCAGACCTCGGTCGCGGCACCGCAACTGCGCTGCATCGCCGCCACCTCGGCCAGGGTTGCGGCCCCTGCGGCAGTGGAGGTGAGGAAGAGATAGCCGTTCTCCTTCAGCCCCAGCGAGGCAATGCCGACATCCACGCCCAGACTTTGCTGGAAGTTGCGGATGAAGCCGATCCCGAAGCGCGAGATCTCGACGTTCACCTTGGTAGTGAACTGCTGTCGGATCGAGGCCACCGACAGCGCGGTGGATGACCGGGCAAAGGTCGGGTCCTGTTCGGCAACCAGAACGGACAGGCCAGGCTGCATCCGCGTCAGCCAATAGGCGACCGAACAGCCCATGACCGCACCGCCGATCACCACCACGTCCCACGACCCTGTCATGCACCCCCCTGCCCCCGTGCCTTGGGTGTTATCGCGGCAAGGACCGAAGGACCAGAGGCACCGTCAGGGCCAGAACGAAAAACGGCGCAGCCCGCAGGGCCGCGCCGGTTCAGCAGGTTGCGCGACGGGAAATCAGCGGCCGAGGGTCTTGGCGACTTCGGCGGCGAAATCCTCTTTCTCTTTTTCGATGCCTTCGCCCACCAGCACGCGGGCATAGCCGGTAATCTCGACCCCGGCCTCCCTGGCGGCCTGTTCGATTGTCAGATCAGGGTTGATCACGAATGCCTGGCCCAGCAGCGTCGATTCCGAGATGAACTTCTTCATCCGGCCCGGGATGATGTTGTTGTGGATCACCTCATCGGGCTTCGGCCTGGCAGAGGCCGCGTTTTCTTCCAGCGCCTTTTGCGTCTGCACGGTAAGCTCACGCTCCATCACCGCAGGGTCAAGTGCCGCTTCCGAAAGCGCCAGCGGCGCGGTAGCCGCGATATGCATGGCGAACTGCCGGCCAATGGCCTGCGCCTTGTCCGCCGGGCCTTTCAGCGCCACCAGGACGCCGATCTTGCCCATGCCTTCTGCGGCGGCGTTGTGCACATAGGACACCACCGTGTCGCCTTCCAGCACATGCATCCGGCGCAGCGTCATGTTCTCGCCGATGCGGGCGATGGCTTCGGTCAGAACCTGTTCCACCGGCTTGCCGTTCAAATGCGTGGCCTTCAGAACCTCCACATCCTTGCCGGTCTGCAGGGCAACCTTGGTCACTTCGGCCACCAGCGCCTGGAAATCGGCGTTCTTGGCAACAAAATCGGTTTCCGAGTTGATTTCAATGGCCACACCGCGGCCATCGCGGACGGCAACCCCGACAAGACCCTCTGCCGCCACGCGGTCGGCCTTCTTGGCGGCCTTGGCCAGGCCTTTGGTGCGCAGCCAGTCAACGGCGGCGTCCATATTGCCGTCGGTCTCGGTCAGCGCCCGCTTTGCGTCCATCATGCCTGCGCCGGTCGACTCGCGCAGTTCCTTCACCATCTGGGCGGTGATTGCCATAGCGGCTCTCCTTGAAGAAGAATTGGGTGGTCCGGCGGGGTTTACCCCCGTCGGATGACGAAGATGCGACGGGCCTACGCCTCGGCAAGCGCCTCTTCCCCGGGGGCGACTTCCAGCGCGCCCAGATCGATGCCGGCAGCCCCCATCTGGGCGGTCATGCCGTCCAGCGCGGCGCGGGCGACCAGATCGCAGTATAGCTGGATCGCGCGCGCGGCATCGTCATTGCCGGGGATGACATAATCCACACCCTTGGGCGAGCAGTTGGTATCGACAACCCCGATCACCGGAATGCCCAGCTTCTGTGCTTCCAGAATGGCCAGGTCTTCCTTGCCGACATCGATGATGAACAGAAGGTCGGGCGTGCCACCCATTTCCCGGATGCCGCCCAGCGAAGCCTGCAACTTCGACTGTTCGCGTTCCATGTTCAGGCGTTCCTTCTTGGTCATGCCTTCGGCGCCATGCCCCATCAGCTCGTCCAGCTGCTTGAGGCGCTGGATCGACTGCGACACGGTTTTCCAGTTGGTCAGCGTGCCGCCCAGCCAGCGGTGGTTCATATAGAACTGCGCGCATTTGTCGGCAGCTTCCGCAACCGGCTTCTGCGCCTGGCGCTTGGTGCCGACAAACAGGATGCGCCCGCCCTTGGCAACCGTTTCGCGCACGATGTTCAGTGCCGCATCCAGCAGCGGAACCGTCTGCGTCAGGTCGATGATATGAATGCCGTTGCGGTCGCCATAGATGTATTCCCCCATCTTCGGGTTCCAGCGGGCCGTCTGGTGGCCGTAGTGAACGCCAGCTTCAAGAAGCTGACGCATGGAAAATTCAGGCAGCGCCATGTGCAAATGTCCTTTCCGGTTTGCGCCTCGGCGGAATGATTCAGCCTTTGGGGGCCAACCGGTGGACCGACAGGGATGTCTCCCCTGCAAGCCCGCACTCCGCCTGTGAAGTGCCGCGCCTTTACCGCAGCAGGATGGCGATTGCAACCCCTGCCCCCGGAAGGAGCAAAGGATTCGCTGGAGGGTCATTTCGCCGGCTGAATGATGATGGCTTTGTCAGGGTGCTGAAAAACCATCCCGCCGCTGGCGGATCGCGAAAATCATCCTGACCCGCCGCAAAGACGGCTTCCGTTCCGGGCGGATCAGGAACCGCATCGCGCAACAGAAGAAACAACCCGAAAGCGACAGAGGCGGCATCGGAAAACCACATCATTGCAAGACCCCACCGGAGTCACGGATCAGCCAGGAAAGGTATCCAGCGGCGTTTCAAGCGATTGTCCTGCCGCTTCCACAAGCGGGCTTGACCTTGTGCGGCAGTTCGGCGTCTATCGCCAGCAGCCTGATTGCAGAATACACTCACGGCCGGAGGAATGCAGATGACGACCAAGCCAGCCGAAACCGATGCGGCCCTGCGCCCGCCGCCCCGCCCCTCTGTGCCGGGCGGACGTACCGTTCTGGACGCAGACATCCGCCTGTCAGGCGATCTCAGCTCTGCCGGGACGGTGGAGATTCTGGGCGAAGTCGCGGGCGACATTTCGGCCCAAACCCTTATCGTCGGGACCGAAGGGCTGGTCAAGGGGTCGGTCAGTGCCGAAACAGTCGAGGTGCGCGGCACGCTGGAGGGCAAGGTCAGCTGCCTGTCCTTCACACTGCGCTCTTCGGCTGTTGTGACTGTCGAAGTGAATTATGACGTGCTGATCATCGAAAGCGGCGCGCAGATCGACGGCCGGTTCAGGCGCGCCGGGCGCTGACCCCTGCCGGTCACCGGGCGGGCGGAAGGTTCCGGGCAAAGACCGCAAGGCGCAGATGCAGCGCGCTGTCGTCAGGCCGGTCAGACAGCATCGCCTGCACAATCTGCGCAAATCCTGCCAGACGAAGGGCCGCAATCGCCTGGGCTGTCATCGGCGGTGCCAAGGCTTCCCACCGCCTGGCCCCGCACCTCGACTGGCGCAACACGGGGGACAGACAATGACCGAAGCAATCCTTCTGCGCAGCGATGCGGGCGGCGTTGCCACCCTGACGATGAACAGGCCCGCCAATCTGAATGCGCTGTCCGATGCCATGCTGGACGCGCTGCTGAACACCTTTGCGCAGCTGGCCGGGGACAGATCGACAAAGGTTGTGATCCTGCGCGGCAGTGGAACAGCCTTCTGCGCGGGGCATGACCTGAAGGAAATGCAGGCCGACCGTGCCGCGCCTGACAAGGGCCGCGCCTGTTTCGGGCGCCTGTTCGCCCGCTGTGCCGAGGTGATGCAGGCCATCCCCGCCCTGCCCCAGCCGGTCATCGCCCAGGTGCATGGCATTGCCACGGCCGCCGGATGCCAGCTTGTCGCCTCCTGCGATCTGGCCGTGGCCGCCGAGGGCGCGCGCTTTGGCGTCAATGGCGTGAACATCGGCCTGTTCTGTTCCACGCCGATGGTGGCGCTGTCGCGCAACGTACCCGCAAAGGTGGCTTTCGAAATGCTGACCACAGGCCAGTTCATCGATGCCGCCCGCGCCCGCGAGGTGGGGCTGGTGAACCGCGTGGTCCCGCAGGACGCGCTGCAGGCGGAAACCGAAGCGCTGGCAGCACTTCTGGCGGCCAAGCTGACGGCGGCTGTCCGGATCGGCAAGCGCGCCTTCTACGATCAGCTGCCGCTGCCCTTGGCCGATGCCTATGCGCAGACCGCCGCCGTGATGACCGAAAACATGCTGTGGCGCGACACCGATGAAGGGATCAGCGCTTTTCTGGAAAAGCGTATGCCCGACTGGGAGCGGTGAGGGGGGGCTGCCTGCCCCCCTCTTGGCCTTCGGCCAATTCACCCCCCGGGGATATTTGTGAACAGAAGAAGGGGCTATTGCGCCTGCGCCCCGGCCGTCAGCGCCAGGCCAAGGGCAAGCAGCGCCAGGATCAGTGCGACGCCGATCAGCAGACCGACCCCGCCTGCCCCCAGCAGCAACGCCCCCAGCAGCGGGGCGGCGGCGCTGGACAGCAGGGTCGGGATCGACATCATCCCGGCTATCGCGCCATAGGTCTGCGAGCCAAGCGTGTCGGCCACAATCATCGGGCGCAGGATGGTCATCACCCCCATCGCCGCGCCCTGGACTGCGGCAAAGCCGAAGGCAAGCAGCGGGGCCAGACCGGCAAGCGCCAGCAGCACAGAGGCCGCCACAATGGCGCAAAGCGTCAGCCTTGTCGCCAGACCCGTCCCCAGGCGGGCCTCTGACCGCATCAGTGCCAGACGCCCCAGCACCTGGGCGGGACCGACGCAGGCGGCAGCGGCCACGGCCAGCCCGGCCCCCAGCCCCTGCGCCGCAAAGACCGGCAGCATGAAGCTGATCAGCATCCAGTGGTTCAGGTTCAGCAGCGAAAAGACCGCCGCCAGTCGCCAGAAGTCCGCCAGCCGCAGCACATCCCGCGCCGCCGGGGCAAACTGCGCGCCTTCGCGTCCCTGTGCCGGCCCCTGTGAGATGATCCCTGCGCCCGCCAGATGCAGCGGCACGATGGCCAGTACCGTCACAGCAACCGCTACCCAGACTGTGCCCTGCCACCCCAGCGCCGGGGTCAGCGCTGCCGCCGCCGGAAAGGCCAGGGTCGAAGCGAACCCGGCGACCAGCGTCACCCTGGTGATCGCACTGCGCGCGGCAAGGCCAAAGCGGCGGATCAGCAGGGCGAAGCACACTTCGTACAGGCAACTTGCCTGGGCTATGCCTAACCCGACCCAGGCCGCCAGATAGACCCAAGGGTGCGAAACGCCCGCCAGCACCGCAAGCGACGCGGCACCGGCCAGCGCCCCGCCCACCATAAGGCGCGGCCCATGCCCCCGGTCCACCGCCCGGCCCACAAACGGTGCCAGTCCCGCCGAAACAAGGATGGCAACCGTCGGCCCCAGCGCCAGCACCGCCTTGTCCCAGCCCAGCGCATCCTGCCAGCTCACGACCATCGCCGCGAAAATGTAGTAAAAACAGGCATAGCCCAGTGTCTGGCCCAGCGCCAGCATCCATACAGCGCGCCGTTCTGCCACGCCAGAACCGGTCATAAACCGTACAGTCCGCCGAACTTCGCTTCCAGATAGTCCAGCAACGGCCCCTCGGATGGCTCGAACCCGCAGGCGCGGGCCACCGTTTCGCGGGGCGGGTAAAGCCCGCCGTGGCGTTGCAGATTTTCGCGCAGCCAGCCGGTCGCTGCGGCCATGTCGCCCCGGCCAAGCTGAGAGTCGAGGTCCGGCACTGCCCCACGCAGGGCCTGATGCAGGCAGCCGGCATAGACATTGCCCAGCGTGTAGGTCGGAAAATAGCCGAACAGGCCCTCTGACCAATGCACATCCTGCAGCATGCCGTGCGCGGGCCGGTCCACCGCCACCCCGAAATCGGCCAGGAACCGGTCGTTCCAGGCCGCCTCCAGATCGGCAACGGCCAGATCGCCCCGGATCAGCGCCCGTTCCAGATCAAAGCGCATCATGATGTGCAGATTGTAATGCACCTCATCAGCCTCGGTCCGGATGAAGCCGGATTGCACGCGGTTGACCGCCCCATAGAAGGCATCGGCGTCGGCGACCGCGAACGGCCCGAAGCGTTCGCGCATCTGACCGAACAGCCAGCCGCAGAAGGCGCGGCTGCGGCCAAGCTGGTTTTCGTAGATCCGGCTCTGGCTTTCATGCACCCCCATCGACACGCCTGCCCCCAGCGGGGTCAGCGCGAAATCAGGATCGATGCTGAGCTCGTAGCAGGCATGGCCCACCTCGTGGATCGTGGAATACAGGCAGTTGAACGGATCGGTCTCGACCACCCGCGTGGTGATCCGCACGTCCGATCCGGACCCGGACGAGAACGGATGCACCGCGATGTCCAGCCGGCCGCGCGCCCAGTCATAGCCGAAGGCGGTCGCGATATCGCGCGCCAGCCGTAACTGGCCTTCGGTGCCGAAATGCCCCTGCAGCGGCGCGGGCTGAAACGCCGCGCCCAGCACCGCGCCGCGCAACGCCACCAGGCGGGGCCGCATCCGGTCGAACATCGCGCCAAGGCTGGCCGCCGTTGCCCCCGGCTCGTAATCATCGATCAAGGCGTCATAAAGATCGCCGCCCTGTGCCAGGCAAGCCGCTTCTTCCCGGCGCAGGCGCAGCACGCGGTCCAGCACCGGCAGAAAGGCCGCAACATCGTCATTTGCCCGCGCCTGCGCCCAGATGCCCTGGGCCACCGAGGTGACGCGCGCAATTTCTTCGGCCAGGGCACCCGGCACCTTGACCATCCGCGCATGGCTGCGCGCGATGTGACGCATCTGCGCCGCCGCCACCTCATCGCCCGGCCGCGCTGCCGCCAGCCAGTCGGCGATGCGCGGATCGGTGCGGCGGGCGTGCAGGATGCCTTCGATCGCGCCCATCTCTTCCGACCGCTGCCCGGCCGCGCCGCGCGGCATCATGGTTTCCTGGTCCCAGCCCAGCCGCCCGGCAACCTGCGCCAGCGCTTCCGTCTGGCGCTGGAAAGCCATCAGCTTTTCATAGGCCGTCATGCGGTTCCCTTCCGGATCGATCCCGCCCGGGGATATTGGCTCAGGTATCGCGCGCGCAGGATCAGGACCCACAGCACCACTGCCGCAACCTGATGGGTCAGTGCGACATGCAGCGCAGCCGCCGACAGGACAGTGGCAATGCCGATCAGAACCTGAACCAAGAGCGCCGCCATCATCACCGTGAAGGCCAGCCTCGTGCTGCGATGCGCCGATCTGCGCCCGCGCAGCCAGACCACACAAGCGAAGACCAGCAGCAGATAGCCCGACATGCGGTGGATGAACTGCACAAGGCCCGGATTTTCAAAGAATGCGGCCCAGGCCGGGCGTCCCGGCACATAGAAGGCATCGGCAGGAAAGAACCGCCCGTTCATGTCCGGCCAGGTCGGAAAGGCACGGCCCGCGTCTATGCCCGCCACCAGCGCGCCCAGCAGAATCTGCAGGAAAGCGAAATGCATCAGGCCGGTCGACAGGCCAAACAGCTTCGCCTCGCGCCCGCGCCGCGCCTGGATCATCTCTACCTCGCTGCGCCCCAGCAGCATCACATTCCACGCCAGAAGGCCCAGGATCACGAAGGCCAGCCCCAGATGCACGGCCAGCCGGTAGGAGGCGACATCAACCCGGTCCCCGGTCAGACCCGATGACACCATCCACCAGCCGATCGCCCCCTGTGCCCCGCCCAGGGCACCAAGAAGCAACAGGCGCGGCGTCCAGCCCGCCGGAATGCGGCGCGCGGCCAGAAGGCCCAGAAACCCCGCAGCCCAGACCAGCCCGATCAGCCGCCCCAGCTGACGGTGGCCCCATTCCCACCAGTAGATGATCTTGAACGCCTCCAGCGTCATGCCGCTGTTCTGCAGCTGATACTCGGGGATGGCCCGGTACTTGTCGAACTCTGCCTGCCAGCTTGCCGCATCCAGCGGCGGCAGGGCACCGGTCAGCGGTTTCCATTCGGTGATCGACAGACCGCTGTCGGTCAGCCGCGTGGCCCCGCCAACCGCGATCATCAGCGCGACCAGGGCGAAGAGGATCATCAGCCAGACCCGGACTGCGCCGCGCGCGCCCCCTGCCCCGCGCCGGTCGATCCCGCCGCCCTGCGGCAGGGGGGCGGGGGCTGCGGTTCCGACCTCTTCAAAGATATTGCGCTTGCCTGCCATTGCACCCCCCCGGTCGCGGCGGACACTAGGGCGGCCCCCGACCTGCTTCAAGGCCGACCTTTGGTCGCGCCTGCCCGGAGCAGAGATTTGTTGGTTGGCCAGGGCTTCGCGCCGTCTTGCTACGTTATGGAGTGACTCACCGTCACCAAAGACTTGCGCGGGTTTCCGGATCAAGGAAGGACTTTGATGCCCAAATCCCTTGAGGGATTCATCTTGTGACTCCAGCGTGATAGATGGAGGGCATGAGCGGACTGAACCCACCGGCCTACAAGACCCTGAACTGGCCCGAGTATGACAAGGCGCGCAAGCGCCGCAGGTCGCTGACGATCCGGCTTGATCCCGAGATGGCGTGGGCAGCGCAGCCGACAGGCAAGCGCGGGCGATAACCAGTCTGCAGGGACGCTGGAACCGCTTCGCCAACGATCCCAAAACCGTCGCCTCAATCACCTCGCGCGCCTGGGCACAGGCCAGTTGAAAGGGCCATTGGTATACTCCCGTGTTTGTGAATGCTTTTCAGCCGTCCCCCAACCCGACCGGACAGGCCGCCCTGGCAGCGCTGTCGCCCGGAGCTTCGCAAGACCGTCACAAAAACGTCGGAAATACGTAACCGTCCCGCAATCAGAACGTCATGTGCAGTGCCTAGCCGTGGCTTGGTTGAATCCCAACAGGAGTATCTCCGATGTCGCTGAAGACGTTACTGATGGGGGCGGCGGTTGCCGTTCTGGGCGCAAGCGCCGTTTCCGCCGAGACCTGGAGCATCGCGGTAACCGATGTCGAGGGGCTGGAGCGCCTGCAGGCCGAGTGGGGGCCGTTCAAGGCGGCGCTTGAAACCGCCACGGGTCAGACGTTCGAGTTCTTCCCGGTTTCCTCGCGTACCGCTGCCGCCGAGGCGTTGCGCGGTGAGACGGTGGACTTTGTCATCACCGGCCCGGCCGAATACATCGTGATCAACACCCTGACCGAGGCGACCCCGCTGATCGGCTTTGGCCGTCCGGACTATCGCTGTGCGATCATCGTGCGCGCGGAATCCGGGATCGACAGCATGGAGGATCTGCGCGGCAAGACTGTGGCCTTCGGCGACATCGGGTCCACGTCCAACATGCTTTGCCCGATGCAGCTGATGGCCGATTACGGCGTCAATCCGGTCAATGACATCGAACGGGTCCACACTGCGCGCAACATCGCGCATGAGGCGCTGAAGGCGGGCGATGTCGCGGCCATCGGAATCAACGAAGGCAGCTGGATTTCCTCGGCCCGCGACAATGATACCTCGGTTCCCTATGGGTTCTTCCGGGTTCTGGCGCGGTCGGGCGACCTGCCCAATGACATGATCATGGCAGGCGCCCACGTGCCGACCGAGGTGCAGACGATGATCCGCGACGCGATCATCGCCAACAAGGACCAGATCATCACCGCCATCACGAGCCATGAAGAGAACGACAAGTACATTGGCATGGATCTTGTGACCATCGAGGACGCGAACTACGACATCGTGCGGTCGATGTACACGACAGCCGGCTATCCCCAGTTCGACAACTTCATCGGGGAATGACCGCTTGCCTCTGGATCGGCCCTTGCCCTGTCCCGCCGCCGCCACCTCGGTGCAAGAGATAGACCTGCGGGTCAGCGGTCTGGCCAAGGGCTATGGCGCGGGGCCGGTCTTTGCGGATATCGGCTTTACCATCCGCCAGGGCGATTGCGTGGCGCTTGTCGGGGCGAATGGCACCGGCAAGTCCACGCTGTTGCGCTGTTGCCTTGGCATTGTTCCCCCCGATGCCGGAGAGGTGTCTCTGCTGGGGCAGAACCTGTTCGCGCTGGGGCCGGCCGCACGGCGCAGCCTGCGCGCGCGCACCGGGCTTGTGGCGCAGAAACACAATCTGGTGCCGCGGCTGTCGGTCCTGTCGAATGTCATCCACGGGCTTTTGGGGCGGCAGTCGGGACCGCGATACTGGGTGCAGGCGCTTGCCCCCGCAGCGGCGCGCACTGCGGCCATGGAGGCCCTGGACAAGGTGGGGCTGGCCGACCTCGCGCTTCGCCGGGCTGACAGGCTTTCGGGCGGGCAAAGCCAGCGTGTCGCCATTGCGCGCGCGCTGGTGGGCAATCCCCGCTTTCTGGTGGCCGACGAACCCTGCGCCTCGCTTGACCCGCAGGCAGGCGAAGAGGTGATGGCGCTCTTGATCTCGCTGGTAAAGCGCGGGGGGGTGACCGTGCTGTTCACATCGCATAACGTCCGGCACGCGCTGAACTTCGGTGACCGCGTGCTGGGGCTGAAGGGCGGGCGCATGGCGATTGACGCCGCCGCCGCAGATGTCTCTCCGGCCGAGATGGGGCATCTTTATGTCTGACGCACGTGCCCTGCCGCACCGTTTTGCCGCGCCCGGCGCTGTCGGGTTTCTGGGCTATCTGGCTGCGGTCATCGTCATCTTCTGGTCGCTGGACAGCGCGGGATGGTCGCTCGACCGGCTGGTCGCCGCGCCGCCGCGGCTGGCCGATTTCCTGTCCCGCGCCTGGCCGCCCTCCACCGACAACCTGGGTAGTTTGGCGTGGAAGATGGTCGAGACGCTGCAGATCGCCATCGCAGGGGCGGCCATCGGCATCCTGGTGTCGCTGCCGGTGGCACTTCTGGCGGCGCGCGGGGTTCTGGCCGGGCGGCTGGTCAACACGGCGGTGCGGGTGATCCTGGGGTTCATCCGCGCGGTGCCCGATCTGGTCTGGGCGCTTGTCTTTGTGGTGGCGGTGGGCCTTGGCCCCCTTGCCGGCGTTCTGGCCATCGCCCTTGACACCCTGGGGTTCTGTGGCCGCTTCTTCGCCGATGACATGGAAAACACCGATCCGGGCCCGGCCGAGGCGCTGACCGCCACCGGCGCGCGCCGCATCGACGTGGCCGCGGCTGCGGTAATCCCGGGGGCGATGCCGGCCTTCGTCTCGACCTCGCTCTTCGGGCTGGAAAAGGCCGTGCGGTCTTCCACGATACTCGGGCTTGTCGGGGCTGGGGGAATCGGCATCGAACTCAAGGTCGCCTTCGACCTTTTCGATTATCCGACCGCGCTGTCCGTGATCCTGATGATTGCGGTCGTTGTGGTTGGCGTGGAACAACTGGGTGCGCTGATGCGCCAGCGGATCATGGGAGTGCCAGGATGACCACAGACACCGCGCCCGAGTACTGGGACCGCGAATGGTCCCGCGCCGATGGCACGTCGAAATGGGAGCAGCCCGAGGCAGAGGTGCTGGCTCATGCGGCCTTGCTGCCGGACGGTGCCCATGTGCTCGATCTTGGTGCCGGGGTCGGGCGTCATGCGCTGGCGCTCGCACGGCAGGGCTTTTCCGTCTCGGCGCTGGACGCGGCGGGCGAAGGGATTGCCCGGATCATCCGCATCGCCGGTGCCGAGGGGCTGACTGTCGCGGCCGAGGTTGGCCGCATGACGAAGCTGCCCTATGCCGATGGCACCTTTGACCATGTCCTGTCCTGGAACGTCATCTATCATGGCAATGAAACCGTCCTGCGTGCCACAATTGCCGAAATCGCGCGTGTCCTGCGGCCGGGCGGCACGTTTCTTGGCACCATGCTGTCGGCGCGGCGGGTGCCTGTCGAACTGGCGCGCGCGCCGGGGCGGGAAATCTCGCGCAATACCTGGGTCTTTGACGGGACCGGGGACAAGGTGCATCCCCACTATTTCTGCACCGGGCGGGACCTGCTCGACCTTTTCTCGGACTTCGAAGTGATCCGGCTCGAGGATCGCGAGCATGAAACCCCGGGATCATGGCACTGGCATCTGGTGATGGAACGACGGTGATGGAGGCGATGGTCATCGAAGGGGCAGCGGTGGTGCTGCCCGACCGCGTCGCGGACGTCGCCGTCAGGGTCGAGGGTGGCATGATCTCCGGGCTGGATACCGCGCGCGACGGGGCACGCGTCATGGACGGGCGGGGGATGGTCCTTGCCCCGGCGATGGTCGACATCCACGGCGATGCCTTTGAACGCCAGCTGATGCCCCGTCCGGGCGTGATGATCCCCACCGCCGTGGCGCTTCTGGAAACCGACCGGCAACTTGCCGCAAACGGGATTGCCACCGCCTATCACGCGCTGACCCTGTCGTGGGAGCCGGGGCTGCGTTCCGTCGGCACCGGCGAAGCGGTGGTGACCGCGCTCGCCACCCTTGCGCCGCGTCTCACGGTCGAAAACCGCGTCCAGTTGCGCTGGGAGACCTTCTGCTTCGAGGCCCTTCCCCTGATCGACCGTGCGCTGGCGGGGCCATTGCTGCCAGCGCTTGCCTTCAATGACCACACGACGATGGGTGTCCTGCATCCCGATTGCCCGTTGCAGACCCGCCCCTTCGACCATGACCCTGCCCTGCCCGTGGCTGACATGGACAGTGCCGGTTTTGCCCGCAAGATGGAGCCCCGCGCCCGCCGCGCGGGCATGACGACGGCGGATTTCGTCACCCTGATCAAGGCGATGTGGGAACGCCGCCCCGAGGTTCCCGCCGCGATCGCCCGGGCAGGTGCGCGTGCAGGGCAGGCCGGGGCGGCGATGTTGAGCCATGATGACAGCCAGGCCCGGACCCGCGACTTCTATCGCAGCCACGGCGCGCGGATTTCTGAATTCCCGATGAACCCGGCCGTGACCCGCGCCGCGCGGGAAGCAGGTGACTGGATCGTCTTTGGCGCGCCCAATGCGGCGCGCGGGGGCAGTCATCTGGGCTCTCCCGGCGCGGCCGACATGGTGGCCGGGGGGCTTTGCGACATCCTTGCCTCTGACTACTACTATCCTGCCATGCTCTCGGCCGTGGCGCGGCTTCGGGCCGATGGCGTGGCGTCCCTGTCCGATCTGTGGAAACTTGTGGCCGCGAACCCTGCTCTTGCGCTCGGTCTGACAGACCGGGGAGAGATTGCCCCCGGCCGGCGGGCCGATCTGGTTCTGATCGATTGGCCCGAGGGTTCGCCGCCCGCCATTCGGCACTGCCTGTCAGCAGGCCGCAGCGCCTATGCCGCCATGGCCGCGGGCCTGGGCAATGCGCGACCAGTTCGATCACCACCCTGACGATGCCCGGAACCCGGTTTCCGCCACATCGCCCGAACCGCGCGGATGGGCTGTCTCGACGATATCCGGTTTCGCCGCACCCTGATCGGCTTGACCGGGCGGGATACGGCAGAGGTGCGGGCAGAGATCAAGGGTCTTCTGGCATAGCCTCCGGCGCAGGCAGACGGCGACCCTCAGGTCGCAGGTTTCTTGCCGAAGGCCACCGCCAGGATGATGATCCCACCCGCAACCATCATCTGCTCGCTGACATCAAGCCCCATGATGATCAGCCCGTTGTTGATCGTGCCGATCAGCAGCGAGCCCGCAAAGGTGCCAAGGATGGTGCCCTTGCCGCCGAACAGGCTTGTGCCGCCCAGGATGACGGCGGCAATCGCCATCAACTCGGCCCCTTCTCCGAAGTTGAACCGCGCCGTCTGCATCATGCCGGAATAGAGCATCCCCGCCAGAGCCGCCGCCGCACCCGACATCAGGAAGACGGCGAACTTGATGCGGCGGGTCTTGATGCCCGAATACTCTGCCGCCAGCCGGTTTCCGCCCGTGGCCAGGACCGCGCGGCCAAAGGCCGTATACTTCAGCACCACATGCCCCAGGATCGCAATGGCCACGGACCAGATCAGCAGCGACGGCACCCCACCGATGTTGCCTGATCCGAACAGCGCATTGAAGGTCTGGTTCGAGATCGACACCGGGTTCGTGTAGGTCACCCGCATGTCGACGCCACGGATGAACTGCATCATCCCCAGCGTGACAAGGAAAGACGGAATACCGATGACCGTCACGAAAAACCCGTTCAGGCTGCCCACCGCCATGCCCGCAAGCAGGGCCGCGATCACCGCAGCAGGCCAGGGATAGCCGGCCTGCATGACGAGCGCGCAGGTCAGAGCCGCCAGGGCCGCTGTCGATCCGACCGACAGGTCAAGCTCACCTGCCGAGATAACAAAGGTCATGGCCACGGCGATCACGGTGATCATTGCCGTGGTGCGCGCGATGTTGAACAGGTTCATCACCGACAGAAAGCCCTTGTCACCGATGGTGACTGAAAAGAACACCAACACTGCGGCAAAGAAAATGTAGACGACGTAATTCTGCCACTGGATGTCACGCATCGATGGTGCGGAGCGCCGGGCGGCTATGGCCTTGGATTGCATGGTGAAGCTCCTCTTCATTTGCGACATCGCGGCGGTTCATCTGATCGGCGATGCGACCGCCGTGCAACACCAGAATGCGGTCGCTGATCGCCATCAGTTCTTCAAGTTCGGACGAGATCACCAGAACCGCCGTACCCCGGTCGGCCATCGCGCGGACGGTTTCGACGATCTCGGACTTGGCCCCGATATCCACGCCGATGGTCGGCTCGTCCAGGATCAGCAGACGCGGATCGCGGGCCAGCCATTTGCCGATCACGATCTTCTGCTGATTGCCGCCCGACAGCAGGCGGGCCAGCTTGTCAGGCCCGTCGGTCTTGATCGACAGGTCGCGGATGGTGCGGTCCACCGTGGCCCGGGCCTGCTGGTCACGCATGAACAACAGCCCCGTGAACCGGGCAAGGTTCGGCAGCACGATGTTGTCTCCGACAGAATGATCCAGCACGAGGCCCATCTTGCGGCGATCCTCCGGTACCATTGCGATGCCCCGGCTGATCGCATCGGCCTGACCGCGCACCGGAGCGCCGTCGAAGATGATCTCGCCCGACAGCGCGGCGCGGCGGCCAAAGATCGTTTCGGCAATCTCGGTCCGGCCAGAGCCCATGAGGCCCGCCAGACCGACAATCTCACCCGGGCGGATGTCGAAGCTGACGTCGTCGATCCGCTTGGCCAGCCTGAGACTGCGCACCTCAAGGATCGGCTCTGCTTGGGGTGCGGGCCCGCGGTCGTGCCAGACAAAGGACGCAGAGTTTCCCTCGCCCAGCATCGCCCCGATGATTGTCTGAACCGACAACGCCGAGCAATCGGCGGTCATCACCGTCTCGCCATCGCGCATGACGGTGACGCGGTCGCACAGCGTCAGGATTTCTGCCATCCGGTGCGAGATGTAGACAACGGACAGCCCCTGCGCGCGCAGCCGCCGCACCAGCGCGAACAACGCCCCGGTTTCGGTCTCGGAAAGCGATGAGGTCGGCTCGTCCATCACCAGGATGCGCGCCTTCTTGGACAGCGCCTTGGCAATCTCGACGATCTGCATCAAGCCGACCGAAAGGCCCGACACCTGCTGTTCGGGATCGATATCGACGCCAAGGTCCCGCAACAGCGCGCGGGACCGGCGCACCATCTCGGTATTGTTGATGAAGGGCGTTCCCGGGTACTTCGGCTCGCGCCCGAGGAAGATGTTCTGTGCCACGGTCAGGGTGGGCACCAGCGAAAACTCCTGGAAGATCATTGCCACGCCCGCACGTTCGGCCGACAGGGTATCGTGGTAATGGGCCGTCTGGCCGTCGATCCTTATCGTCCCGCCATCGCGCTGATAGACCCCGGTCAGAATCTTCATCAGCGTCGACTTGCCGGCCCCGTTCCCGCCCATGAGCGCATGGATCTCGCCACGCCGCAGGGTGAAGTTCACACGCTTCAGCACCGGGATCTGGGCAAAGCACTTGCGGATTTCGGACATGGACAGGATGTCGGTCATGGCTGGTTCCGAAAGGAAAAGGCGGGCGCGGAAGGGAGGGATCCGCGCCCGCAGGCACCGTCACGGGGACAGGGCGGTGGACATCTCGGCCGGAAGATCGATCCGGTAGATCGTCTTGTAGGCTTCTGGCAGAACGTCACGGGTAACTTTCAGCGGCGGAACGACGACATAGGGCGGCGTCGGCTCGCCGATCAGCGCCAGCGCACCGATGGTCGCCTCGGCCACGCCCTGGTCATAAGGGCGCTGCGACGAGATGCCGGCAATGAAGCCGTCCTGCGCCATGTTCAGCGCGACGATCTGGTCGAAGTTCTCGTTCACGATCTTGAAGTCGGCCGGGGTGCGGCCGGCCACTGTGGCGGCCGTCACCGCACCCATCGCCGGGATCGACCAGCTGGCATACATCCCTGCCAGGTTGGGATAGCGCGCAAGCACGCCCTGCGCCACTTCCTGGCCCTTGTTGGGGTTGTTGTGCCCGGCGGCGACGACCACGTTCAGGTCCGGATACTTGGCCATGACGCGGGCGATGAAGCCCTCATAGCGCAGGTTGGTGACATAGAAGTCGTTGGCGAAATACATCGCGGCGACATCGCCCTTGCCACCGGTCGCCGCCGCCAGCGCATCGGCGAGATACATGCCAAGCGCCAGATTGTCGGACGAGATGATCGCGGCATAGTCCTTGCCGGGCTCCATGCCGTCCACAGCCTGGTCGATGAACACGACCTTTGCACCCTGTTCGGCCACCTTCTTGAAGGCACTTGCGGTCGTCTGCCCGTTCAGCGGGATCGAGACCAGAAGATCGGGCTTCAGGACCGAAATCGCTTCCAGGTCCGCGATCTGTTTGGCGTCGTCCCAGTTGGCATTGGTTTCGGCCACGACCTCGATGCCCAGCTTTTCGAAGGTCTCCTTCAGCCCGATCAACTGCTGGCTGGCCCAGTCATCGCCCAGCCACCCCATCGAGATGGCGACGGTGAACTTGCCTGCCTTGACCTTTTCGATCTGTTCGGGGGTCAGCTTGAGATCAGCCGCGGGAAAGCCCGGCTCGCCGCGCTGCCCGTCCGACACCACGACGCCGTCAAGATTGTCAAGTTTGGCCAGTTCCATCGTCTTTTCGGACGGGGCCTTGTACCAGAGCGGGTGCTCGATATCGTCCGCGATCCCGGCGATGCCGAGACCGGGGACAAGCGCCACCGACATGGCAAGCGCGAAGGTCTTGAAGCTGCGAAGTTTCATCTGTTTCTCCTCCTGATGATGGTCATGATCTTCGGGGCCCGTTGTACCGGGGCTTGGGTCGGCAATCGGAAACGTTCCGGGCGGCGCCACTCCGGGGCTAGCGGTCCAGCATGAAGGCGCGCAGCGTGGTGGCCAGCCGTTCGGGGGCCTCGAGGGCAAGGCTGTGACCGCATTCCTGAAACACTTCCGCGCGTTCCACCCCGGTCGCCACCTTCTCCATCTGGCCGCGTACCAGGTCGCCGAAGAATTCCGGTGCCCCGATGGTCAGGATGGGCAGGGTCAGCTTTTCCTGCTTCAACCCGGCATTGATGCGGGCATTCTTCAGTCCGGCCCGATAGGTTTCGAGGCAGCCGCGCAGCCCGCCCGGTGCCGACAGGCGGGCAATCCATTCATCGATCGCCTCGTTTGTGATGGCATTGGGGTTCCAGGTTTCGGCCTTGATCCAGAATTCCCAGAACTCACGCTCGCGCCCGGTGATCAGCATCTCCGGCAGGTGCGGGATCCAGAAGAACGGGATGTGCCAGACCCAGACGCCGCGCAGGTCGAACTGGGACGAGATATTGGCAGGGGTGAAGTTCGACCATTCCTCCAGCCCCTCGCCCGACAGAAGCATCTCGGCAAAGGAAAGCGTCTTCACCCGCGCGCGCTCGGTTGCGGCAAGCGCGTAGGCAAACTCGGCCCCCCGGTCTTCGCCGTGCAGGTGGAAGGTGTCGTGCCCCAGATGGGTCATCAGCGCGGCCATGTCGCGGGCATTGGTCAGGCTGTCATAGCCCTCTTCCGCAGGCGGCTTGTCGGTATCGCCAAAGCCGCGCAGGTCGGGTGCCACCACGGTGAAATGCGGGGTCAGGAGCGGGATCAGCTTGTACCAGTAGAAATGCGTCTTGGGCGTGCCGTGCAGCAGCAGCAAAGGCGCACCCTGCCCCGCCGTCACATAATGCATCCGGATGCCGTTGACCCGGGCCCGGCCATGTCGGACAGGCGCGCCCGTATGATCAAAGATTTCTGCCATGCGAGCCTCCCAATCCGCACATTCGGTATGTTGAGATAAACAATGTTCAGAACATATGTCAATCGAAAAGTGTGTATGTTCGACTCCACAGGCAAGACTCCTGGGGTCCAATGCCGGATACCGACGCAGATCGGCAAGGCTGGTAAGGTCGCGATCTGCACGCGACCGGCCTGCATCGCCCGCCGCAGCAGACGACCCGGGACGGTGATGGCATTGCCGCGGTCAAGGTGGATGTCGAATGCGCACTGGCCGCCGCGCAGACCGCGCAGGTCGATAAGCAGGGCGGTCCGGTCCACTGCCGGCGCTTCCCGGCCGGCGGCGCTGTCGGTCCGGCAGGACATGTCGCCCGAACAGCCCGCCAGAAGCTGACGCTCGTCGATCCAGTTGACGTCGGTCATCCGCTTGCCCGACAGCAGTGTCGGGTCAACACCGGCACCACCGATCTTGCCATCTCTTCTATCGCGGTCATCACGCATTCCAGCGGCGGATGCGGGATGTCCGTGGAGTCGCGCAGCGCCAGAATGCAGGAAATGCCCAGCCCGTTGTCAGCGCCCAGGGTCGTCCCTTCGGTCCGGATCCGGTGGCCGTCAACGATCAGCTTCACGCCCTGCGGGCTGAAGTCAAGCGCGAAGCCCGGCGCAATCTTGCAGACCATGTCGATATGGCCGTGCAGCGCCACGGCAGGCACCTGTTCCTGTCCCGGCGTTCCGGGTTTCCTGACGATGATGTTCTGCTCCTCGTCCCGGTGATGGTCCAAGCTGCGGCTGGCCGCAAAATCGGCAATGGTTTCGGTCGCATCCTTCTGGTGTCACGAGCAGCGGTGCCGCTTGCTCAACTCCACAAGGAAGACCATCCCTTCCAAAGGTTCGATTTGTTCCAGAACGCGCATGTATCCTGCCCGAAACGTAGCGCGGCCTGCGCGTGGCAATCAGCCATGCGCCGTGTCTTCATTGCCAGTGCAGGCCTCATTTCCTGCTTGGTTCACATGATCACCGAATAGGTATTTGGATCATGTCGCACCCGAAACGCAGCAAGAATGTGAACATTCTGCATTTCAATTATTCTTAAGTTCAGTTTCGGTTGGGCAAAGCAGAAGGTCTTTCGCCCGTGCAGGGCAACGGGCCTACAGTCTGCAAAGAATGCTTCCGCCAGCACTTTCCCGGCAGATGACGGGTTCCAGCAAGGCCCGGCAGGTGCCAGATGCCGTGAAGTCTGTCCAATCCGGAACGATGCCCTGCCCGGTTCAGGCCTGTCCGGCCTTTCCTACACAGCCGTACTGCCGCGTCTTGTCGATGGTCGCCTCGATCATCCGCGACCTGCCTTCTGCCATGGCCGCTTCCAACTGGCGGTCGCCCTGGGCGAAGACTGCTTCGAGTCCGGCGCGGAAGGCGTGGCGCAGGTCCGTGTCGGCGTTGAACTTGTGCACTCCGGCGGCCTTTGCGTCCTGAACCTCCTGATCTGTCAGCCCCCAAGCACCGTGCAGCACCAGCGGTATGCCCGTGGCTGCGCTGATATCCCTGATCCGCTGGATGTTGATCGGTGCCATCGGCAGGCCGGGAATCACTGCGTGAACGATACCGACCGGGATCGCCAGCGTGTCGACACCGGTTTCGACCACAAGGCGTCGGGCCTCTTCAACGTCGGTGTAGCAGTCGTCCCAGTGGACGCTTTCGCCCACATCCGGAATCTTGCCCAGTTCCGCCTCGACCGGGATGCCGAACGCATGGGCGATTTCCACTATCTTGCGGGTGGTGGCGATGTTTTCCTCAAACGGCAGATGCGCGCCGTCCTACATGACCGCGGAAAAGCCGAGCCGGATCGCCTCCATCACCTCGTCCCACGACCTGTGGTCAAGGTGGATCACATACCGGGCAGCGGGCCGTTCCGCGATGCGGCGGGTCATCTCGCAGGCACGCGCCACACCCATGTGCGGAATGACGGCGCGACCGACCTGCAGGAACACCGGCGCATCCGCTTTTTCTGCGGCCCAGACCAGCGCCTCGGTCGTCTCGTCATTGTGCATGTTGAACGCTTCGGTCAGCCGTGCCTGCGGGATCAGCGCGTTGACCTCGCCCAGAAGATAGGCGACTTCCGCTGCGTCGGCACGGGCCGTGTCGGGGTTGTCGTCGAACTTCCTGTCGGTGGTGCCGATCATGTAGCGGCCACCCCAGGGAAAGATCAGCACAAGCCGCCCGTCCCTGCGCGACTCGTGGTAGACCACGTCCCGGGGCGCGCCCGGGAAGGGATCAAGCACGAGGTGGCTGCCCTTCGCCCCGCCGATATGGCGCTTTTGCCCGGCCTCATGCCCTTTCAGGACCACATCGACCCAGGGCCAACTGTCCGGGCTGAGCACGGCAACCACCAGAGCCGATCTGGTGATGGCGGTCTGCGGGTCCGTTGCCTGCGCGGTTCGTCATTGCTTTCAGGCCGCCGGACTGCCCGGTTCGGTTTCGGTCAGCGGCGAAGGGGCGAATTCCCGGGTATGGGGCCAGATGGTGGCCGATGTCCTGCACCGTCCGCTGCAGATTGCCCGCAAGCCCGAAGTCGGCGCGCGCGGCGCTGCAATAGCAGCAATGGATGCGGTGGGAATTGCCCATGACCACGACGCATGGACCCGCCCGGAAGGCGTGATAGAGCCGCGCCGCGACATGGCGGCGCAGTTCGATGCAGGCTTTGAACACTATCTGAAGCCCCTGGAAAGTGCCCGTGCGCTATGGCGAAGCGCGGTCAGCCGATAAGGGCGCGGGCTGTGGTCTCGTCGGTGACGAACACGGTCGGGGCCAGCGTGCGGATCGCGCCTCTCAGTGCACTGATCTTTTCGCGCCCGCCCGAGACCAGAATGCGTTCCGGCGTCTTGCGAAGTCGTCCAAGGTTTGCCGAAATGATCCGGTCGTTCACTTCGTGCGGCACGATGGCACCGGCTTCGTCGATGAAATTGTACAGCACATCCCCCACGGCGCCCGCCTCGATCAGCGACCGGCGCTCGGCCTCGCTGATGTGGCCCGTCCGGTAGCTTGTCGTCAGCGTCGAGATGCCACCGACCGAAAGCAGGACCACATCCAGCTTGTCCGCCATCTCGAAAATCGACGACAGGCCGCAGCGTTCCAAAAGCGCATGCTTGGTTTCCGGACTATCGACCACGGCGGGGGCGGGGATCAGGAAGCCTTCGCCCTGGAACAGTTCGGCGAACTGCCAGGCGAATTCGGCGGGGTTGAACCTGCGGGCGGCAGCAATGCCGCCAAGCAGTGACACGACGCGAAAATCTTCCAGCGTGCTGCCGGTGATGAACGGGAGGGTGTTGTACAGGGTGCGTCCCCAGCCCACACCGATGGTCATGCCCGGCCCCATCCGCCCCGAAATATAGTTGCCCGCGGCCGCCGCAATCACCCGCACCGGATCATCATCCGCCATGTCGAACGGGGCCACGATCACGCGGTCGATTCCGAACCTTGTTTCGACCGTGCGCCCCAACTCGACAAGCCCGGCGAGCGGAGCCGAGATCGTCATCCGCACCTCGTTGCGGCGCTTGGCGTCGGCCAAGAGACGCACCACCATGACCCGGTTGATGTTCAGCCGCTGCGCGACATCGTTCTGTGTCAGCCCCTCGACATGGTAGAGCCAGACCGCACGGACCCGCAGGCTGTCTGCATCGCTTTGAACGCCCAAGGCCGGATTTGTCAGCAGCATCGACTACCCTTCGATGGTTCACACTCGTCTATAGGGGAGAGCCGCCGCCAAGTCCAATGACGCGCGCCACGCGCTCGGGGCATTCCATTTGCGGGATATGGCCGGCACCGTCCAGAAGATGGATTGCGGCATCGGTGCGCTGAGCCGTGGCGTGACGACTGGGGATGATCTTGTCCTGGCGGCCCCAGATGATGCGGGTAGGGGCGGTCAGGCGGTGAAGGGCGGCCTGCACATCGAAGGTCTGCGTGCCGTCGGTCAGAATTGCATCTGCCATGTCGGCCTGTGCGGCGCGCATCGCACCATCGCCCCGGGCACGCATGGCCGCCTCGGCGTAGCTGTCGGAGATCATGTCCGGGCTTGCGGTCAGACGGCGCAGCCAGGGGGCCAGACTTTCGGTCCGGGTGGCGCGGGTGATGCCCAGCAGCGTTGCGGCATCGATCTCGGGGCCAAGGCCCGCGGGCGCGATAAGGCTCAGGCCGACCACACGCCGCGGGCGGATATCGGCGATGGCAATGGCCAGCGCACCGCCAAGCGAATGGCCCAGAAGATGAACCATCCCGAGGTCGCGCGTCGCCTCGTCGAAAGCCTCGACCATCATGCGGGCAAGCCCGGCGAATCCGGTGATGCGGCGCAGCGGCGATCTTCCGTGGCACGGCAAGTCGATGCGGATCAGCGCCGGACCCGAACCAATGGCCTTTTCGAGCGGCGCCCAGCTTTGGCTGTCGGCGGTAAAGCCGTGCAGCATGACCAGCGTCGGACCGCTGCCCTTGCGGCTGCGGACATTCAAAGGGCCGGGCTGTGGCGTCCAGCTCTGCGGCAAGGGCTTGTCCGGGCCTGCGTCCAGCCCGGTCGGCACGTCATCGCGCTGGATGCGGCCAAGCGGGCCGGTGCCCGTGATCCCCTCCAGCAAGACCCCGGCCTTGCGCGCGGCCGAACGGGCGGCGGGCGTTGCGCGCAGGGCTGTCGCGTCTTTCGCTAAGACACCAGGTGCCGTCGGCGCGGGGGCTGCCCTTGACGTTTCCGCAGGGGTCTGAATGGAAGGCACCCTGTCGGCGCGGTGGTCGGGCACCGGCACCGTCGCAGCAGGTGCCGCGGGGGCAGAACCGGGCACCTCGCCCTCGGCATAGATCAGGGCCACGACTGTGCCCACCGCCACCTTTTCACCGGGCTTTGCCGCGATGCCGGTCAAGCGGCCAGTTGCCGGGGCCTCGACTTCCATCGCCGCCTTGTCGGTTTCGATATCGAACAGGGGTGCGCCTTTGGCGACAATTTCGCCGTCGCCTGCGTGCCACACGGCCAGCGTGCCATGGGTCATGTCCATATCGACCTTGGGCAGGATCACTTCAGTCGGCACGTCACACCTCGCGGCGGGCAAGACGGCGGGCGGCGGATTCGATACTGTCCACCTGTGGTACCGACGCGCGTTCCAGATCAGGGTTGTAGGGCACCGGCGCATCGGCAGCGCCAAGCCGCAGGATCGGCGCGTCGAGAAAGTCGAAGGCATCGCTTTCCGCCACCAACGCGCTGATCTCGGCCCCCACGCCAAAGGCCTTGACCCCTTCGTAGACCACCATCAGCCGGCCGGTCTTGCGCACCGAGGCCAGGATCGTCTCGTGGTCGATCGGTCGGATGCTGCGCAGGTCGACAACCTCGGCGCTGATTCCTTCTGTTGCCAGCCTTCCGGCGGCTTCCAGCGCGCGATGTACCATGATCGAGCCTGCGACGATGGTCAGGTCGCTTCCCTCACGCCGGACTGCGGCCTTGCCGATGGGCGTCAGGTGGTGACCCGCCGGGACCGGGCCTTTCATCTTGTACAGCAGCTTGTGCTCGAAGATCATCACGGGGTCGGGATCGGCCAGCGCCGCCAGCAGCATGCCCTTGGCATCCGCGGGTGTGCTCGGTTGCAGCACCTTCAGCCCGGGCACATGGCCGAACCAGGCCTCGATGCTCTGACTGTGCTGGGCCGCCGCCCCGGTGCCCGACCCGGACGGAAGGCGGAACACGACAGGCACCGAAGCTTCGCCGCCCAGCATATAGCGCAGCTTGGCGGCCTGATTGACAATCTGCTCCATCGCCAGCATGGCAAAATCGCTGAACTGGAATTCGAAGATCGGCTTCAGGCCGGTCAGCGCGGCGCCCACGGCCACGCCCGCCCCGCCCAGTTCGGAAATCGGCGTGTCCATGACCCGGTCGGGGCCGAAGCGG
Source organism: Rhodobacter sp. (assembly GCA_020250175.1). Classification (GTDB taxonomy): domain Bacteria; phylum Pseudomonadota; class Alphaproteobacteria; order Rhodobacterales; family Rhodobacteraceae; genus Aliitabrizicola. The sequence goes on from JADCEN010000013.1 coordinate 86,847, forward strand.
TCCACCAAATCCAGCGTCACCTGGAACGCGCCGCCATATACGCCGATATCCTCGCCCATCAGGATCACGGCCGGATCGGCCTCCATCGCGATGGCCATCGCCTCGCGGATCGCCTCGGCATAGGACAAGGTGCGCAGGGCGGTATCTTGCGGGACGGCGTTCATCCTATACCTCGGCGTAAACGTAGCGGGTCACTTCAGAGACATCGGGCGCAGGGCTGGCCTTCGCAAAAGCGATGCCCGCCTCCATGTCGGCAACGGCAGCCGCCTCGATCGCATCGGCTCCGGCCTCGTCCGTGATGCCATGCGCGATCAATTCGGTCCGGAAGCGGGTAATGGGGTCCTGCCCCATCCACATCTCGATCTCTTCCTTTGTCCGATAGCGGTTGCGGTCGGATTTCGAATGGCCGCGCCAGCGATAGGTCAGGTTCTCGACAAGGCTTGGCCCGTCACCGGCCCGCGCGCGGGCATTGGCCAGATGCACCGCTTCGGCAACCGCCGAGAAATCGTTGCCGTCCACCGTGACGCCGGGCATCGAATAGGCTGCCGCCCGGTCCGAAATCCGCGCCACGGCCGTCGAGCGCCTGATTGAAGTGGACATGCCGTACTGGTTGTTCTCGCAGACGAATACAACCGGCAGTTTCCACACCGATGCCATGTTCAGCGATTCGTGGAACGCCCCCTCGTTGTTCGCCCCATCGCCGAAAAAGCAGACCGTCACATCCGATTTGCCCAACCGCTTGGCTGAAAGGGCCGCGCCGACGGCAATCGGCAGGCCCCCGCCCACGATGCCGTTGGCCCCGAGGTTCCCCGTCTTGACGTCGGCGATGTGCATCGACCCGCCGCGCCCGTGACAATAGCCTGTCTCCTTGCCGAAGAACTCGGCGAACATCCGCCCCACGTCCGCGCCCTTGGCGATGCAGTGGCCGTGGCCGCGGTGGGTAGAGGTGATCTTGTCATCGTCGGTCAGTTCCATGCAGGTCGCCACGGCGCTGGCCTCTTGCCCGATCGACAGGTGCATCGTGCCGTGGATCAGACCGCGCATGTAGCTGTCTTCGGCCCCTTCCTCGAAGCGGCGGATCAGGTACATCCGCTTCAGCGCCCCGCGCAACTCATCGGGCGTGTAGGCGCGGATCGCGAAGGGGCGATTGTCGGTCATCTTCGTGTCGGACGCGGTCATGGCCTAAAGCCCCAGCATCTTGTCCTGCCGTGCACGCAGCAGGGCGATCTTGCTGTCGGCGGGAACGGCCGTGTTCGCGCGTGTGATCAGGTCGCCCTTGCGGATCGGCGCGGTAACCTTTGCCCCGGTCAGCAGACCGCAGGGGATGGCACCGGCGTGGCGGGCCTCGCCTGCCTCCATGATCCAGGCCCGGTAGCAATACTCGCCGATCTGGTCGAGCCTGTCGCCCACCGCCAGATCGCGCTTTGCGACCGCGCAAACCTCGGCCAGCGGGCGCGGCAGCGGAACCATGTCCGCCTTGCCGTACAGCACGGCGCGGGCGCAGGTCAGCGGAACTTCCAGGCTGGTCAGGTGATAAGGCCGCAGAAAGGTGAAGTAGGGGCCGCTGCCCATCTTCAGGTCTTCCATCCGTTCCCGGATGCGGGGGTGGTCCATCTCGGCGACCACGAAGACGCCCGGGGCCACGCCCTTGCCGATGGTATAGTCGACCCGGCCGTCGCCGGATGACAGCACCCCCCCGGCGCTGGCCGGGACAAGCACCTTGTTCAACTCGTCGCGGCCGGCCGCAGGGCCGTGCATGCCCGGCTTGTCGGGGATCAGCCCCGTCGCATTGGCGATGGCCGCCATCTCGACCATGGTCTTGGACCCGTCGACAAATTCAACCAGCATGCGCGGGTTCATGTTGCGGCGCGTCGCTTCTTCCAGATAGACATCCGGCGTCGCGTCGGTGTTCAGCGGATTGTTCTTGCCCTTGCCCGCGCTGACGATGCGGTGGCCCATCGCGCTGACGAACTCGATCAGTTCCATGCAGGATGACGGCTCGTCGCCCGCGCCCAGAGAATAGACGACCCCAAGACGATCTGCCTCAGACCGCAGGTAGGCGCCGATCGTCACATCCGCCTCGACGTTCATCATCACCAGATGCTTGCCGCGCTCCATCGCCGCCAGTCCGATTTCCGCCCCCACGGCCGGCACGCCGGTGGCATCAACCACAACGTCAATCAGCCCGGCCTCAAGCAGGGCCTGCACGTTGTCGGTCAAGGCGATCTTGCCCTGCTCCATCGCCGCATTGGCGGCATCGGCCGACGACACCTCAGCGACGTTGACCTCGTTGCCATAGGCAATTTCAACCGACCGTCGCGCAGCGCCGGGCTTCAGTTCGCTGATCGCGCCGATGGCGATCCCGCGCATATGGGCGACGCGGCTGACGATGTCGGTCCCCATCTCACCCGCGCCGACCAGACCGATGCGGATCGGCTTGCCGGTATCGCCACGCGCGGCCAGATCCTTCGCCAGCCCCGTAAGCGCAACATTCGTCGGCATCGCATACCTCCTGGGATTACGCCTCGATTGTAGATGAACTTATGTTATCTGGTCAATAACTAAGTTCATATTCTTGCTTCGAGGCGCAGTAGCAAGAACGTGTTGACAGACTATCCCCTCTGCACACATGATAAGAGGGCGTGACTAAAGTTCACGTTCTGCATTCCTGGCAAGCGCTGCGTCTGAAGAGAGCGCATTCGAGACCACCGGGGTACGCGGAACCGATCACCAAACAGCCTAAGGGAGGACGACAATATGACCAATCGTTTGACGGGATTGTCCCGCCGCTCGTTCCTGCGCACGGGGGCAGCGTTCGGTGCAGCTTCGGGCCTGATCGGCCTCAAGGCACCGGCACTGGCGCAAGAAGGGTTGCCGGACATCCAGGCCACGCTCGACTCGATCTCGGTCCTGAACTACGTGCGCGAGGATTACCGCAAGCTCTACGACATGACTGATGATCCGCTCTGGGACCCGGCGAAGGACTGGATCCGCACCGTGGACTGGGAAAAGATCCGCTCGGAATTCGCGGGAACGACCGTCCGTTTCGCCATCGGGGCGGCCGACCAGGAATCGGCTGTAGAAGGACTGAAGCCCTTCGAAGCCCTGTCGGGGATCAAGGTCGAACTGGTGCCGATCCCGGATGACAGCATCTATGACAAGGCAATTTCCGAATTCATCTCGGGCAATGCCTCGTTCGACGCGCTGCAGTTCTTCTCGGCTTGGTTGGGCGATTTCGCGGCCCCGGGCTTTCTTGCGCCGCTGGACGACTACGCGGCCAAATGGGCGCTGCCGCTGGACGACTTCTATGATACCTACCGGCTGAACTATGGGTACTTCGGCGGCAAACTGGTTGGCATTCCGTTCGACTGCGACATCCAGATGGTGCACCTGCGCAAGTCGATCATGGAGCCGATCCTGGGCGGGCCGATCGACCTGTCCAAGTCGGTGCCGACATTCGACGAACTGATCCGCATCTCGGCCGAGGCGAACAAGCTGGTCAAGGACAACGGCGTGGCGGGCATTGGCCTGCTGGGCGCTCGTGGCTTCTGGTCGACCTACACCTGGGAACATATCGCGGCGCAGGCCGGTATGATGCTGTTCGACGACCAGTGGAACCCGACGCTGAACAGCGATGCCGGCATGAGGGGCATGGACACCTTGCTTGCCCTGTCCAAGAACGCCATCGAAGGCGTGGCGGGCGCAGGTTGGGGCGAAAACCGTGCCGCCTGGCTGGGCGGTCAGGTGGCTTCGAACATCAGCTGGCAGGACAGCGGCACACAAGCGATGCGGCCGGACCAGAGCCAGATCGTCGGCGACTTCGTGACGATCTTCTCGCCCCGCTTTGACGGCGGCCGGTTCTCGCCGCCCAACATTGCCGGGTCGACCTCGGTCGTGACCGCCACCAGTCAGAACCCCGAAGGCGCGTTCCTGATGCTGGCGTTCCTGACCACATCGTCGATCATGGCGATGAATGAGGCCAATGCCAACGGTGTGGCACCCGGTTACCGCTCGGTTCTGGCGAACGAGCGCCTGCGGGCAGTGTCGCAACCGATGCCGGTCTGGGCCGCCAGCCTGGACCACGCCTGGTGCGCGCCCCGTCTGCCCGGCATGTTCGAGATGGAACAGGCGCTCGGCAACGAGATCAACCGGGCGATCACCGGCCAGATCAGCGGGAAAGAGGCGCTGGACAACGGTCAGGCCGCCTGGAAGGCGATCATGGAAAAGAACGGCTTCAAGGATGGTGGCGGCCCGGTGGCCTATGCCGATGTCGCGCCCGGACTGTTTGTCGGCACCGGCAGGCCTTTGCCGTTCTGAACCGATGTCCCCGGATGCTCCCAGGGTCCGGACCGAGGGGGTGGCGAAAGCCACCCCCGACCGGCTGCGGCGCAGAAGTCCGCGCATGCGGGCGGCCTTTCCTTATCTGCTGCTGACCCCGGCGTTGCTGTATCTGCTTGCGATCACCCTCTATCCGGGGCTGTTCGCGATCTATCAGAGCCTGTTCGTGGTCAAGTTCCTGAACTGGACCTGGACGGGCTTCGGCAACTACGCGGCCATCCTGAAGGACCGCGAGTTCTGGGCCGCTCTCGGCAACACGGCGATCATCGGTGGTATCTCGCTGGCGCTGCAGACGGCCATCGCGCTGACGGTCGCCTATTTCGCCTATCGGGACCCGTTCATCCGGGGCTGGCGCATCCTTTACATCATGCCGATGCTGTTCATGCCATCAGCCGTGGCCTTCATCTGGAAGCTGGCATTCAACGACGGGCGCGTGATCTCGGACCTGCTGATGAGCCTCGGGCTGATCGAGCGCAACGTCGACTGGCTGGGCAACATCTGGCTGGCGCGCCTGACGCTGATCACGGCCGATGTCTGGCAGTGGACGCCGTTTCTGTTCATCATCTTCGTCGCAGGCCTGCAGGGCCAGGACCAGGAGATCGAGGAGGCCGCGCGTCTGGATGGCGCAAGCTGGCCTGCGATATTCTGGAACATCTCGCTGCCGATGCTGCGCCCGATCATCGTGGTCGCCGTCACCCTGCGCGGCATCGACATCACCACCATGTTCACCAATGTCTACGTGATGACTCAAGGCTCACCCGGCGGGGCCACCGAGACGATGAGCTACTTTATCTACCGGCAGGGGTTCCGGATGTTCAATTTCGGCTATGCCTCGGCGGCTTCGGTGCTGATGCTGATCATGACGATCATCATCGCGCAGACCGTGGTCCGGCGCGCCTTCCATTCGGGGAAAGCCTGATGGCCAGGATGCGCAAATCCCGGGGGGAAAGTCTGCTGTTGCGGTATCTGGTGCTGGGGTCCTGGGCGCTGGTATGCCTGCTGCCGATCCTGTGGTTCGGGACCATTGCCTTGCGCCCCCGAACCGAGATCGTCACGCCGCAACCCATCTACTGGCCGACGTGGTCGCTGGATGCATGGCACCTTCTGATGTCGGACTGGCCGATTGCGCTTTACCTGCGCAATTCGGTGTTGGCGGTGGGCGGTTCGGTGATCATCGACCTGATCCTTGCGATTCCGGCGGCCTATGCCCTTGCCCGCTATGACTTCAAGGGGCGCGAAGACATCGGGTTCTACATCCTGTCCACCCGGATGATGGCACCGGCGATCGTGGCGGTACCGATCTTCTTCCTGTTCAAGTCGGTGGGGCTGCTTGACAGCATCTGGGCGCTGATGCTGATCTATGCCGCAATCAATCTGAGCCTGGTGACCTGGATCATCCGCAGCTACATGCTGGACATCCCGAAGGAACTTGAAGATGCCGCACGCACGGATGGTGCGGGAGACCTGCGCATCCTGTGGGAGATCATCATTCCCGCCTGCCTGCCGGGGATCATCACCGCCGCCGTGATTGCCGCGATCTTCGCGATCAACGAGTTCCTGTTCACGCTGCTGATTGCCTCGACGTCCGGGGCCTACACCATGTCGGTGGCGCTGGCGAACTTCACCGGCGGGTCAGACGGCGTGATCTACAATGCAATCGCCCTTGTGTCGTTCATCGCCTTCGTGCCGGTCCTGATCCTTGTGATCCTGATCCAGAAGCACCTGTCGCGCGGCCTGACGATGGGTGCCGTGAAAGGATAGACCATGGCCTCGATCCGGCTGGAGAACATCGTCAAGCGCTATGGCGCGTTCACCGGCGTCCAGAACATGTCGCTCGACATTGCCGACGAGGAGTTTCTTGTTCTCCTCGGCCCGTCGGGCTGCGGCAAGACCACCACGATGCGGATGATCGCGGGGCTGGAGATGCCGACCGAAGGCAACATTATCATCGGCGGCGAGGTGGTGAACGACATCGACGCGCGCGACCGCGACGTGGCGATGGTGTTCCAGGGCTACGCGCTCTATCCGAACATGACGGTGTACGAAAACATCCGCTTTCCGCTGCGCATGCGTCGCGTGCCCGCGTCGGATCAGGACCGGATGGTGCGAACGGCGGCCGACATGGTGGAGTTGGGCGCGTTCCTCGACCGCAAGCCGGGCGCGCTGTCGGGCGGCCAGCGGCAGCGTGCGGCCCTTGCCCGCGCCGTGGTCCGCCAGCCGCAGGTGTTCCTGATGGACGAGCCGCTGTCGAACCTCGACGCCAAGCTGCGCCAGTCAATGCGGGTGCAGATCAAGCACATGCAGCGGCAGCTTCGCATCACCACGGTATATGTGACGCATGACCAGATCGAGGCGATGACGCTGGCCGACCGGATCGTGATCATGAACAAAGGGGCGATCCAGCAGGTCGGCACACCCGACCAGATCTACACCGACCCCGCCAATACCTTCGTGGCCGGCTTCATCGGCGGGCCGCCGATGAACCTGATCGAAGGCACCGCGACAGGTGGTCGGTTCACCGCACCCGGCGTCAACGCGCCCTGCCCGGCAAACCTGTCGGGCAGGATCACCCTCGGCATCCGCCCCGAGGATTGCACCGTCGGCGGCGGTCAGGTGCAGGGGCTGGTCTACGGCGTCGAACCCACGGGCGATGTGACCTATCTTTCGGTCTTGGCCGGGACCAAGCAGGTCGAGGTCAAGGCCGCGCGCGATTTCCGCTCGGACATCGATGTGCCGATCACCATTGGCTTCGACCCCGCGCGGCTGTATTTCTTCGGTGCAGACGGCCAAAGGATCAGGGGCGGTGCATGACACCACACTTCGACTACACCTCGATGGGCTTCATCACCTTCGACGCGCTCTGCCGCCCGGTGACGCATATCCCGCCGGGAGGCGGCACCTTCTTTGTCGAGGAACTGACCCTGGCCGTGTCGGGCGCGGCAGGTTCTGCGGTGATCGTCGCGGCAAAGCACGGCTTGCGGGCGCGGGCTGTGGGCGGTGTCGGACATGACGACATGGGGGACTGGGTGCTGATGAAGCTTGCCGGCTTCGGCATCGACACCAGCCTGATGCAGCGCTGCGAGGGCTACACCACCTCGTCCTCGCTTGTCACCACCCGGCCCGACGGCGCGCGGCCCGCACTCCACAAGCGCGGCGCGACGGACGGATTCTTCATCGCCGACAACCAGATCGACGATCTTCTAAACACGCGGATCCTGCATGTGGGCGGCGTCGGCCTGATGAACCGTATGGACGCCGGTCGGACGGAAGAGATCATGGCCGAGGCGCAACGGCGCGGGGTGATCACGACGCTTGATGTCTTTGCCTCCACTGCCGACGATCTGCCGAAAGTGGCGCGGCTCCTGCCCCATACCGACTACTTCCTGCCCTCGGAAGAAGAGGCTCAGGCCCTGTCGGGGCTGACCGACCACCGTGATCTTGCAAAGTTCCTGCTGGATCGGGGTGCGGGCTGCGTGATTCTGACCCTCGGGGCTGACGGTGCCTTCTACCGCCACCGCGACGGAACAGAGTTCCACTCCCCCGCCTTCCAGGTCGAGGTGACATGCACCTGCGGCTGCGGCGATTGCTTCAACGGCGGATTTGCCACCGGATTGATCAAGGGACTGTCCGCCGTCGAAGCGTTGCAGGTGGCGCAAGCGTCGTCGGCGCAGAATGCCACCGGCCTTGGCAGCCAGGCCGGTGTCAGGGACTATTCAACGACGCAGGCCTTCATCCGGACGACGCCGATCCGCGCGCCGGGGCGCAGCTTGGTATCCGCTTCGATCTGAGCTAGAGTAAGGCCAAGCTTTCCCGAGGTCGCCCCGTGTCCAGCCAGTCTCCCCTCCGCCCGGATCCGATGCCGCTGCGCGAAGCGCTGCGCGGTCTGCGGTTCCTGCTGCGGCGGGGGGGCGAGACACTGGCCGAAACCATCCCCATCGAAACCTTGCCGAAACCCGCGGCCGATCTGGCCGGTGCGGTCCTGCGCGAGGTAGAGGGCATCGCGCGCAGCATGGACGCGCTTGCTTCGGGGTTTGTGCAATCGGTTCTCGGCGGGGCCGAACCGCAGTCGGTGACGCTCGACGAGCTGAATGCGGGACAGGGCGGGGCCGCGCAGTTCGGTGCAGCCGTCTATGTTGCCTTGCGCTCGGTGCTTCGCCGCGTTGGCGCGCCGGGGGTCTTTGTCAGCGAGTCCGCCGCCCGCAGCGCCTGGGGCGAGGGCCGGAAGACCGACGCCGCGACCCTGACGGTCAACCTGATGGACGCCCGCGTGGTGCGCGGTCCAACGGCGGAAGAGGCGGCGCTGGTGCCGGGTTCGGCGCTTGAGCCCGTGGCGATCTTTGCCGTGCTTCTTTGGCTGCAATCCACCCGGTCGGAAGAAGAGAACGAAGAAGCGCTGCACGCGGCGGCCGACCTTGCCGTGGCCCTCGCTCCCGACGTTGCCCGGGCATGTGCCGACCGGGATACGGCAGCCATCGCAGAGCTTTATGATCGGTATGCGGCGCATGTCTGACGTCCCTCTTCATCCCGAAGCGATTCCCTCCAGCAACGAACCCTTGCGCATCGCGGTACGCCGCCTGCGCTGGTTCAAACAGGCCTTCCTGCGCCATGCGGAAGCCTACGGGCGCGATCTTGGCTGCACATTCGACGTGGACGAGGCCAAGCTCGCCTCGGTATTCGTGCGGTGGCTCGAGGCGATAGAGCGGCAGAAACCTGCCGACAAGAGCCAGCGGCGCGCCTTTTTTGAATTTGCCGCCGCCCTGATGCTGCGCGAGCTTGTTGCCGACATGCCGCTGAGCGCCACTGGCCCCGCTGCCCTGGCAAAACCGGATTCCGCCGCCGCTTTCTGGCCGGAAGGCTATTGCTGCACCATGTTCTGCGTGTCGATCCATACGGCGGCAATGGCGCAGGAATTCCATGCGGCGACCGAAGTCGACCCCGCAATCGACGATCTGCGTCACTGGTGGTCGTTTCGCGAAAACGCGCGCGGGGACCCCGGCTTTTCTGCGGGTTTCCTGCAGCTGATCCTTGGCAACCAGCCCAACTGGATGATGCCGGACGTGTTTCGGGCGCGACTTGTGCAAGAAGCACGCTGAGCCAGTATGGCAGCTTTGCGTCGGGGCGCATGGATTTCTTCTTTTGTTTGACAAGCCTGGATCGAGAGCATCCGTCGTCGAAGCTCATGCAAGCGGCCCTTTCACCTGACCTGTGCTCAGGCGCGCGAGGGGATTGAGGTGACGGTTTTGGGATCGTTGGCGAAGGTTCCATGCGGCACAGCAGGCGTCGACGATGGCGTCGCAGCTGTCGAAGACGCTGAGGGCGGGCCGGTTGGCGCGCAGATATTGCCAGATGGTTTCGACCGGGTTCAGCCCCGTGCGTCGTCAGCGGCATCGCCCACCCAGGAAATCGTCGGGGCCGCCGATCTCGCAGAAATTGTCACCAGGAAGGGCGAAGGCGCGCGGAGCCACGTCGCGCGCGCCCGGATCGGGGATCATTATGGGCGGTACCGACAACAATTCTGCCCCTGCTGCCTCGACCGCCGCCGCCTCGTCCAGCGTCCCGACCCGGAGCATGGCACAGACATGCTTGCCGCGCCCGGCCCGCAACGACGCAACCGTGTGGCGTGAGGAAGGGCCAAACGTCATCACGGCACCTCGATGTAGACGTCGCCGTCTTCGACCTTGACCGGAAAGGTCCGCAGGTTGATGCAGACGAGCGCCCGCTTTGCCTTGCCGGTGCGATAGTCGAACTTGCCGTTGTGTTTCGGGCATTCGATCAGATGGCCCATGACCAGCCCGTCGCAGAGATGAACTTCCTCATGCGTGCATTTCCCTGCAGTGGCGTAGAAGTCGCCCTCGGGCGAGTGGTAGATGGCATAAGTCTGGCCCCCGTGATCGAAGCGGATCAGGTCTTCTTCGTCGATGTCCTGCGTAGCGCAGGCTTTGGTCCAGGGCATCTTGTCCTCACTCGGCTGGAAGGGCATGGGGCGGGGTCGCCGGGCCGACCGGCGTGCCGGGCGAAATCCGGTGCAGATCTTCGCGATACGGCTTTGCTGTCGGAGGCAGGGCACGTTTCAGGAAATAGTCCTCATGGCGCAATTGCCGCCTGAAGGCGGGCCAGACCTGCCGATAGGCCGACAGCATCGAGGTATCGGGCGCGGGCAGGTCATGGCGGATCGCGTCATGCAGCCGCGGCAGCGCGTGATAGGGCACCATCGGAAACATGTGGTGTTCAACGTGGTAATTCATGTTCCAGTAGATGAACCTGCTGATCGGATTCATCAGAACCGTGCGGCTGTTCAGCCGGTGGTCGATCACGTTGTCGGCCAGACCGCCATGCTGAAGAAGCCCTGTCAGGACATGGTGCCAGGCCCCATAGATTCTTGGCAGCCCGATCACCATCAGAGGCAGGATCGACCCCGTCCAAAGCGCCAGCGCGAGGGTGGCGGCATGGATGGCACAATAGGCCTGCGCCACCCGCCGAACCTTTCCCCATTCGCTTTCCGGCACGAAGGTCCGTTCTTGCGGTGTCGGACCTGACAGGGCGTTGCGGATGATGCGCGGAACAAAGTCGATCACCTCGGGGATGCCGAAGAAACTGCCGATCAGCTTGACGAACTGCGGCGGTCGCATCACGGCGATCTCCGGATCGCGCCCGACGATGCAGGTGTCGGTATGGTGGCGGGCGTGGCTCCAGCGCCATGTGGCCGAATTGCGCATGATCATGAAGGACGCGATCTGATAGACGACGTCGTTCATCCATTTTGTGCGGAACGCCGTGCCGTGACCGCATTCGTGCCAGCGCGAGTCCGATGCGCTGCCGTACAGCACGCCATAGGCCAGCCAGAACGGGGCGGACCACCAGCCTGGCCAAAGGGCGATGCCGATCCCCGCGAAGACGATCATGCAACCATAAAGGATCACGCTATCCCGGATCGCCGGGCCATCCTCGCGCTGCATCAGCGCCTTCATCCCGCGGCGCGGCACGTCGGTGTGATACCATGCGGCTGCGGCAAGGCCGGTTTCGACGGCGCGCGTGGCGTCGGGCCCGAGCAGGCTGTAGTCCCGTTTTCCCATGGCATCCTTCCTGCCGGCCTCATGGCCGGGGCTGTGCGGCCCGGGCGGACCGCCTTGATCCCTTTCGATAGTCCCTGCGGACCCAATTCACCAAGAGAGGGGCTTGCAAGTTCCCTCAAAGGCCATCACGGCTTCTGCCGGAAAGATGGATTTTCGTCAGGATCGCCCATGGCCAACCGCCCAACCATCCAGGATGTCGCCCGCGAGGCGGGGCTGTCCACCGCCACGGTGGACCGTGTGCTGAACGGACGCGAACGGGTGCGCGAGGATACCGCGCGCCGGGTCTATGAGGCGGCACGTCTGGTCGGCTATCATGCGGCCCCGCTGATCGGGCAGCGGGTGCATATGGACCTGCCGCGCCTGCGTCTGGGTGTCGTGCTGCACAAGGAACGGCAGGCCTTCTACCAAAGCTTCAAGGCCGAGATCGAGCGGGCGGTCGCCGATGCGACCGGCATACGCGCGTCGGCAACCATCCAGTTCGCCGCATCGCAGTCGCCCGCCGATTTCGCCACCCAGATCGATGGGATGGCCGGGCGGGTCGATGCCGTCGCCGCCACCGCCGTCACCCACCCCGAAGTGACCGAGGCCGTTCTGCGGATGAATGCCAGGGGCATCCCCTGCTTTGCCCTGCTGAACGACTTTGCCCAGGGGGTGCGGCAGAATTACCTTGGGCTGAACAACATGAAGATCGGCCGGATCGCGGCGCATCTGATCGCCACGACCACGCATCAGTCGGGAAAGATTGCGGTTTTCGTCGGCGGCTATCGCTGGCACGGGCACGAGTTGCGCGAGACAGGCTTTCGGAGCTATTTCCGCGAACATGCGCCGCAGTTCATGCTGCTGGATACGCTGGTCAACCTGGAAACCCGGCAACTGACCTATGAGGCGACACTCGACCTTCTTGGCCGGAACCCCGATCTGCGCGGCATCTACTGCGCGGGCGGCGGGATGGAGGGGGCGATTGCCGCGCTGCGCGAGGTGCGCCGCCCGGGCGAGGTGACATTGGTCGTCAACGAACTGACGCCCGAAAGCCGGTCCGCGCTGATCGCACGCTATGTCAGCATGGCGATTGCCACGCCGCTGACCCGGCTTTGCGATGACCTTGTGGCATTGGCGGCGGCAGCGGTGCGCGATGGCATCACGCCGGTCCAGGGGCAGCATTTCCTGCAACCCGACCTGTATCTGCCGGAATCGGTCTGATCCGCGTGTCTGATGGCATTTCCATCACTGCGGGTGCAGCAATTCGTCAGGATTGATGCAGAAACCCCGCGCTTGGTTGACGCGGGCGCCCGCAGCCTGCATGGAAGACTCACGCCACGATGAAGAAGGGTCCAGCGCGATGACAGCCTTCGCACTCAATCACATGACGGTTGCGAAACTGGGATACGGTGCCCTGCTAAACCTTGCCGCCCGTCTGGGCTGCGTCGGGGTCGAGGTGCGCAATGACCTGCCGCAGCCGCTGTTCGACGGGATGGACCCTGCAGCGGCAGGGCACCTCGCGCGCGGCAAGGGACTGCGGCTGCTGGCGGTGGCCGAGGTCAAGCGGTTCAACGACTGGTCCGACACCAAGGCCACCGAGGCGCTCGACCTGATGCGGATCGCAAAGGCGGCGGGGGCCGGGGCGGTCAGCCTGATCCCGCGCAACGACAACCTTGGCACCGGCAATGGCGAACGTCAGGCGGCGCTGCGGGTGGCGCTGAAGGCGCTGAAGCCGATGCTCGAGGATCACGGCCTTGTCGGCATGGTCGAACCGCTCGGCTTCGAGATCTGCGCCCTGCGCTACAAGTCCGAGGCGGTCGAAGCCATTGAGGCCACCGGCGGAACGGGCCGGTTCAAGCTGGTGCATGACACCTTCCACCACACACTTGCGCATGGGGGGCCGCTGTTCCCTGACCATACCGGCATCGTGCACATCTCGGGCGTGACCGACCAGTTCGTGACGGTCGGCCAGATGACCGATGCGCACCGTGTGCTGGTGGACCGCGCCGACCGGCTGGGCAATGTCGACCAGCTTGCTGCCCTTGCAGCGCTTGGCTGGACCGGCCCGGTCAGCTTCGAAGCCTTCTCACCGCTGGTCCATGCCAGCGCCGATCCGGAGAGTGACCTGTCGGCCTCCATCGCCTTCATCCGCGAGGCGCTCGCCCGAAAGGCGGCCTGACGCGCAGTGAAACCGGGGCCCTTGCAAAAGGGGGCCCCTCCGGCACACTCACGGATGCGCCGGACATCCACCCAAGGGAGAGAGACCATGAAGAAGTTCCTGATCGTCACCGGCCTTGCCACGCTGATGTCCACCACCGCGATGGCCGACGGCATCGGCGTGTCGATGGCGCTGTTCGACGACAACTTCCTGACCGTGCTGCGCAACGGCATCCAGGCCCAGGCCGATGCCGCAGGCCTGTCGGTGCAGATCGAGGACGCTCAGAACGATGTGGCCAAGCAGCTGGACCAGATCAACAACTTCATCGCGTCCGGCGTCGATGCGATCATTGTCAACCCCGTGGACACCAGTGCCACCCAGGCGATGTCGGATGCCGCCGCCGCTGCCGGCGTGCCGCTGGTCTATGTGAACCGCCAGCCGATCAACGTGGACAGCCTGCCGGACAACCAGGCCTTCGTCGCCTCGAACGAATCCGAGTCCTCGCGCCAGGGCTTTATCGAGCAGTGCACCCAGTGGGCCGCCGCCGGCAAGACGGATGTCAGCGTCTATGTGATGCAGGGCGAGTTGTCGAACCAGGCCGCCGTGCAGCGCACGCAGAACTACTATGACGTGATCGAGGCCGGTCTTTGCCCGGTCAAGGTCACCGTGATCGACCAGCAGACCGCCAACTGGTCGCGCGATCAGGCACAGTCGCTGATGACGAACTGGCTGTCGACCGGAGCGGCCTTTGACGGGGTGCTCGCCAACAACGACGAGATGGCGCTTGGCGCGATTCAGGCGATGAAGGCCGCCGGCATCGACATGGGCGCGGTCATCGTCAGCGGCGTGGACGCAACACAGGATGCGCTGGCCTCGATGCAGGCGGGCGAGCTTGACATCACCGTGTTCCAGAATGCTGCCGCACAGGGTGGCGGGGCGCTGGAGGCGGCGGTGAAGCTGGCGGCGGGCGAGTCGGTGGAACAGAAGGTCTACATCCCCTTCGAACTGGTCACTCCGGCCAACATGGCCAACTATATGGCCAAGAACTGATCCCTCGGCATCCCTGAAGGGGGGCGGCACCGGACCGGTGCCGCCCCCTTTCCCACGCATGCCGGAGGGGCCGGCCAGCAGCGAAGGGGCAAGACATGGCGAACGCAACGCATGGCGTGGGCGGGCTGAGCTACGATCCGAAAAAGCGTGCAAGGGCGCCCGAACTGAACGTGCTCGCGGCCCTGATCCTGATCATCCTGGCCTTCGAGGCATTGGGGCGACTGTTCATCGGTGACAGCTTCCTGTTCAACACGCGCGACAATGTCGACACGCTGTTCAACGAACAGCGATTGCAGATCATCATCCTTCAGGTCGCCATTGTCGGGATCATCGCGCTTGGCGTGACGCAGGTCATCATTTCGGGCGGGATTGATCTTTCGTCAGGCTCCATCGTCGGGCTGACCGCCATGGTCACGATGAGTTTCGCGCAGGTCGCCATGGTGAATGGCAACCCCAACCCCAAGGCGATCTTCGGGCCCGAGTGGATGGACCTGCCGGTGATCGTGCCGGTGGTGGTGGGCCTGTCCTGCGGGCTTGCGGCCGGGCTGATCAACGGCCTGCTGATTGCCTATACCCGCATTCCGCCGTTCATCGCGACGCTTGGCATGATGGTCGCCGCGCGCGGGGCGGCGAAATGGTGGTCCAAGGGCAACCCGATCTCGTTCCCGACAGAAAACTATGCCGCCATCGGCAAGGGCATGATGCCGGTCGTGATCTTCGTCTGCCTTGCCGTTCTGTTTCATCTGATCATGACGCAGACGAAATACGGGCGGCACTGCTATGCCATCGGGTCGAACGAGGCGGCCGCGCGGATGTCGGGGATCAACGTCACCGGTCACAAGGTGCTGGTCTATACCATTGCGGGCGCACTGGCTGCGCTGGCCGCCATCGTGCTGTCGTCCAAGAACCTGACCGCGCAGGCCGGCATGGGGGTGATGTACGAGCTTGACGCCATCGCCATGGCGGTGATCGGCGGGGTGTCGCTGCAGGGCGGACGCGGGTCGATCATCGGCACCTGCCTTGGCGCGCTGATCTTCGGCGTCATCATCTCGGGCTTCACCTTCCTCAAGCTCGACGCCTATTATCAGGAGATGGTGAAGGGCGTGATCATCGTGGGTGCCGTGGTGCTGGACCAGTGGCGGCAGAACAAGCGGGGGCGCGGCTAGGCCATGACCGACTGCATTCTGGAAACGCGCGGCCTGACCAAGCATTACGGCGGCGTCCATGCGCTGACCGAGGCGAATTTCACCCTGGGCCGGGGCGAGCATGTGGCGATCATGGGTGACAACGGGGCGGGCAAATCCACCTTCGTGCGCCAGATCACCGGGGTAGAGATGCCGACCCGCGGCCAGATCGTGTTCGACGGGGTGGCGCGTACCTTCACCTCGCCCATCGAGGCGCGCGAGGCAGGGATCGAGACGGTGTTCCAGACCTTGGCGCTTGCCGATGATCTGGACGTTCCCGCGAACCTGTTTCTGGGCCGCGAAAAGATCCGCTTCAATCTTGGTCCCTTTTCCATCCTTGACAAGAAGGCGATGCGCGAGGCGACGCTTGCAGCATTGCAGAAGACCGGAGTAAAAATCCCGCACCTGATGAACACCATCCGCAACATGAGCGGCGGGCAGCGGCAGTGCGTGGCCATCGCGCGCACCGCCGCCTTCAAGTCCAAGCTGGTCATCATGGACGAACCGACAGCGGCGCTTGGCGTGCAGGAAACCGCGCAGGTGGAAAACATCATCCGCACCCTGAAAGAAGCGGGGGAACCCCTGATCCTGGTCAGCCACAACATGCGGCAGGTATTCGACCTTGCGGACCGCATCGTGGTGTTCCGCCGGGGCCGGATCGTGGCCAACCTGCGCAAGGAAGACACCGACAGTCAGGACGTGGTGGCCCATATCACCGGGGCCAAGACCGGCAGCGAATTCGAAGGGGCGGCCTGACCTTTCGCCCCGACCAGACCCAAAAGCCCCGGGCAACCTGCCCCGCAAAGGACAACATCATGACAGTGAACTTCGCCATCCTCGGGGCCGGACGCATCGGCCAGGTCCATGCCCGGGCCGTTGCGGCCACGCCCGGCGCGCGCCTTGTCGCCATCGCCGATCCGGTCGCGGCGGCGGCAGCCTCGGTGCAGGCCGCCTACGGTTGCGACATCCGGACCATTGATGCCATCGAGGCCAGCCCCGATGTGGGTGCCGTGGTGATCTGCACCCCCACCGACACCCATGCCGATCTGATCGAACGGTTCGTGCGCGCAGGAAAGGCGGTATTCTGTGAGAAGCCGGTCGATCTGTCGCTGGCGCGCGTGGCGGCCTGCCTGAAGGTGGTCGAAGGCGCGAAGGGCACGCTGATGGTCGGCTTCAACCGCCGCTTCGACCCTGATTTCATGGCCCTGAAGGCCGCCATCGACGCAGGAAGCATCGGACCGGTCGAGATGGTGACGATCATCAGCCGCGACCCTGGCGCACCGCCCGCCGACTACATCACCCGCTCGGGCGGCATCTTCCGCGACATGACGATCCACGACTTCGACATGGCGCGCTGGCTCCTGGGGGAAGAGGTGGACACGGTGCAGGCCGCCGCCTCGGTGCTGACCGATCCGGCCATCGCAGCACTTGGCGATTTCGACAGCGTCAACGTGATCCTGCGCACGGCCTCTGGGCGGCAAGCGATCATCTCGAACAGCCGCCGGGCGACCTATGGCTACGACCAGCGGATCGAGGTTCTGGGCGCAAAGGGTATGCTTCAGGCTGAGAACCAGGCCGAAAACCGCGTGACGCTGGCCGATGCGGGCGGCTACCATTCGGCGCCGCTCTTGAACTTCTTCATGTCGCGCTACACCGCCGCCTATGCCAACGAGATCGCGGCCTTCGTGGCCTCGGTCACCCAGGTCGCACCCACGCCGACCACCGGACAGGACGGTTTGATGGCGCTGGCTTTGGCCGAGGCGGCGCTGAAGTCGGTTGCAGAAGGCCGTACTGTCAAAGTGGCAGAGTTCGTGTAGACGCCGCTGTCTCTTCCGGGTAGCAATTCAAAGTCGGCAGGGGCGCGGGCGTACTCCGAAGGGTCCATCGCACCGAAGGTCTACCAAGCAGAATTGCCGTTTTTGCAGAAGGATTTGTTTCATGGCTTGGGTCGTCCGTCGTGAAAATGCGGTGACGTCGATCAGAACGACAACACGGACCCGGAACCGGGCGAACTGACTGTCGAGGCTCCTTGCGGTGGGGCTTTGGCCCAAGAGCTTGACGCAAGGCAAACCTGAACCGCGCCGGTCGCGGGAAGTACGTTACGTGGCTTAACACCGTCGTCTCTTGCATGATCTGGCGCGAACGCAATACTCGGTTGCAAGGCGGGGCATTGCCTTCGTTGGTGGGCGCTGCACAGGAAATCGATCATGAGACCGAAAAACCGGATTAGGATCCTCGCCGAAGCAAGTCTCGTGGCGCTGATCGGTGCGGCTGCGGGCGGCACAGCGCTTCAGGCCCAGGATCTGCCCAAGGTCGAGACGACCTTTGCCAATGGCGCAACGCTGCGGTTCTACGGCCAGATCAACAAGGGTTTCCTGACTTATGACGACGGCCAGGCAGCCGAAAACTACAACCTGATCGACAACGACAACTCGAACACCCGGTTCGGTCTGACCTACACGCAGGATTTCGCCGGGACCTGGACCTATCTCGGCACGCTCGAGATCGCCTATGCGCCCTACTCGACCAGCAACAGCAACATCCTGCAACCATCGCCGCCCGCTTCGGCCTACGAGTTTACCAACGCGAACATCCGCAAGATCGACAACAAATTCTCGAATCCCGACGTCGGGGTGTTCTATATCGGTCAGGGCGACATGGCGTCAAACAACACCGCCGAGGTCGACCTGTCCGGCACGACCGTGATCGCCTATTCCTCGGTTGCCGACAGTGCCGGCGCGCAGTTGCTGCGGCAATCGGACGGCACGCTGTCGGACATCCAGATCAAGAATGCCTTCACCAATTATGACGGACTGTCGCGGAAGGTGCGCATCCGCTACGACTCGCCCTCCTGGTCGGGTTTCGGTCTGCGCACGTCCTATGGGCGGGACTTGCTGTCCAGCAACGAGGAGGTTCGCGACCAGGACTTGTACGACATTGCGGCGGTATACGAAGGCGCGTTCAACGATTTCAAGGTTGTGGCCCAGACCGCCTATTCCTGGAAGGGCAGCGACATCACGATTTTCGATGGGTCGGGGTCGGTCCTGCATGTGCCGACGGGGTTGAACTTCACGCTTGCCGCAGGATCGCAGGACAACGCGGGTGTGACCGGGTCCTACGGCTACGCAAAGCTCGGCTGGCAGGGCGATCTGGTGTCCTGGGGCAAGACGGCCGTTTCGCTCGATTATTACGGCGGCTCGGATATCGCCGCCGAAGGGTCCGACAGCGAAAGCTGGGCCGTCGCTTTGGTCCAGAACATCCCGCGTTGGAACACCGAGCTGTGGATGACCTGGCGCGCGTATGATTATTCTGAAACCGACACCGAGTTTGACAGCGCCTCTGCCGTCTTTGTCGGCGCGCGCTTCAAGTTCTAGGTGGGGATTCTGGCACCATAGACGCTTTTCCCGCTGCTGAAGGGCCGTCCGAAAAGCGTGCCCGGCGCCTCATCCTTGCTTCAGATGCGCGCGACCACAGCCACCCGGCATGATCGTTGTCACAGCGGGACCCGTGCCAATCATGGGGATGGTCCGGCGCATCACTCGCGAAACGCCATAGATGTGGCGATCCAGCCCGATGCCGGGGCCGACCGGCATGACCAGCGCAATCGCCCTGGACACCCGGCATCCCGCTTGACCTCGTCGCTGTGTATCGCTGCCAAATCCGTCAGACGATTGGTCCGACCCTTGATGGCGAGTATCGCTCTCAAAAGACCGGAACGAAACCGGTGCAGGTCCAATTTGCGCGCGTTGCTGTCCGCGACCGCAGAGTTGGCCGCGGCAGTGGCGAAAAGGGCGGGGGCGGCGGTCCGGCAGGGTCAACCGGCCCCCGTTGTGACTGGCGCAGATGCCTGTATCCTGTGACAAGGCAGGGGGCGTGGGATGGACGGCGAACGGACGGACAACAGGGCGCTGATCGGCCTGTCAGGGGCGGATGCGCCCGGCTTTCTGCAGGGTCTGGTGACCAACGATCTGCGCCCCCTTGGTGCGGGCGAGGGCATTGTCTGGACTGCCCTGCTGACGCCGCAGGGCAAGTACCTGGTTGATTTCTTTGTGGTGAATACGGGCGGCCGATGGCTGATCGACGTGAAGGACAGTTTCGCCCCCGGCCTGCTGAAGCGCCTTGCGATGTACCGGCTGCGCGCCGATGTGCAACTTGCGCCGGAAACCATGGCCGTCACGCGGGGCCTTGGGCCACCGCCGCCGGGTGCCCTGGCCGATCCGCGCCACGCCGCCCTGGGCTGGCGCCGCTATGGCGGCCCGGAGGGGGCCGATCCGGCCATCGACTGGGACGCGATCCGCGTCGCCCATGTCATTCCCGAAACCGGGATCGAGTTGATCCCGGATGAGACCTATATCCTGGAAGCCGGGTTCGAGGCGCTGCATGGCGTCGATTTCCGCAAGGGCTGCTATGTGGGGCAGGAAGTGACCGCGCGGATGAAACACAAGACCGACCTGCGCAAGGGGCTGGTCCGCGTGCGGATTGAGGGCCAGGCAGAACCGGGCGCAGAGATTCTGGCGGGGGACCGCCCCGCAGGACACCTGTTCACCCGGTCGGGCGACCAGGCACTGGCGCATCTGCGCCTTGACCGGGCAACGGGCGAGATGCGGGCAGGTCAGGCCCGGCTTTGGCTGGGCGAATGACCTGGAATGATGGTTGCCCTGACCCGAGATTCAGATGAAAAATCCTGAACATCGCCCCGCAGCCGCACGCTGCGCATTCTTGCGCGCATTCGGTCACTTCCGGCGACGGATGAAATCTGCAAACAGCGGAACGGTGAAGTCAAGATAGCCGTGGTCTGTGCTGTAAATCATTGCTTTGGCAATGATACTTGCCCTGACCGGGCCAAGGGACTGAAGCTTTCGCCCCATCGATCTGGCGATGTCGCTCATCGCGTAAGGCCCATCGCCAAGCTCGGACATGGCCTTCACGAACTGCACCTCTGCCTTCGTCAGTCGGTCAATCCGGACTTTGAAGAATCCGTCATCCAGCCGTGCAAGCGTTTCGCCGTACGACACGTCAACATCCGACAGCGTTATCTTGGGGCCCCGAGCGGTGTCCCAGACAACTGACGCCCATTCCTGAAGGAAAAAGGGATATCCCCGAGTTCGGTCGACGATGGACTGCAGCGCTTCTGGCTCAATCGACGCGTCTTCCTCAAGGATGGGTTTCTGAATGGCCTGCATTGCAGAAGCAGGGTCCAGCGCGCCCACGGTCTGGTACAGGAAAAGACGTTCCGCGTATGATTTTGCTTCGCCTGCCAGCCGGGCAATCTGAGGCAATCCTGCACCCGTCAACAGGACAGGCAGCCCCTCTTGCGACATG
Organism: Rhodobacter sp.; assembly: GCA_020250175.1. Classification (GTDB taxonomy): domain Bacteria; phylum Pseudomonadota; class Alphaproteobacteria; order Rhodobacterales; family Rhodobacteraceae; genus Aliitabrizicola. The sequence continues at coordinate 107,951 of JADCEN010000013.1, forward strand.
GCATGAAGCGCCACGATCAAGGCCGACAAATCCGCCTCGGAGAGATACTGCACTTCATCGATAAGCAGGATCCAGCCTTTGTCAGCAGCTTGGGCTGCACCGCCGATCATCCTGAACAGGTCAGGAAGGTCGTACTGAAGATCGCCCGTGTCGGCAAGGCCAGGCTCTGGTTCAACGCCAATGTCCACGCCTGCGACAGCAATCTTGAACAGTGCGGCGAAGCTGCGCAGCCCCCTGAGACCGCGAGAGGCAATCTGCCTTGCCGCCTCTGTGTTGGACAGGGATCGCATGACTTTCCGCATTTCGGGATACAGCAGGCGTGCCAGGCTTTCGCCTTCGGGGGCTTCGACTTTCGAAACCAAAAGCCCTTCTTCTTCCGCTATCTTTTTGATTTCATTAAGAAGGACAGTCTTCCCCATCCCCCTTAGCCCCAGCAGCAACAGCGACCGGGCATTTCTGCCTTGGACCGCGCGGCAACAGGACGTGCGTGCGATGTCAAGTATGGCGTCCCGACCGGCCAATTCCGGCGGTCTGCTGCCCGCGCTCGGTGCGAAAGGGTTTCTGACGAAGTCCATTCGTGTCTTCTTGTTGTCGCTTGATGTCTAAGAATGTATAATAGAGTCTAGCGAGATTTGCTATACATTAGTAGATTTCCATAGAATTGGGGTTCCCAGAATGCCGACCGTTTGCGCTGGAGGAGTCATTGCCCCGCCAGGTTCGACCCGATGACGACAAATCCGCGAGTCCGTGTTTGAACAGGCCTCCGGGCGAACCGGCAAAGACACAGGAACGCCTTGTTTCCCGGCAAGAAGGCGTCATCCCCCCCCGATCAGGTAGATGTCTGACAACGATCGCACTCTGCTTTGCTTTCCCGGCCAAAGGTACGAACCGCAGTCGGGTGCTCCACAAACCGATCCGCCCGCCATCAGGCGCGTTCGGAGTATTCCATCAGCTCGGTATGGACCCAGATCTCCTCGTCCTGACCGATGAAGGGGGGGACCATGATGCGCACGCCATTGTCCAAGATCGCGGGCTTGAAGCTGTTGGCGGCGGTCTGGCCGCGCACCACGGGTTCGGTTTCCACGATCCTGCACTTCACCTTCTGCGGCAGCCTTACCGAAAGGGCTTCCTCGCCATAATACTCGACCGTGGCCGTCATGCCATCCTGCAGGAAGGGGCGACGGTCGCCAAGAAGTTCTGCATCGATTTCCGTCTGTTCATAGGTTTCGCCATCCATGAACACCAGGCGGCCATCGGTTTCATACAGGAACTGCTGGTCCTTGTTGTCAAGGCGGACCTGTTCCACCTTGTCTTCCGACCGGAAGCGTTCGTTCAGCTTGCGCCCGTCGCGCAGATTTTTCAGCTCGACCTGGGCAAAGGCCCCGCCCTTGCCGGGCTTGACATGGGTCACCTTCACAGCCGCCCACAGACCGTTGTCGTGCCCCAGGATGAAGCCGGGCCGGATTTCGTTGCCGTTGATCCTGGGCATGAGGGCAAAACCTTGTGATATCGTTGCAGTGACCTTGGCATCCCCCATATATGCGCGGTGATCCGCGCACAAGGCGACCAAATCCTGTAGGTGTTTTGGAAAAGCCATGCTAGGAACGCATGACAGTCATTCCAAAGTGTAAACACCGAATCAGGCACCAGCGGGCATATTCGGGCGAATACGCTGAAGGCAAGAGCAGAAAGAAGGACGACGAGATGGTCGATGTCGTTGACAGCACCGCGTTCAACTATGAACAGGGGCAGCGGGCACGCAAGCTTTTTGCAGCGGTGGTTCTGGCAGCCCTGGATGATGCCATCGCGGATGACAAGAAGTACGCCAATGGCCCCGAACAGATTGCCCGCTGGGCAAGATCGCGGGACGGGCGTGAGGTTCTGTCCTGCGCGGGGATCGATCCGAACGAGCGGGTCGTGAAGGGTTTGATGGCGTTTGTCAGCAAGGGCGTGCGCACCTCGGTTGCACTTTCCCGCGAAGAAAGCGAGCGTCGCCATGCCATGGAACTGGAGAGGGCCGAAGCGGCCTGAAACCGGCCCCTTGCATGACACGCAGAACGCGCCCTGGGGGGGCGCGTTTTGCATTTGTGGGCCGACGGGTGGATGATGTCGCGCGGCCCTGCACCAAAGCCGTTCCGCATCAGGTCAGGTCCCGGACGGTCAGGGCACGGGCCAGTTCTGCGCGCACCAGCTTGCGGATATTGCTGGTGATGCGCTGACCGAGGTCGCCGTGCAATTCTTCGCGCAGAACATCCCGGATCAGATCACGAAGCTGCGCGTCATCGGTGCCAGTCGCTGAGTCCTGCAGCGCCGCACCTGTTGGCCCGTCATCCAGCGGCCCGTCAAACAGATCCGCCTCGGCAGACCGGTCGGAAAGCAGGGCGACGGGCGGGTCCCCGTCCCCCTGCCCTGTTGCGTCCAGGGCCTGAGCGGGCGGCGGCGATAGCGGTTGCGGCAGACCCTCTGCCTCTGGCGCAGGTTCCGGCCCGGTCGTGGCGACCGGCTGGTCATGCGGCGCGTCGGCGAACCCGGAAGACCCGGACAGATCGGCGGGGGGCTCTGCCACAGGGTCCGGCACCGGATGCCATGATTCTGCCTGCTCTGCCGCCAGAAGCGGCATGGACCGGTGAACGGCCAGATAATCATCCCAATAGATGTCATCCTCGGGCGCGCTGTCCACGGCCATTGCGGCGGGCGCTTCGGCCGGGACAGGCGCTTCGGCGGGCATGGGCGGTTCGGCAGAGACGTGCGGTTCGGCAAGAATGGGCGGTTCGGCGAGGATGGGCGGTTCGGAAAAAATGGGCGGTTCGGCAAGGATGGGCCGATGATCAGCGAGGTCCTCACCTGCCGCGGCGGGGCTTGCCGGGCCGGTCATATCCGCAGGGTCGTCACCATCCGGAAAATCCCAATCGATGGAGGACCGCAGGGAAGGAACCGGTTCGGTTCCCTCAGGTTCCCAGTCATCGCGGTGTCCCATAAGGGCCGCTTCAAGGGCTGCAGCCGCCTGATGCGCTGCGGACGCCGCCAGATCCACCTTCTGTTCTGTGACCGGCGACAGGGGCTCTGCGCCCTGTGACGGCTGCCGGACATCTGAAAGGGCAGGATCGATGCGCAGTGCGGGTGTCAGGACAAGCTTGTCGGAAGACCGGGCGACGGGCCGCTGCTGCAATTGCTCTTCGGTCACAAGGCGCCGGATCGAGGAAAGGACATCCTCGATTTCCGATTTTGACATCGACCCCGACATCGGCCTACCCCTTGTCACCCGTTTATCGCCACACAGCCCGAATGCTACCGCCCGCCATGTCATCCGGCAAGAACCGGTCGCGCCGGGGGCTGCCCGCAGCGGGGGCCGGCCCTGCCAAGGTCAGTCGTTCCCCGCCGACTTCATGATGCGGTCAAGCTTTTGCCCCTGGATGCTTGTCGGCGCGCGTCGCACGGCATTGTAATAGGCTGCCGGATCATAGGTGGGGATTCCAAGTTCCAGATGGTCCACCGTCAACAGGCCCATCGACGACAGAAGCTGATAGATACCGACATAGCGCTGCGCCTCTGCCGTCAGGCGCGAGGCCCGGGCATCGAGCAGGTCCTGTTCGGCATCAAGCACATCAAGGGTGGTGCGTGCGCCAAGGCTTGCCTCTTCACGCACACCGTCAAAGGCGATCTGGGCGGCCGCAATCTGCTGTTCGGTGGCGGTGATGCTGGCATCGGCCACGTCAAGATTGCTCCAGACCGTACCGACATTCTCGGCCACCTCGACGCCGCGCTGTTGAAGCCCGGCAAACCTTGCCTCGCGGTTCGCGATGGACTGGCGCAGGGCAGAAGACAGCGCCCCCCCGGAGTAGATCGTCTGCCTCAAGCTAAGGCCAAAGCCGTTTTCCTGAAGCCCGTCCTGATCGACCGAAAGGCTTGCCGTGGCGGAAAGTGTGGGCTTCAGGTTTGCGCGGGCGCGGGCAACGGTCAGTTCGGCCGCCTTCACCTCGCGCTGCGCCTGCCGGATGGCCGGATGGGTGCGCAGCGCCACCGACCGGGCCGCATCCAGCGTGTCGGCGATGCGCGGCGGCGCGGGCGGGGCCGACAGCGCGCCCGGATAGTTGCCGGTTGCAGCGCGGTAATTCTCGCGCGCAATCGCCAGATCACCCTGGGCCACCACCAGGTTCGCCCGGGCCTGGGCCAGGCGCGCCTCGGCCTGGGCCACATCGGTACGGGTGACTTCGCCCACCTCGAACCGGTCCTGCGCCGCGCGCAGCTGTTCGCCGATCACCCGCACGTTGTTTTCGCGCAAGGAGACGATTTCCTGTTGCAGGCGCACACTGACAAAGGCGGATACGGCGGCAAGCAGAACCTGCTGTTCCACTGAAATCAGCGCCTCACGCGTGGCAAGCACGGTTTCCTTGGCCGCCTCGATGGCAAGCTGCGTGCGGCCAAAGTCGAACACCATCATCTGCGCGCTCAGCGCCAGGTTGGAAAACAGCCCCTCATTGACAACGGTCAGGCCGGTCCCGAGCAGCTGCTCGGAATAGCCGTACTGGCCGTCGGCCACAAAGGCGACCACCGGGCGCAGCGTTGCAACCGCTTGGGCCACATCCTCATCCGCGGCGCGCAGAACCGCCTGATTCTGTGCCAGAAGGTTGCTGTTGCGATAGGCCGCGATCAGTGCATCGGCCAAGGTTTCGGCCGACACCGGCAGCGCGGCACCGACGATCAGCGACACTGTCATAACCAGGTTGCGGGCCGTTCTCAGCATTCGATTCCTCTTTGTTTTCCCGCTTACAGCACGAACCCGCGCCGCAGTTCAAACCCCGGCAGGACAGGTGCCGTCGCGTTGAAGGCAAAGCGCCATGTCACCACGCCGTCAACCTTGTATCCCACGCGGGCCACGCCAAGCGCGCCTTCCATAAACACACATCCGATGCGACCCCCCTCTTTCAGCTGGTCCGAAAGCGCCTGTGGCAGCGTTTCGATGGCCCCCTGCAGGGTGATCACGTCATAGGGGCCGTGTTTCGCGGCCCCCTGGGCCAGCGGCCCGGAGATTACGGCGGCATTGTCGACACCTTCGGACGCCAGCGTCTTTTCGGCCTGTGCGGCCAAGGCCGCATCTTCTTCCACCGCGATCACCGCCTCGGCAAGGCGCGCGATTACGGCTGTCGAATAGCCAAGCCCGCAGCCCAGATCGAGCACCATCTCGTCCGGCTGGATGTCCAGCGCGTCAAGCAGTTTGGCCAGGGTCCGCGCCTCCAGCACCACGCGGCGCGGGGCAATCTCCAGGTTCTCGCCGATATAGGCGGCCTCGCGCAGGCTGCGGGGCACATAGGCTTCGCGCGGGACCGAAAGCAGCGCCTCTATCACCGGAAACTTGGTGACGTCGGACGGACGGACCTGGGTGTCGACCATCACCGTGCGCCGCGTGGCAAAATCCGTCATCTCTGCACTCACCAGTCACAGGTCGCCCTGCCTGTGGTTTGGCACATCTGGCAGGGCACGGCAACTGCGGTTGCGCTGTTGGATACGGGGATTGCGGTTTTTGTTGAATTGAAGGGGCCGTTCGTCAGGGTCGGGGCAGGGTTTGGCCTTGATCCGGCGAGGGTACCGGCGGGGCGGCGGGCGTGCCCCGGTGGCGGCGCGTCAGCGGAACCTGCGCCAGGCGGTCAGGACACGGGAGACAGCGGTTGCACAGCACAGCCCGCCGAACACGAAGGCCAGCGGCGCAAAGGCACCGGGCAGAAGACAAAGCAGGGCAAAGAACAGGATGGTTTCCGTGCCTTCCAACAGGCCCGCACTGTAATACAGCGATTTTTCGCCCTGTTCGCGGGTTTCAAGCCCCCGTTTCCCGGCAAGGGCCGCATAGCCCAGAAAACTGGTTCCGTTGATGTAGAAACAGGCAAGCAGGAAGGCACCCGCCAGCCCGTTGGCCGCCGGGTCGCGCAGCACGAAGGCCAGCGGCACCGCGCCGTAAAAGACAAAATCACAGAAAATATCAAGATAGCCGCCAAAATCCGTGGCCTTTGTCGCGCGGGCCACGGCACCATCCAGCCCGTCACAAAGCCGGCTGAACACCAGCGGCACCAGCGCCAGGGCACCAAACCCCGCCGCAAGCAGCGCGGCCATCAGCAGGCCCAGCGCCAGACCGGCCAGGGTTACGGCATTGGCAGAAACACCCAGCCGGGCCAGCCAAATCCCGGCCCCGGTCAGGGGCGGGTCGATAAGACTCCGCATTCGGGCGTCCAGCATGTCTGTCCCCTTCTGATCCGTGGCGCGGCCCGGCCGGTTCCGGGCAGGCGGGCAGCCTTGCCTGCGCCTCACATCCTCGTGCGGGGTTAGAGCTTTGGGTTGCAAGCCGTCAATCGCGATGTGTAAGGCGGAACGAAAGGATGAGCGCCGTTCGGGGGGGGTGCCATGAAGATGTCCGTCGCAGCCATCGTATTTGCGTCCTGCACGGCCTTGCCGGCGCTGGCCCAGCCGGACCCGACCGATTGGGCCACTGTCCTGCAAGAGGCCAGGGGGCAGACCGTCTACTGGCATGCCTGGGGCGGTGACCCCAGGATCAACGACTTCATCGCATGGGTCGGGGATCAGGCGCTGTCGCGGCACGGCGTGACCGTGACACAGGTCAAGCTGGCCGCGACCGCCGATGCCGTGGCGCGGGTTGTCAGCGAAAAGCAGGCAGGCCAGGATCAGGGCGGTGCTGTGGACCTGATCTGGATCAACGGCGAGAATTTTGCCGCGATGAAGGACAAAGGTCTGCTGTTTGGCCCTTTCGCGGAACAGCTTCCCAATTGGCCCCTGGTGGATGTTGCAGGCAAGCCCGCAACACGGATGGATTTCACCGAGCCGACGCTGGGGCTGGAAAGCCCCTGGGCCATGGCACAGCTGGTCTTTGAATATGACAGTGCCCGGGTGCCAACACCGCCGCCGGGGGCCGGACAGCTTCTGGACTGGGCAAAAGCCAATCCGGGACGCTTCACCTATCCCCGGCCGCCGGACTATCTGGGTGCGACCTTCCTCAAGCAGGTGCTTTACGGCGTCATCGATGACCCGGACCTGTTGTTGCAGCCCGTCGATCCGGCGACCTATGACCGGGTGACAGCCCCGCTGTGGGCCTGGCTGGCAGAGCTGACCCCGGCCCTGTGGCGCCAGGGGCGGGCCTATCCGGCGAATGAACCGGCGCTGGGGCAATTGCTGGCCGATGGCGAGATCGACATCGCCTTTGCGTTCAACACGGGCCGCGCCTCGGCCGCGATCGCGGCGGGCGAACTGCCGGCGACGATCCGCACCAATGTCTGGACCGGCGGCACCATCGGCAATGCCAGCTTCGTGGCCATTCCCTACAATGCCGCCCATGCCGCCGGTGCCCTGGTGGTGGCCAACCTGCTGCTGGACCCGCAGGTGCAGGCCCGGGCGCAGGACCCGGATGTGCTTGGGTTTCAGACCGTGCTGAATCTGGCCGCCCTGACGGACGAGGATCGCGCCCGCTTCGATGCGCTTGATCTGGGCATCGCCACACTTGCGCCGGACGATCTTGGTACGGCCCTGCCGGAGCCGCACGCAAGCTGGATGGCGCGCATCAGCCAGGACTGGATCCGCCGCTACGGGGTTGCGCAATGACGGCAGACGGGGCGCTGCGGTTCGCGCCCCGGCTGACCCTGCTTCTGATGGCGGTGCCCGTGATTGCGGGGCTGGCGGGCACGCTGCGCCCCGCCTTCGAAGCGGGCAGTGTGGCGCGGCTGCTGGACTGGCCGGGCCTGCCCCGCGCCATGGCGCTTTCCATGGGAACCGGCATTGCCTCGACCGTTCTGGCGCTGGCACTCACGCTTGGTCTGGTGGCCGCGCTTCAGGGCGGGCGGCTCTTCACCCTGATCCTGCGGCTGCTGTCGCCGCTGCTGGCGGTGCCCCATGCGGCGGCGGCCCTGGGATTGGCGTTCCTGCTGGCCCCGTCCGGCTGGATTGCGCGGGCGCTGTCCCCCTGGGCCACCGGCTGGACGCAACCGCCCGACCTTCTGATCCTGAATGATCCGGCGGGTCTTGCCCTTACGGCGGGTCTGGTGCTGAAGGAGGTCCCGTTTCTGCTGCTGATCCTGATCGCGGCCCTGCCCCAGGCCGACGCGCCGCGACGGCTGATGCTGATGGCCAGCCTTGGCTACGGACGCGTGGCAGGATGGATGCTGTCGGTCCTGCCCGCCGTCTGGCCGCAGATGCGGCCTGCGGTCTATGCCGTGCTGGCCTATTCCATGACGGCGGTGGACATGGCCATAGTCCTGGGCCCTGCCCTGCCGCCCACGCTTTCAGCACAGCTTGTGCTTTGGATGACCAGCCCCGACCTGTCCATCCACCCCGTGGCAGCGGCCGGTGCCCTGGTGCAGCTTGGCCTGGTGCTGGCGGCACTGGCCCTGTTGCGCGGCGCTGAAACCGGTCTGGCCCGGCTGGGATGCAGGCTGGCGCTGACCGGAATCCGGGGGATTCGGGCCGACCGCTGGCTTGCCCCTGTGGTTGGCGGGGCGGGACTGCTGGTCGTGCTGCTGATGGCGGGCAGCTTGGCGGGGCTGGCCCTGTGGAGTTTTGCCGGCCCCTGGGTCTTTCCCGATGCCTGGCCCCAGCACCTTGAACTTGATGCCTGGGCGCGCGCCGCACCCGGCCTTGGCCCTGCGGCGCTGGAAACACTGCTGCTGGCTGCGCTGTCGACCGCGCTTGCCACCGGGCTTGTCCTTTCCTGCCTTGAGGCAGAAGCACGCTTTGGCCTCAAACCGGGGGGCGGGGCGCTGTGGCTGCTTTGGCTGCCGCTGATCATGCCGCAGGTGGCTTTCCTGCCGGGGCTGGCCGAACTGGCCCTGCGCACGGGTGCCGAAGGCAGCACCGGGGCCGTGGCGGCGGCCCATCTTGTGTTCGTGCTGCCTTACGTCTTTCTGTCGCTGGCCGCGCCCTGGCGGGCCTGGGACCCGCGCCTTGCCGTGGCGGGCGCTGCCTTGGGCGCAACACCGGGGCGGATCTTTTGGCGGCTGCGCCTGCCGATGCTGCTGCGTCCGATCCTGACGGCAGCGGCGGTGGGCTTTGCCGTATCTGTGGGCCAGTATCTGCCGACCCTTCTGATCGGCGGCGGTCGGGTGACCACCCTGACGACCGAGGCCGTTGCCCTGTCGTCCGGCGGCAACCGGCGCATCATCGGAACCTATGCGATGTTGCAGCTTGCCCTGCCGCTGCTGGCCTTTGCCCTGGCCCTTGCCCTTCCCGCCGCCCTGTTCCGCAACCGGACCGGCATGAGGCCGGGTGCATGAGCGGGCTTGTCCTTGACCGGCTGGAAGTGCGCGCCAAAGGCAAGATGATCGTCGCCCTCACGGCCGTGGTGAAACCGGGCGAGGTCCTGACCATCATGGGTCCGTCAGGGTCAGGAAAATCAACGGCGCTGGCCGCGATCATCGGCACGCTTGGCCCGGAGTTCAGCCTGTCGGGCAGGCTGGTTCTGGACGGCCGCGACGTGACCGGCCTGCCGACGCGCGCGCGCGGGGTGGGCATCCTGTTCCAGGACGATGTCTTGTTCCCGCATCTGTCGGTGGGGGGCAATCTGGCCTTTGCGCTGCCCCCGGCGCTGCAGGGGCGCAAGGCCCGCCGCGCGGCCGTCGAGGCGGCCCTGGCAAAGGCCGGTCTGGCGGGTTTTGCAGACCGTGATCCCGCCACACTGTCGGGCGGCGAGCGGGCGCGGGTGGCCCTGATGCGCACCCTGCTGGCCGAACCCGGAGCGCTGCTGCTGGACGAGCCGTTCTCGCGCCTTGATGCGGGCCTGCGCGACCGTATCCGCACCTTCGTTCTGGACCTGATCCGGGCAGAGCGGATTCCGGCCGTTCTGGTCACGCATCAGCCTGAAGATGCCCGCGCCGCCGGGGGCCGCATCATCGATCCGCAGGGCCGCCCGGTTCAGGCCGGACCCTGACAGCGTCAGCGGGCCAGGATGATCTCTGCCTTCAGCCCGCCCAGCCGGGCCGAGTCCGACAGGGTCAGCGTGCCGCCATGACTGCGCGCCACGTCGGCGGCGATGGACAGGCCCAGCCCCACGCCCCCGCCCCGGTTCGGATTGCGCGCCTCGTCCAGCCGTGTAAAGGGCCGCATCGCCTCTTCCCGCCGCTCTCGGGGGATGCCCGGACCGTCATCCTCGACGCAGATCCGGATGCTGCGCTCGGTCACGGTGACGCTGACCTCGCATCTTGTGCCAAAGCGCAGCGCATTCCCGATCAGGTTCTCGACAGCCCGCATCACCGCATCGGGACGCATCAGGGCCGTGCCCCTGCCATCGCTTTTCAGACTGATCGACCCGGCGGAGCGCCGGGCGTTGTCAACGACCCGGGCCACCAGCGCGACCGGATCGGTTTTCTCGGCGGTTTCCATGGCGTCGCCGCGCGCAAATGCCAGGAATTCGTCGACCAGCCGCTCCATATCCGCAACATCGCGCAGCGCTGCCCTGACCTCGTCATCCTGGGGCATCAGCGACAGGCTCAGCTTGAGGCGGGTCATCGGCGTGCGCAGATCGTGGCTGACACCCGACAGCATCAGCGTGCGCTGCTCCATCTGCCGTTCGATCCGGCTGCGCATGTCGAGAAAGGCGGCCCCCGCCGCGCGCACCTCCAACGCACCGCGCGGCCGGTAGGCCACCGACCGCCCCTTGCCGAAGGCCTCGGCAGCATCGGCCAGCCGCTTGATCGGGCGCAGCTGGTTGCGCAGGAAGGCATAGGCAATCACCGTCATCAGCACCGACGTCAGAATCATCCAGACCAGAAGCTGATGCGGGTTTGACGCCGAAACCCGCCTGCGCGAAACCGAAAGCGACATTGGGCCCAGATCAGTCTGCAACAGCATGCGCACATCCCCGCTGTCTGACACAAGATCGACCGATCGCAGGTCCGGCAGGCCCTGGCGCAGGGTTTCGATCACGACCCGCCCGGACAGGTCGTAGAACGCGCGCCGATCCGTCAGGTCGGGCCATTTCGCGGGAAGCTCCAGCGTCATTTCCAGGGGCTGGGCAACGCCCGAAGCCCGCGCCCAAGCCTCGGCTGGGGACCCGCCCCGGTCGGCTTCATCCAGAACGAACATGATCTGAATGACCAGACTTTGCGTCATCTGTCGCGTCACACCCTCGAAATGGCGCTGGATAAAGGCCAGTGACACGACAAGCTGGATCGCTACGATGGGCACGATCAGAATAAGCGCGGCGCGCCCGTAAAGCCCTCGTGGCAGAAATGGTCTCAGAAACGCGAACATACCCGCGATCCTAGCGGCGGAACCGGGGGAAAGGAAGGCGATGCCCCGTCACGACCTGCCTGCCTGTCCGAACCCCGACCTGCGGCTTGTCCGGGCACCCAACCCCTCTGCAATGACCGAACGGGGCACCAACACCTGGATTGTCGGCCGGGGCGCTGTGGCCGTGATCGATCCCGGCCCGGCCGACGAGGCGCATCTGGCGGCGATTCTGGCCGCGCTGGGGCCGTCCGAACGGGTCAGCCATATCCTTGTCACCCATGCCCATGCCGATCACTCGGCCCTTGCCCCGGCGCTGGCGCAGGCAACCGGGGCACCGGTGCTGGCCTTTGGAACCGCCCGCGACGGCATGACGGGCGCGATGGCGGACCTGGCCGCCGACGCAGCCGGGGGCGAAGGCCTTGACCTTGCGTTCCGCCCCGACATCCGCCTGTCCGACGGAGAGACGGTGCAGGGCGCGGGATGGTCGCTGACGGCGATCCACACCCCCGGCCACCTTGGCAATCACCTGTGCTTTCGCTGGGGCATGCTTGGCTTTTCGGGCGATCACGTGATGGCATGGTCAACCTCGCTCGTCTCGCCGCCCGAAGGGAACATGGGGGATTACCGGCAGAGCCTCGCGCGCCTTGCAGACCTTCCCTGGACCGCCCTCCTGCCCGGACATGGCGCCCCGGTCACCGACCCTGCGGCCCGCCTTGCGGAGCTTGCCGCACATCGCAGCCGGCGCGAGCGTGAAATCCTCGCAGCCCTGCAGGCCGCGCCGGCCACGCCCGCGCGGCTGGTCAAGACGATCTACACCGATCTGCCTGCCCGTCTGCACGGGGCAGCCGAGCGCAATGTCTTCGCACATCTTCTTGATCTTGCACACAGAAACATGGTCGAAAGCGATGCCGCCCCGTCGCCTGCCGCAGAATTCCGGCTGGTTCCTTCAAAGCGGCCCTGAACCTGCGTTTGCCTCTGGACGCCCCCCACCTGCCTTGCTATAGCGGCTGCGGTATTCCGGCGTAGCTCAGCGGTAGAGCAGTTGACTGTTAATCAATTGGTCGTAGGTTCGATCCCTACCGCCGGAGCCATTAAGCATTCTATGTAAAAATCTGAACCGGTCAGTTTATCGTCCGAGCGTCCGACTCCGTCCGGTTCGGACGCTTGGACGGGGGCTGTCAGGCCATCCGGTCTCTCGCCCATCCGCCGCATTGATCGGCCATCGCTGCGGCAATCCCGCCGCAGATGCGGCTGCGTTCCTTCCACCGATCCGGTCTTAGTGGCATGCGGTGGACACGGCTCCGGGTGCGATGCTCTGCCGTGCCGGGCGGCGGCTGGCAGATATGCTGGAGCGGCGCTTTCCCGGCTGGGCCGTGCAAGTCCGCTGGGGCGACATGGCGGGTGAACATGGCGTATCGCAGGCAGCTGACGACATGCCACCTGGAACCGGCCGGCGGGCAAGGCGGCGGGGTTCCGGGTGCGGCCACGGAAAGAGCGGCACCAAAGGATTGCAGCCGCGCCTGCGAGGGGCTTTCGCCTGGCCGCAGAACAGCGGGCGTGCCGGGTCTGCCCTTGCCGTCTGGTCGGCTCGGCGCCTGACCATGGCAGGTTTTGGAAAATAATTTTCAGATGTCCCGTAACCGGGGCACCTTTCACGGCACACAAGACGCAAGAAACCTGTTTCCTGTCGGTCTCAGCCGGTAAGATGTCGGTTGCGAGGCGATGGCCAGCGGCAGTCCCGTCATTGAAAAAAATCTTTTACAAGACACTTTTCTTCTGAAAGACTTTCCCGGTGCGGAGGAATCAATGCGCCACAGGTGTCGGAAGAGGAGCCGGCGTGGCGTGTCGGGTTTGCGCATGTCAGCGGCATGCCAGGCCGCACATCAACATGGGAGAGAGAAATGTTCTACAAGCCCAAGAAGGCGGTCTATTCGCAGATCAGCCGCCGCCGGTTCCTCGAACTCGGCGGCTACGGCGCGACCATGCTCGGCACGGGATCGTTGGCCGTCGGCCTGAACTCGACGATCATGAGCACGCGCGTGCAGGCTCAGTCGTCGGACGATGCCAAGTGGAAGCAGTTCGCCGGCTCCAAGCTGGTCTTCCTGTCGGAAAACACCCCGCCGTCCTTTGCGATCCGCGAAAAGCTGAAGTACTTTTATGATCTGACCGGGATCGAAGTGGAAATTCTGACCGACGACCTGCCGGTCGTGCAGCAGAAGGCGGGCATCGACCTGCGGTCGGGCACGGCCGACTATGTTCTGCAATACGCCCAGGACAAGCCGATCGGGGCGCCCTTCGCCGATTTCTACGCCGATCTTACCCCGATGCTGGGCGATGAGACCCTGCCGCAGGACCCGGAGGGCTATGGCGACGAAGTATGGTTCGAAAGCTTCCTTGACGCCTGCGGTCGCTTTTACGACGGTGACCGCGTGATCGCCCTGCCCTATGATGCGGCCATAGCCTGTACCTTCTACCGCAAGGACATCTACGAGGCCAACAGCAAGGACTTCGAGGCCGAGTATGGCTACCGCATGGAATTCACAAAGGATTCCACATGGCAGAACGTTCTCGACTTCGCCACCTTCTTCAAGAAAAAGAAGGATGCGGGGGCAGAAGGGCCCTACGGCTACGCGCAGCATCAGGGTGCCTTCGCCTGGACGACGCAGCTTGACATCCAGCGGATGTGCTTTGCCAATGGCCGCTGGCTGGACTACGACATCGACGACCGGCTCGGGTCGCGCACGCCCGGTGCCACCAACTGGGGCGACGAGCAGTCGGTGCTGATCCTCGAAAAGTTCAAGGCGCTGGCGGATGTGTCGCACCCGGACAACCTGGCCAACGGAACGCTGGAACTGAACACTGTCTACCAGTCGGGCAACATTGCGATGCAGGTGCAGTATCACGAGTTCGCGGCCTCGGTCGAGGATGAGGCGACCTCGCTTGCGGCGGGTGGCAAGACCGGCTATGCGCCCTGCCCCAAGGGCGTGCCGGACTGGATCAGGAACGGCGGCGAGGCGGTGAACGGCACCAACTGTGGCATCGGCGGCATCGCGATCAACAAGAATGCTTCCGAAGAGCTTCAGCGCGCCGCCTATATCTTCGCGATCTGGTCGACCTCGGCTGACAACCAGTACGAAGTGCTCAAGGGCCTTGGCGGCACGCCGACCCGCAAGTCGGTGTTGCAGCGGCCGGACGTGATTGCGGCCCAGCAACGCCCCAGCAGCATGCCCAACGCCCTGACCTTCGAACCGGTCTACGACTTTGGGATCAAGCAGCCGAATTTCGTGCTTGGGCCGAAGATTCCCAAGGCGAACGAATATCACTCGATCATCGCCTCGACGACCCAGCGCATGCTTGCGGGGGAATTGTCGCCAGCCGAAACCGGCGCAGAGCTGAAGTCGCAGCTTGATGCCCTGAACGAAGGCTGAGGACCGGCAAAGCCGATACCGCTACCCCGGAGCCGGGGTAGCGGCCTTGTCACCCTGCCCTGGTATGCGCTTTCGCGCGTCCGAGTCGGAGAACCAGCCGGAGACCCTTCCGATGACTGAAACACTGACCGGGATCGACATGTCCGTCCGCGCCCCGGAAGACCGGTTCCGGGCAAGAAAGGTCTCGACCGAGGTCGAGGCGCGGCCGCTTTCCGCCGCGCTGCCGCCGCCCGGCCGGTTGAACCCCGCGGCAAGGAAGGCCTATTACTTTTATCTGATGGCCCCTGCCATTGCCCTGCTTGCGTTCATCTCGCTTTATCCGTTCTTCTGGCTGATCGTCATGGCCTTCCAGAAGGGAGATATGGGGGCAGTCGAATGGGTCGGATTCAAGAATTTCATAGACCTGGCCAGTGATGACCGTTTTCTCTCGGGGTGGGTGCTGCTGTTCAGGTACAGTGCGATGTGCCTGTTTCTGCAGGTCTCGATCGGGGTGCTGTTGGCGGTGGTGGTCAACGGCTCGCGGTACGAGAGATTCCTGGTCACGGCGCTGCTGATGCCGATGATGATGGCACCTGCCGTGGCAGGCCTGTTGTGGTTGTTCCTCTACAACGGAACATTCGGCTGGTATCACTGGATTTTCCACAGCCTCGGACTGCTCGGGTCCGGCTCGATCCTGTCCAGCGCAAAAACGGCGATGTATGCGATCGTGCTGGTCGACGTCTGGCAGTGGACGCCGCTGATCACCCTGATCGCGCTTGCAGGTCTGAAGCGGGTGCCGCGCGACCAGATAGAGGCAAACATGGTGGACGGCGCATCGCCGTTTCGCAACTTTTTTGCGATCGTGTTGCCGAACCTGTACCCTGTCCTGCTGATCGCAGTCCTGCTGCGTTTCATGGATAACTTCCGTTTCATCGACCACATCCTTGTCCTGACAGGCGGCGGGCCTGCCAATGCGACCAAGATCCTTCCGGTCTACCTGTTCGAAGTGGCGTTCAAGTTCTTCGATCTTGGCCGGGGTGCCGCGATCGCGCTGGTCCTGCTTGTCGTCACCATCATCCTGGGCAAAATCCTGGTCGGCGTTTTCGACCGGCCCACTGCGGGAGGGCGCTGAACCATGGCTTCGCGTGATGTCGTCCACTACAACACACCGCTGCAGCGCGTCCTGAGTGTCCTGTCGGTTGTGTTCGTGATCTTCTACCTGATCTGGACACTGCTGCCGTTCGTGATCATGTTCGTGTCCTCGTTCAAGGACCTGCTCGAGGCGTTCAAGCTGCCTGCTGTCGGCGACTGGGCAGGGATTGGCGTCTTTTTCGAATTCACCCCCACCTTGAAGCACTATCAGACACTGTTCGCGGAGAACAACTTCAGCCGCTACATGCTGAACAGCCTGATCGCTGCGGGCGGGTCGGCCGTGATATCGGTGATTTTCGGATCGCTGGCGGCCTATTCGCTCAGCCGGGTTGATTTCCGTGGCAAGTCTGATCTTTTCTTCTGGATCATCTCGACCCGGATGGCCCCGGTCGTTGCCGTCATGGTGCCGCTGTTCGCCATTTTCCGCTCGCTCGATCTGGTCGGCACGCTGCCCGGACTGATCCTGGCCTATACGACGTTCAACCTGCCCTTCGCGATCTGGATCCTGAAGGGGTTCTTCGACAACGTGCCCTACGGCATAGAAGAGGCGCAGATGGTGGATGGCGCAACGCGGTTCCAGGCGTTCCGGTCGATCCTGCCGCTGGTCGCCCCCGGGATCGGGGCCTTCATAGTACTGTGCATCCTTTTTGCCTGGAACGACTTCCTGTTTGCGGCAATCATCGGCTCGGGCGGGGCCAAGACCCTGCCGGTGGCAACCCGCGAACTGGTTCAGCCGCAGAACATCCAGTGGGGCGCGATCATGGCGGCAGGCGTGGTGACGACGGCCCCGATGATGCTGCTGGGCCTTGTGATCCGCAAATACCTTGTGACGGGCCTGACGATGGGCGCCGTCAAGGAATGACCTGCGCCGGTCCGCTTGCGGGCCGTGCCTTACGCGATAAAGGAGAAGATCATGGCAACCGTCACGATCAGGAATGTCTGGAAGTACTATGGCCAAACCCCGGCGGTGAAGGACTTGAATGTCACCTGCCCCGATGGCAGCTTCGTGTCGATCCTTGGTCCTTCGGGCTGTGGCAAGTCTTCGACGATGCGGATGATCGCGGGGCTCGAACACATCAGCGCGGGCGACATCCTGTTCGACAACCAGCGCATCAACGACCTTGCGCCCAAGGACCGGGACGTGGCGATGGTGTTCGAGAACTATGCGCTCTACCCCCACAAGACGGTGTTTGAAAACATCGCCAACCCGCTGCGCCTGCGCGGCACAGCAGATGCGACCATCAAGGAACGCGTGACGGGGGCCGCCAGGCTGCTGGAGATCGCCCATCTGCTGGAACGGCGTCCCCATGAACTTTCGGGCGGCCAGAAGCAGCGCGTCGCCATCGGTCGCGCCATTGTGCGCGAGCCGAAGCTGTTCCTGTTCGACGAACCCATTGCCCACCTCGACGCCAAGCTGCGCGCCCATATGCGGGGCGAGATCAAGCACCTGCAGCGCAATCTGGGAACGACGATGATCTACGTCACCCATGACCAGCTGGAAGCCCTGTCGATGGCCGATTTCATCGCGGTCATGCATGACGGCGAGCTGCAGCAATGGGGCACGCCGTCGGAGATATTCAACAAGCCGGTCAATGCCTGGGTGGCAGGTTTTGTGGGCGAGCCTGCGATGAACTTCCTGACCTGCGACCTCAAGCGCCGGGGCGACGATGTTGTCCTGTCGCACCACAACTTCGACATTCCGCTGCTGCCGGGCCAGGTGCGGCAACTGAACGGCGCGGCACAGGCCGGAATCGCCCGGATGGGGGTGCGGCCTGACGCGATGACAGTCTCGATGACGAAACCTTCCGAAGCCGCGATCCAGGGCGAGATCTTTGTCAACGAGCTGCTGGGCGGCGACATGCTGGTCGAGGTGCAGCTTGCCGACAGCCGCATCCGGGTAAAGACGACGCCAGAGTTTGAAGGCAAGCCCGGCGAGATCTGCTATCTGACGGTGAACAGGGACAAGTGGCATGTCTTCGACGCGGGCGACGGACATGCCTATTTCTGACGCCGGGGCCGGGACACCGCGCGAGAGCGCGGCCTATGACGCGGCGCTGGACGCCTTCCGGGCGGCGCATGTTCCGCAGGACGGGACAGTTGGCATTGTCCGGGCCTATCGCGCCGTTCAGGCAATGCCCTATTTCTCGGGGCCGGACCGGACGCCCTTTGCCGCGCTGCGCGACGGGCGCGGGGCCTGCACGGCCAAGCACCTTGTCCTTCGCGACCTGCTGCGCCGGATCGGGCTGCGGGCCGAAGTCGAGATCATCGAGGGCGATTTCTCAACCGCCGTGCCGCTGCACCCTTCGATGCCCCCGGCGCTCGGTGACATGATCCGCGCGGGCGGCGTGACCGATTTTCATTGCCGGGTCTGGCTGCCGCAGGGCGATGACGGCCAGCGGCTTGATGCGACATGGCCCCGGGGGCTGGCCGCCTGGGGGTTCGCGGCAGACCTTGACTGGGCGGGGCAAGGCGACACGCAACAGGCCATCGCGCGGGTCACCGTGCGGTCGCGCGACGACGACGTGCTTGGCACCAAGGCAAGGCTTCTGGGCGGTCTGTCAGAGGAGGTGACACTCCGCCGCAAGGAATTCCTCGCGCTTCTGTCGGGCTGGATGGCAGGCCTTGCCCTGCCTGAAAATGCAGGAATCTGACGGCGGGGGGGGAATATCTTGTCAAAGGCGAAACGGGTATTTGTCGGGATCGACGCGGGCACCACGGGATGCACGGTCATCATCTTTGACGGGGCCGGCAATTCGGTCGGCCACGGCTACCAGGAATACGACTGCACCTCGCCCCAGCCGGGGTGGATCGAGCAAAGCCTTGATGATGTCTGGCGCGGAATCTGTTCTGCGACCAAACAGGCGGTGGCAAAAGCAGACCTGCCGCAGGATGCCTATCAGTCGGTCGGGCTGTCCAGTCAGCGGGGCACCTTCGGCCTGCTGGACCAGAACCGCCGGCCGCTTGAGAATTCGCTGGTCTGGAACTGCGGGCGCGCGCTGAAAAGCGTCGCGGCGATTGCCGCCGAATTCGACCCCGAGGAACACCAGACCCATACGGGTATGCAGATCAGCCCGCTCTGGTCAGCGGCAAAGATCATCTGGCTTCGGGAGAACCGGCCCGACCTGTTCGATGCCACCCGCTGGTTCGTGAACGGGCAAGAGTATTTCCTGTGGCGGATGGGGGCGGATGACTGGGCCACCGATCCTGCGTCGCTGACGCTGAACGGGATGATGGACATTGCCAAGCTCGACTGGTCGGACCGCATTCTCGGGATCTGCGGTGTCGGGCGCGACCGGTTGCCGCCGGTGGGCACGCCTGCCACCATGGCGGGCCGCCTGTCCAAGGCCGCCGCGCACGAGACCGGTCTGCCCGAAGGCGTGGTCCTGTGCCGCGGGGCGGGCGACCAGCAATGTGCGGCCATCGGGGCGGGGGTGATCCGGCAGGGCATGGCCGAGTTCACCGTCGGCACATCAGGCGTGATGGTGGCGCATCTGGACAGCGTTGCGCGCATCAAGGGCAACAAGCTTTGGTGGGGCGGTCATGGCGTGCCCGGCGCCTGGGACATCGAGGGCGGTGCCTTCTCGCTCGGTGCGTCGCTGCGGTGGTGGCGCGACAAGCTGGGCCGGGACGAAATGGACGAAAGCCGCCAACGCAAATGCAGCGTCTATACCGTGATGGTCGATCAGGCCGAGCGGTCAAAGCCGGGGGCCAACGGCGCGCTTTTCCACAGCTTCATGGCCAGCCAGGTCACGCCCTATTACGATGCCGTGGCGCGCGGCGGCTTCCTGGGGCTGGGCCTTTACCACGAACGCCACGACCTGATCCGCGCGCTGCTGGAAGGCTGCGCGCATGAGATGAAAATGGTCGTGGACAGCTTCCAGTCAGACATCGAAGGCGGCATTACCGATTTCCGCCTGACCGGGGGCGGCACAAAATCGGACGGTTTCGTGCAGATCATGACCGATATCATCGGCCTGCCCTCGACTGTCACCAGGGAACGGGAATGCACGGCACTTGGGGCGGCAATCCTTGGGGCCTATGGTGCAGGCGCCTTCGCCAGCATTGACGAGGCAGTTGGCGCGATGGTCCAGGTGGAGGGCACCTTCGAGCCGAACGGCAACCTCGGCGGCCTCTACGCCGAACAGCACAGCATTTACCGCGGCATCTACGAGGCCATCGCAAAATCGGGCCAGTATGCCGCGCTGTCCGATTTCTCGCAAAAGTACCAATGATCTGAAGGGAGAAACATCATGCCGATACCTGGCATCCGCGGAATGGAACACGTGGGCATCACCGTGCCCGACATCAACGAGGCCTGTGATTTCTTCACCCGCATCCTTGGGGCCGAGGTGCTGTTCACCGCGGCGACCGACTTTCGCGGCGAGGGCGACTGGATGCACGAGCACCTGAACGTGCATCCCCGGTCCGAGATCAAGGAGTTCCGCTATGTCCGCCTGGGCAACGGCACGAACCTTGAGGTCTTCCAGTATTCTGCGCCCGACCAGAAAACCGAAGGGCCGCTGAAGAACAGCGACGTCGGCGGGCACCACTTGGCCTTCTATGTCGATGACATGGCTGCGGCAATCCGGTTCCTGAAGGACAATGGCGTGCGCGTGCTGGGTGAACCCACAAGCTACACCGACGGGCCGAACCTGGGTCTGACCTGGTGCTATTTCCTTGCGCCCTGGGGCTTGCAGCTCGAGGTGGTGTCTTCCCCCAAAGGCACCACTTTCGACAACGAGGCCAAGTCAGCCGGCCGCCGCCGCCTGTTCGACCCCTCGCGCCCTGCCGAAACGCTGATCTGACCCAAACATCGCACCCGCCGGCCGCTTCGGCGGGTGCCCGCCCAAAGGAGGCTCCTATGCCGCTTGTCTCGATGGCCCCGATGCTGCGCCAGGCCCGCGCCAACCGCTACGGCATCGCTGCCTACAACATGATCGACTTCAACTCGGCCCGTGCCATCATCGACGGCGCGGCCGACCTTGACGCCCCGGTGATCGTCCAGGTCAGCGTCAAGACCGTAAAGCACTGGGGTTATGCGCATATCGCCACCTGGGTGCGGATGCTGGCCAATGATGTGGCGACACCCGTCGCGCTGCATCTGGATCATTGCACCGACATCGACGTGATCCGGCGCTGCATCGACGCGGGCTGGACGAGCGTGATGTTCGACGGATCGGCCTTGCCCTTTGCCGACAACCTGGAGAAATCGGTGCAGGTCTATGGCCTGACCGAGGCGGCCGGAGTGGGGCTCGAGGCCGAAATCGGCGCCATCGGCGGGGTCGAGGACGACAAGGTGGTGAACGACGATGCCTCGCGCCTTGCCGATTTCGACGAATGTGTGAAATTCGTGGCAGAGATGCCGAACCTGGCGGTATTTGCGCCGGCCATCGGCACCGCCCACGGCTTTTACAAGGGCGAAGCCAAGATCGCCTATGGCCTGCTGGACCGGATCACCGCCGCCATTTCAACACCCATCGCGCTGCATGGCGGGACCGGGTTGACGGATGACCAGTTTCACCGCTGCATCGCCGCAGGCTGCGGCAAGGTCAAC
The DNA here is from genome assembly GCA_020250175.1 of Rhodobacter sp. Classification (GTDB taxonomy): domain Bacteria; phylum Pseudomonadota; class Alphaproteobacteria; order Rhodobacterales; family Rhodobacteraceae; genus Aliitabrizicola. Next base: position 129,284 of record JADCEN010000013.1, read on the forward strand.
ATCTCGACCATGCACAAGCGGCTGTTCATCGAAGGCTTCGTCAACCTCAAGGCCGAACGGCCCAGGCTGGAAGAACCGTTGCCCTTCATCTCTGCCCAGCATGCCGCGATGAAGGCCGATGTGATGACATGCATTCGCACCTTCGGTTCGGCCGGGCGCGCGGCGGAGGCCGCCCATGCCGCATGAGATGCAGGCGCTGATCTTCGATTGCGATGGCGTGCTGGTGGATACCGAACGCGACGGCCACCGTGCCGCCTTCAATGCGGCCTTCCGGGCCGAGGGACTGGCGACCGACTGGCCGGAAGACCGGTATGGCGAGTTGTTGACCACCGGCGGCGGCAAGGAACGGATGCGGCGGCATTATGACGAAACCGGCTGGCCGGTCGCCGAACCGGACCGCGATGCCCTGATCCTGCGCCTGCATCTGGCCAAGACCGACCTCTTCATGCAGCTGATCGAACAGGGTGCGCTGCCCCTTCGCCCCGGAGTGGCGCGCATGGTCGATGCGGCTTTGGCAGCCGGGCTGAAGGTTGCCGTCTGCTCGACCTCGAACGAGCGTGCGGTGGCCACGGTGGTCCGCGTGATGCTGGGGAAAGACCGGGCCGCGCGGATCACCATCTTTGCAGGCGACGCCGTTGCCAGGAAGAAGCCCGACCCGGCGATCTATACCCTTGCCGCTGCGACGCTTGGCCTGACGCCCGCCGCCTGCGTGGTGATCGAGGACAGCAACATCGGGCTCAGGGCCGCAAGGGGTGCGGGGATGCGCTGCATCGTGACCCGGTCCACTTACACCCGCGACGAGGATTTCACCGGGGCAGATCGGGTCGTGGACGATCTGGACCAGGGTATCGACCTGGACCTTTGCCGCGCCCTGACCATACAGGAGGACTGATATGCCGTTGACCGTGATTGCCACCCTGAAAGCGAAGCAGGGCAAGGAAGAAGTGCTGTATACCGCGCTGAAGAGCCTTCTCGCCCCGACCCGCGCTGAAAAGGGCTGCGTCTTCTACGACATGCACAAATCGGCTGATGAGCCCGGCCTTTTCATGTTCACTGAGGAATGGGAAACCCGGCCGCTTTGGGACGACCACATGAATGCCCCGCACCTGAAAGCATTCGCAGCCCGGCAGGATGAGCTGTGCGAAAGCTGGACATTGTTTACCGGCGAAAGGGTCTGATGCGATGAAGATCAAGTTCTACGCCCATGCAAGCTTCCGCCTGGAAGGCGACGGTCTGGCCATCGTGACCGATCCGTTCAACTGCGAAAGATCGCATTTCGACCCGATAAACGAACCCGCCGACATCGTGCTGATGTCGTCGGATACCGATGATTTCCATTCCGATCCATCCCACGTCCTTGGCAACCCCGAGGTGGTGAACACGCTGGCGCTGCCGCCGGGCGGAAGGGTGGTCAAGGGCATTGCCGTAACCTCCTATCCGGCGACGGAAAGTCTGACCTTCGACTATCAGACGGAATACGGCCGCGACCCGGATGCCAACGCCCTGTATCATTTCACGCTTGGGGGCCTCAGGTTCCTGCATATGGGCGACATCGGCACGGCAGTGCCGGATGGCCACCTGCAGGCGCTTAGGGGCAAGGTCGATGTGCTGCTGGCGCTGACCGGCGATCATGCGACAATTGCCCTGCCTGACCTTGATGCTGCAATCGACGTGATAGGGCCGCGCGCGGTGATCCCGATGCACTACTACAGTCCCAAGGGTGTTCTGAAGATCGAGCCGGTGGAAAGCTTCCTTGCCCGGGTGCCCGCAGACCGGGTCACGCATGTCGGCGGGCCCGAACTGGAACTGACCGACGCCATGCTGCCCGCAGCGGGTCTGGCCCCGCGCGTGTTCGTCTTCGAACAGTCGCGCTGACCGTGACAGCGGACCTGCACCCCGTCCACGCCAGCAACATGCGGCTTCTTGCCCACAGCGATCAGGGCGGGCGGCCCGACGGGGTGCAGATCATGGTACATCGCGGCCATGGCTATGTCGGCCACATTTTTTCAAGGGGATTCAGCGTCATAGACCTGCGCGATCCGCTGCACCCGCGTCCGGTGGCCTATATCCCTGCGCCGGCGAACACCTGGTGCCTGCATCTGCAGACGCATGAGGACCTGCTGCTGGTGATCCACAACAAGGACATGTTCGCCCAGGCCGACATGGCTGACGAAAAGGCGTATTACAAGGGCGGGGTCAGCCATCATGCCAGCGTGGCGCGCGACTGGTCGGCGGGCATGGCGGTCTATGACATTTCGATACCCGAGGCGCCCCGGCAGATCGGGTTCATGCCCGTGGACGGAACGGGCCTGCACCGCATCTGGTATACCGGCGGACGATGGGCTTATGCTTCGGCCCTGCCCGAAGGGTTCACCGACTACATCCTGATCACCATCGACCTGGCCGATCCGTCCCGCCCGGTGATGGCGGGCAAGTTCTGGCTGCCGGGCATGAACGCGGCGGCAGGCGAACTGCCCGACTGGCCTTTGCCACATGGCCGTTTCGGGCTGCATCACCCGATCGTGCAGGGCGACATCGCCTATTGCAGCTGGCGCGATGCCTGCCTTGCGATCGTCGATGTCTCCGACCGTGCGGCGCCCCGGCTGATGCGGCATCTTGTCTGGTCGCCCCCTTTCGGCGGCGGCACGCATAACGCACTGCCCCTGCCGGGCCGCGACCTTCTGATCGTGGTCGACGAAACCGTGCTGGACCATGGCGAGGACGGGGTGAAGCCGATCTGGGTCTTTGACAACCAGGTCAAGGGCAAGCCAATCAGCATTTCAACCTTCCCGCCTCCGGCGGACCGCGACTATACGGCGGTGGGCGGTCATTTCGGGCCCCACAACATCCACGAGAACCGCCCCGGAACCTTCCAGAGCGAAGAGCTGATCTTTTCAACCTGGCAGAATGCCGGTGTGCGCGTGCATGACATCCGTGATCCGTTCCGACCGGTGGAGGTGGGGGCCTGCGTGCCGCCCCCTCCCCCCCGGATGATGGACCCGCGCCCGAACCGCGCCGCAGTGCTGCATTCGGCCGATGTCCATGTGGACCGCAACGGCCTTGTCTATGTCACGGATTTCAACGCGGGCCTGTCGGTGATGGAGTATCTGGGCTAAGCCGTCTCAGCCCTCGGCGCGGCCGTTCTGATAATACCGTTCCAGCGCCGAGGCGGTGTTGCGCAGATTGGCCTCGCGGCTGTTGCCCTCTTCGAACAGCAGGCTGATGTAAAGCAGATCGATCAGGTAAAGCTGGCTGATCCTGCCTTCCAGAAAATCTCCGTAAAGGGGGACCGAAGGCGTGTCGGAATTCCAGGTGATCAGGGTCTCGTTCGCCGCGCGGGCCACGGGAGACGCCGGATCCGACGTGACCGCGATGGTCTGTGCGCCCTTTTCGCGCGCCAGCTTCAGTGCGCTGGCGATCCCCAGCGTCATCCCGGTATGCGAGATGCCGACCATCACATCCTGCGGTCCCATATTGGCCGCCAGAACAACCTGCGTATAGTGGTCACTGCAGGAGATGGCATCGAGACCGGCCTTGATGAACAGATGCGCCGCCTCGTCGCAGATCGCGGCAGCACCTCCGACGCCAACCAGCACGACCTTGTGCGCGCGCCGGATGGTCGAGACGCATCGGTCAACCCGTGCCGTGTCCAGCATCCGCTGCGTCCCCTGAATGCTGGCCGACAGCAGGTTCGCGAGTTTGGTCGACGCCATGATGACCGTATCGGTCTGCTCGAAATCGGCAGGGATGTTGACATAACCCGACCGGGTGACAGCCCCTTCGGCCAGCGACATCTTGAGGTCGGAAAAGCCGGAATACCCAAGCGCGCGGCTGACCCGGCTGATCGTGGCCTCGGACAGGCCAAGCACTTGTGCCAGTTCGGTGATCGACAGTTTCATCCGGGTTCCAGCGTGGTTGCGCAGATAGTCGGCAACGATGCGTTCGGACTTCCGCAGGTTCGCGTAACGATCCTGTATCCTCTGGACAAGATCGCCCCCGGCGGGGGGCGTGGCTGTCGGGTCTGGCATCTCGGTCTCCGTGCTTTTGCTGAAAGTTAGCGTCGCCTTGGCCAGTGAGGAAGTATTTTTCACGCCCTGGCCCATCAAGGGCGGGCCTTTGCCGCAGCCACAGGTCAGCAACCGATTGATATTCCCCGGGACGGCGGCGCGGCATGGTCACGGAAGAAAGCTTTTTTCAGAAATGGGGCTGTTCGCGAGCCGTCTTGCAAAAAATTTCCTCGACAACTCCACGCCGCCCGGCCTAATTTATTGCAATGAAACTTGAGGCCTAGGCCGATTCCGTCGGCGGCAGGGAGGAAAGATGAACGAAGGAAAGCCAATCCAGAATGCGCCTCCGCGCGAGATTCTGGAGAAAATTTTCCGCACAGCCTACAAGATCCGCGTTTTCGAGACAGAAGGGATCAAGCTGTACCGGCAAGGGCTGATCCGGGGATACTTTCACCCTTATCTCGGGCAGGAAGGCATCGCTGCCGGCGTGTGCGCGGCGTTGAAGGACGGCGACTTCATTGCATCGACGCACCGTGGCCATGGCCATTGCATCGCCTGGGGTGCCAGCGTCCGGAAGATGGTGGCGGAGCTGCTGCAAAAGGAGACCGGCTATTGCAAGGGCTACGGCGGCTCGATGCACATCGCTGACATTTCCACGGGGAACCTGGGTGCGAACGGCATTGTGGGCGCAGGCACGCCCCTTGGTGTGGGCGCGGCACTGGCCAGTCAGGTGCGCGGATCCGATGCGGTGACGGTCACCTTCTCGACCGACGGTGCTTCCAACAACGGCACCTTCCTGGAAAGCCTGAACCTCGCGGCAATCTGGAACCTGAACTTCATACTGGTGATCGAGAACAACGGCTATGCCGTCTCGACCCGGATCGACGAATCCACCCGCGACACCGATCTGTACAAGCGCGGCCTGGCCATCGGGGTGGAAAGCCATCAGGTCGATGGCAACGATCCTGTCGAGGTGCATCGCGTGACGATGCAGGCGGTCAAGACCTGCCGTGCAGGCAAGGGTCCGGTGCTGATCGAGGCCAAGACCTACCGCCACATGGGCCATCACGTGAATGACCCCGGCAAGTATATGCCCGAGGACGAGTTGGCCCATTACAAAGCCCGCGACCCCGTCGACCGTGCGCGCGCCGCGCTGAAGGAAATGGCGGGTTTCAGCGATGCCGAAATCGGGGCCATCGAGGCCGAAGCAGCAGCCGAATTCGCCGATGCGGTCGAGTTCTCGGTCAAAAGCCCGGAAGTCACGGCGGAGTCCTTTGCGGCTTTCGCGCAGGGTTACTGACCGCATCACTGGGAGGACGACATCATGGCAGAGCGCGAGCTTATGTACCGCGAGGCGCTTCGCGAGGCGATCGACGAAGAGATGGCCCGCGACCCGACGGTGTTCATCATCGGCGAAGGCATCGCCGAACGTGGCGGGTCCTACAAGGTGACCGAGGGTCTGCTGGCCAAATACGGCCCGGGCCGGGTTCGCGACACTCCGATTGCCGAGGCCGGGATGATCGGCGTCGGTGTGGGTGCGGCAATCGCCGGCGCGCGGCCCATTGTCGAGATTCTATACGTCGATTTCGCGATGCTGGGTATGGACATGATCGTCAACCAGGCCGCGAAGTTCCGCCTGATGACAGGCGGCGAGGGGCGGGTGCCATTTGTCATGCGCACCCAGGGCGGCACCGGCGGCGGTGTGGCGGCGCAGCACAGCCAGTCGCTTGAGGCACTGTTCTACCACATTCCCGGTCTTCGGGTTATCATGCCCTCGACCCCGGCCGATGCGAAGGGCCTGCTGAAATACGCGCTGCGCCAGCCCGACCCGGTGATGTTCCTCGAGCACAAGCACCTGTACATGACCAAGGGCATGGTGCCGGACGGCGAGCATATCGTCGAATTCGGCAAGGGCGACATCAAGCGGGCGGGCACAGATGTGACCGTCATCGCCTGGTCGAACATGGTGCCGCGCACCCTTGAGGCCGCCGAAGAACTTTCGCTGCAGGGCATCTCGGTCGAGGTGATCGACCCGCGAACCCTGGTGCCGCTTGACCGCGCGATGATCCTGGCCTCGGTGTCCCGGACACGGCGCTGCGTGATCGTGCAGGAGGCCAACCGTCGTGGCGGCGTCGCCTCGGACATCTGCTCGATCATCCTGGAGGAAGCGTTCTGGGAACTGGACGCCCCGATCGAGATCGTGGCCGGGCTTGACATTCCGGTACCCTTCAACCTGGCGCTGGAGAAGGCGTCGGTGCCACAGAAGGACGATGTAATCGCGGCCGTGCGCCGGACGCTGCATGAGTCTCCGGTTGCCCGGGCTGCCGGGTAAGAAGGCCGACATGCCGCTGCATATCCTTGAAAAGCCTGCCGCCACCACCCCGAACTGCAAGATCTGGCGGGACAGGTTACCACGGGTGTTCAAGACCCGGAAGAAGACGATCCTTGCCGCCGCGCCGGATGCCAAACGGGCCGGGCGGGACGCCAGGCTGAGCTGTCTGTTCCCCTTTCAGGCGGCCGGTGAAGGCCGCGTGGGGTTCAGCGGCGGTACCGCGAACCCGCCGCTGGCTTTGCAGGCGATCCGGAACGATCCCCGCTTCTGGATGGCAGAGCTTTGCCGCATTGCCGCAGAAAACCCCGGCGACGATGTTGAGGGTATCTGCTGGCAAACCCGCCTCGATGTCTTGCGCCGCAGCGCGGCGCTGATCCAGCCGGTGTACGAGGCGTCGGACGGACGCAACGGCAATGTGTCCGGTCAGGTTGATCCACGCCTTGCCAACGACTTCGACCTTATGCTGGCGCAGGGCCTGGAGCTTGCAACGCTGGGCCGGAACCTGATGGTCAGTATCCCCGGCAGCGCCGAAGGCTGCCGCGTGATCGAGGAACTGACCACGCGCGGCATCCCGACCCATGCCACCACCTCGTTCACCCTGTGGCAGTACCAGGCTTGCATGGATGCGGTCACGCGCGGGCTTGACTGGGCGCGGGCTGCGGGCATCGACCTGTCGCGGTGGCGGTCGGTCATTCCCCGCATGTCGGCCCGGCCGGGCAACCTCGGTGACCTGACGGCTCAGACCGGGCGGCGCGGCGTCACCCTGACCCCGGAAGAAATCCTGCATGGCGAAATGGCCGTGCTGGGGCGCGCCTGTCACCATGGCAAGGCCATCGGCCATCTTGGGAAGATGCTGCAAGGCTCGCTGCGCGTGATCGATCAGGGCGAAGGCAGCAAGGCGTCGTCATGGCATATCGAAAAGATCGCGGGCGGTGATCCGGGCTGCACCTGCCCGCCCGGGCGCATCGCGCAGCTGACGCAGGCCGGGGACCGCCTGCCGGAATTCGACCCTTTCGCCATCGACGGGGAACCGCAAGCCGGGGTCATCGCCAGGCTGCGGCAACGTCCCTGCTTCCGGCAAGCCCGTGACTTCACCGGGATGAAGCCGAAGGGAGTCGGCAGCTTCGGTGCCTTTGCCGCGACAGCCACCGGGTTTGCCGCAGCCGCCCGGAAAACCGTGGATTTCGTCGCCCGCGCGCTGGAAAGCGCCCGGTCGTGCGCCGCTTGAGGAGGAACGACATGGCACAGCCCATTCTGGTGCCCCAGGTCGGACAGGACCTGACCGAGGCAAAGATCGTCGAACTGCTCGTGAAGCTGGGCGACACCGTGAAGAAGGGTGATCTGGTGGCCGTGGTGGAATCCGAGAAGGCCAGCTTCGAGGTCGAGGCCTTCGCCGAGGGCATCGTCATCAGCCTGCCCTTTGCGGTGGGGGATGTGGCCCCGGTGCTGGAGCCGCTGATGCATCTTGGCGCGGCAGGCGAGGAAATTGCCATCGACGCCACCATTGCCCCGGCGGCGGCCCCCGCCGCAAATCCGGCTGACACGGGTCCGGCGGCTGTGGCAAGTGCCTTGGCCCCCCTTCGGCCTGGTGGCAATGGCGGTCCGGTCAATGCCGCCCGCCGTGCCTCGCCCGTGGCCAGACTTCAGGCTGCGGCGCGCGGCCTTGACGTTGCCGATATTGCGGGCAGCGGCCCGCGCGGCGCGGTTGTGCTGAAGGATGTGCTCGGGCTGGCACATTCAGCAGGCGCAGGCGGCGACATGCTTGAAATCCGGACGCTCCAGTCGGGTCAGGGGACGCCCGTGGTCTTCCTGCATGGCTTCGGGGCGGATTTGTCGGCGTGGCGGCCCCTTCTTGCGGATCTGGGTCTGGGCCTGCCGCTGATGGCGCTTGACCTGCCGGGCCACGGATCGTCGCGCGGGCATCACGCGGCGGGCTTTGCCGAAATCGTTGCCGCCGTTGGGCAAAGCCTGCAAGGGATGGCCGCCGGGGTGCATCTGGTCGGCCACTCGCTTGGTGCCGCTGTGGCTGCGGCGCTGACAGAACGTGCCGGTCTTGACGTGCGGTCGCTGACGCTGATCGCCCCGGCCGGGCTGGGACCATGGGTCAACGGCGACTTCGTGAAAGGGTTCCTCGAGGCGCGGTCCGAACCCGCGCTGGCCGCCTGGATGCGGCGGCTGGTCTGCGATCCGGCAAGCCTTGCGCCGGTGCTGGTGCGCGCCACGCTGGCCGCGCGCGCCGATTCCGGTCTGGTTCCGGCCCAGGAACGGACAGCCATTGCCCTGTTCGAAGGGTCGACGCAGCTTTTTTCGGTGGCCGAGGCGCTGCGCCGGTTCCTGGGCCCCTGCACCGTGATCGCAGGGCGCGACGATGCCATCATCAGCCTGCGCGACATCGAAACGTCATTGCCCGGCAACGTGGCCCTGCACCGCCTGGCTCAGGTCGGCCACCTGCCGCAGGTCGAGGCCCCGCGCCTTGTCCAGGCGCTGATCGCGCGCTCCATCCGATCTGCCGGGTGAATGTGGACCGAACCCGCGCCGCACCGGAGCGGCGCGGGCCTTGTTCTGGCACTGGCCGGTCCGGCAGGGACCTTGGCCCTTACGGGAAGCGCCGCAGATGCACCACACGCCCAAGGTCACCGATGCCCGGTCGGCTGATGCCATCCGCGTTCCGGTCGCAGATGCGGCAGAACATGCGGGCCTGGGCGACCCCGGCATGGCGTTTGCCATGCGCGGCGCGGTGCCCGGGCCGCGGGATGACGCGCGCGTGCGGGGGGAAGCGGCACCGTGCCCTGGCCGGGACGGGATTCCGGGTGAAACCGGCGGGATTGTCAGGAAGGAAGGTTATGGTGCCCCGGCCCCTGCCCCGGTGTTGTGCCGCCATTTCGGCATCATGCCCAAGACTGTGGCCGACCGGGCACGCGCGCAGATCTCAGGACGGGCATGAAAACGCACGATCTTCTCATCATCGGGGCCGGGCCGGGCGGTTATGTGGCCGCCATCCGGGCACGGCAACTCGGCCTGACGGTTGGTCTGATCGAACGCGCGCATCTGGGTGGCATCTGCCTGAACTGGGGCTGCATCCCGACCAAGTCCATGCTCAGGGGCGTGGACCTGCTGCATCAGGCGCAGCATGCCGACCGGTTCGGGCTGCAGCCGCTGTCCCCCGTCGTCGCGCCTGACCGGCTGGTCGCGCGCGCGGGCGAGGTGGCGGGCCAGCTTTCCGCCGGGGTTGGCTTCCTGCTGAAGAAGAACGGCGTCGATCTGATCTGGGGCACGGCGCGGCTGACCGCCCCGGGCGGGGTCGAAGTTGCGGCCTCCGGCACGCCTGCGCCGCGCGGTGCCCTGGGGCCGGGGCATTACGCTGCGGACAACATCATCCTGGCCACCGGGGCGCGCCCGCGCAGCCTGCCGGGTCTGGAACCCGACGGGCGGCTGATCTGGACCTACTATCAGGCGCTGCGCCCGGCGGCGATACCGGCTGCCCTTCTGGTGGTGGGTTCCGGGGCGGTCGGGGTGGAATTCGCCAGCATCTATTCGGCCATGGGCAGCAAGGTCACCATTGTCGAACGCGAAGCGCGGCTGCTTCCGCAGGAAGACGAAGAAATTTCCGGGCTCATGGCCAAGGCGCTTGGCCGCCGTGGGATCGGCCTGCACACGGGGGTCACCGTGGCGCGGCTGGACCGAAGGGACGAACAGCTTACCGCCCACCTCTGCGATGGCACGGCAGTCACTGCCGACCGGCTCCTCAGCGCGGCAGGGGTGGTTCCGAATGTCGAAGGGCTTGGCCTTGAGCCATTCGGCGTCGCGTTCGCGCGCGGCGCGGTAAAGACCGACGGGGCCGGGCGGACCGCCCTGCCCGGCCTTTGGGCCATCGGCGATGTGGCCGGTGCGCCCATGCTGGCGCATAAGGCCGTCCACGACGGCATCCGCTGCGTCGAGGCCATCGCAGGCCGAAGCTCCGGGGCGCATGGCCCGGTCCCGTCCTGCATCTATGCTGCGCCGCAGATTTCCTCTGTTGGCCTGACAGAGGCGGCGGCGATTGCTGCGGGACATCAGGTAAAGGTGGGGCGGTTCTCGTTGCGGGGCAACGGCAAGGCGCTGGTGCTGGGCGAGCCGGACGGCCTGGTGAAGACGGTGTTCGACGCCGCCACGGGCCAACTGCTTGGCGCGCAGGTCATCGGCACCGGGGCCAGCGAACTTATCCACGGCTTGACTGTCGCGCTGACGCTGGGTGCCACCCAGACGCAACTGGCGGGCGTGATCTTTCCCCATCCGACGCTGTCAGAAGCGCTGCATGAATCCGTGCTGGCTGCGGGCGAAGGGGCGATCCATGCCTGATGCCGCACGCGGAACGGTGGTTTTCGACCTGGACGGAACGCTGGTGGACAGCGCGCCTGACCTTGCTGATGCGCTGGACGCGCTTCTGGCCGAGCGCGGTCTGGCACCGGTGGGGTCGGACGGGGCGCGACGACTGATCGGTCACGGCATCGCGGAGCTGGTTCGGGCCGGGCTTGACCTGCGCGGAGAGGTGCTGCCGCCGGACGAGCTTGAAGTCGCCGTCAAGCGGTTCATCAAACTCTACACCACGCATCTTTCGCGCAAGAGCCAGCCCTATCCGGGTGCCGCCGAAACACTGACCCAGCTGCGTCTTGCCGGATGGCGGCTGGTTGTCTGCACCAACAAGCTCGAGGCCAGCGCCCGCGGCCTGCTCGACGACCTCGGGTTGTTGCCGGCCTTCGCCCTGGTCGCTGGCCCCGATACCTTTGGCGTCGCCAAACCCGATCCGGCCCATCTTCTGCGCTGTCTTCCCGAAGGGACGGCCGCGCGCGGACAGGCGGTTCTGGTCGGGGATTCCGAAGTGGACGTGTCCTGTGCCCGAGCGGCCGGTATTCCGGTGATAGCCGCCAGCTGGGGCTATGCCCGCCGCCCGCTGGCAGAACTCAAACCCGATGCGCTCATATCAAGCCTTGCGGAAGTGTCGTTTGAGGTCGAACGTCTGATCGGAAGCCGGATGCGCAGGCTGGGCTGACTGAAGCAGCCAAGCAATCACGCGTGCGTTGAAGCGGTTGCTGAAGGCGACGCAGATATGGAGTCCGGCGGTAAAGCTGTCGGGGTGCCTCGCGGCGGTGCGTTCAGCAAAGGCCTTGGGGCACCGCATCTTGCCTTGAACCGGCTGCGGGCACAGAACCCGGTCCAGCGCTTGGGGAAGGCCCGACCGCAGTGCCGGGTGGCGCGAAGGGTTTGGTTTGTTGCGGATGCGGCCGGGCAATCTTCTTTCCGGAGGCGCCCCTGCTTGCGGATCGGCATGATGGGGGTTGCCTGTCGGTCGGTGATGGCGGTGTGACAGCGGCGGGTGACGGTTTGCTCATGAATTCCGTCCAACCGCATGAATTCACGTTGTGAACCCTGCAAGCGCAGGGTTGTGCAACAACGCCCCTGCTCAGGGCAGGCGCCGCGCGATCTGTCGCAGCATGCCGTGAAAGGTCTGCACATCGGCCCGCGTCAGATGCAGCCGGGCCCACATGTTGCGCAGCGACAGCCTCATTCCGGGGGCCTTGTCGGGCGGAAAGAAGAAACCGGCCGCCTCCAGCCGCTCTTCGAAATGGTCGCCCAGCTTTTCCACCTCGATGCCGCTGGCGAAATCGGTCCGCGCCATCTGCCAGACCTCGGGGGCGACCGTCTCGGTTTGCCGCCGCCATTCATAGCCCACAAGCAGCACGCATTGGGCCAGGTTCAGCGATGGAAAGTCCGGGTTCACCGGCACGGTGACAAGGGCACTGGCCAGCGCCACATCCTCATTCTCCAGCCCGGCCCGTTCCGGGCCGAACAGCACGCCCACGCGCTTGCCCGCCGCCGCCAGCGCGCGGGCGTGCTCCATCGCCCGCTCGGGCGTCATGACGGGCTTGGTCAACTCGCGCCCCCGCGCCGTGGTGGCAAAGACGAAATCGCAATCGGCAATCGCCGCCTGCACATCCGCATAGGGCCCCGCCGTTTCCAGCAGCCGCCCTGCCCCGCTGGCCATCGCCACCGCGCGCGGGTTCGGCCAGCCATCGCGCGGGGCCACCACACGCAGCCGCTCCAGCCCGAAATTCAGCATCGCCCGCGCGGCGGCACCGATGTTCTCGCCCATCTGCGGGCGCACTAGGATGAAGGCGGGCGGGATCATGGCGTTTCTTGAACCGGCAAGGCGTTGCGCCTGATACGACAAGGCGCGCCGCCTGACAACAAACCAGCGGTCCCGCCGGCCCCCCTGCCCCCCACCGAATGCCCGCGCTCACTTGCCCGGAAGTCCTTGGCGGTGAACGCACCGCAAGACGGAAGGGAACAGACAGCCCCCTTGCCGCCCCGCAGCAAGCGCCGCGCGCCGTAGCCAAGCCTGCCGATCTGCGCTAGGACGGGTCCATTGCCGCGCAGGAACGCCCGATGTCACAGACCGAACGCCCGCAGATCTACCTCATTTCCCCGCCCGAGTTCGATCTGGACGTATTCCCCGACCGGCTTGCGGCGGTGCTTGACGGCGTTGATGTGGCCTGCGTGCGTCTTGCCCTGGCCAGCCGCGACGAAGACCGCATCGCGCGCGCCGCCGATGCGCTGCGCCAGGTGGCCCATGCGCGCGATGTCGCCCTTGTCATCGAAAGCCACCTGCTTTTGGTCGCGCGTCATGGGCTGGACGGGGTTCACCTCACAGACGGTGCCCGCACCGTGCGTCATGCCCGCAAGGACCTGGGCGGGGATGCCATTGTCGGTGCCTTCTGCCGCACCTCGCGGCATGACGGCATGAATGCGGGCGAAGCAGGTGCCGATTACGTTGCCTTCGGCCCGTTGGGGCAAACCCCGCTGGGGGACGGCACGGTGGTGGATTTTGACCTGTTCGACTTCTGGTCAGAGGCCATCGAAGTGCCGGTGGTCGCCGAAGGCGCCCTGACCGAGGCGCTGGTTGCGCAATTCGGCCCCGTCACTGATTTCTTCGGGGTCGGTGAAGAGATTTGGCGCAGCGATGATCCGCTTGTCGCGCTGAAGCGGCTGCTGGCACCCCTTGGGTGACGCGGCCTAACCTGCGGGATGCGCCGATCGCACCGCCGCTTCGCAGGCCTCGGCCAGCGCCTTGCGCCCGGCAAAATCATCCACTTCAAGTGCCGGATGCAGCACCACCTCCACCCGTCCGCGGTGACGCTCGGCCATAACTGCCAGCAGATGCGGCGCAAAACCGGTGGTGCCCCACCAGCCGTAGAACCGCGCGTCCCGCCCCTTTGGCGCATGATAGATCACCGTGGCCGGCTGAATCTGCATCACGTGATTCATGCCATGGGTGAAGAACGCCGCAAAAAGGGTTGATTTGAATTGCAGAATATGTTGGCTGTCTGTGCTTGTCCCCTCCGGAAAGAACAACAGCCGGTGTCCCGCCCGCAGCCGCGCCTCGAACAGCATTTGCTGCTGTTTGGCCTCGCTGCCCTTGCGCGTGATAAAGACCGTCCCGGTCGCCCGGGCCAGCCAGCCAATTCCGGCCCAGCGCGCCACCTCGGCCTTCGAGACGAAATACACCCGGTCCGCCGCGTTCAGCGCGAAGATGTCCAGCCAGGACGCATGGTTCGCCACAACCGCGCCGCGCCCCGCCATGGGCTGGCCCCGCACGACCAGCCGCAGCCCAAGGATGATCAAGGCCAGACGGCACACGCCCTGGGTCAGAAAGGGTGTCACCGGCCGCGCCATGCCAAACAGCGGGCGCTCGGCCAGCCGCAGCAACCCCAGCAGCACCAGCCCGCCGAAGACAAGCAGCGCCAGCGCCAGGCCACGCGGCCCGGCCCGCAGCCAGCCTGCCACCCCAGGCCGTTCCAGAACCTGTTCGGCCTCCGGCCCGGTGCTCATCCGGCGGCACCATGTTTTCGGACGTAGAAGGCGCGGTGCTTTTGCGACATTCTGGCGGTATCCATCACCAGGCAGACATCCGTGGTGTTGAAGGCACGGTCAATCCAGGCACCCTCTCCCACAAAGCCGCCCAGTCGCAGATAGGCCTTGATCAGCGACGGCGTTGCCACCATGGCCGCACGCCGGTCGATTGCCTCGGGCGCGATCAGGTCCATGCGCTGGAAGTGCGCCGGCTGCGCCCGGACCCGCAACTCCGGCGGCGCAAGGCAGGCATGGTGCAGATAGGACAGCGGCATCGCCAATGCCGCCACGTCGGTTCCGTGGAAACTGGCCGAACCGAACAGCACCTCGATCCCCCGGTCCAGAACGTAGTCGGCCAATCCGTTCCACAGATGGAACATCGCCATTCCGCCGCGATAATCCCGATGCACACAGGACCGGCCCAGTTCCAGCAGCCGCCGCCCCGAGCGGCGCAACACTGTCAGGTCAAATTCCGTCTCCGAATAGAAGCGGCCCCCGGATGCCAGCCGGTCACCCGGCAGCAGGCGGTACACGCCGACCACATCGCGCAGGGCCGCCGGATCGCGCCGCGTATCAACCAAAAGCAGATGGTCGAACACGGGGTCGAAGGCATCTGCCTCCAGCCGCGCGGCATGGTCCACCAGCGGGCCATCGCCGCCCAGTTCTTCCACGAAAACCTCGTAGCGCAGGCGTTGCGCAGCCCTCAGGTCGCGCGCATCCGCCGCAAGGCGCAGCACAAGGTGCGGATCATCGGCGATCATCGCGGCAACATTCGGTCCTTCTGTCCGCCGGGGCCACCCGGCAGGGTGCGCGCTGTGTCACGCCCTGTCTAGGGTCTGGACAGCGGTCGCGCAACCGAAAGGCCCACCGACCCTGTCCGAATGCCCCCTTGCTGAAGGGGGGTGCAGCCGGTTAGCCTGAGGTTGGGGGTCGAATACCGCCCGCAGGTCCACGCGTGAGCCGTCGATGACAACCTTGCCCTGATGCTCGAAATTCACCGTTATGCGCCCGCCGATGTTGGATTGGACCTGCCCCACACCCCAGTCGGGGCAATCGGGGTGTCGCACCAGCATTCCGGGTTCCAGTACCGCGTTCATAACTGACAGTCCTTACGAGGGAAAATGACCGAAAGTCCAGACTTCAGTGCGCTGATCGGCTCGCGCATCTGCCACGACCTTGTCAACCCGATCAGCGCCATCGGCAACGGCGTGGAACTTTTGATGATGGGTGGCAGCGCCAGAGGCCAGGAACTGACCCTGATCGCGGAAAGTGTCGCCAACGCCAATGCGCGCATCCGCTTCTTCCGCATCGCCTTCGGGTCGGGCGGCGACCAGCGTGTCGCGCGCAGCGATGTGCTTTCCATCCTGTCGGACATGGCGCAGGGCGCAAGGGTGCGCTTCGAATGGACCAGTGCCGCTGATCTGGCCCGGCGCGACGTGCGCCTGGCCTTTCTGGCAATCCAGTGCTTCGAAACCGTCATGCCCTATGGCGGGGTCATCGCGGTGGCGCAAGGCGCTGACAGGTGGCAGATCACCGGGCGATCCAGCCGGTTCAGGGTGGACGAGGCTCTTTGGTCCCGTCTGTCCCGTCACGGGGCGCAGACGGATGTCTCGCCGGCCCATGTCCAGTTCGCCCTGCTTCCCCTTGGCGTCGCCGAGCTTGGGCGCAGTCTGGGATTGGAGCGGACCGAAACCGAGATCCGGCTGCAGTTCTGATCCTGCATGGGCAGGACCCCGGCCGTACGGTTTCCACGGCGTCAGCCCTGCCCGCAAACAGCTTACTGAGGGTGCGAGGGGCTGCTCAGGCCCGCACGGTCCCGTCCCCGGTGACCAGATACTTGAAACTGGTCAGCTGTTCCGCCCCCACTGGCCCGCGCGCATGCAGCTTTCCGGTCGCGATCCCGATTTCGGCCCCCATGCCGAATTCGCCGCCATCGGCAAACTGGGTCGAGGCATTGCGCAGCAGGATGGCAGAGTCCAGCCTTTGAAAGAACCGCTCGGCCGCCGCGTCGTTTTCGGTCAGGATCGCCTCGGTATGCTGGCTGCCATAGCGGCGGATATGCGCAATCGCCCCGTCCACGCCATCCACCAGCCGGGCCGCGATGATCATGTCCAGAAACTCGCGCCCGAAATCCTCGGCTGCCGCCTGCACGGTTCCGGGTACCGCCAGCAACTCGCCTTCGGTGCGCACCTCGACCCCGGCTTTCACAAGGTCTTCGATCAGCACCGCACCGTGGCGGGCATAGAACGCCCGGTCGATCAGCAGGCATTCCGCCGCCCCGCAGATACCGGTGCGCCGGGTCTTGGCGTTGATCACGACGCGGCGCGCCTTCTGCAGGTCCGCATCCCCGTCGGCATAGACGTGGCAGATGCCTTCCAGATGGGCGAACACCGGCACCCGCGCCTCGCGCTGGACCAGCCCGACCAGGCCCTTGCCACCGCGCGGCACGATCACGTCGATATACTCCACCGCGCGCAGCATGGCGCTGACCATGCCGCGGTCGCGCGTGGGCACCAGCTGGATCGCGGCCTGCGGCAGCCCGGCCTGCGCAAGCCCCTGCACCATGCAGGCATGAATGGCGGTCGAGGAGTGAAAGCTTTCCGACCCGCCGCGCAGGATCACCGCATTGCCTGCCTTCAGGCACAAGGCCCCGGCATCGGCGGTCACGTTGGGGCGGCTTTCATAGATCACCCCGATCACCCCCAATGGTGTGCGCACCCGGCGGATGTGCAGGCCGTTCGGCATGGTCCAGTCGGCCATCACCTGCCCCACCGGGTCCGCCTGACCGGCCACGGCGCGCAAGCCATTGGCAATGGCGCGCAGGCGGGGCCGATCCAGCGCCAGCCGGTCCATCATGGCCGCCGTCAGGCCCTTGTCGCGGCCATAATCCAAATCGCGGGCATTGGCGGCCACAATCTCGCGCTCTGCCGCCTCTACCGCCGCAGCCGCCGCCACCAGTGCCGCACGCTTCTGCTCTGCCGGGGCAAAGGCAAGCTCTGCCGCCGCCGTGCGGGCTGCCCGCCCGATCGTGGCCATCAGACCATCGTCACCACCGCTGTCCATGCCCTTCATCCCCGCATTGCCTGTTCGCACCTGTACCCCGAGGTTGCCGGGTGGTGCGCGATTGGTCCGCTTACCCAGCGGCGACGGCGCGGGAAACCCCCCGCAGCCTGTTGCACAGGCTACAGCACCATGTCATCGCGGTGGATCAGCGCGGCCCGCCCGGCATAGCCCAGGATCGCCTCGATTTCACCCGACCGGTGCCCGGCAATCGCCTTGGTCTCGGCGGCGGTGTAGCGCACCAGCCCCTTGCCCAGACCTTCGCCCAAGGGGCCGAGAATCGCCACAGGATCGCCCCGCCCGAAGCTGCCCGTCACGCCCGAAACGCCCGCCGGCAACAGCGACTTGCCCGCCCGCAGGGCCGCGACCGCGCCCGCATCCACCTGCACCCCGCCGCGCGGTTTCATCGCATTGATCCAGCGCTTGCGCGCCGCCTGCGGGTCGCCCTGGGCCACGAACCAGGTCCGGGCCGCGCCCTGGGCCAGGGCGGTCAGCGGGCGCAGGACCGATCCTTCCATGATCGCCATGGCGCAGCCGCCCGCGACGGCAATCCTGGCCGCCATCAGCTTGGTCTTCATCCCGCCTTTCGAGACGCCGGAAATGGCATCGCCCGCCATCGCCTCGATCCGGGGTGTGATCGCCTCGACCAGGTCAAAGCGCTGTGCCGAAGGGTCTTCCTTTGGATTGGCCGAATAGAAGCCGTCCACGTCCGAAAGCAGCACAAGCTGATCCGCCCCCACCGTCACCGCGATTTGCGCCGCCAGCCGGTCATTGTCGCCATAGCGGATCTCGTCCGTGGCGACCGTGTCGTTTTCGTTCACGATGGGCACCACACCAAGGCCCAGCAGGGTTTCCATCGTGGCCCGGCTGTTCAGATACCGCCGGCGGTCTTCGGTGTCTTCCAGCGTGACCAGCACCTGCCCGGTGGTGATGCCATGCGGGGCCAGCACCTCTTCATAGGCCCGCGCCAGCCGGATCTGACCGACCGCAGCGGCGGCCTGCGCCTGTTCCAGCGCCAGCGGCCCGTCCGGCAGCCCCAGCACGCCGCGCCCCAGCGCAATGGCACCGGACGAGACCAGGATCACATCCGCGCCCCGCGCCTTCACCACCGCCACATCCTGCGCCAGTGCGCGCAGCCAGTCCACCCGCAGCCCCGTCTGGCGGTCCACCAGCAGGGCCGAGCCGATCTTTACCACCAGCCGCCTGGCTGACAGGATATCGGGGGCGGCCATCGGCGTCAGGGCTGCCATGGCGCGTCCGTTGGAACCTGCGCCCGCGCGCCGGTGATCTCGGCATGCAATGCCCGCAGCACCTCGGGCAGACCCTGGCCCGACACGCCGGAGATCACGAAAACCGGCCCGCCCGAGGCCTTTTCCAGCGCCTTGCGGCGGCTGGACAGCGTCTTGGCATCCAGCGCATCGGCCTTGTTCAGCGCGGTGATGCGGGGCTTGTCCAGCAATGTGCCGGCATAGGCCTCCAGCTCGGCCAGGACGGTGCGGTAATCCCGCGTGATGGTGGAAGAGGTGCCGTCCACCAGATGCAGCAGCACCGCGCAGCGTTCGACATGGGCCAGGAACTGGTCACCCAGACCGCGCCCCTCGCTGGCGCCTTCGATCAGGCCGGGGATGTCGGCCATGACGAATTCATGCCCGTCGATCCCTACGACCCCAAGGTTGGGCACCAGCGTGGTGAAGGGATAGTCGGCGATCTTCGGCCGGGCGTTAGAGGTGGCGGCCAGGAAGGTGGATTTGCCCGCATTGGGCAGGCCGACCAGACCGGCATCCGCGATCAGTTTCAGCCGCAGCCAGATCGTACGTTCCACCCCCTCCTGCCCCGGATTGGCCCGGGTGGGAGAGCGGTTGGTCGAGGATTTGAACTGCATGTTGCCCCAGCCGCCATTGCCACCCCTGGCCAGCAGCACGCGCTGGCCGACGGTGGTCAGGTCGGCGATGACGGTTTCTTCGTCCCCGTCCAGAATCTCGGTGCCCACGGGGACCTTCAGCAGAATATCGTCACCGGTCCTGCCGGTGCGCTGGCTGCCCATGCCGGGCTGGCCGTTCCTGGCAAAGAAATGCTGCTGATAGCGGAAGTCGATCAGGGTGTTCAGCCCCTCCACCGCCTCGGCCCAGACCGAGCCACCATTGCCGCCATCGCCGCCATCGGGGCCGCCGAATTCGATGAACTTCTCGCGCCGGAAACTGACGCAGCCACCCCCGCCGCCGCCGGAGCGGATATAGACCTTGGCAAGGTCGAGGAACTTCATCGGACTGCGCTTTCCCTGGATTGGCCCCGCGATACAGGATCGGGGGCAAGACCTCAAGCCGGGGGTTTGGCGGGGAGTTATAGCGCCATCGTTGCTGTTCTGGCCGGCTGTGCTGCCGGAGTTGGGCTGCACCGTGAGCCGTCTGACATTGGTACGAATGACTGTCAGGCACCGGCAGACCTTACCATTTCATTGACGGGGAAAAGACGCCGCCACAATGTGAGCGTGTACCGGTAGGAGCGTGATTGTGGTCAGAATAATGGCATCCCTTATTGCTCACGCTCTGACTATCGCGCTGTTGCTGCCGGGACTGGCCCTTGCAAGGGGCAGATGCCCGCCCGAAACAGCCGAATCCCTGCCGATCCTGCTGCGCGATCCGTCCGTCTACGAAGTGGTTCCCGGAGAGCGGGGCGTGGATTTTTCCACCCCCGCCTATTACTGGAACATGGGCACCTGGTTCCGGATGGCGCATGGTTACGCCAATCCCTGGATCGGACCGCCCAATGATCGTCTTAGGGTAGATCGTGACCGGTATACTGAATGGCTCGCTGCGACCCCTTTGACTGGCTTTGATCCCGCCACGGGTATGTTCAACGAAGCCTTGATACCCCAAGTCGAGAAATTGCCGCCCGAGTTCGCTTTCTGGATGCCAACCCTACGGCCGGTGGAGCGAAATCGGTGGAAGGTTCGCTTTTACCGCCCCTGCGAGGCTGGCCGTCCAAGGCCGACCTGGGATGAGTATGTGGTGGCCTTCGATATCGACTGGCCCTTTCTTCCGGGCAGTGAGGCGGCCTTTGGGGCTGGCCCCTTCAGGCATGTTGCCGAGCTGCTTGCGATGGGCCAGCCGATGCCATCGCGCGGACTAAAGAATTTCGAACATTCTTTGGATGGCCCGATAATCGGAGTGAAAGACTACAAAATATACAGCGATGACGGCGATTTGGCAGTGAACTTGAACTGCGATGCCTTTTTGCCGCTCGATCTGGAAGAAAATCCGATCTGTGCGGGCGATGTCTGGCAGCGATCCAGCAATCTGGTTCTGTTTGTAAGGTTTCCGTCCGACCGGGGTCAGCTTGGTCAGGACGAACGGTGGAGAGCGCCCGTAATGGCGGCGATTTCCTTGGTGACGTCATGGCGGCTTAATGAGTAGGGGAGTTCTTTGATGGCTGGCGGGCAAATCACGATATCAGCGGCGGACAAAGCCTTTATTCAAGCGGTGAAGGGGCCCGGGACGGGACTCTATCGTGCCTATGACCGGACGTGGCCCTGTCGGAGCGCCACCCTCGTCCCCGCCCGCGTCACCCGCACCTTTGCCAATGATGTCGCTCATGTGCTCGACTTCCACGGCACCGGGGTGACGCCCGGCCATGCCTTCCTCTGCGGTGCGGGCCGGTTCCAGGGCCGCCATGTGCCGCTGCTCGACATCCTGCGCGACGATGGCGCGGTGGTGCGCCAGGACGGCAGCCTGATGCGCGCCGCCACGGGATGCGTGGACAGGCGACCGCACACGCGGGTTGGCTTGGCGGGTCTGGCGGTCGCTCTGCCTGTCCAAGCGGACAAATACGGCACCGCGACGGAGAGAAGAGAGAGGGCGTCATGACGAATGACAAGTATTCAGGCTCGCTGCGGCGGCTGCGCGAGGTTGGCGATCTCTCCAGGGCCAGCGACAGCTATGAGGCCGTGGTGGAGCAGTATTACGCGCGTCCTGACAAGCCGTGGAACCGCTTCTACCCAAAGGGCGAGGACGAGATATTCATGTCGCTTTCTGATGCGCGACTGTATCTGGAACTGGTGCTTGCCAACCCGGAAGTCCTGGATGCGGCGGTTCACGCCCATCTCTGGCAGGAAGAATACGACCGGACGCTTCCTCTTGGCCCGCCCGGCGAGCAGCCGGATTTCCCCAGAAAGGCGCTGGCAATACTCAGTCGCTTCGGAACGTGGTTCCGGGTGACCTACCAGAACGACATTCTTTACAGCCCGTCGCACGGTCGAATCAGCGGCATCGCGTCCTGGATCCGCCTTGGCCGGATCGATCACAACGACAGCGCGGCGGTGGACCGGGCGCTATTGGAAATTGGAAGCATTCGCGACGACAGGGAGGAATAAGGCATGGACTACATCGTACTCGACAACGGTGCGGTGACGGTGTCCCAAATCCCCCCCCCGCAGTCCGCGCCAGGCGTCCTGCGGGGGGCAACCACCCGGCGCTATTCGACCAGCGTGATCTCGCCCGGTCTCCAGCTGCCGTCGAACCAGGGTTCCAGCGGGCCATAAAGGCGCAGGATCATGAACCAGCCCTTGCCGGGGATGGTCTGGACCCAGTTGCTTTCCATCCCCTCCGGTGCCTTCGGCCCGAAGAACACGTCGACCGAGCCATCGGCGTTGATCTTTACATCCTTGTTCTGGCTGGTCACGCTGGGGGCCGCCTGGTCGGTCTGGATCATCGAGCGGGTCTGCACGTCATAGACGATGACCGACCAGAAATCCTTGACCGGCACATCCTTGGGCAGGGTCAGCCGATAGGTCCTGGCACCGTCAAAGGGCTTGCCGTCCGCATCCAGCGCCGTCCACGGGTATTGCGATCCCTGGCCAACCATCTTTTCCTCCATCGCCGGCGTCACGCCGGTGGCGAAGAAATAGTAGAAGGCCGCGCCATCCAGGTTCGACACGCCCGGCTGCGACTGAAACCTGTAGCCGCCGAAGAACGGCAGGCGCCAGCTGCTTTTGCTGTCGGGGTAGAAGAAGGCGTCGCGGCCCCGGATGTTCAGCGCCAGCGCCCGTGCCGTCACCGCGCCGATATTGGCGGCATCTGTCAGGATGTCCTTCATCCGCGCATCGGGGGCAAAGGGCTTGCCCTTTTCGATCCCGATCGAGGCGAACAGGCCCAGCGTGGTCGGGTCAGACCCTTCGGGGGGTTCTTCCTGGATCACCTGGTTCAGCAATTCCCAGAAGCGGTAATCCGTCGGCATCACGAAATTGGCCGGAACGCCCGAGGCATTGACCAGGGTCGCGGGCTTCGGGCTGTCCTTTTCGGCCAGGGGATAGATTTTGAGGGTGTCCTTCACCCCCTGCACGGCCGGCTCCGTCTTGCCGTCCACCAGGAAGGACCGGAAGACCACCCACATGCCGTAGGTCGTGGGCCGGACCACGATGAAACCTTCGGGGACATCGCCCGCATAGCCCGGCGGCAGGATCAGGTATTTGCCGCCCGCGCCCTTGTCGGGGCCGGTGACGCCCACATCCACGACCCATTTGTACCAGAAATCATTGATCGTCCCCAGCACCTTGGGCGGAATTTCCACCACCATCGGGCTGTCCTTGGTGTCGATCCAGATAAAGCTGTAGATCGTGTTGTCGTTTGCCGTCAGCTCGACCGTGCGCGGATCGACCAGGTTTTCCCAGATCACATTGGTCTGGTTGACGGGCCCGAACTTCTTCAGACTGTCGCGCATCCCCGCCTGGTTCACGATGGGAATCGCCAGCAGATAGGCCTGCAAGGCGCGCGAACGATCCAGATTGTCCCAGATCTTCGCCGTGGTTTCTTCGGTTGGAAAGCCATCCCGCAGCGTCAGCGGGCCGATCGAGCTTTCCATCCGGTCGGGCGTGATGACCCCCGGCGCGATTTCGGTGGTCATCTTGAAGGTCTCGGCCCCCGCAGGAAGCGACGAGGTCGCGATGAAAAGGCTGAGAAGCAGCTTTGCGGCACGGGCCAGACTTCTGTTCGACATGATGCAGTCCCTCGAATCGACTCGGTTCGGCAGGCAGGGTAAACAGTTTCTCACACCAGCGGTTGTGATTTGAGGACAGCCTATGCCAGCACCCGGTCCGCCCGTGGCGATGCAGCGCGCGGCCGCCCTGGTTCCGCTTTTGCCGGTGCTGGACGAGTTTGGCATAAGCCTGGAGGCGGTGCTGGAGGGGACGGGCGTATCTGCGCAGACGATAGGGCCAGAGGCTTTTCTGCCCTATGCCGCCTTTCTGGCGATCCTGGACAATGCCAGCCGCCTGACCGGGCGCGATGACCTTGGCTTGATCCTTGGCAGGCGCCAGACGCTGGCGGCCCTTGGCCCGCTGGGCCATGTGCTGCGCCATGCCGCCACCCTGGGCGAGGCGCTCGGCCAATTTGTGACACTTCAGGCCCGCAATTCAACGGGTGGTGCCGTCTATCTGATGCGGGCCGACGGAGAGGTCATTCTTGGCTATGGTGTCTATGATGCCTCGGCGCGCGTCTCGTCGCGGATTTACGATCTGGTGCTGGCCGTCGGCTGCACCTTGATCGCCGAGTTGACCGGCGGGGCCGAGGGGCCGGAGGAAATCCTGGTGTCGCGGGCCGCACCGAGCGATCCCACGCCCTACCAGCGCCTTGCCCGCTGCCCGGTCCGCTTCGGCCAGAACCAGACGGGCGTGCTGCTTCGGGCATCGGCCCTGGCCTTTGCGCTGCCCACGGCGCACCGGGAGCTGCACGACCAGGCCCTTGCCCGGCTTCTGGGCACCGAGGCCGGGGGCAGGCTGCCTCTGGCTGCACATGTGCGGCATCTGATGCGCCCGTCCTTGCTGACGGGCACTGCCGGCATGGCAGAGGTGGCCCGGAAACTTGGCCAGCACCCGCGCACCCTGAGACGCCAGCTTCACCGCGAGGGAACGGCGTTCGAAGCGATCAAGGAAGAGGTGCGCCACACCGCAGCGCGCGAGTTGCTGTTGCTGGGCGATCTGAGCATCGCCGACATTTCCGCAACGCTTGACTATGCGACCCCGAGCGCCTTCGTGCATGCCTTCCGGCGCTGGACCGGCACATCACCGGGGCAGTGGCGGACAGGCTGACAGGCGGCACCGGTTCACTGGCGGGCCACCGGCCGCGCTGCCTCTGCATCCGTCGGGCGCAATCCGTTCCAGGCAGTGCCCGCCCGCTGGCGTTGCCTTGGGGCGGTGCGGGCCGCCCACCGCTGTCAGTCCCCCTTGGTCCACCGGTAAAGCACCGTCGGTGCCGGGTCCTTGCGTGCGCCGCTTGTCCCCAGGCCGTCGCCCGTCCTGCGGAAACCCAGCTTCAAAAGCACCCGGCCCGACGCGGGATTGTCGGCGAAGTGTTCGGCTTCGATTGCGGTCAGGGCAAAGCGGGGGATGGCATCGTCCAGCAGCGCCTGCATGGCTTCCGTGGCATAGCCGTAACCCCAGTGCGCCGGATCAAGGAAGAAGGCGCAGGACGGCACAGCTTCCGGCCCGATCCCCACTGTGCCGATCAGCGCCCCGTCGGGCAGGCAGGCGGCCAGACGAAAGCCCGGCAGGCCGCGCCACTGCGACCGGGCGATCCAGGCCCGCACATCCGCCTCGGCCCAGGGGGCGCGGACCGACGCCATCATGCGGGCGACCTCGGGCTGCCCGCCGATCCGGGCCACATCGGGCCAGTCCGCGTCCGCAAGCGGGCGCAGACACAGCCGTGCCGTCTGCAGGATCAGCGGCGCAACCGGCGTCAGTCCAGCTTCTTCAGATAGGTCCATGTCTGCACCCGCGCGTTGCGCGCCACGCTGAAGCTTTCGGCATCGCCGATGTATTCAAAGCCGCAGTTGGTCAGCACCCGCGCCGACCCCGGATTGTCCTGAAACACCTCGGCAAAGATCGTGCGCGATTTCTGCGGATTGGCCCGCAC
Organism: Rhodobacter sp.; assembly: GCA_020250175.1. Lineage (GTDB taxonomy): Bacteria > Pseudomonadota > Alphaproteobacteria > Rhodobacterales > Rhodobacteraceae > Aliitabrizicola. Next base: position 154,474 of record JADCEN010000013.1, read on the forward strand.
CAGGGCACCCACCCCTTCCGAGGCGAAGCCGGCATTCCAGAAGGCCGGGGCGACCCAATAGGAAATCTCGGACTGTCTGCGGTCCATCGGCTTCAGCGTGATCACGCCCAGCACTTCGGCCAGGCCCGTGGCAGAGCCGTCCATCACCCAGGCCTGCTGCGGGCCGTCCTGGGCCATCACACGGGCGACCCAAGCCTCGGCGGCACCGGGCGGCAGGGGGTGGGGAATGGTCTGCGTGCCTTCGGCAACCCGGCGGTCGCCCGCATAGAGGGCGAAAAGCCCGGCATCGGATGGGCGCACCGGGCGCAGCAGCAGCCGCCCTGCGGTGATGAAAGAGCCAACCGGAATGGTGGCCGCAGGACCGAGATCAAGCGTCATGGCTTCCCTCCTTCGAAGCGCATGGGCGGGGCGTGAACCACACCCCCGGACGGATGGCGGGGCCGCACAGCCCCGGCTGCCGACATGGCAGCAGAAGATGGCATTCCTGTGTCACGGCACCAGGCCCCCCCTGCCGCCGCAGCGGAAATGCCAAGGGGACCGGCCTTGCAGCCGATCCCCCTTACATCTGACTTCGTAAAGGTCGGCTTACTCGGCGGCCTCAGCCGCAGGAAGGACAGAGATGAAGGTTCTGCCCTTGATGCCCTTTCTGAACGTCACATGGCCTTCGACAACGGCAAAGATCGTATGGTCGCTGCCCATGCCCACGCCCCGCCCCGGGAACCAGGTGGTTCCGCGCTGGCGCACGATGATATTGCCCGGCGAGGCCGCCTGGCCACCGTAAAGCTTTACGCCAAGACGGCGGCCCGCCGAATCGCGACCGTTGCGGGATGAACCGCCAGCCTTCTTATGTGCCATCTGTCGTTACTCCTTCGCGGCGGCAGCGGCCCTGGGGGCGCGCTTTGGTTTCGCAGGGGCCTCGGCCGCAACCTCAGCCACGGCACCGGCAGTGTGGGCAGCGCGGCGGGCGTGGGCGGTGCCGGTGGCAACCGGAACGCCGGTCGATCCGGCACCGGAGGCGATGATCCCGGTCACACGGACCAGCGTCAGATGCTGGCGGTGGCCCTTGGTGCGCTGGCTGGAATGTTTCCGGCGGCGCTTGACGTAGTGGATCACCTTGACGCCCTTGATCTGGTCGATCACCTCAGCCTGCACGGCGGCACCGTCAACCAGAGGGGACCCGATGGTCAGCGTGTCGCCACCCACCATCAGGATGTCATTGAACTGGATCGTCTCTCCAGCCGTGGCTGCCAGCTTTTCAACGCGCAGAACGTCCCCCGCCTGCACCCTGTACTGCTTGCCGCCCGTCTTCAGGACCGCGAACATGGTCTTTCCTTTTCCTGTATCCGCATCCTGTGGCCCCGGGATGATCCGGCGTTTGCAAGGTGCCTCGGACAGCGCGCCCCGGTCGGGACGATATCAAACAAAGAACCCCGGCAAGGCACAGGCCCGGCCAAGGATGGCGCTCTATCGGGGAAGGTGCCCGCCTTGTCAAGCACCCAAGGCAGGTCAGATATCCCGCCCGGACAGCATTTCCGCAACCGCCCGGCCCAGATCGCGCGAAATGTCGCTGAACACCTTGTCAAAGGCGGCAAAAAGGGCGGCGTTCATGGCCTGACCGGCCTGACTTTCGGAAAAGGCCAGATAGGCCTCGATGTCTGCATCCGACAGCGGCTCATAGGCCAGCGCCAGAAAGGGATAGAGCCAGCCTTCGGTTTCAGCACGGATGTCAGGCTCCTGCGACCAGACATCGGCCAGCATCTCGGCCTCGGTCATCTGCGCGTCATCAAAGGCCCCGCCGTCCGACATGCCCTGGTAAAAGGCGAAATTCGCGTTCAGCGCGCCCGAGACATTCTGCTCGATCAGGTCATTTGCCGTGGCAAAACGCTCCAGCAAGGCAAGACGCGGGTCGTCGCGGGCCCGCATGTCATCCACCGCAACCGCCGCCGCCTCTTCCACGGCCTCGTCCAGAAGGGCGCGGCGGGCCTCGATCTCCAGCGACAGGATCTGCTGGCCCCGGTCCGTTCCGAAAAAGCCGACAATCCGGTCCACCGCCTGCGGATCGGCGGCCAGATTTGCCGCGAAGGCCGACTGGAACCGCTCCAGCAGGGCCGGTTCGTCATAGACCCGGGCCACGGCCTGGTCCCAGCGGGCACCGCCCGCCCCGGGAAAAAGCTGCTCTTCCAGTTCATCGCCATAGGCAATGCCCTCGTCCTGCATGACCGCGATCATTTCGGGAATGCGCAGGGTGGTCAACAGCGCGGCCGGATCGGCCGATGCTGCGCGCAGCGGCAGAGCGCAAAGGAAAGCAGCGACAAGGATGATCGGCAGGCGCACAGACATGAAGTATGCTTTCAGCAGGATCTGATGCAAGACTTACGGCTTCGCAGCGGCCTTGCCAAGCCTGCATCCGGCCCGGCTGCGCCACTGCGGGCGGTCTGATTCCGGTGTCAGCTTCGGCCACAGCCGCCGGGGCGAGACGCTGTTTGGGAAAGACGCCCCGCGCGGGCATACCCGCGGGGCGCCGATGCAGGTCCGCCGGGTCCATACCTGTAGGGCCTGCCCCTTTGTATTCAGACGGGTGACTGTGATGGAACCGCACGGGCCGGGGCGGGCGGCGCGCCTCGGCATTCCCCTTGTCCAAATCGAAGGCGACAGCATAAAGATTGGGGAAAGCGGCGCTGGCGGGCGCTTTCCTTTACTGCCGGTGGTAGTTCGGTCAGGCTTTTGGTGCCAAACAGCCATGATCCAGCAGGGTGATGAAAAAGCATCCCCGCCGCGTGCCGGACAGGAAAAACATCCTGATCCGGGAAAAAGGGGTGTGCCAGTCCCGGCGGACCCCGAAACGCACCGTCTATCCCCGCCTGGCCAAAGACCACAGTCCCGCAAGGACCGGTCAGCGAGGTGCCCGAAAGGCCGGTGCCCGGCCCGGCGGGCGGGTGACAGGCGCAGCGCAGGGCCGGGGCGATGGCCCTGGCCAGACCGCGCCGGGCGCGGGCGCAAGAGTGTCCCGTCTTCCGGACGGCGGTTCATGGCTCTGGCCCTTTTTCAGCAGCCTGCTGCACCCCCACGACCGCCCGCAGATGCGCCAGAATGATCTCCACCCCCGCCTCGCCCTTTTCCGCCGTGCCCAGCGGGGCCGTTTCGGTCCACCAGCCCCGGTTTTCGCCCAGCCGCGCCATCTCCACCGTTTCCGGGGCCAGGGCCAGCATCAGCCCCGTCTCGCCCTCGCCCGCATGGTCGAACGGATAGTCGGCCCGCGACCCAAGGGGCAGCAGCGGATGCACCCTGATCCAGCGGAACGGGTCCACCCCGCCGCCTTCGTAATAGAGCCGCATCTCTTCGGCCCCCCACCAGCCGTCGCCCTTTTCAGCCTCGACGGCGGCAAAGATCGCCTGCCGCGCACCAAGGCGAAAGGCCAGGTCGGTGGGCATGCCTTGGCCGAAATCCTCGGTCTGGTGGTGGATCACCGCGTGGATATTGCGGAACCCCGCGCGCAGCAGGGCGGCAAACAGCGCCTCGGCCAGCCCCACCAGCACCTGGCTGGGCAGGTGCAGCGTGCCGGTTCCCGCCGGGCCGGCAACGGCATGGCTGGCCGCGCCATAGGCAAAGGCGGGCAGGATCACCACCTCGGCCTCGGCCTCCAGCCGGTCCAGCGCGCGGGTGACGGCCAGGGTATCCATCCCTACCGGCAGATGTTCGGCGTGGTATTCCATAACGCCCAGTGGCAGGATCACCGGCAGGTTGCGCGCCACGGCATCCCTGATCTGGTGGGGCCGCATCAGCTCGTAGCGCATCAGCCCAGCTCCGCCGCTATGTCTTTCGTTTGACGGTACAGGCGCTGAAACAGCGGATAAAGCCGGTCATAGGCGGCGTGATGTTCGGCCCGCACCGCCGACTCCGCCGGGTTCCAGCGGTCGATTTCTCCGGCTTCCACTGCCCCCACCGCCTGCGCAGCCAGGAAGGCATCACCGTAAGCCGCCCCGGTGGTGACGCGGCACAGCGTCTGGTCCAGCCCGGTCAGGTCAGACGTTGCCTGCAGCCAGGGCAGGTTCCTGGTGCCGCCCCCCACCGCCCGGACCCGTGCCGGTGCCTGTCCGGCGGCCTTGTAGGTATCGGTGATCGCCCGCGTCGCGCAGGCGATGCCTTCCAGGGTGGCGCGGTACAGATCGCCCCGCGTATGGGTCAGGTTCATCCCGAAAATGCTGCCCTTCGCCAGGGGATCATGGATCGGGGTACGTTCGCCTGAAAAGTATGGCAGCACGATCAGGCCCTTTGCCCCGGGGGGCGAGCCGTCTGCCTCTGCCGCCAGGGCCGCAAAGGCGGTGTCGCGCGGCAGGTCGCGGGCCAGATGGTCGCGGAACCAGTGGGTCAGCGTGCCGCTGGTGGCCAGGCCCGCCATGGCGGCATGACTGCCGGGGTAAAGCCAGGGCGCGTGAAACAGGCTGGGCTCGGTCAGGGGACGGTCCGCCAGCAGAATGACGAAGATGGTCGAGCCATACATCAGCATCATGTCGCCCGGCTGGCACACGCCCACGCTTACCGCCTCGGCCGCGGCATCGATGGTGCCGCAGGTCACCGGGGTGCCGGGTGCCAGCCCCGTTGCCGCCGCCGCCTCGGCGGTCACATGGCCGGCAATCTCGGTTGACCACATCAGGCGCGGCAGCTGATCGCGCGTGCAGATATCGGCCAGATCAAAGCACCAGTCCTGCCGGGCGATGTCATAAAGCGGCGAAAAATTCGCCGCCGTATAGTGGTCGATGGCATAGCTGCCGGTCAGGCGGAGGGTCAGGTACGAGGTCGAGGTCAGCACCCGTGCCGTCTGCGCCCAAAGCTCGGGGCGGTTGCGGCGCAGCCACAGGATTTTCGGCCCGACGGATTGCGAGGTCAGGGCGTTGCCGCCGCGCCGCAGGATGACATCGGGGCCAATCGCCGCATTCAATTCGGCAATCTCGGCGGTTGCACGGGTATCGACGCCGTAAAGCACGCCGTTCATCAGCGGCCGCCCTTCGGCATCGACCGGCAACATGCAGGGGCCGATCGCCGATGTCGCAACGGCCCGAATCTGATCGGAAGGGAGTCCGGAGTCTGCCAGAAGGCTGCGGGTGATGCCGACAAAATCGCCCCACCAGTCTTCTTCAGCGCGGTGCTCGGCCCAGCCCGGGCAGGGCACGATCATCCGGTGCGGGCGCGCAGCCATGCTGACAATGCGCCCCGCGTCATCCACAAGCACGCCCTTTGATTCAAAGGTCCCGATATCAACGCCCAGCGTATAGCCCATTTCAGTCGGCCCGGTTCAGGGGAAATCCGGGGGCAATCCGGGACAGCGCGCTCAGGGTCAGGCGGGACAGCGCCTCGAGATCGGCCAGATCGCAGCATTCCACCGCAGAATGCGAATAGCGCATTGGAAAGCCGATATCGAGGCTGGCCACGCCCTGCCCCACCAGCTGGACATAGGACAGATCGGTCAGCACACCGACCTGGGCCGAGCGTTGCAGGGCCATCTGCTCGGCCCGGGCCGCATCCTCGAACAGCCCCACCAGCGCCGGGTGCGGGATGACCCCGTTCAGCGTCCCGCGCCCGTGAAAGGAATACAGGCTGATGCCCGGCCCGCCGCCCAGTTCCATTTCGCCCCGATCGGCCATGTCAGGCGTATCGCTGGCCAGCATCAGGTCGATCTGCAGGGCGATGTCGGGGCTGAGCGATTGGGCGGCCACCACCGCGCCGCGCAGGTTGAATTCCTCTTGCACCGAAAACACCAGATGCACCGTTGGCCCGTCCATCCGCAGCGCCAGGCCCCGCGCGATTTCCAGCAGCACGGCACAGCCCGCACGGTCATCGACAGAAGTGCCGGCAATGCGGTTGCCGTCCAGCTCGATCACCTGCGGGCGGTACACCACCGGCGTGCCGATCTGCACGCCGGCCGCCTCGAGCGCCGCCTTCGATCCGTGGCCGGTGTCGATGGTGATCTGGGGTGCCGTCAGCACCTTGTATTTCTCGTCCGGCGTGGTGGCGTGATGGGCCTTGTTCATGATGATGCCGGGCACGTCGCGGCCTTCGCCGACGCAAAGCATCACCGCCTGCGCCGCCATCGCCCGTTCGGACAGGCCACCCATGCGTTCGATACGCACCAGCCCGTCAGGTTCGATCCGGCGCACGAAAAAGCCCAGCTGATCCATATGGGCAAACAGCATGACCGAAGGTGCCTCAGGCTCGCCGTCGAACGTGGCAATCACATTGCCCATCCGGTCCACCCGGCTGACAAGCCCTTCGGCGGCCAGCCGCGCGCGGATCAGGGCGGCAACACGGTCTTCATGGCCCGAAAGCCCCGGGGTCAGCATCAGGTCAATCAGGTCGGCACGCAGGCGTGATTTCATTTCTGCCCCCGCATGGCGCGCACCCGGTTCATGAAATCTGCCGCGCGGTCGGGATCGACGGCGTTCCAGGTGTGCCCGCCCACCTTCAGCGCCGATCCGACGATGCAGCCATCGGCCACCCGCAGAACATCTGCGACCGTGTCATGCCTGACCCCGGTATTGGCCATGACCGGCGTGTCGGGCAGCACCCGCTTCACCGCCGCAAGGTCACTGAGTGCCGCCGCCTCGCCGGTGATCTGGCCCGAAACAAGGACCGCATCCGGCACCGAGGAAAACACCGCGCTGCGCGCCCGGTCGGGCAAGGGACGGCGGTCCAGACTGTCGGCGAATTCGGCCGAGACGTTGTACAGCATGGCAAGGTCCGGGCGGCCCAGGCGGGTGCGATAGCGCAGTGCGGCCCCGGCATCGGGGGTCCATGGCCCCATGTCGCTGGCATAGGTTCCGGTGAAAATCTCGCGCACAAAGGCGGCCCCGGTGGCGGCAGCCAGGGCGACACTGCTCATCGGGTCCCACAGCACATTGACGCCGAAGGGCAGCGTGATGTCGCCGCGCAGACGCCCGATCACATAGCCCATCGTGGCGGTCGAGGCGGTATCGACGCGGAATTCATAGGGGCGGTCGTTTTCATTGCCGAACATGATGGCATCGAACCCCGCCGCCTGCAGCGCCAGCAGATCGGCGCGGGCAGCGCTGACCAGCCCCTCGAGTCCCGCACCGGCATCATGCAGCGGTGCCCCCGGCAGGGCCCAAAGGTGGACCATCGCAATCACCGGCTTGCCGTCACCGAAGACCCTGCGGAAATTCTGCACCATCATCTCTCCTTCTTCCGGGGCCGATGCTAGACAGATGCAGGGTGAAACCCAAGCTGATTCATGCCAGCGCGTCAGCTGACAGGGAGAATGACATGACATTGACAACCCGCCACTGGGACCGCCTTGGCAACGGCGGACTGAACTTTACCGAACTGGGGTTCGGGACCGCGCCGATCGCCAATCTGTACCGCCCCGTCCCCGACGCCGAGGCCGATGCGGTGCTGAATGCGGCATGGGAGGCCGGGGTGCGCTATTTCGATACCGCGCCGCTGTACGGGCTGGGCCTGTCGGAGACGCGCCTGAACCGATTCCTGCGCGGCAAGCGGCGCGAGGATTATGTGATCTCGACCAAGATCGGGCGGCTGCTGCGGGTGACAAAACCGGGCGAAGAGCGGGATTGCATCGGCAAGTTCTTTGACGTGCCGTCACGCAAGGAAGTGTACGACTACAGCTATGACGGGACCATGCGGTCGCTGGAGTTCAGCCTGGAACGGCTGGGGCTGGACCGGGTGGATATCCTGTTCGCCCATGATCTGGACCTGTTCAACCACAAGACGCCGCAGGCACTGGGCGCGCGGCTGGACGAGTTCATGGCCGGGGGCTACCGCGCCCTGGTGAAGATGCGCGACGAGGGCGTCATCAAGGCCTTCGGTGCGGGCGTGAACGAATGGCAGCCCTGCCGGACGCTGACCGAGCGCGGCGATTTCGATCTGTTCCTGCTGGCGGGGCGCTATACCCTGCTGGAGCATGAGGCGCTGACCGAATATCTGCCGCTGGCGCTGGAACGCGGCATCGGGCTGGTGATGGGCGGGCCGTACAATTCCGGCATTCTGGCCACCGGACCGCGCCCGGGGGCGTTCTGGTTCTATGATCCGGCCCCGCAAGAGGTGCTGGACCGTGCGGCGCAGCTTCAGGCGGTCTGCAGCGCGCATGGCGTGCGGCTGGTGGATGCCGCCTTCCAGTTCACGCTGCGGCATCCGGCTGTGGTGTCGGTTATTCCCGGCGGTCAGGGGGTGGCGGAAATGGCCGGCAACCTGGCAGCGCTGCATGCCAGAGTGCCAAACGCGCTTTGGGCCGAGTTGAAGGCAAAGGGGCTGATCCATGCTGAGGCACCCGTGGAGCAGGCCGTCTGAAGACCGGGCACGCCCGCTGTGCGCCGGGCGTGCCGCGACTGGTCTTCAGGCACCACCATACAGGGCATCCGCAACGATGCGCAGCGAAGCGGTGGCATCCTGCCGGGCTGTCGCCGCGCGAAGGTCGGCAGACGGCGCAAGCCGGGCGGCAACGGCGCGCAGCCGGTCTGCCATGCGCACATTCGCCGCCGCTTCCGCCACAGGGTCCAGCCCGCCGTGGTCGGGAAAGGTATCGAAATAGATCACGCCGTCATAGCCGATACGGTCCAGTTCCAGGAACAATTCCACCGTCTGCACCGGATGCACCGACCCCACCATCAGCCCGTCGTCGCGCTTGCCGTAGCCGTCGTTCAGATGGACCCCCAGCAGACGCGATTTGCGCGCCACGACCGAGGCGACCTGTGCGGGAATTTCGCCCGCATAAAGCACATGCGCGAAATCCAGCGTGATGCCGGTGTTGGGGCGGTTCACCTCGGCCAGGGCCAGCAGGTTCATGCCCAGATCGGGAAGCAGGGCGAAGGCACGCGGCTCGTTCGGCTTGTATTCCACGGCGATGTCAAGTGCAGGGTTGTGATCGACCACTTCGGCCAGGGCCGCCACCGTCGCGTCCCACATCGCCGCATAATCACCCTGAAAGCTGTAATCGACGCCGTCCTGACCCAGCCACAGCGTCATGATCCTGCCGCCCATTTCGGCCAGCGCATCAAGACCGCGCCTGGTGATGTCGATGGCCGCGCGGCGCACCCGCGCCTCGGGATGGGTAAAGGCCCCAAGGCGAAAACCGGGATCGGTATAGTAGCGCATCGCAAGCCCGTTCAGGGCAAGCCCCGCGCCGGACAGCACTTCGGACATTTGCGCGGGCGTATGCGCTTCGAAATGGTCGGGATAATTCAGGTCTGCGGCATCGATGCCCGCCACCTGCCCCGCGCGCGCGATCATGTCGGCAGCCGTCGGCGTGCCGGGCAGGCCGATCTTGAAGGCGTTCAGGCGGGCGGCATAGCGCGGGCGGTTGGGAAGATCGGGCATGGCGGGCCTTCGCGGGATCAGGCCGGATCAAACAGCTCCGGCCGGGCGATCATCAGGGGTTCCAGGAAGGTCAGAAGCTGCCCCAGATGGTGGCAGGTTGCAATGCGCGCCGCCACCGGATCATGCGCGTCCAGCGCGGCAACGATGGCATGGTGTTCGGCCAGCGTCGCCTGCACGCGCCCCGGATGCGGCAGCACCAGCTGGCGCGCCCGGTTGACATGCACCCAGGATGTTTCCGCCAGCCCGGCAAGCCGCTTGTACCCGGTGAAGGACAGGATCAACTCGTGCATCTGGGCATCCATCTGGTAGAAGCCGGCAAAATCGGCATCGGTCACCAGCGCCTCCTGCACGCGCAGGTTGCGGCGCAACTGAACAAGCTGATCCTCGGTGATGCTGTGCGCAACCGACTCGACCGCCGCAAGCTCCAGCGCCTCGCGCAGGAAGGCGCTTTCGCGGATCTCGTCCATCGAAAAGCGGGCGACGAATGTTCCCGATTGCGGAACGACATCCACCAGCCCCTCGGCGGCCAGCCGGGCCACAGCCTCGGCCACCGGAGAGCGGGACACGCCAAGCGCCTCGCAAATCTCGGGTTTGCGCAGAATTTCGCCGGGGCGATAGGCAAGCGACAGGATGGCGGATTTCAGCGACAGATAAACCCGGTGGGCCAGCGATCCGTCGTACTCTTCCAGCGGCCGCAGGCGCGGCGGCATGGGGTTTGGCTCTTGCGGCGCAATGTCTTTACCGGGTAGCATACTAACATGTTAGCTGGGGTCGGGCCTCTGTCAAGCAATCTGGCGTTGCGTGGCACCGGGCCGCCCCCACAGGTCTGGAAAGGTGCCGCATGACGAACCCCGTTCCCGATGCGATCCGTCTCAATCCGTCTGACAATGTCGTCATTGCGCTGCGCGACCTTGGCTCTGGCAGTGTGGTGCCCGATGTTGCGGTGCCGCTGACCGGGCCTGTGGCGCGCGGACACAAGATTGCGGCACGGGCGGTGGCACCGGGGGAAAACGTGATCCGCTACGGTCAGATCATCGGCGTGGCGACCCGGCCCATCGCGGCGGGCGAGCCTGTGCATACGCATAATCTGGGCATGGGCACGCATGTGCAGGACTATGCCCATGCGACTGAGGTGCACCCCCTGCCCGCCCCCGCAGCGCCGCGCAGCTTCATGGGCTATCACCGGGCTGACGGCGGGGTGGGCACGCGCAATTACCTGGGCATCCTGACCTCGGTGAACTGTTCCGGTTCCGTCGCGCGCTTCATCGCAGAGGGTGTGGAAAAGGCGGGCTGGCTGGCCGGATTTCCCAATGTCGACGGGGTCGTGCCGATCGTGCATGGCACAGGTTGCGGCATGTCGGGCAAGGACGAAGGCTATGACACGCTGTTTCGCACGCTGGCAGGCTATGCGCGCAATCCGAATTTCGCCGGAATCCTGCTGGTGGGGCTGGGGTGTGAGGTGATGCAGGTGCCCGACCTGATCGGCAAGGCACGGATGCGGGCCGACGGCAACTTCCGCTACATGACGATCCAGCAGACCGGCGGCACCCGCAGGACCATCCAGCGCGGCATGGAACTGCTGCGCGAGATGGCCGAAGTGGCAAACCGGTCCACACGCCAGCCGGCGGGGCTGGACCATCTGATGATCGGCCTGCAATGCGGCGGGTCGGACGGCTATTCGGGCATCACCGCCAACCCGGCGCTGGGCCATGCGTCGGACCTGCTGGTGGCCCATGGCGGGACCACGATCTTGTCGGAAACCCCGGAAATCTATGGGGCCGAGCATCTGCTGACCCGCCGTGCCGTAACGCCCGAGGTGGGCGCCCGGATTGTGGAGCGCATCCGCTGGTGGGAAGAGTACACCGCGCGCAACGGCGGCGAGATGGACAACAACCCGTCGCCCGGCAACAAGAAGGGTGGCCTGACCACCATCCTGGAAAAATCGCTGGGCGCGGTGGCCAAGGGCGGCTCTGCCCCGCTCACGCAGGTCTACAAATTCGCCGAGCCGATAACCGAACGCGGTTTCGTCTTCATGGACAGCCCCGGCTATGACCCCGCCTCGGTCACCGGGCAGATTGCAAGCGGGGCCAATCTGATTGCCTTCACCACCGGGCGCGGATCGGTGTCCGGCTATAAGCCGACGCCCTGCATCAAGCTTGCCACCAACACCGAGATGTATCAGCGGATGTCCGAGGACATGGATATCAACTGCGGTGACATCATCACCGAAGGCGTGACGCTGGAGCAGAAGGGGCACGAGATTTTCGAGCTGTTCCTGCGCGTCGCCTCGGGCGAGCCGACAAAATCGGAAGAGCTGGGCTTTGGCGGGGCAGAATTCGTGCCCTGGGCCATGGGCGCGGTGATGTAGGGGGGCGGGGATGCGATTGCAGGGCAAGACGGCGTTTTGCACGGCGTCAGGTGCGGGGATCGGGCTTGCGACGGTGCGCGCCTTTGCCCGCGAAGGGGCGCGGGTGATCGCAACCGACATCTCCGCGGCAGCACTGGAACCGCTTGCGGCAGAGGGGTTGGAAACCCATGCGCTGGATGTGACCGATGGCGCGGCGGTTGCGGCGCTGACGTCACAGGTGGGGGTGCCCGATGTGCTGTTCAACTGCGCGGGCTATGTCCATGCCGGCACGATCCTGGACTGTGACGAGGCGGATTTCGACTTTTCGGTGAACCTGAATGTCAAATCGCTCTACCGGGTGACCCGCGCCTTCCTGCCGGGGATGATCGATGCGGGCGGCGGTTCCATCATCAACATCGCCTCGGTCGCGTCCTCGATCATCGCGGCCCCGAACCGCTTTGTCTACGGGGCCACCAAGGCGGCGGTGATCGGCATCACCAAATCGGTGGCGGCAGATTATGTGACGCGGGGCATCCGCTGCAACGCGATCTGCCCGGCAACGGTCGAAAGCCCGTCGCTGCAGGCCCGCATGGCGGCCACGGGCGATGCCGTGGCGGCACGGGCCGCCTTCATTGCACGCCAGCCCATGGGGCGGATCGGCGCCCCGGAAGAAATCGCAGCCCTTGCGGTCTACCTGGCAAGCGACGAAAGTGCCTTCATCACCGGCCAGGCCATTGCCATTGACGGCGGCTGGACGAACATCTGAGGATTTGCATGAAACTTCTTCGCTATGGCCCTGTCGGGGGGGAAAAACCCGGGATTCTGGACAGCCGCGGGCATCTGCGGGACCTCTCGGCGCATGTCGATGACATCGCCGGCGCGGTGCTGACGCCCGAAGGGCTGGATCATCTGCGCGGCATCAATCCCGAAAGCCTGCCGGTTGTCACCGGGTCGCCCCGGATCGGGGCTTGCGTGGGCCGGATCGGCAAGTTCATCTGCGTCGGGCTGAACTATGCCGACCACGCGGCGGAATCCGGCATGCCCGTTCCGCCGGAGCCGGTGCTGTTCATGAAGGCGACCTCGGCCGTCTGCGGCCCGAATGACGATGTGATCATTCCCAAAGGGTCACTGAAGACCGACTGGGAAGTGGAACTGGGCGTCGTGATCGGGCGCGAGGCGCGCTATGTGGATGAAGCTGACGCGATGTCGCATGTGGCGGGATACTGCGTGATCAATGATGTGTCCGAGCGCGCCTTTCAGATCGAACGCGCCGGGCAATGGGTAAAGGGCAAGTCGGCCGATACCTTTGGGCCGACGGGGCCGTGGCTGGTGACGGCCGACGAGGTGGCGGACCCGCAGGATCTGCAGATGTGGCTGGCGGTGGACGGACACAGGTACCAGAACGGCAGCACCAGAACGATGGTCTACGGTGTGCGCCACCTTGTCAGCTACATCTCGCAGTTCATGTCGCTGCAGCCGGGCGACGTGATATCCACCGGCACGCCGCCCGGTGTGGGCATGGGCCAGAAACCCGCGCCCGTTTACCTGCGCCCCGGCCAGGTGATGACGCTGGGCATCGACGGGCTGGGCGAACAGCGCCAGACCACCCGCGCCTGGACCGCCTGACGGCGGCGCGGCTAGAACAGGATGACGTCGTCCTTGCCTGCGGGTTTGCGGGCCGGGGCCGTGACCGTTTTCTGTTCGGGAATCGCCCCGTCGACGATCAGCTGGCGCACATGCCCGGTGGCGGGGCGGAAGATGATCCGCCGCGCCTGTGTGCCGCCCAGGCTTTTGGCGATGCAGGGAATGTCTTCGTCGCTGAGGTAGCCCAGCGCAAAGGTGGCATTTGCCTGCCCGATCGGCCCCAGGGCGTCGGTCACATTGGCCCCGCCGAACAGCTTGGCCTGCAGCGCGCTTCGCCGTGCGCCCAGCTTCAGCAGTTCGTTGATCAGCACTTCCATCGCATGCGCCCCATAGCGCAGCATTTTCGCATCACCCTGCCCCGGGGCGGCGGGCAGCAGGAAATGGTTCATGCCGCCAACCCGGGCGCTTGGGTCCCACATGCAGACGGCAACGCAAGACCCCAGCACGGTTGACAGCACCTCGGCCGGATCGCGCGAGACCCTGTATTCGCCCTGGACAATGTAGCTTGTCCGATCATTGGCCCCGCTGTTCACCGGGCCACCGACGAGCCTTCAGAGACCTGGGCACAGGCCCTGAGAATCTCGGCCCCGATTTTCTGCAGAGGCAGACGCTGTTGCACCGCCCCCATGTCCCAGGCCGCCCCCGGCATGCCGTAAACGACCGAACTGCCTTCGTCTTGTGCCAGTGTCGTCGCCCCGCCGTTGCGCAACTCCAGCAGACCTGCAGCGCCATCCCGGCCCATGCCGGTCAGCAGGGCGGCAACAACGCGGTCTGCAACCGGCACGGCCGAGCGGAACAGCTCATCAACCGAAGGCATATGCCCCGAAACCGGCGGCCCGGACGAGACCGTGCAGCGAATCGCATCGCCATGGGACAGGCGCAGATGCCCCTCGATGCCCGCCGCCACACAGATGGTTCCCTGACGCAGGATCAGCCCGCTGTGCGCCGGTATGACCGTTGCCTTGCAGCGCCGGTCCAGCAGGCGGATGAGGCTGTCCGAGAAATTCCGCCCGGTATGCTGCACAACGGCGGTGGGCGGGCAATCCTGGGGGAAGGCGGCAAGAACAGACAGCAGCGCATCCACCCCGCCGGTCGAAGCCCCGATCAGAACCAGCCTGTCCCGCCCAAGCCGCAGGTCCGGGGCCGGAACCGCCGGCGTTGCGCCGAAGACCGCCCGTCCGACGGACCGGGCCTGCTCGATGGCGGCGAACAGCTGTGGTCCGGTCATGCCGGAGTGAACCATCGGCACTTCGGTTCTGGCCGGTCCTGCCGCCGCCGCGGGTGGGGTGGGCAGGATGCCCACCCACCGCGCATCCAGCGCGTAGAACAGTGACCGCATGCAGTCCCATTCCGGCACGGTGGTATACTCCTGCGCCACAAGAACGACATCGGGTTCCATCGCTTCGGCCAGGGTATAGGTCTCGGACAGGTCGGCGGCACTTCCGATCACGGTAAGGCCGGGATGATCCGACAATGCCTTGATCAGGCGGCCTCGGGTCACGGCACTTGATGTTGCGACAAGCAGTTTTACAGGGGGCATCGGTCCGTCCTTTCCATGGGCCGAAGGTCAACGGGGTGGCAGGCCGCATCCATCTGTCAGAAATCCTGCCAGACGCCCCGCGACGCAGCCCCGCCGGCGGCGGCCTGCTTTGGCCTGCCCTCGCGCGGTGCGGCGCTGCGGGTGCGGCCCGATGGCCTGTCAGACGCGGCCTGATGGCGCGCCGGCTCGGCGCTCCCCTGCGAACGGCTGCCCTCGCGCAGGGCAAAGCGCGACACCAGCCCGGCAAGGTCCGACGCCTCCTGATGCAGCGAATGGCTGGCGGCGGTGGATTCCTCGACCATCGCGGCGTTCTGCTGGGTCACCTGATCCAGCTGGGTGACGCCGATGTTGATCTCTGCAAGCCCCGTCGACTGTTCCGATGCACCCGCCGCAATGTCGGACACAAGGGTGGAGATATGGGCCACACGGTTGACAATGCTTGCCAGCGCCTCGCCCGCGCGGCCCACCTGATCAACCCCGCGCCCGACATGCTGCGTGCTGGCCCCGATCAGGGTCTTGATTTCCTTGGCCGCGGCCGAAGACCGCTGCGCCAGCGCGCGCACCTCAGAGGCAACCACGGCAAAGCCCTTGCCTGCATCGCCAGCCCGCGCCGCCTCGACCCCGGCGTTCAGGGCCAGCAGGTTGGTCTGGAAGGCAATGTCGTCGATGACGCCGATGATCTGCGAGATCTGGTCGGACGAGCGTTCAATCTCGGTCATGGCCGACACCGCGCCCTGCACCACAGCCCCGCTTTCTTCAGCTTCCTTGCGGGCCTGACGCACGATGCTTTCCACCTCGCGCGCGCCTTCGGCGGCCGATTTGACGCTGCTGGTCAGCTCGTCCAGCGCCGCTGCCGTTTCCTCCAGCGTGGCGGCCTGGTTCTCGGTCCGCCGCGACAGGTCTTCAGAGGCCGAGCTGATCTCGGTGGAGCGGCCGCGGATATTCTCGGCGGTGGCCACGACCTGCGCGATGGTTTCGTTCAGCTTGTCAAGCGTGCGGTTGAAGTCGCCGCGCAGGGTTTCGTAGTTTCCGCTGAACTCTTCAGTAAGCGCGTCCTGAAGATTGCCGTTGGCCAGGTTCTGCAACCCGACGCTCAGCACATCGACGACGCGCTGCTGTTCGGCCTGCAGGCGGGCCCGTTCCTGTTCCATCGCCTCGGCGGCAATCAGCTTTTCACGCAGCCCTTCAAGCGATTGCGCGATGCCGCCAACCTCGTCCTGCCGTTCGGCATCCTGCACCGCGACGGAAAGATCGCCGCTGGCCACGGCTTTCATCGCATCGCTGACGCGCCCGATGGGGCGGGTGATGGACCGGGCAATGAAAAACCCGATGCCCAGAACAAGGGCGGCGCAGGCCGCGATCACTGCCAGCATGCGGCTGAGATAGCGGTTCACCGGGGCCAGGATCTCGCTCATGTCGCGCTCGCCGACCATGATCCAGTCCAGACCCATCAGGTCGATGGGGCGGGTTTCGACCAGCACGCGATTCCCGTTTGTCAGCGTGACGTCCTCGTGCTGGCCAAAACGGCCGGCGATCGCCTCTTCGATGAAGGCCTCGGAGTCCATGACATCGCCGACGTCAAAGCGGCCCTCGATGCGCGACGAGGTGCGGGTGCGCAGGTCTGCGCCGATGATAAAGGTTTCACCGGTTTCGCCCATGCCCATCGGGTCGGTTGCGATGCTGACAAGCCGGTCCAGCGCCAGTTGCAGCCCCAGCGCGCCGATCCGCCGGCCGTCGGCAGAGGTAACGGGGGTTACAAGAAAGCTGGAGGGTATGCCGGCGCTTGGGGCATAGGGCCGGAAGTCGGCGATATGCACCGTGCCGTCGGGGCCGGAAAGCGCCGCAGACAGGGCCTCGCCCAGATTGGACGACGCATAAGTGCCGTTCAGGAAGTTGGTCGCGAAATCCGCTTCCTTCGCAACTGAATAGATCATGTTCCCGTCCATGTCGAACAGGAAGAAGTCATAGAAGCCCCCCCGGTCGACCACAGTGCGGAAATAGGGATGAAACGCGGCGTGGTCGGCGTGATAGGTCTGCGCGCCGTCGGCGCGGTTCAGCAGATCGCGGTCGGCCTGCACATTCGGATTGCGCGCGATATAGGCATCCTGCAAGGCGTTGGCCGCGTTGGAAGACGCCGGATCATAGGATTTGAAGGAAAGCTGCAGCCGGGTCAGCGCCTCGGCCGTAGAGGGGCTGGCGGCCACAAGAAGCGCTTCGGTCTGCGCTGCACCAAGCCAGCCGGTCACCTCTGTCTCCTTGGCGCGGAGCGAGTCGCTGAACTGGATCCGGGCCGCCTCGAGCGAGCTGCGGCGGAACTCGACATAGCTGATCGCCTGCAGCATCAGCGCAACAACAAGGCTGAAGCCGACAAGCAGCACGGGAAGTTTGTACTTGAGCGGGAGAGTTCTGTGGAGCATGGCGCGTTCCCCTGAAGAAGGCGGGTTTCACTTTGAAGGCCGGATTGGCCCTGCGGTCTGGTATCCTGCGCCCGGTTAAAGGGCGATTAAACGGGTCGGGTCCGAAAGCCGCAGGGGCTCGCGGCACCATGGTCAGTCAGAAGAATTCCACTTCATGCTGTGCCGGGTCCTGCCGCACGGCCTGTCCCGTCAGACGGCAGCGCAGATCATCAAGCCGGATCGCACCCAGGGCAGGCGCGGCCCAGTCGGCCGAGCCGGGTGCCGGAAACGTCACCTTGCCCAGGCCCGCAAGACAGGCCGAAAGATCGCCAAGCGTCTGCGACAGCAGGTCGATCTTCTGCAGCGCCTCCGGTGCGGGGCGGTTGCGAAGCGGGGCGGCCTTGATCAAGTCGGCCACTTCAAGCTCGATCACGGTCAACAGCTGCACGCAGACCGCCATTTCTTCCGACAGGCGGATCAGCAGCAGGCCGGGCGGGGCCGGGACCGGCGGGGAGGGATGCATCACAGCTTGCCCACCACCCGTTCGATGCTGGCTTTCAGGGTGACGCTGGTGAAGGGCTTGCGCACCATGTTGTTCAGGCCCAGTTCCTGCCCCTGCCGCAGAACCTCGGGGCTGGGCGTGCCGGTGATCAGGATGAAGCCGATGCGTTGCGTCGTGCGGTTCTGGCGCAGGGCGGACAGCAGTTCCAGACCCGACATCCCGGGCATGTGCATGTCCGATATCACAAGATGCACCGGATTGGCCGCAAGCTTGCCCAAGGCAGCGCGGCTGTCGCTTTCGGTGACATGGTTCTTGATTCCGATTTCGTCGAGCGACTGCGAAATCAGCGCGCGGCTGACCGACATGTCATCGACCACCATCACGCGAAGCGTTTCCCTCAGGCTCATGCGGAACCGCCCTTTCCTTTTGGTGTCTCGGGCCCCTCGCGGCCTTCAAGGGGGCGCCAGTAGGCCGTCACCCCCACGCTGCGGAACATCGCGTCGGCCGGCCCGCTGAGGCGTTCGGAATGGCCCAGAAACAGGTATCCGCCGGGGGGCGTCAGCCCGGCAAAGCGCTGCCAGAGCCGCGCCTGGGTCTGCTTGTCGAAATAGATCGCAACATTGCGGCAGAAGATGATGTCGAAGGGGCCGCGCATCGGCCATTCGGACATCAGGTTCAGTTCGGCAAACCGCACGATGGCCCGCGCCCGGTCACTGATGCGGAACGTGGGGGATGTGCCGTCCTGATCGATGAAACGATCCCGCATGCCCGCAGGTATCGCCTTGAGCTCTTCGGCAGGATAAAGGCCGTCCTGCGCGCGGCGCAGAATGTCCGGATCGACATCGCTTGCCAGGATGCGGATATCCAGACGGGCCGCCTCCGGGCAAAGATCAAGCAGGGTGAAGGCCAGCGAATAGGGTTCCTGCCCCGCAGAACATCCGGCGGACCACAGCCTGACCCTTCCCCCGCTGCGCGCCGCCGCCAGCAGCGGCGGAAGCACCTTGTCCCGCAACAGGCGGAAATGGTGATCTTCGCGGAAGAAATGCGTCACATTCGTGGTCAGCGCAGACAGCATCTGCATCCGCTCATCCTCCCCGTCGGGGGATTCGATCAGGCTGCAATAGGCGGTGAAATCCCGCATTCCAAGATGGCGCAGCCGCTTTGCCAGACGGGAATAGACCAGGTCCCTTTTGGACGGGGGCAGGTGCAGGCCGAAATCCTTGTAGGCCCTGCGGGCGATGGCCGAAAAATCGGCATCGGTCAGCGCCTGCGGGGTATTGGCAGAGACGAGGTCGGCCTGGCTTGCGGCGGCTCTCATGCGGCCACCTTGCCGCGCGGCTGTACGACCGCGGCAAGATCGATGACGCGGGTCATGCCCTCGTCCACCGTGATCACCCCGGTAATCGTCTGGCGCGCCGTGTCGGATCGGACATCGGGGGTTTCCTGGATGCGCTCACGCCCGACCGACAGAATCTCGGACACGGCTTCGACCAGCAGGCCCACGGTCTGACTGCCATGCATGGCGATCACCACGACATTGCGCGAGCTTTCCGGCGTGCGGTCAAGGCCGAAGCGCGCGGCAAGATCGTAGATCGGTATGACCGAACCGCGCAGGTTCATCACACCCAGAACCTCGTCCGGCGCATGCGGCAGGGGGGTAACCGGACTCCACCGCCGGATTTCGCGGACCTGCCCGATGTCGATGCTGAAGCTTTGGCCGCCGGCAGAGAAGGTGACGAATTCCAGATCGGTTTCAGCAAGATCAGTGTTGGCCATGATGCACATCCGGATGAAAGAGAGAGGGTCGTGGGACCGCCGTGGCGGCGGGGCTGGCGCGGTGCGCCGCGATGGCGTCGGGGTCCAGGATCAGGGCAATCTGGCCGTCGCCCAACACGGTTGCCGCCGATACGCCGGGCACCTGGCCATAATTGCTGTCCAGCCCCTTGATCACGACCTGGCGCTGATCATGCACGGCATCCACCACCAGGGCGCACTGGCTTTGGTTTTCACCTTCGACCAGAAGCAGCAGCGGAAAGTCCGCGCGGGCAGAGGGATCGGTAAAGCCAAGGCTGCGCGCCACGTCAACCGTGGGAATGAAGCGGCCCCGGATGGACAGCAGACTGTCATCCGTTCCCACCCGGTGAAGATCCCCCGGCGCGGGCCGGATGGTTTCCAGGATCGAGGTGATCGGCACGACCATGGTCTGTCCGGCAACGGAAACGACCATCCCGTCCATCACCGCAAGCGTCAGGGGCAGCGAGATGGTGAATTCCGTTCCCTGCCCCGGAACCGAGGCGATGGAAATGCGCCCGCCAAGGGCCGTCACGGCATTGCGCACCACATCCAGCCCCACGCCGCGACCCGACAGATTTGAAACCGACGCGGCGGTGGAGAACCCCGGCAGAAACAGCAGGCCGTCAATCTCGGCGTCGGCCAGATCGGCATCGGGGGCCACCAGCCCCTTGCGGCGGGCGATGTCCAGAATGCGCGGGCGGTTCAGCCCGGCCCCGTCATCGCGGATGGTGATGATCACACTGCCCGACCGGTGCGCCGCGCCAAGCCGGATCGTTCCGGTGCCGTCCTTTCCGGCCGCGCGCCGCGCTTCGGGGCCTTCCAGCCCGTGATCGACCGCGTTGCGGATCATGTGCATCAGCGGGTCTGCCAGACGTTCGATCACGGTCTTGTCGACTTCGGTATTCTCGCCGAAGGTCACCAGCCGCGCCGATTTTCCCGTAGCCTCGGCAGCCTCGCGCAGGATGCGCGACATGCGCTGGAACAGCGGCTTGACCGGCTGCGCCCGGATCGCCATCACCGCTTCCTGGATGTCGCGCGCCAGAAGACGGTAATCTTCGACATGCAGCGACACATCATCATCCGATGCCAGCGCCATGTCCTGCAGCCGCTGGGCGATCATCGCCTGGTTGATGATCAGCTCGCCCACCGAGTTGATCAGCCGGTCGACCCGGTCAAGATCCACCCGCAGCGTCGGCTTCGGGCCGCGCGCCTCGGCGGACTCGCCCCCTGGCGCCAGGTCCTGTTTCGCGGCACCATAGGCTGCGGGCGACCCAACCTCGGGGCCGGGGGCGGGTGGGGGCGGCGGTGCCGCCATGGCGGGGGGAAGTGTGGCAGGCACCAGGGCATCTTCCAAAGGGACGATGTCCAATTCGCAAAGCCCGTCCACGAACTCGAATATCTCCTGCAGGACCGTAGCACTTTCCTGCGTCTCAAGGCGCAGGGTCCAGCCAAGGCCGGGCGTCAGGGCATCCGGCCCGTCCCAGTCGGGCAGTGCCGAAAGGTCAAGCGCAACCTCGCAGGGGCCAAGCGCATGAACGGCCGCGATCAGCAGGCAGGGATCGTGGCCGTTCGCAAAAAGCTGCTGCCGGGGGCGGAACCGGATGACATGGCCGGCGGGCGCGCCTGGCGCGGGGTCGTTCCCGAAATCAAGTGGGATCACGGCAAAGTCGAACGGGGTGTCGCCCATGTCGAAAGGCTCGGGTTCCGCGCCCAGACAGACATCCAGATTGGCCAGAAACGACTCTGACACGTCCGGTGCCAGAACATCCTCATTGCGGGCGGCTTCCACCAGATCGGCCAGATGATCAGCCGAGCGCTGCATCGTGTGCATCACTTCGGGTGTCAGATCCAGCGTGCCGGACCGTATGGCATCCAGAACGGTCTCGAAGCGGTGGGCAAATGCCACAAGGTCGGTCAGGGCAAAGGCCCCTGCCCCGCCCTTGACGGAATGCACCGCGCGGAACACCGCATTCACCGTATCGGTGTCGCGGGCACCTCCGGCCATGGCGGCAAGACCTTCGGCCAGCGCTTCCAGCAGATCTTCGCATTCCTCAAAGAAGGTGTCGCGGATCGAGCTTTGCGGTGCCATCTATCCCCTTGCCCCCGTCACACGGCGAACCACCGAGACGATGGTTTCATCGTCGAACGGTTTGACGATCCATCCGGTGGCCCCGGCGGCGCGGGCACGGGCCTTCAGATGGTCGGCGCTTTCGGTTGTCAGAACCAGAATCGGGACACTCTGGTTGACCTCGCCGCCGCGGATCGAGGAGATCACGCCATAGCCGTCCATGTTGGGCATGTTGATG
The DNA here is from genome assembly GCA_020250175.1 of Rhodobacter sp. Lineage (GTDB taxonomy): Bacteria > Pseudomonadota > Alphaproteobacteria > Rhodobacterales > Rhodobacteraceae > Aliitabrizicola. The sequence continues at coordinate 176,348 of JADCEN010000013.1, forward strand.
TCGGTGATGACGACATCGGGGGCCACTTCGGCAAAGCGCGCGATGCCGTCGACCCCGTCTTCGGCGCAGATACAGTCGAACCCGGCGTCTTCCATGACCTTTTGCACAAGGCTGCGGATGGTTCGGGAATCATCTATGGCCAGAACCTTCACGGTCATTGCGCCGCCTCCTGCCGCAGCATTTCTGGGGAAACGCCAAGCTGCCCCAGGGTCTGGCTGACCGGGCCGGGAACATCGCAAAGGGTAAGCGCAAGGCCGCGCTCGCGCCAGGACCGGGCGGCGGACAGGATGAGTTGCAGCAGGCGCGCGTCCAGCCGCGTGACATCGCGCGCCGAAATCCGCACCGGTGCCGCCCGGTTCTGCCGCAGGAAATCCTGCAGTCCGCAATCCGGTGCCCCCCGCGTCCGGTCCGGCAGGTGAAACAGCTTATCAGTCTCTGGCATCGCCCACAGGACTCCTTCGCGCCTCGTCGTTTCGGACAGGGGAAGAGTTAGGGTCGCTGCTTTAACAAATGGTTGAGCGGAACGGGGGGGCCGAGAATATTCAGCCGAAGAGACCCCGCGCGCCATGACGGACGCAGCCCCGCCACAAAGCGGTGCACCACCAGCGCAGGAAAGGCACGCACGCGCCAGAGAACCGGCAGGGGGAAGCGGGCCAGCCAAAGACAACGCGGGCCGCATGCTGCGACATCTTCCGGTCCCTTCCGGCAAATGTCCTGCGGTGGGCCTGTGCGGCGTATGGCCTGGCTGACCTGTTGGCCCGGCTTCGCCGGGACCTCTCGCCATGGATGTCAGGCAAGCCGCGCCCTGCCGCACAGCCATAAAGACAAGCCGAGACTGCTCAACCCCTGATGGAAACGCCGCCCGGGACGTGTCCCCGGATCACCGGGTCGCGGGCGCATGACCGGCGCGGACAGCACCGGGTCATGGCAAGCGGCCAAAGCCGAACCCCGTCGGATCGCAGGATCACCAGTGGCCAGAGTCTTGAAGCTGGTGGCGCACCCGAAGGGATTCGAACCCCTGGCCTCTGCCTTCGGAGGGCAGCGCTCTATCCAGCTGAGCTACGGGTGCGTGCTGGCGCTGGTGATAGGATAATCGCGGGCCTGCCGCAATGGCGAAGTGGCGCGGCAGGGCTAGGCGAACAGATCGTGGCACAGCTCCAGCGCGCTGACCAGCGCGTCGATCTCGGCCCTGGTGTTGTAAAGCCCGAAAGAGGCGCGGCAGGTGGCCCCCAACCCCAGATGTTCCATCAGCGGCATGGCGCAATGCGTGCCCGCCCGCACCGCGATGCCCTTCTTGTCCAGCACGGTCGAGATGTCATGCGCATGGGCGGCACCGTTCAGCGTGAACGAGAAAATGGCCCCCTTGCCCGCCGACCTGCCCTGCAGGGTCAGCCAGTTCAGCCCCGAAAGACGCGCCTGCGCATAATCGCGCAGGTCCGCCTCATGGGCGGCAATCGCGTCCATCCCCAGGCCGGTCATGTAATCCAGCGCCACGCCCAGACCGATCTGGGCGACGATTCCGGGGGTTCCCGCCTCGAACTTCATCGGCGGGTCGTTCCAGGTGACGCTGTCGCGCGTCACCTCGCGGATCATGTCCCCGCCGCCCATGAAGGGGCGCATCTCGGCCATCCGGTCAGACCGGATAAAGATCGCGCCGGACCCCGAGGGGCCATAGAGCTTGTGTCCGGTTATGGCATAGAAATCGCAGCCGATCGCCTGCACATCAACCGGCATGTGCACGGCGGCCTGCGACCCGTCGACCAGAACCGGCACGCCCCGCTTGCGGGCACCGGCACAGATCGCCGCGACATCGACCTTGGTGCCCAGCACGTTGGACATATGGGTGACCGCCACCAGACGGGTGCGCGGGCCGATGGCATCCAGCACCGCCTGCGGGTCCAGATCACCGTTGGCATCCACATCGACCCATTTCAGCACCACACCCTGGCGTTCGCGCAGGAAATGCCAGGGCACGATGTTGGCGTGATGTTCCAGAATGGACAGCACAACCTCATCCCCCGCCCGCAGACGCGGCGCGGCCCAGCCGTAAGAGACAAGATTGATGCCTTCGGTGGTGCCCGAGGTGAAGACGATTTCGGCTTCGGACCCCGCGTTCAGAAAGCGGGCAATCTTGCCGCGCACCGCTTCGTACCGGTCGGTGGCAAGGTTCGAAAGGTAATGCAAGCCACGGTGAACATTTGCATATTCCATCGAATAGGCCTGCGTCACCGCATCGATCACACAGCGCGGCTTTTGCGCCGAGGCCCCGTTGTCCAGATAGATCAGCGGCGTGCCATTCACCTCGCGCGAGAGAATGGGAAAATCCTTGCGGACAAGATCGACATCATAGGGGATCATGGTGCAGGCACTCCGACCGTCACGGCCAAGACCAGGACCAGACCGAACCCCAAAAGCAGGATAAGCACCGCAAGCGCCACGAGGATGCCGAAAAAGGTCATGCCCAGCGATGCGAAGCCATGCAGTTCGGCCACGAAATTGGTCAGCAGCCAGAAGAACAGGACCATTCCCGCAACATAGGCCGGAAAGGCCAGCGGGGGCAACACGACCTGCACCGCAAGCTGCGCAGCCTGCACGACCAGCATGATGGTCTGGAACCAGACCAGAACTGTCAGACTGTCAGCAAAGCTGCCCCGCCCGTTACGGAACCGGCCCAGCCTGTACAGCAGATGCACCGAAACAAGCAGCATTACCGCTTGGATCGCCGCAAGACCAAGCGGCGATCCCAGCGCCCACAGAAGCGTCGGCGGCAGCTCTTCCGCCGGCACAGGGGCAAGGCTGAGAAGCATCAGGAACGTGCTGGCAATGGCCACGAGCAGCAGCGCGATCCAGCGCGCCACCATCGGCGGATCAGACTCGATCAACTGACGGATGGCATCGCGCGGCGACAGCAGCGAATAGCGCAGCGCAGACAGCAGGCCGGGCAGGTTCCAGTGCATCAGCGGCGCTCCGACTCAAGAAGGGATGTGATCCACAGCGTCAGAAAGGCGGCCGACACGGCCAGACCCACCAGCGTCAGCGCCGGTCCCGGCCCGATGAAGCCGCGCACCAGACCCTGCAGCAGCATCAGGGGGCTGACGGCCAGAAGCGCCCAGAACAGGGCCAGACGGGCGGCAAAGAAGCTGCCCGCCCCCCCCAGGGCGCGCGCCAGCAGATGGCTGAGCGCCGCCACCCCATATGCCACAAGGGGCAGCAGAAACATCGTACCCATCAGCGCGCCGCCCATCCGCGCGTCCAGCGGAATGGCCGGGTCGGCATGGGCCGCACGGGCAAGGCCGGGCCATTGCGCGACAAAGATCAGCAGGCAGGCCCCGATCAGCGTGGCAAGGGCCCGCCCTTCATCCGTGCCCCCGTCCAGCTTGCGCCGGAAGACCTGACGCGGCCTGAGGTAGCTTTCAAGGATATCCGTGCTGACCGGCATCTGTCAGCGCCCGTGCCGTTCAAGCCAGTTCTGCAGATGCAGCCGGATATCCCCGGCAATGGCCGCATCCTCGATCTCGGCGATGGTTTCGGCCAGAAAGGCCAGCACCAGCAGCGATTTCGCCGCCGCCTCGGGCACCCCGCGCGCGCGCAGGTAGAACAACGCCACCTCGTCAATCGCGCCCGAGGTGGACCCGTGCGAACATTTCACGTCATCGGCATAGATTTCCAGTTCCGGCTTGGCCAGAAACTGGCTGTCGCCGTCCAGCAAGAGCGACTGGCTGATCTGATAGCCATCGGTCTTCTGCGCGCCGGGTTTCACCAGAATCTTGCCCTGGAACACCCCGACCGCCCCGTTCTTCAGCACCTTCTTGAACACCTGCCGGCTTTCGCAGCGCAGGCCCGCATGGGTGATAAACACCGTATCATCATGGTGGAAGGCACCATCGCCCACCGCCGCCCCGGCGATATGTGCCACCCCGTCATCGCCCAGCAGGTCAATCACCACCTCATTGCGCGTCAGCGCGCCATTAGCCGTCAGGGTGAAGGATTTGAACAGGCTTTCGGCACCAAGGCGGGCAAAGACATGGGTCGCGGCGCGGCGTTCATGGTCGCGGCCCTGCGCGCGGATATGATGGAACCGCCCGCCGGACGCAATATCAACCTCCATCACCTTGGTGAACCGGGCCGCTGCGGGGCCGTTTTCCAGCACCGTCAGTTCAGCCCCGGATTCAATCCTGATGCAATGATGCAGAATCACGTCAGAATTTTCTGATTTATGAAGGTAAATCAGGGAAACCGGCTTGGCCGCCCCGCCCGTGGCCCGGATCAGGATACCTTCTGTTGCAAAGGCCGTGTTCAGCGCCGCCAGCGGCCGCTGTACCGGGGTCTGCCCGCGCGCCTCAAGCAGGCCGTAAACCTCGCGCGCCCAGTGGATATCGGTCTGCCCGGCCTTGGACAAAAGTTCAATCTCGATACCGGCCAGCGTCAGATCATCAGACAAGGCCGGGTCGAAGACACCATCGACGAAGACGACTCGCAGACGGTCGATGCCATCAAAGACCGGCGGCTCGTCTTCAGCCGCAAAGGTGGCCGCGCGCGGGGCCTGCGGCGCGGTCAGATCGGCGGGGTCAGTGTAGCGCCAGTATTCGTCGCGCTTCGTGGGCAATCCCATTGCCCCCAGCCGCGCCAGCGCCTCCGCGCGGGCCGCACCGAGCCAGCCGCCACGCGCAAAATCCAGCCCGGCGATCCGTGCGGCAAGCGCATCAAGCTTTGCCTGGGGCACCGGCATCACTGGGCCTCCGCCAGAATACCGGCATAACCGTTCTGCTCGACTTCAAGCGCAAGCTCCGGCCCGCCGGTCTTCACGATGCGCCCGTCGGCCATGATGTGGACGACATCGGGATGGATATGGTCCAGCAGGCGCTGGTAATGCGTGATGACCAGAAAGGCACGGCCTGCATCGCGCAGGGCGTTGACGCCGTCTGACACCAGCTTCATCGCATCCACATCAAGACCCGAGTCTGTCTCGTCCAGGATGCACATCTTCGGTTCCAGCATCGCCATTTGCAGGATTTCGTTGCGCTTTTTCTCGCCGCCCGAAAAGCCCACATTCACCGGGCGCTTCAGCATTTCGGCATCGATCTTCAGCGCGCGGGCCTTTTCCCGCACCACTTTCAGGAAATCGCCCGCGCTCAGTTCCGCCTCGCCGCGGGCTTTGCGCTGGGCGTTCACCGCCGTTCGCAGGAAGGTCATGTTGCCCACGCCCGGAATTTCCACCGGGTATTGGAAGGCCAGAAACAGCCCCGCTGCCGCGCGCTCTTCCGGCTCCATCGTCAGCAGATCTTCACCGTCCAGCGTTGCGGTTCCATGGGTGACGGCATAGCCATCGCGCCCGGCCAGAACATAGGACAGGGTGGATTTGCCCGACCCGTTCGGCCCCATGATGGCATGAACCGTTCCGGCGGCAATTCTCAGGCCAACGCCCTTCAGGATAGGCTTATCCTCTGCCTCAAGTTTGACGTGCAGATTGCTGATTTCCAGCATCATTTCCTCTTATTCAAAATAGCTCCCGGAAAGGGCCGCAGCCGTTACCCGACCGAGCCTTCCAGCGATATTGCGACCAGCGCCTGTGCTTCCATGGCAAATTCCATCGGCAGCGTCTGCAGCACATCCTTGACAAAGCCGTTCACCACCAGCGCCACCGCCTGTTCCTCGTCCATCCCGCGCGAGCGGCAGTAGAACAGCTGGTCGTCATCCACCTTCGAGGTGGTCGCCTCATGTTCCACGCGGCTGGAGTTGTTCTTGACCTCGATATAGGGAACCGTATGCGCGCCGCAGCCCTGCCCGATCAACAGGCTGTCGCATTGCGTGTAGTTGCGGCTGTTCGTGGCCTTTGGGTGCATCGAGACAAGGCCGCGATAGGTGTTCTGGGCGCGGCCCGCCGAAATGCCCTTGGATACGATCCGGGATTTCGTATTGCGCCCCAGATGCACCATCTTGGTGCCGGTATCAGCCTGCTGGGCATTGTTGGCGATGGCGATGGAATAGAACGCGCCCTGGCTGTCATCGCCGCGCAGGATGCAGGACGGGTATTTCCAGGTGATCGCCGATCCGGTTTCAACCTGCGTCCACATCACCTTGGCGCGCGCGCCCCGGCAATCGGCGCGCTTGGTGACGAAATTGTAGATGCCGCCCACACCGTTCTCGTCGCCCGGATACCAGTTCTGCACGGTGGAATACTTCACTTCGGCATCGTCCAGAATGACGATTTCCACAACAGCGGCATGCAGTTGATGGGTGTCGCGCCTTGGTGCAGTACAGCCTTCCAGATAGCTGACGTAAGACCCCTTTTCGGCGACAATCAGGGTCCGTTCGAACTGGCCGGTATTCTCGGCATTGATCCGGAAATAGGTGGACAGTTCCATCGGGCAGCGCACGCCAGCAGGGATATAGACAAAAGACCCATCGGTGAAGACGGTGCTGTTGAGCGTGGCAAAGAAGTTGTCGGACTGCGGCACGACAGAGCCCAGATATCTCTGCACCAACTCGGGATGTTCGCGCACCGCTTCGGAAATGGCGCAGAAGATGACACCGGCTTTTGCCAGTTCTGCCTTGAAGGTGGTGCCTACCGAAACCGAATCAAACACCGCATCCACGGCCACGCGGCGCGGCTCTTCAGTACCTTCAACACCGGCAAGAAGCATTTGTTCTTTCAGCGGAATCCCCAGCTTGGCATAGGTTGCCAGCAGTTTCGGGTCCACCTCGTCCAGCGACTTTGGCTTGCCCGCCATGCTTTTGGGTTTGGCGTAATAGAACTGGTCCTGGTAATCGATTTCGGGATAGTTGAGCATCGCCCAGCGCGGCTCTTCCATCTTGACCCAGCGCCGGTAGGCGGCAAGACGCCACTCCAGCAGCCACGCAGGTTCGCCGTTCTTGTCCGAAATCAGGCGGACGATGTCCTCGTTCAACCCCTTGGGCGCAAACTCCATCTCGATGTCGGTTTGCCAGCCGTATTTGTACTTTCCGGCCATGGCCTGCACGGTCTCAATCGTCTCGCGATCAACGCCGTCGCGCATTTCGGGCTGAAGTCCGCCATCAAGTACCGTCATCGTCTTTCCTTCCGTCCTTCGCCCTGCCGCCGGTCAGGCGGCGCGGGTGCGATGCCTGGCATAGCGCGTGGTCCAGGCTTCAACACAGCGCAGAACCTGATCTTCCGTCACCTCCGGCCCCAGCGAAAACCGGATCGCCGAAGCCGCCTTGTCATCATCAAAGCCCATCGCCCGCAGCACCCGGCTTGCCCGGACCTTGCCCGAAGAACAGGCAGACCCGGCAGAAACCGCAAAGCCGGCAAGGTCCATCTGCATCACCTGCGTCTCGCCCTTCCAGCCGGGGGCAATCAGGCACAGGGTGTTGGGCAGGCGGGATGCGCCGTTTCCGACGGAAATAGTCTTAAATCCGCAAGCGGACAATCCTTGATCTAGAATATTTCTAAACTGCGCCACACGGTCCCAGACGCCCGATGCCAGATCGCGCGCGGCGGCTTCCGCCGCAGCCCCGAAACCGGCGATGCCGATCAGGTTTTCGGTACCAGCCCGCCGCCCCATTTCCTGCCCGCCGCCCTTCAGCCGCGGTTCCACATCAAGGCCGCGCCGGAGCACCAGCGCGCCGATGCCCTTGGGGCCGCCCAGCTTGTGCGCCGAGACAAGGCCCATGTCGCACCCCAGCCAGGTGAAGGCCAGCGGCACCTTGCCGAAGCCTTGCGTCAGGTCGCAAACCGCAAGCCCTGGCGGCAGGGTCTGGATGACCCCGGTTTCGGAATTGGCAAGCTGCAGGGCGGTCCGCGCCGGATCGCCGACCGCCACCTGGCCGTCACGGTCTGCGGCAAGGACCGGCGCACACCATGCGCTGACCGCTTCATGCTCGACCGCCGCGCACAAAAGGTTTCGCCCGGCGCAGGCCAGGGCTGCGGCCTCGGTCGCCCCGCTGGTAAAGAGGATGTCGGCCCCGTCCGCGCCCAGGGCGGCGGCCACCTGGCCCCGCGCCCGTTCGATCAGCGCCCTTGCCGCCCGACCCTCGGCATGGACCGAAGACGGGTTTCCCGCCACATCCATCGCCGCGATCATGGCCGCCCGCGCCTCAGGGCGCAGCGGTGCCGTGGCGTTCCAGTCCAGATAGACCCGCCCGGTCAAACCCGGCCTCCGGCAGCGGCCCGCCCTGCCGGGGCACCGTCAGCATCCGCCCCGTCATCCACAACGCGCAACAGCGCGGGCACCGCCGGGCAGGGATGCATTTCGTTGCGGATCACATCCGACAGCCGTGTCTGGTGCAAGAAGACATAGACATGGGCCGAAAGCCCTTCCCACAGCCGGTTGGTCAGCGATTGCGCCCGCGTTCCTGAAATGCCGCCTGTCACCCCCGCCCCGGTATGCAGGGCGCTGACGGTTTCATCCACCGCCTGCAGGATTTCGCTGACACGGATGGAATCGGGATGCCGCGACAGGCGGTACCCGCCGCCGGGTCCGCGCGCGGCTTCCACAAGCCCCGCCCGGCGCAGCTTTACGAAAAGCTGCTCCAGATAGGGAAGCGAAATGTCCTGCCGCTTTGATATCGCCGCCAGCGACACCAGATCGTCATCCCCGGCCAGCGCCAGATCAGCCAGCGCCACCATCGCATAGCGGCCTTTCGTCGACAGTTTCATCACCGCCCCATTGCTAAGCGATTGACGTGAGGCGGAAGGCTGCTTAACTCCCTTCCCAACCAGAAGCCCGGTCCTTCGCGGATTTGGAATTGTTCTAAGTAACCCGAGCGAATTTGTCAAGAATGTCGCGCGGCACAGCAAAAGACAGGCGAATCGATGCCCGAAGTGATTTTCGCCGGCCCCGAAGGCCGGCTTGAAGGCCGTTATCACCCGCAGAAAGACAGGGATGCGCCGATTGCGATCGTGCTGCATCCGCACCCGCAGTTTGGCGGGACGATGAACAACAAGGTCGTCTACAACCTGCATTACACTTTCTACACCCTGGGCTTCACCGTGCTGCGCTTCAACTTCCGCGGCGTCGGGCGCAGCCAGGGGGAATATGACCTTGGGATTGGCGAGTTGAGCGATGCGGCCTCGGCGCTGGACTATTTGCAGACGATGAACCAGAACGCCAAGCATTGCTGGGTTGCAGGCTTCAGCTTTGGCGCCTGGATCGGGATGCAACTGCTGATGCGCCGCCCCGAGATCACCGGCTTCATCTCGGTCTCGCCGCCTGCGAACATGTATGACTTCAGCTTTCTTGCCCCCTGCCCGTCGTCCGGCCTGATCATCAACGGCACGGCAGACCGCGTGGCACCGCCGAAGGACACGATCAGCCTGGTGAACAAGCTGCATGAACAGAAGGGCATCAAGATCACCCATACGCAGATCGAGGGGGCCGACCACTTCTTCAAGGATGAGGACGCGCATATGAAGCCCATGATCGCGGCCGTGTCCGACTATGTGAAGCGCCGCCTGACAGAGGTGTCGCGCTGAGGCGTCCGGCATGAGCATTGCCGAAACCCTGGCGGACGGCCCGGCGCGCGAAAGGATCCTGGCGATGGAACGCCTTGGCAAGGACCGGCATCTCAGCGACGTGGTCATGGTGCCGGGGGCGTCTTCCACCCCTCTGCAGGACGCCTTCCTGACCTTGATCCGGGTCTTTCGGGCGGAACAGCGCGGAGGCTTGTTTCTGAAGGGCACGCTTCGGGCGGGCGAAACCGGCACTCCGCCGCCCGCCGCCCGGCGCGCGCCGGATGCGGGACAGTGAGCGACCGGCTGACGGCTCAGTTCGCCTTTCTGAACGAGGCGGACAAGCTCAATCAGGTGCTGCGCGCCACGACGCTGGTCGATGCCTCGCGCCCGGAAACCTCGGGCGAACACAGTTGGCACCTGGCACTGTACGCGATGGTCCTGGCCGATCAGGCAGGGTGCTGAAACGTGCCGCCCGCAGGGGCTGCGCGACCGAAAAGCAGGAAACGCTTCCGCCCGCGCGCGCCTTTCGCATCCTGGCAGGGGCCATCGGCCACAGCGCCGCGCCCGCGCGGGGAAACGCGGCGCGTTTCCTGTTTCCGCCCGGAGCGGCAATCCCTTGCCCCGGACCGGGAAGATTTTCCCGGCAGGCCGGCGGTCGGATTGCTTTTTCAACACCCCGCCCGGTCACCGGACGGCATGGTATACCACCGCATACCATTCTTCCCATGCGGCGGCTTTTCGGCTATGACCGCCGCAATCCGAATCCCTGCCCAAGGAGATGCCCATGTCGAAGATCAAGGTAGCGAACCCCGTCGTCGAACTCGACGGCGACGAGATGACCCGCATCATCTGGGACTTCATCAAGAAGAAGCTGATCCTGCCCTACCTCGACATCGATCTGAAATACTATGATCTGGGGATCGGGGAACGCGACCGGACCAACGATCAGGTCACGATTGAGTCCGCCAATGCGATCCGGCAGTACGGCGTGGGCGTGAAATGCGCCACCATCACCCCGGATGAAGCACGGGTCGAGGAATTCGGCCTGAAGCAGATGTGGAAAAGCCCGAACGGCACGATCCGCAACATCCTGGGTGGCGTCATCTTTCGCCAGCCGATCATCTGCCGCAACGTGCCGCGCCTGGTGCCCGGCTGGACCCGGCCCATCGTGGTGGGCCGCCACGCCTTTGGCGACCAGTACCGCGCCACCGACTTCCGCTTTCCGGGGGCGGGCAAGCTGACGATGAAATTCGTGGGCGAGGATGGCACCACGATTGAACGCGATGTCTATTCGGCCCCGTCTTCGGGCGTGTTCATGGGCATGTACAACCTGGATGACAGCATCACCGATTTCGCCCGCGCCTCGCTCAACTACGGGCTGAACCTGGGCTGGCCGGTCTATCTTTCCACCAAGAACACAATCCTCAAGGTCTATGACGGACGTTTCAAGGACATCTTCCAGAAGGTCTACGAAGAAGAATTCGAGGCAGAGTTCAAAAAGAAGGGCATCCATTACGAACACCGCCTGATCGACGATATGGTGGCCTCGGCGCTGAAATGGTCGGGCGGCTATGTCTGGGCCTGCAAGAACTATGACGGTGACGTGCAGTCCGATACCGTGGCGCAGGGCTTTGGCTCTCTCGGGCTGATGACCTCGGTGCTGATGACGCCGGATGGCAAGACGGTGGAAGCGGAAGCGGCCCATGGCACCGTGACCCGCCATTACCGCGAACACCAGAAGGGCAAGGAAACCTCGACCAACTCCATCGCGTCGATCTTTGCCTGGACGGGCGGTCTGCGGCACCGCGCCAAGCTGGATGACAACGCCGCCCTGCAGCGCTTTGCCGAAACGCTGGAACGGGTAACGGTGCAGACGGTGGAAGACGGCTGGATGACCAAGGACCTGGCCCTGCTGGTCGGCCCCGACCAGAAGTGGCTGACCACGACGGGCTATCTGGAGAAGGTGGACGAATACCTGAGTAGGGCGCTGGCGGGCTAAGCCGTCGCTGCAGCTGCGAAAGGTTCCGCTGGCCTTTCCGCCGCGTCTGCGCTAGGTCCGCGCCAAAGCTGAAAGATGAAAGAGACGCCCCGATGGAGCTTCGCAACATCGCCATCATCGCGCATGTCGATCATGGCAAGACCACGCTTGTCGACGAGCTTCTCAAGCAGTCCGGCACCTATCGCGACAATCAGGCCACCACCGAACGCGCGATGGACAGCAATGACATCGAACGCGAACGCGGCATCACCATTCTGGCCAAATGTACCAGCGTGGAACATGACGGCGTGCGCATCAACATCGTCGACACCCCCGGCCACGCCGATTTCGGCGGCGAGGTGGAACGCATCCTGAACATGGTTGACGGTGTCGTGCTGCTGGTTGACGCCGCCGAAGGCCCGATGCCGCAGACGAAATTCGTCACCTCCAAGGCGCTGGCGCTGGGTCTGCGGCCTATCGTGGTGCTGAACAAGGTGGACAAGCCCGATGCCGAACCCGACCGCGCCCTGAATGAGGTGTTCGATCTGTTCGCCAACCTTGGCGCGGATGACGAACAGCTTGATTTCCCGCATCTTTATGCCTCGGGCCGGTCCGGATGGGCCGATGAACAGCTGGATGGCCCGCGCGAAAACCTGAATGCGCTGTTCGACCTGATCCTGCGCCATGTGCCCGCCCCCCGGCAGATTGCCCAGGCGGCAGAGCCGTTCCGGATGCTGGCCACCACCCTGTCTGCCGACCCTTTCATCGGGCGCATCCTGACCGGCCGGGTCGAGGCGGGCACGCTTTCGGTCGGCGAAACGCTGAAGGCGCTGTCGCGGACGGGTGAGCGGATTGAACAGTTCCGCGTGTCAAAAATCCTTGCCTTCCGCGGCCTGTCCAGCACGCCGATGGATCAGGCAGTGGCGGGCGACATTGTGACAATCGCCGGAATGACCAAGGCGACCGTGGCCGATACGCTGTGTGCGCCGGACGTGGATATTCCCCTGCCCGCCCAACCCATCGACCCGCCGACGATATCCGTCACCTTCGGCATCAACGATTCCCCCCTTGCGGGCAAGGACGGCACCAAGGTGCAGTCGCGCGTCATCCGCGAACGCCTGATGAAGGAAGCCGAAATGAACGTGGCCATCCGGGTCACCGACACACCCGGCGGCGACGCGTTCGAGGTGGCAGGCCGGGGCGAATTGCAGATGGGCGTGCTGATTGAAAACATGCGGCGTGAGGGGTTTGAACTGTCCATTTCCCGCCCGCGTGTGCTGTTTCGCGAGATTGACGGCGCAAGGCATGAACCGGTCGAGGAAGTGACCATCGACGTGGATGAGGAATTCACCGGTGCGGTGATCGAAAAGCTTACCGGACCGCGCCGGGGCGATCTTGTGGAAATGAAACCGGCGGGCGTCGGCAAGACGCGCATCATTGCCCTCGTCCCCTCACGCGGGCTGATCGGCTATCACGGACAGTTCATGACCGACACGCGTGGCACCGGCGTGCTGAACCGGGTGTTCCACAGCTGGGCCCCGCACAAGGGCCCCATCGAAGGCCGCCGCGCCGGAGTTCTGATTTCGATGGAGACCGGCATTTCGGTGGCCTATGCCATATGGAAGCTGGAAGATCGCGGCCATTTCTTCATCGGCGCGCAAGAGCCGGTCTATACCGGCCTGATCATCGGCGAACACAACCGCGACAACGATCTGGAAGTGAACCCGCTGAAGGGCAAGCAACTGACCAATATCCGCGCCAGCGGCACGGACGAGGCGGTGCGCCTGACCACGCCGGTCAGGCTTTCGCTGGAACAGTCGATTGCCTATATTGACGACGATGAGTTGGTCGAGGTCACGCCGAAGACGGTGCGTATCCGCAAGCGCCTGCTTGATCCGAATGATCGCAAGCGTCAGTCGCGCGTCGGCTGAGCTTTTGCAGGGACAGGGCCGCACCCCGGTGCGGTCGGTGCGATTGCGGGCTGATGGCCGTGGTCAGCCGATTTCTTCGACAACCACCAGATCGCGCACGGCGGCCCCCCTGGCATGGGCCAGCGCCGCCTGATAGGCCTCTGACCGGTAGCAGGCCTCAGCCGCTGCCAGCGACGGGAAGCGGGCAATGACATTGCGCGCGCGGTCGGTGCCTTCCAGCTGCACATAGCGCCCGCCGCGCGCCAGAAAGACGCCGCCATGGGCGGCAATCGCCTCGGTCGCGCCCTTGGCATAGCGCGCGTAAGCCTCGGGGTCGGTGACATGGACATGGGCAATCCACAGGGCGGTTGGCATGGTCAGGCTCCGATCACGGCTTCGGCCGCGCGGATGGCCGCCTCGGCATTGGTTGTGTCGGTGCCGCCGGCCTGGGCCATGTCGGGCCGGCCACCGCCGCCCGTGCCGCCAAGCTGTTCCGCCGCCGCCCTGACGATATCCACCGCCGACAGCCGCGCGGTAAGGTCTGCGGTCACGCCCGCAGCCACAGCGGCCTTGCCGCCGGTATCGGCAATCAGCAGAACGGCACCGGACCCGATGCGCGATTTCATCCCGTCGATCAGCCCCGGCAGATCGCGCCCGGACACACCGGTCAGCACCTGTGACAGAAACGGAATGCCGCCGATGTCCCTTGCGGCCGGGCCGCCTGCCCCGGCACCGCCCATGGCGGCCTCGCGTCGCAGTTGCGCAATCTCGTTCTGCAAGGCGCGGCGTTCCTCGACCAGGGCCTTCACCCGGTCCAGCAGCACATCCGGCTGCGCCTTCAGCACTGCCGACACCTCGGCCAGCCGCTTGGCCTGACCGGTCAGATGCGCCAGCGCCGCCTCACCCGTCAGCGCCTCGATCCGCCGGACCCCGGCAGAAGAGGCGGACTCGCCCAGCAGAACGCACAGCCCGATTTCCCCCAGCCGGGCCACATGGGTGCCGCCGCACAGTTCCAGCGACCAGGCGTTGCCGTCAAACCCCTTGGCCGACCCCAGCGCGCGGCCCATCGAGACGACGCGCACCTCATCCCCGTATTTTTCACCGAACAGCGCCTGCGCGCCAATGGCGCGCGCATCATCCGGCGTCATGACGCGGGTGTCCACCGCCCCGTCCTGGCGGATATGGGCGTTCACGGCCATCTCCACCCTGGCCAGTTCCTCGGGTGTCAGCGCCTTGGAATGGCTGAAGTCAAAGCGCAGCCGGTCGGGCGCATTCAGGCTGCCGCGCTGCGCCACATGATCGCCCAGCGTTTCCCGCAGCGCTTCGTTCAGCAGATGCGTGGCCGAATGGTTGGCGCGGATGCGGGTGCGGCGGTGGTGATCCACCTCCAGCTTTGCAGGCTGGGCCTTCAGGATTGTGCCTTCGGTCACCTCGGCGACATGAATGACCACGCCCGCGCTTTTCTTCGTATCGGTGACGCGGGCCGTGCCGGTATCGGTGCGAATCTCGCCCGCATCGCCCACTTGGCCGCCGCTTTCGGCATAAAAGGGCGTCTGGTTTACCACGATCTGCACCTGTTCACCCAGCGCCGCGCCGCCGACTTCGGCACCGGACCTCACCAAAGCGCGGATTTCGCCCTCGGCGGTTTCGGTGTCATAGCCCAGGAATTCGGTCGGCCCCTGCGCCTGCGCCAGATCAAACCAGATCGCCGCATCTTTCGTCTCGCCCGATCCGGCCCAGCTGGCGCGTGCCTTGGATTTCTGGTCCTGCATCGCGGCGTCGAAGCCTTGGACATCCACCGCGCGGCCCTGTTCGCGCAGCGCGTCCTGCGTCAGGTCCAGCGGGAAACCATAGGTATCGTACAGGCGGAACGCCGCCTCGCCCGGCAGGGCGCTGCCTTCGGGTAGGCGGGCCACCTCATCCTCCAGCAGCCGCAGACCCCGGTCCAGTGTTTGCCGGAACCGCGTTTCCTCCAGCCGCAGCGTTTCCTCGATCAGCGGCTGGGCGCGGGTGAGTTCGGGGTAAGCCGCCCCCATTTGGCGCACCAGCGCGGGCACCAGGCGGTGCATCACCACATCCCGCGCGCCCAGCTGATGCGCATGGCGCATGGCACGGCGCATGATCCGGCGCAGCACATAGCCGCGCCCTTCGTTTGACGGCATCACCCCGTCGGCAATCAGGAACGCGGTGGACCGCAAATGGTCGGCAATCACCCGGTGATGCGTCTTGCCGGGGCCGTCCGGATCGGTGCCGGTGGCATGGGCGCTGGCCTCGATCAGGCTGCGCATCAGGTCGGTGTCGTAATTGTCATGCTTGCCCTGCAACAGGGCGCCGATCCGTTCCAGCCCCATGCCGGTGTCGATCGACGGTTTCGGCAGGCCGGTGCGGCTGCCATCGGCGAATTGTTCGAACTGCATGAACACCAGGTTCCAGATTTCGATGAACCGGTCGCCGTCCTGTTCGGCACTGCCTGGCGGGCCGCCCCAGATCGTGTCGCCATGGTCATAGAAAATCTCGGTGCAGGGGCCGCAGGGGCCGGTCGGCCCCATCATCCAGAAGTTGTCGTTTGTCGGAATGCGGATGATCCGGTCATCCGTCAGGCCGGCCACCTTCTTCCAGATTTCGGCGGCCTCGTCATCGGTGTGGTACACGGTGACCAGCAGCCTGTCCTTCGGGATGCCGAATTCGCGCGTCAGCAATTCCCAGGCATAGGGAATGGCACTGTCCTTGAAGTAATCGCCGAAGCTGAAATTGCCCAGCATTTCAAAAAAGGTGTGATGGCGCGCGGTGTAGCCGACATTGTCCAGGTCATTATGCTTGCCGCCCGCGCGGACGCATTTCTGGGCGGTGGCGGCGCGGCTGTAGTCGCGCGTCTCAACCCCGGTGAACAGGTTCTTGAACTGCACCATGCCGGAATTGGCAAACATCAGCGTGGGGTCGTTGCGCGGCACCAGGGGGCTGGAGCCGACAATGCGGTGGCCATTGCGGCCAAAGAAATCAAGAAAGGTCGATCGGATATCGTTCAGCGACGGCATGGCGGTTCTGCCCCCCTAAGGCACCGGAAGAAACGGCTTCGCGTTCGGTTTATCCGCCGCATCCGGGCCTGTCCACCTTTCCCGGCCCGCACAGGGAAAGGCCGGGCAGATACCCGGCCCTGCCCTGTCTTCTGCGGCCCGGGCGGCGCGCTATTCGTCCAAAACGGCATCGCCCCTGGACGACAGGTCCAGACCGTGACCGGACCTGATCCTGTCTTCGATCTCGGCCGCGGTGGCCGGGTTGGCGCGCAGGAAGACCTTGGCATTCTCGCGCCCCTGCCCGATCCGCTCATCGCCATAGGAATACCAGGAGCCGGATTTCTCCACCACGCCGGCCTTCACGCCCAGGTCCACCAGTTCGCCCATTTTCGAGATGCCTTCGCCATACATGATGTCGAATTCAACTTCCTTGAACGGCGGGGCGACCTTGTTCTTCACCACCTTGACGCGGGTGGTATTGCCCACAACCTCGTCGCGGTCCTTGATCGCGCCGATCCGGCGGATGTCAAGCCGGACCGAGGCATAGAATTTCAGTGCATTGCCCCCGGTCGTGGTTTCGGGCGAGCCGAACATGACGCCGATCTTCATGCGGATCTGGTTGATGAAGATCACCATGCAGTTGCTGCGGCCGATGCTGGCGGTCAGCTTGCGCATGGCCTGGCTCATCAGGCGGGCCTGGCTGCCCATCTGCATATCGCCCATGTCGCCTTCGATTTCGGCCTTGGGCGTCAGGGCGGCCACCGAATCCACCACCACCAGGCTGACCGCGCCGGAGCGTACCAGCGTATCGACAATCTCAAGCGCCTGTTCGCCCGTATCCGGCTGGCTGATCAAGAGCTCGTCCAGATTGACGCCCAGCTTCCTGGCATATTGCGGATCAAGCGCGTGTTCGGCATCGACAAAGGCGCAGACCCCGCCTTTCTTCTGTTCCTCGGCCACCACATGCAGCGTCAGCGTGGTCTTGCCCGAGCTTTCCGGCCCGTAAATCTCGATAATGCGGCCCTTGGGCAGGCCGCCGATGCCAAGGGCAATGTCAAGGCCCAGCGACCCTGTCGAGGTTGCCTCCACATCCATGATCTTGCTGTCGGAACCGAGCTTCATGATAGAGCCCTTGCCGAACTGCCGCTCGATCTGTGCCAGCGCGCTTTCCAGCGCCTTTTCCTTGTCCATGTCGCGCTTTCCGTTGAGTTCGAGGAGTGTGGCACCAGCCATGAGACCTTCCTTATTCCACAGCCGGCGTTGCGCGGCAATTGTTGCGGGTGTTCTTGCCCTGTTCCTGCCTTATGAGATCAAAACAGGAACAAAGCAACCTTCATTTTCATAAAATCATCATGACCGCAAAAGTGTTAAGCCAAGGTTACCGCCCCTGTGCCGGTCTGGATTGCCCCGCCGGGGCGATGCGGGGCATTTGCCCGCCCGGACAGCCGTCAGTGCATCAGCTGGCGCTGGACCGTTGCCGTCAGATCGGTCAGGGAAAACGGCTTTGGCAGGAAGACCGAATTGGCGATCAGGCCCTGGGCATCGGCAAAACTTTCCTGCGCATAGCCGGATACGAAGACGACCCGCGTCAGGGGGCGCCTTTCCAGGGCCTTGCGGACCCAGCTTGGCCCATCCAGCCCCGGCATGATGACATCGGTCACAATGATGTCGACCTGAACCGAACTGTCTTCCAGAAGCGACAGCGCCGCCTCGGCGCTGTCCGCTTCCAGCACCACATAGCCGCGCAGCCGCAGCGCGCGCGAGGCGAAGGCCCGGACGGGGGCCTCGTCTTCGACCAGAAGCACCACGGCTTCTCCCTGGCGCAGCATCGGGCGCGGCAGCAAGGGCATCGGTGCAGGGACAGGCAGCGGCGCAGGCGCAGGGGCAGGTGCCGGGCCCCGCTGCGCATTGATCGGGAAGTACAGCAGAAAGGTGGAGCCGACACCGGGTTCGCTTTCAGCAAAGATGAAGCCGCCGGATTGCTTGACGATGCCATAGGCGGTGGACAGCCCAAGTCCGGTGCCCTCTCCGGGGCGCTTGGTGGTGTAGAAGGGATCGAAAATTTTGGTGATCCGGTCGGGCGGAATACCGTGCCCGGTATCAGCCACGCGGACCAATGCGTAGTGGCCGGGCGGCACCACGGCCCGGTCGCGGTGCATCGCTTGCCGAAGGGTCACCGCCTCGGTCGAAATGCGGATCGTGCCGCCGGCCGACATGGCGTCGCGGGCATTGACCACCAGGTTGATCACGACCTGCTCCAACTGCCGCTTGTCGGCGCGGATCAGGCCAAGTCCCGGCGCATGCTGAAGTTCCAGACGCATCCGTTCCCCCATCAGCCGGTTCAACAGATGGGTAAGGTCCGACAGCACATCATAAAGATCGATGTGTTGGGGCATCAGCGTCTGCTTGCGGGAAAAAGCCAGCAACTGCCCCACAAGACTGGCCGCGCGGTTGGCGTTCTGCCGGATCTGGACCAGATCGGCAAAGTCAAGCCCGTCACTGTCCTGCCGCAGCAACAGCAGGTCGCAATGGCCCGAGATTGCCGTCAGAAGATTGTTGAAATCATGGGCAATGCCCCCGGCAAGCTGCCCGATCGCCTCCATCTTCTGGCTTTGCGTGAACTGTGCCTCCAGCGTCTTGTGGGCCGTGGCATCATTCAGAACCGCCAGAACGCAAGGCCGCCCCTCTTCGACAATGCGGCGCAGCGTGACTTGCAGAAAGGTTTCGGTCGGTGCCGCGCGCAGGCGCAGAACCTCGGCACCGCCCGGACTCCGGTCGGCAATCACGTCGCCGATCCAGTCCGCAAGGGATCGCCCCAGCCCTTCCAGCACATCGGGCAGCCGTACCCCGGCAGCAGCGGGCACCTGCAACAGGTCGCGCGCGGCAAGATTGGCCGCCAGCAGGCTTCCGTCCCCGCCAATCTTGACCAGAGCGACCGGCAGATGATCGAAATCGGCCCGGAACCCGGCGCTGGATGCAGGAACGGGCAAGGGCAACAAATAGATCTCGCGGCGCGCTCCAGGGCCTTCGATTTCCGCCTTGACCGCGCGAACAGTGCCGCCCTGGGTCAGGATCACCGTTTCCTCGCCGCTGTTCTGGGCGGGATTGACGAAAATCTGGTCGATCCTGCGCGGTCTGGCACCCAGAAGGCGGCGCATCGCCTCGTTCATGAACAAGACGGCCCCGGCCCTGTTGCACATCAGCATCGGCAGGCTCAGCAGGTCTGCACTGCGTCCGGGGGGCGTCCGGTCCGGCACCTCGTCCAACCGCCACAGGAAGCGGGCCGCGCTGACACGGTGAACCGACAGCCGGGTGGTTCCCCTGCGGGTCATCAGGTCTTCGGTGGCCGCGCCCCGCGCCGCTGCCCGCGATTGCAGCCGGAACAGGACAGCACCGGGGTACAGGCAGTGATCGCCAAGGGCCTGCAACAGGCGGTGCCCGCCGCCGCCGACAAACCGCTGACTGGCGGCCGCGTTGAGGTATCCGATCTGACCTTCGACATCGGTGGCAAAGCAGGGGGCCGGGTCTTCGCCGAACAGCGCCGCCAGAAAGTTTTCCTCGCGCCGCGCAGCATAGCGGGCAAGTTGCATGCCAAGATGGATCGTCAGGGCAAGCGCAACAAAGGTTGCGGCCCCGGCAAAGAGCAGGGCCTTGATCAGATCATCCGCAACACCGCCGCCCACAGTCCCCAGGGCAAGGGCCGGCACGACAAGCAGCCAGGACTGCGGGGCAAGCAACCGCACATGATCCGCAAACCCGCCGATGGCCAATCCGGCATGTCCCAAAGGCAAACTCCACATCCGGTCCCCACTGCCATTGGCCCTGAAAAGGGTTAACACCCTGTTAATGAAATTGCCCCGATACGGCGTTCAGCCGCGTGCCAGCACGGCAAGATAAAATCCGTCTCCGCCCTGTAAAGGTGTCAGGCAACGCTCGCTTTCCGGTTTCCAGCCGTGATGCCGCCTGAGAAACTGCGTGATCTGGGTCCGGTTCTCGGCCTCAAGAAGCGAACAGGTGGCATAGGCAAGCCGCCCCCCGCAGGTGACAAGGTCAGCACATTGGTCCAGGATCTGCGCCTGAAGCGTACATACCTGGGCAAGGCGCGCTTCGGTCAGCCGCCATTTGCCTTCCGGATCGCGGCGCCAGCTGCCGGACCCCGAGCAGGGCGCATCGGCCAGAACCAGATCGAACGGGGCCGCCCGCGCCACGGCGGCACCATCCAGAAGCTGCACGGAAATGCCCGCGCGTTCGGCCCGCTGCGGCAGGTCGCGCATCCGCCCCGGCACTGCATCATGGGCAAAAAGCCGCAGCGGCAGGCGTGCGCCCATGGCAAGGGTCTTGCCGCCGCCGCCGGCACAGTAATCCAGCACCCTGGCACCCGCAGCCAGCGGCACCGCTTGGGCCACCACCTGCGACGCCACATCCTGCAGCTCGACCGATCCGTCGCGATAGGCCGCAGAACCGGAAATTCTCCGCGCGTTCCCCGTCACTTCAAGGGCGTCCGGCGCAAGGCCGTGCGGCAGGGTGGCAATCCCCTCTGCCGCAAGTCTTGCCTGCGCCTCATCCCGCGTCAGGCGTGCCCGGTTCACCCGCAGGAACACCGGGGCGCGATGCCGCAAAAGGCGCATGACCGG
This sequence comes from Rhodobacter sp., assembly GCA_020250175.1. GTDB lineage: Bacteria > Pseudomonadota > Alphaproteobacteria > Rhodobacterales > Rhodobacteraceae > Aliitabrizicola. The sequence continues at coordinate 197,317 of JADCEN010000013.1, forward strand.
GGCGAAGTCTGCCCCAAGGCTGTGTTTCAGCGCGGGGGCAAGCCAGTCCGGACAATCCAGCGCCACAAGCTCTTCCAGGGGTGCAGGGTTCTGCGCTTCTGCCTCGGTCAGGGGTGCGGGCGCGTGCCCATCGCCGGAAAACAGCGTGGCGGGGTCCACACCGGCCGCCCGCAGCCCGCCCAGCACCAGGCCGCGCCCGGTCTCGCCGCCGCCGAGCGCGGCAAATGACCGGCGGCAGCGCAGCGCCGCAAAGACCGTATCGCGCACCGCAGCCCTGTCGCCGGACCCGGCGAAGCGGCTGGCCCGGCCCCAGTTGATCAGCGCCTGCCCGGCGGGCATGCCTGCCAGCACAAGGTCCAGAACCGCGATGGCGGCAGACAGGCGCGCCGCGGGCGTCATGCGTTAAGGCCTGTTCTGAGATTGTCGCCACAAGACATTGAAAACAAATCAGCCTTTGATTTCCTGAAGCGTGTTCCCGCCGTCCACGACCAACACCGTCCCCGTGACATAGCTGGCAGCGGACGACGCCAGAAACCCGACGCAGGCCGCCACTTCATCCGGCGTTCCGGGGCGCCCCACCGGTGTATTGCGCCCGGCGCGCAATTCGCCCTCGCTCGAGGCTGCTGTCGCGATCCAGCCCGGTGCCACGGCATTCACCGTCACGCCGCTGCCTGCGGTTTCAAGCGCCAAGGCCCGCGTCAGCCCGACAAGCCCCGCCTTGGCGGTGGCATAGGCCGATGACCCCGCCAGCGCCACAACCGGCCCGGTGACCGAAGCAATCATCACCACGCGGCCGAACCGCCTGGCAATCAAGCCCGGAAGGACGGCCCGCGTAACCCGCACCGCCGTTCCCAGACTGGTCTCGATGGCCAAATCCCAGCCTTCGGCGCTCATCTGCACGAAGCTGCCATGCTCCTGCGGTGCGGTGAGGGAACCCATGCCGGCATTATTCACCAGAACATCAACCGGACCTGTGGCAGCGACCAAATCGGCCACATCCCCGGCCTGTGTCAGGTCGGCGACATGGCCGGTCACATCCAGGCCTGCGGCGCGCAGCTCACCCGCGCGGTCCAGCACACGATCCGTTGTCGAGGTGATCATCACGGACGCCCCGCCACGCGCCAGCCAGCGCGCGCAGGCCAGTCCGATTCCGTCCGCAGACCCGGCCCCTGTCACCAGGGCGCGGCGCGCCACGGGGTGCCTGTCCCGTTCCTTTGCCTGCATGACCGTCCCCTTGTCTCAAGGCACAAAAGTGTAACCTGCGACCGGCACTGCCGCCTTGCCCGGCTGGCTGCGCCTTTCCATGGGTCAGCCCAGCCGGTAATTCGGGCTTTCGCGGGTGATCTGCACGTCATGGACATGGCTTTCCCTCAGCCCGGCCCCGGTGATCCGCACAAACCGGCAGTTGGCCCGCATCGCGGCGACCGTTGCATTGCCGGTATATCCCATCGCCGCGCGCAGGCCGCCCACCAATTGATGAATCACCGCCGCCGCCGATCCCTTGTAGGGAACCTGGCCTTCGATGCCTTCCGGCACCAGCTTGTCGCTGGCGGCATCCTTCTGAAAATAGCGGTCGGCCGAGCCGCGCGCCATGGCACCAAGGCTGCCCATGCCGCGATAGCTTTTGAAGCTGCGTCCCTGATACAGGATGACCTCGCCCGGGCTTTCATCGGTGCCCGCAATCGCCGACCCAACCATGGTGCAGGACGCCCCGGCGGCAATCGCCTTGGCGAAATCGCCGGAATACTTGATGCCGCCATCGGCGATGACCGGGATATCCCCCGCCGCCTGCGCCGAATCCATGATTGCGGTCAACTGCGGCACGCCCACACCGGCCACGATCCGCGTCGTGCAGATCGACCCCGGCCCGATGCCCACCTTCACCGCATCGGCCCCTGCCCCGATCAGGGCGCGCGTCGCCTCGGCGGTGGCGACGTTGCCCGCCACCACCTGAACGGCGTTCGACAGCGCCTTGATCCGCTCTACCGCGCGCGCCACCCCGTCGGAATGGCCATGGGCGGTGTCGATCACCACCATGTCAACCCCCGCCGCGATCAGCGCCTGCGAGCGTTCAAATCCTGCATCCCCCACGGTCGAGGCCGCCGCCACCCGAAGCCGGCCCATTTCATCCTTGCAGGCCTGCGGGTTGAGCACGGCTTTCTCGGTGTCTTTCAGCGTCAGAAGGCCGGTCAGCTTGCCCCTGCCATCGGTCACCAGCAGCTTTTCGATGCGCCGGGCCTTCATCAGCGAAATCGCCGCATCGCGGTCTGCCGGTTCGGTCAGGATCGCCAGATTGTCCGAGGTCATCATCACCCGCACCGGGGTGCGGTCATCAGAGGCAAAGCGCATGTCGCGGTTGGTAACAATGCCCACGACGCGGCCCATCTCATCGACCACTGGAAAGCCGGTCACGCTGTAGCGATCCTGCAGCGCCTTGGCATCGGCCAGCGTCTGATCCGGCGTCAGGGTGATGGGCGCATAGACGATGCCGGATTCAAAGCGTTTCACCCGGCGCACTTCGCTGGCCTGCGCTTCGATGTCCAGATTGCGGTGGATCACCCCGATGCCGCCCGCCTGCGCCATGGCAATGGCCATGCGGCCTTCCGTCACCGTATCCATGGCCGAGGACAGAAGCGGGATGTTCATGCGGATTCGTCTGGTGACGAAGGTCGCCGTATCGGCCTCGGACGGCAGCACAGAGCTTGCCGCAGGCACCAGAAGCACATCGTCAAAGGTAAGGGCCTCGCGAATCTCCATGGCAACCTCCGGGGGCAGGTTCGTCTGGCGGTTTCCTGTTTCACGGGCGGGCGGTGAAGGCAAGCCCCCGGCACATACGGGGCCTTGCGCCGGCCGAAGCGGCGTGGTGAAGCTGCGCCCCATCGTCACAGCGGGGGCCGGACATGCGCGTCGCCATCGTCGAGAATACGCGGATCACGCATCACGGGCAGGTCGGCGTCGCCCTGCACGAGGCGGGGGCGCTGGTCGAGATTTTCCGCCCCTGGGCCGATGGTCGCCTGCCCGAGGGTGCGCAAGATCATGATGCCATCGTTGTCTTCGGCGGCGAACAATCGGCCCTTGATGATGCCGCCCATCCCTATCTGCCCGCGCTGGCCCGCGTCATGGCGCGCTTTTCGGCCAGTGACCGCGCCGTTCTGGGCATCTGCCTGGGCAGCCAGGTTCTGGCGCGGGCCTTTGGCGGGTCCAATCACCTTGGCACCGCGCCGGAATTCGGCTGGCTGACGATAGAGCGGACAGATGCAGGCCGCACCGATCCGCTGCTGTCGGCGGTGCCGGACAGCTTCCCGATCTTTCAGTGGCATTGCGATACCTTCACCCTGCCGCCGGGTGCCACGCATCTTGCCACAGGGCCGGTCGCGCAGAATCAGGCCTTCCGGCTGGGCCGTGCCACCTATGGCACGCAGTTCCACTTCGAAGCCAGCCGGGCGGTCGTTGCCGACTGGACACGCACCTTCCCCGAGGCGACAGACCGTATGGCCACGGGCTGGGCACAATCCCACCCTGACCTTGCGGCACAGCTGGGCGTGCAGGCCGACCGGACCGGACTGGAGATCGCCCGCGCCTGGGTCGGGCTGATCTGACGCGGGTCCGGATGCGCCGCGCTGCGGGGGCTGGACCATGACCCTTCCGGCACTTCGCCGCAGGTCCGGCCCGATCATGCCGGGGCTTGGCCTGCCTGTTATGCCTCTGCCGCGTTCGTTTGTCGGGCCAGGCGACCCTTCATCCAGTCCTGCAACAGACGGAAGATGACAGGTAGACCCCCGATGGTTGCCACAGGCAGCAGCAGCGCGCCTGCGATGCGCCAAGGCCCGTCCAGCACCAGAAACAGCGTGGCACAGGCGGCCAATGGATAGGTCAGCGCCCCCAGAAAAGGCGTGTGACCGGATTGCAGCAGCCACCGGCCACTGGCGGCAAGCGCCAGCAGCAGGGCCGCAGCCAGTACCGCCGCAGCCTGCGCCCACAGGATCAGGCCCAGCCCCTGCGCCACCAGTCCCGTCACGGCCAGCGGGAACAGGTGAAGCGCCAGCAGCGGGCGCAAAGGCGCAGGGGGAATGCGGCGCATCAGCTGGTTGGCACTGACCAGCCCGATCATCGCCGCCGCCAGTGCCGACAGCATCGCGAGTGCTGCGGCAAGCCCGGTCCAGCCCAGATCAAGCGCGGGCAGCGCCCCCGTCGCGAGGCCGGCGAACATCGTCTGCCACACCGGCGTCACGACACGCGCTTCCGCAGGACCGGCCGCAAAGACCGCCACTGCCCCTGAAATCAGCACAAGATGGGCGGCCAGTCCCGCCAGCATCAGAACGGCGGTCAGACCGGGCCGGATGGGGGCCAGCACAAGGGCAACTGCAGGCAAGGTCAGGACCAGCGCCGCCATTCCGTCGCGGCCCGGCAGGTTCTGCAGATCCTCTGCCATGACCGCCGGGCGGCGCAGCGCCTTTGCGGCATAGGAGACGACGGCAAAGGCCCACAGCAGCGTTACTGCCCCCAGAAAGGCCTCCACCAGGCCGGCGGGCAAGGAAAATTCCGCCGCCGCCCTGCGCCAGGCGAGGCCAAGCCAGACAAGCCCGAGGATGCCGGGAAACACCGCGGGCGGCATCCGGCGAAACCAGCCGCCCTTTGCAGGCCGACCAGGCGGGAACACGGGCGGCGGGTTCGGGCGCAGAGCGGTCATCCCATATCCTTCCGGTTCGGCCCCCCGCAGCCGCCGCTACAGCAGGAAGGGAAACCAGTCTTCGCGCAGGGTCTGCCCCGCAACCATACCATGCCCCGGATAGGGCGGCGAGGTGCGGCCCGGACGTTCGACATAGCGCGCATCATCACCGACCAGCCGCAAGGAAAAGGCCCGCCGCCGGGCTGCGGCAGGATTGCCGCGCGCGCCATGCAGCGTGCGGAAATGAAAGGCAACCGCATCGCCCGGCTCCATCTGCCATTCCAGCACCGTCATGCCTTCGGCATCGGGGTCCGGCACGGGCATGTACGCGTCCGGGTCCGGATAAAAGGCGGTTTCGGCCAGCCAGCGCGTCGGCAGCACCTCGCGCGGCCACAGGTGCGACCCGGCGACGCAGCGCAGCGACGCCTCTTTCACCGGATCAACCGGTGACCAGAAGCTGACGGTCTGCATCCCTTCGACAAAGTAATATGGCCCGTCCTGATGCCAGGGCGTGGGCCTGGTGGTGCCCGGTTCCTTGACCAGGACATGGTCATGGAACATTTGCACGCGGTCTGATCCCATCAGCGCCGCCGCGACCTGCGCCACGCCGCTGTCGCGGATCACCCGGCCGAATTCCGGGATCCTCTCCCAGTTGCAGTAATCGTCGAAGAACCGGCCAGCTTCGCCCGGCTTCAGGTTTTCGGCGGCATAGGGGCCGGGCTCGGCCATGTTGCGGGCAATGCCGTCGCGGATCACCTCGACCCAGCCGGTCCACAGCCCCTTGATCAGCACCGCCCCGTCGCGGCGATAGGCGTTGATCGTCCCGGCATCCGGCAATGTCATGCGGCCCCCCGTTTGTGCGTCACCCTGCCCTGCGCTGTTCCCCTTGCCAAGGGCTTGCAGCCTTGCGCATGCTTGGGCCGCAACCAGGGGAACCCGCATGTCGCACGCCCATGAAACCGGACGCCTGAACCTTCCCTTTGTCGGCATCGCCACCTTTGGCAAACGCCCCTATGTCCAGGATTGGGGCGCGATCCGGGCCGATGCCGCGATTCTGGGTGCCCCTTTCGATTTCGGCACGCAGTTCCGCGCCGGTGCCCGCTTTGGCCCGCGCGCGGTGCGCGAGGCCTCGACCCTGTTTTCCTTTGGCCATGCGGGGGCCTATGACCATGAGGATGACGCGGTCTATCTGGGGCCGGACGTTCGCATCGTGGACATCGGCGATGCCGACATCGTGCATACCGATACCGAAACCAGCCACGCCAATATCGAAACCGGCGTGCGCGCCATTCTGGAGGCCGGTGCCCTGCCGGTCACCATCGGCGGCGATCATTCGGTGAACATCCCCTGCATCCGCGCCTTTGACGGGCGCGGCCCGATCCATATCCTGCAGATCGACGCGCATCTCGACTTTGTCGATGTCCGCCACGGCGTGCGCCACGGGCATGGCAACCCGATGCGCCGCGCAGCAGAGCAGGACCACGTCACCGGCATCACCGCGCTGGGCATCCGCAACGTGTCCTCCACCACGCAGGAAGGGTATGAGGCGGCGCGGCGGATGGGCGATGACATCCTGTCGGTGCGGCAGGTGCGAAAACTTGGCACCGATGCGGTGGTGGCGCGCATCCCGCAGGACGCGCGTCTGTACATCACCATCGACATCGACGGCTTCTGCCCGTCGATCGCGCCGGGCACCGGCACGCCCAGCCATGGCGGCTTTCTGTATTATGAGGTGCTGGAAATCCTGCAGGCCGTGGCGCGTCGGCATGAGGTGGTGGGGATCGATCTGGTCGAAGTGGCCCCCGATTATGACCACAGCGGATCGACCGCCATCCTTGCGGCGCAGGTGCTGCTCAATCTTCTTGGCTTTGTCTTTCACGCCCGCGCCAGCCGGGCAGCACCCATGCCGTAGCCCCCAACTGCCGCAGCTCTGCCCCGGTGCCCAGCTTGAACCGCGCCAATCCGGGGGCGGCTTCGGTATCAACCGTGCCCAGGTCCAGCCAGCGCACGCCCTCGTCCCGCAGCGCCAGCGCCGCCTGCCAGAGCATCACCTGATGCACGCCGCAGCGTCGCGCCAAGGGGCCGGCCCAACCGGTCTGATAGGTTGCGGCCGAGCCATAGAGGACAAAAGCCATGGCGGCCCCGATTTCGCCGTCCTGCCGCCAGTGCCAGACGCGCCGCGCGGCGGGCGGCAGGCGGCGCGGAAAATCGGGGGGCAGGCTGCGGTAGCGCAGACGGCGGCCCTGCGCGGTTTCTTCCCGGATCAGGTGATCCAGCGTGTCCCTGCCGCCCCTGGCAACCTGCACACCGGCGCGCCCCGCAGCAGCCAGCCGCCCGGCCCATTTGCGCTCCAGCCCCGCGCGCAACCCTTCGGGTGAGGGGCGCAGGTCCCAGACGGCATGACAGCGACCTGTCAGCAGCGGCATCAGGCCGAACCCCGGCACCGGGTCTTCCGGCGTGGCCACCGTTGGCCCGCAGGCCAGCGCCCGCAGCACGCGCCGCTTGGCGGCGGAACCCAGCGGCCGCAGCCAGACCGGCCCCCGGTTGATCAGGCGCAGACCGTACCGGTCCAGCACCTGGGCCACGGCAATCTCGCTGCCATCGTCCACCATCCGGGCGCGGCGCGGCGCTGCACCCTGGGCCTGGGCGACCTGCCCGTAGTCCCAGCATTGCTGCAGGGCCACGGACCCGCCCTGATCCAGCCGCTCGGACCAGTCGCTGCTGTTGAGATCATCCCAGAAAATCCGCATGATCCTGTTAAGTCATGCGAAAGCTAATGCAGGCTTAATGGCACCATGCGCCGCGCCCCCCTGCCCCATGCACCGACACCCCGCCTGACCCTTTGGGTACCGCTGCTGCTGGCCGCGACGGGGAGTGTGGTGTTTCTGGCGCTGCTGGCGCTGGCCTGTGCCTTACTTGCCGCCCTTGGTCTTTTCCTGTGATCCCTGAATCCGGGATGCCGATGTCGAAGGCACCAGGACGGCGGGCTTCGCCTTGTCCTTCTTCGGCTTCTTCGCTTCCTTGTTCGACCGCATCTGACCTTTGGCCATGGTATCCTCCCTGTCCGGCTGGTCCGAACCGGCGCAGCAGCCCATCCGGATCGGCGCGCGCCGAAGGCAGCGACGGGATTGTCGCCACACGCCAGCCCCGTCACGGGTCTGACCGCCTGACACCGCCCTGTCAATCGGCCCCTTGCGGTTCAGCGGTACAGAAGTGACCGGCCCCCTGCGAAAAGATGGATTTTTGCGGGGTTCGCCGCCAGGCGGACCTCCTTGCGGCGCAAAGCGGTGTGGATGCCGGGCAGCTTGGCCACCACCTGCGCATGTTCGCCCTGCCGCCGGAAATACAGCAGCGTGACCTCGCCCAGGGCTTCGGTGATCTCCACCTCGCCGGTGAACAGCGGCTCGCCGGTGGTTTCGGCCAGGTCTTCCGGCCGCACGCCCAGGTTCACCGCCATGCCCTGATCGGCCGTCTGCGTCGGAATGGCGGCGCGCGCGATGCCGCCCGATGCCAGACGCACCAGGGTTTCAGCGCCGGTTCCGACAATCTCGCCCGGCATCAGGTTCATCGCCGGCGAGCCGATGAATCGGGCCACGAACTCATTCTCCGGTCGCTGGTACAGCTCCATCGGGGTGCCGACCTGGCTGATCCCGCCGCCTGCCAGCACCACGATGCGGCTGGCCAGCGTCATCGCCTCGACCTGGTCATGCGTCACATAAACCATGGTGGACTCCGGCATCGCCTCTTTCAACTGGGCAATCTCCAGCCGGGTTGCCGCGCGCAGCGCCGCATCCAGGTTCGACAGCGGCTCGTCGAAGAGATACACCTTGGGGTTACGCACGATGGCCCGGCCGATCGCCACCCGCTGGCGCTGCCCGCCCGACAGGGCTTTGGGCAGCCGGTCCAGATAGGGCGTCAGTTGCAGGATGTGGGCCGCCCTGTCCACGGCGGCAGTGATCTCGGCCCTGGTCTTTCCGGCGATCTTCAGCGCGAAGGCCATGTTGTCGCGCACCGTCATATGCGGGTAAAGCGCATAGGACTGGAACACCATCGCGATGCCGCGCTGCGCGGGCGGCACATCGTTCATGCGCACCCCGTCGATGCTGAAATCGCCCGCCGTGATCCGCTCCAGCCCGGCGATCATCCGCAGCAGCGTGGATTTTCCGCAGCCCGACGGGCCGACGAACACGATCAGCTCGCCCCGCTTGATGTCAAGGTTGATGTCCGACAGCACCTTCACCTCGCCATAGGATTTGGCGACATCCCTCAAGATCATATCGGCCATCGCATCCCCCCCTTTAATCCGGGCAGCGCCGGGCAACACAAGCCTGCCACGGGCCCAGATGTGCCGCAGCCCCCTGCACCGAGGCAAGGTCAAGCCCCGCCCCCGCGGCCGTCCATTCTCCGTCCGGCAGGGCAACCTCTGCCGCCGTCCCGCCCAGATTGACGGCGCAGAACAGCGTTTCCGCCCCGTCCTGCCGGGTAAAGCTGATGACATTTCCCTGTGCCACCGGCGGCGTCATCGTGCCGGTGCGCAGCACCGCATGATCGCGGCGCAGCGCCAGCGCCGCCCGGTAATGCGCCAGCATCGACGCCGGGTCATCTGCCTGGCGGCTGACCGCGCGGCCCAGATGTTCTGCCGGCACTGGCAACCAGGCTTTGGCCGCCGTGCTGAACCCGCCCAGGCGATTGTCCGCCTCCCACACCATCGGCGTGCGGCAGCCGTCGCGACCCTTGAACTCGGGCCAGAATTCGATGCCGTAGGGGTCCTGCAGATCGTCAAAGGCGATCTCCGCCTCGGGCAGGCCCAGTTCCTCGCCCTGATACAGGCAGACCGAGCCGCGCAGGCACAGAAGAAGCGTGCAATAGGCCCGCGCCGCCGCATCCGTCAGGCCCCAGCGCGTGATATGGCGCACCGTGTCATGGTTGGAAAAGGCCCAGCAGGGCCAGGCATCCGGGGCGGCCGCATTCAGACGCGCAAAGGTCTGTTCCAGTACCTGCGCGGTCGCCCGCTTTGGCTGCAGCAGCTCGAACGGGTAGCACATCTGCACCTTGTCGCCCCCCGAGGTATACTCCGCCATGATCTCAAGGCCGCGCTGGGCATCGCCGACCTCGCCCACGGCTGCGGCACCGTAAGGTTCCATCACGCCACGGAGTCTGCGCAGGAAATCCAGGTTCTCCGGCTGGTTCTTTGAAAACAGATGCAACTGGTGATTGTAGGGATTCACCCCCGGCGCGATGGAATCGTTGCGCAATTCCTTCGGCAGCGGCGGGTTGTCGCGCAGGTACCTGTCCGCGAAGTAGAAGTTGATCGTATCGAGCCGAAAGCCATGCACCCCGCGCTTCAGCCAGAATCGGACCACATCCAGCAGCGCCTCCTGCACCGCCGGGCAATGCAGGTTCAGGTCGGGCTGCGATGTCAGGAAATTGTGCAGGTAATACTGCTCGCGCCGCGCATCCCAGGCCCAGGCAGAGCCGCCGAAGACCGACAGCCAGTTGTTGGGTGGCGTGCCGTCGGGCCTCGGCTCGGCCCAGACATACCAATCTGCCTTTGGGTTGCTGCGATCCTTGCGCGACTGCGCAAACCAGGGATGCGCGTCCGAGGTATGGCTCAGCACCAGATCGATCATCACCTTCAGGTTCAGCTCATTCGCCCGCGCAATCACCGCATCGAAATCGCCGAGTGTGCCGAACATCGGATCGACGTCGCAGTAATCGCTGACGTCATAGCCGAAGTCCTTCATCGGGCTGCTGAAGAACGGGCTGATCCAGACGGCATCCGCCCCCAGACCGGCGATATGCGGCAGGCGGCGCACGATGCCGGCCAGATCGCCGATGCCGTCGCCGTTCGAATCCTGAAAGCTGCGCGGATAGATCTGATAGATCACGGCACCACGCCACCAGTCCTTGTCTTGCGTCATGTCACTTCACCGACCCGGCCAGCAGGCCACGCACCAGATATTTCTGCATCGCAAAGAACACCAAAAGCGGCACCGCGATAGAGACGAAGGCCGAGGTTGCCAGAATCTCCCAGTCGCCCCCCCGGCTGCCCATCAGGTTCACCAGCGTGCCGGTCAGCACCAGCTGATCATTGCCGGTGCCCAGGAACACCAGCGCCACCAAAAGATCGTTCCAGGTCCACAGGAACTGGAAGATCGCGAAAGACGCCAGCGCCGGAAAGGACAGCGGCAGGATGATCTTCAGGAAAATCTGGAACTCGGTCGCGCCATCGACCCGCGCATTCTCGATGATGTCGCGCGGCAGGCTGACCATATAGTTGCGCAAAAGGTAGATCGCCAGCGGCAGGCCAAAGCCGGTATGCGCCAACCAGATGCCCAGGTATCCCTTGCCGATGCCAATGGCATTGTGGAACTGCAGCAGCGGGATCAGCGCCAGTTGCAGCGGCACCACCAGCAGGCCGACCACGGCGGCCACCAGCAGCGCGCGGCCCGGAAAATCCATCCAGGCCAGCGCATAGGCGGCAAAGGCCGCAATCAGGATCGGGATGATCGTGGCCGGAATGGCCACGGTCAGCGTGTTGAGAAAGGCCTGCCCGATGCTTTGGCCCGCCGAGGGCGTGAACAGCACTTTGCGGTAATTCTGCAGGGTAAACTCGGGCGGTGTGGCTGCCGTGGCGAAAACGCGCGGCAGCCGCGATCCTTCCAGCGACACCGGCGAGGTCAGGCGGAAGCTGCCCGTTGGCCCCACGGTCAGCGTCTGCCCGTCGGCCAGTTCGGCCACATCGCCCGGCGCGAAAGCATCCGGCGCGCGCGAGGAGGTGCCCCAGGCGCTGACCTGCCGCGCGTTGGAGAAAAGCGCACCCTCGATAACGAAGGTGCCGTCCACCTCTGCCTCGTTACCGGCAAGGCGGATCGGTGACAGCTGCTGTTCCTGCGTCGTCAGCGCCCGCCACCAGCCCGAGGTTGAAATCTGATCCCCCGTGCGGAACGACGACACGAGCAATCCGAAGGTCGGCAGCACCCACAGCAGCACCAGCGCCACGACCGAGATGTGAACGGCCCAGGCCAGCGCCGGTTTTCTGCCCGCGATATTGTCCATGCCCCGGCCCCCTACCGCATCTCTTTGCGGGCATTGGTGACGTTCCAGATCAGGATCGGCGTCACCAGCAGCATGATCACCATGGCGCTGGCCGATCCCACACCCCAGTCCCCGGCGCGGAACAGCTTGTCGAACATATAATTCGCCAGCACCTGGGTTTCCCATTGCCCGTTGGTCATCGCCAGGACAATGTCGAACACCTTCAGCACGGTAATGGTGATGGTCGTCCAGACCACAACGATGGTGCCCCTGATCTGCGGCACCTTGATTCTGAAGAAAATCTGGAACGGGTTGGCCCCGTCCAGAATGGCCGCCTCGATGGTTTCCTCGGGGATGGCGCGCAGCGCCGCCGACAGGATCACCATGGCAAATCCGGCCTGAATCCAGACCAGCACGATCATCAGGAACAGGTTGTTCCACAGCGGGATCGTCAGCCATGTCTGTGGTGCGGTCCCGCCGAACCACAGGTAGACCGCGTTCAGAATCCCGATCTGGTCCTGCCCTGCCGGGCGTGCATCGTAAACCAGTTTCCAGATGACCGAAGCCCCGACAAAGGAAATCGCCATCGGCATGAAGATCAGCGATTTGGCGATATTGCCCCACCAGATGCGGTCGGTCAGCTGTGCTGCCAGCAGGCCGAACAGCGTGGCCAGCGCCGGCACGACGACAAGCCACATCATGTTGTTGCGCATCGATTCGCGGAACTTTGGTTCGGCCAGCATGCCGGTGTAATTGGCCAGCCCGACAAATTCCGAAACATTGCCTGCCCGCTGCTGATGCAGCGACAGCCAGAAGGTGGCAAAGACCGGATAGGCCAGGTACAGCCCAAGTGCCACGATCGCGGGCAGCAGGAACAGCCAGGGTCGGATCAGGTTGGCGCGGGTAACGTTGCGCCCGGCGTTCGCCCCCCGGGCGGGAAACAGAACCCGGTCGAGCAGAAGGTTGGAGGCAAGGAAGTACCCAATGCAGCCGCCCACCCCGATGGCGATCATCAAGACGGCCTGAAGTGCCGGATGCATGCGCCCCCTCCCCGGAAAGCCTGCGTCACGTCGCCGGAATGCACCGGCCCGCGCCGAACGCGGGCCGGTTCCGTCCCGCCGTTACTTGGGCCAGGACGCGTCGATCTGCGCGGCCACATCCGCGGCAGGCTTGCCGCCGACAAAATCCACCATCCCGGTCCAGAAGCTGCCCGCGCCCACGGCACCCGGCATCAGGTCTGATCCGTCAAAGCGGAAGGTGGTGGCATTCAGCAGGATTTCGCCCTGCTTTTTCAGCGCGGCATTGCCATAGACTTCGGCATTGGCCGACTTCAGCGGGGTCAGGAACCCTGACTGCGCCATCCACACCTCATGCGCGATCGGGGTCTTCAGCCAGTCAACAAAGGCGCGCGCGGCGGGCGTGTCCCTGGTGATGAAGGCCAGGGTTCCTGCGCCCAGAACCGGCTTGCCCAGGTCCTTGCCCGCATAGGCCGGCATGTAGAAGAAATCGGCATCCTCGCCCAGGACCGTACCTTCGGGGAAGAACGACGGGATGAACGAGGCCTGGCGGTGCATGTAGCACTGCGGCGGCGACGAGAAGAGACCCTTCGGGCTGTCGCGGAAATCGGTCGCGGCCACGGCCCCTGCCCCGCCCGCCACGAAAGCGTCGTTCTTCGCGAACCAGCCGAATTCGTCGATTGCGCCGATCACTTCCGGGCTGCTGAACGGCACCTCATGCGTCACCCATTTGTCATAGGTTTCCACCGGCTGCGTGCGCAGCATCATATCCTCGACCCAGTCGGTCGCGGGCCAGCCGGTGGCCCCGCCCGATCCCAGGCCAATGCACCAGGGTGTTCCGCCATCGGCCACGATCCGTTCGGTCAGCGCCCTGAGGTCTTCCATGGTTTCGGGAACGGCATAGCCGGCATCCGCGAAATTCTCGGGCACGTACCAGACCAGCGATTTCACGTCGATCTTGTAGGGAAAGGCATAAAGCGCCTTCGCCCCGTCCGGCCCGGCATAAGAACCAAGGCTGACCCAGCTGTCGCCTGCGGCATAATTTTCGGCAATCCAGGCCTGGGTGTCTTCGCCCAGCGGGGTCACGAAGCCCTTCCTTACCAGATCGGCAATCAGGCCGGGCTGCGGCAGGATCGCGATGTCGGGCGGGCTGCCCGCCTGTGTGTCGATGACGATCTGCTGTTCATAGTTCTCGGACGAGGAATAGTTGACCTTCACGCCCGACGCGGCCGCGAAATAAGCCAGCATCGATTCCACCAGCACCTGGTCTTCACCGCGCCAGGGCCCGAAGATGGTCAGCGTCTGGCCTTCCAGATTTGTCGCCTCATCAAAGGCCTTGAAGCTGTCCCAGTTGAACCGGGCATCCTCGCCCGGCGGGAATTTCAGATCCTGTGCATGGGCCGTGCCCGCAAGGACAGCAAGTGCGGCAGCACCTGCAAGACGTCTGGTCTTCATCACACAACCTCCCAGTTGGGCGGGCTTCAAAGCCGCCACGCGCTTCGTCCGGTCAGAATCAACTTCAAACCGCTTTGGACAGGCAACACTCCCTCAACTGCGGGTCCAAGTCAATCCGCTGTTCATGCAGACCCCGGAAGAACCCTTGTTTGCAAGTGCAGAAACCATCGTCTTTGCGGCGGGTGCAGGCGGGAATGGCTTTGACGCCGCTGCGCTGTAGCGCTAATCTTTGCGACATTTGAAACCGCTTTGGACCCTGTGCGACGATGAACCTCAAGGAGTTGGCCCAAAAGCTCGGCCTGTCCCCGACGACGGTCAGCCGCGCACTCAACGGCTATCCCGAAGTCAGTGAATCGACGCGCGCGCGGGTCATGGCGGCGGCAAAGCGGCACAACTACCGCCCCAATACCCGCGCCATCCGGCTGGCCACCGGGCGCGCCATGGCCATCGGCCATGTCATTCCCACGGCCTCCAGGCATGAAATCATGAACCCGGTCTTTGCCGATTTCATTGCCGGTGCCGGGGAAACCTATGCCCGCAACGGCTATGACCTGATTCTGTCCATCGTTCCCGATGATGACGAGGATCGCGTCTACCGCGAACTGCACGCGCGCGGCACCGTGGATGGCATCATCGTGCATGGGCCGCGCCTGAACGACCCCCGCCTGCGGCTGCTGGATGACATCGGCTTTCCCTATGTCGTGCATGGCCGCGCCACCGGCACGGTCACGCCTTATTCCTGGCTGGATGTGAACAACCGCCGCGCCTTCCGGCGGGCCACCGAATTCCTGCTGGACTTTGGCCATCGCCGGATCGCGCTGATCAACGGGCTTGAGTTCATGGATTTCGCCATCCGCCGCCGTACCGGCTACCTTGAGGCCCTGGCGGCGCGCGGCATCGCACCTGATCCCGATCTGATGTCCTCTGAAGAGATGACAGAGCTGCGCGGCTACCGCGCCGCCTGCGACAGGCTGGGGCGCGATGCGCCGCCGACCGCATTCCTCGTGTCGTCGATGATCTCGGGCCTGGGCGTGCGCCGCGCCATCGAGGAACGCGGGCTGCGCCTGGGCAGCGACATTTCGGTCATAATCCATGATGACGCGCTCAGCTACCTGCCCAACGGCGAAGATGTGCCGATCTACACGGCCACCCGGTCTTCGGTGCGCGAGGCCGGGCGGCAGGCCGCTGAAATGCTGCTGGACATCATCGCCCATCCCGCGTCCGCGCCGCAACAGCGCCTGCTGGAGGCAGAGCTGATCATCGGCCAGTCCACCGGGCCGGTGCCCGCACCCCGCAGGAGTTGACAGATGCGCCTGACCCGTGCCGACTTCCCCCAAGGCTTCCTGTTCGGGGCTGCAACAGCCGCCTACCAGATAGAAGGCAGTGCCTTCGGCGGTGCCGGCCCCTCGCACTGGGACACATTCGCGGCCACCCCCGGAAATGTGGTGCGGGCCGAAGACGGCGCCCGCGCCTGCGACCATTACCATCTGTGGGAGACTGATCTTGACCTGATGCAGCAGGCCGGGTTCGACGCCTACCGCTTTTCCACCAGCTGGGCGCGGGTGATGCCCGAAGGGCGCGGCGCGGTGAACCGGGACGCGCTTGATTTCTACGACCGGCTGGTGGACGGCATGCTGGCGCGGGGCCTGCGGCCGTTCCAGACGCTCTATCACTGGGACATGCCCTCGGCGCTGGCCGACCTTGGCGGCTGGACCAACCGCGATGTGGCCCTGTGGTTTGCCGATTACGCCGAAATCATCACCGACCGCATCGGCGACCGTGTGGCCTCGACCGCCACGATCAACGAACCCTGGTGCGTTGCATGGCTGTCGCATTTCCTCGGGCTGCACGCACCCGGCCACCGCGATATCCGCGCGGCGGCGCGCGCCATGCATCATGTCCTGCTGGCCCATGGCACGGCGCTGGAACGGCTGCGCGGGCTGGGCCGGGGGAACCTTGGCATCGTGCTCAACTTCGAACATGCCGCACCCGCCTCGCAGGAACCGGCGGATGTGCTGGCCGCGGCCACGCAGGATGCCATCTTCAACCGCTGGTTCATCGAAGGCCTGACGCGCGGCACCTACCCCGCCGAAGTCCTGGCGGGCCTTGCCCCGCACATGCCGAAAGACTGGCAGGCGGACATGACCCTGATCGGGCAGAAGATCGACTGGCTGGGTGTCAATTACTATACCCGCGCGCATCACGCCTTTGCCCCGGAAACGGCCTGGCCCCATACCGTCGCCCGCCCTGGACCCTTGCCGAAAACCCAGATGGGGTGGGAGATCTATCCCGAAGGGCTGCACGGCTTTCTGACCCGCATGGCGCGCGACCATGTCGGCAACCTGCCGCTTTTTGTCACCGAAAACGGCATGGCCAGCGCCGATCAGGTCCTGAACGGCACCGTCAACGACCCGGTGCGCGAGGATTTCCTGTTCGCCCATCTGGCGGCCACCCGCCGCGCCATCGCCGACGGGGCCAATGTGCAGGGCTTTTTCTGCTGGTCGCTGCTGGACAATTACGAATGGGCCGAAGGCTATGAAAAACGCTTTGGCCTGGTGCATGTCGATTTCGAAACCTTGCGGCGCACCCCGAAAGCATCCTATCACGCCCTTGCCCGCGCGCTTGCGCCCCCCGCCTGATCCCGCGCGCCGCACCGGAGCCTGCCGATGACCAAAGCCCCGCTTTGCCTTGTTGCCGACATCGGCGGGACCAACACCCGCGTCGCCCTGGCCGACGGGGCGCGCCTTCGCCCGGACAGCATCCGGCGGTTTCACAACAGCGACTTTTCCGGGCTGGACCCCATTCTGACACGCTATCTGGCCGACAGCGGCGTCACCTTGGTGGACGGGGCCTGTGTCGCCGCCGCAGGTCCGGTCACGGACGGCGTCGCCATGATGACCAACCTTGACTGGACGATTGACGGCGGCACCCTGACCCGCGCCACCGGGGCGCAAACCGTCTCGATCCTCAATGATCTTCAGGCACCCGGCTATGCCCTGGGCCATATCGCCCCGGAATTCCTGCGCCCGTTGATCGCGGCACCGCAGGTTCCGGGCGGCACGATGCTGGTGATCAATGTCGGCACCGGCTTTAACGCGGCGGCTGTGCATGATGCCCCTTGGGGCCGCCTGGTGACGGCGTCGGAATGCGGCCATGTCAACATGCCGGTCCGGACCGGGGCCGACCTGCGCCTGGCGCATTTCGTGGAAACCGCCCATGGCTTTCCGGGGGTCGAGGATGTGATGTCGGGCCGCGGGCTGGAACGTCTGCACGCCTTCGTCACCACCGAAGCCGGTGCCCCGGCCGAGTTGCCCGCCGCCCGGATCATGGCGGCAATCGACGCAGGCGAACCGCTGGCCACGCAGACCGCGCAGCTTTTCACGCGGCTGCTGGGGGCGGAATGCGGCAATCTTGCCCTGATCCACCTGCCCTTCGGCGGCATCTACCTGGTCGGCGGTGTGGCGCGCGCCTTTGCCGACCACCTGCAGCCGATGGGCTTTGCCCGGGCCTTTCACGACAAGGGCCGCTTCGCCGCATTCATGGAAAACTTCGCCGTCACCCTGCTGCAGGACGATTACGCGCCGCTCACCGGCTGTGCGGCGCACCTCGCCCAGATCATGCGCGGCTGATCCTGCATCTGCCGTCGCAGCGGGGGTTTCACACCCCCGCACCCCCGTGGGATGCTTGTTAAAAGAAAATGATGACGGCAGCGGCCCTGTGGCTTTACCGGTTCAAGAACACCCCAGAGGGGCTGGCCCCCCCGCATGGCCGCAGATGGCAAGTGGCCCGCCCCATTGTGGGCGGGCCACCGCAAGTTCAATGCGCCGAAGCGACGCCCCGCCCGGTCAGCACCTTGGCCAAATTGGCCCGGTAGGCCGCCGAGCCATGAAGATCGGCAATCATGCCATCGGACGGCAGGGACAGACCGGCGATGGCGGCTGGCGTGAAGGAAGCGGACAGGGCGCGTTCCGCCTCGGTCCAGCGGAACACGCCGTCGGTCGATGCACCCGTCACCGCCACACGCACGCCCGAGCCATATTTGGCAACAAAGACCCCGGTCAGGGCAAAGCGCGACGCAGGCTGGTTGAACTTCACATAGGCCGCCTTCTCGGGGATCGGAAACAGGACGCCGGTGATGATTTCGCCGTCGTGCAGCGCGGTGGAGAACATGCCCTGAAAGAAGTCATCCGCCGCAATCCTGCGCCGGTCGGTCAGGATCGTCGCCCCCGAGGCCAGCACGGCCGCCGGGTAGCAGGCCGAGGGATCGTTGTTGGCCAGCGAGCCGCCGATGGTGCCGCGGCTGCGCACCGCCGGATCGCCGATGCCGCCCGCCAGATCGGCCAGCGCCGGGTAGTATCTCCGCGCCTCGCTTGCCACCACGGCATGGGTTGTGGCCCCGCCCACCGACAGTGCGCCATTGTCGAGGCATACACCCCTGGTGTCCGCAATTCCGGTCAGGCTGACCAGAACGGCGGGCGCGGCAAGCCGCTGCTTCATCGTCGGCAGCAGGGTCTGCCCGCCCGACAGGGCCTGCGCCCCTTCGGCGGACATCGCCCTGACCGCATCCGCCACCGAGGACGGCTTTACGAAGTCGAAGTTATGCATCGTTTCCTCCCTCAGTTCTGGATCGCCGACCAGACGCGCGACGGCGTCAGCGGCATGTCGATATGGGTGACATGGGTATGGCCGCCGCGATGCAGCGCGTCGATCACCGCATTGACCACGGCCGGGGGCGATCCGATGGCCCCGGCCTCGCCGCAGCCCTTCACGCCCAGCGGGTTGTGCGTACAGGGTGTGTTGCAGCTGTGATCCACCGTGAACATCGGCAGGTCATCGGCGCGCGGCATCGCGTAATCCATATAGGACCCGGTCAGCAGCTGGCCGTTGTCGTCATAGGCCGCCGCTTCCAGCAGCGCCTGTCCGATGCCCTGCGCGACACCGCCATGCACCTGACCGTTGACGATCATCGGGTTCATGACATTGCCGAAGTCATCGGCGCAGGCAAAGCTTGCAATCTCGACCCGGCCCGTCTCGGCATCGACCTCGACCTCGCAGGCATAGGCACCGGCGGGATAGGTGAAATTCGCCGGATCGTAGAAGGCCGTTTCCTCCAGCCCCGGTTCCAGGGTTTCCAGCGGATAGTTGTGCGGAACATAGGCCGAAAAAGCGATCTCGCCAAAGGTCTTGGCCTTGTCCGTGCCGGTGACGCTGAACTTGCCGTCCTCGAACACGATATCGCCTTCCGCCGCCTCCAGCATATGGGCGGCGATCTTCTTGCCCTTGGCGATGATCTTGTCCACGGCCTTCACCATGGCCGTTCCGCCGACCGCAAGGCTGCGCGACCCGTAACTGCCCATGCCGAAGGGGATTTTCGACGTATCGCCATGCACGATGTCGATGCTGGACGCCGGGATTCCCAGCTTGTCGGACACGATCTGTGCAAAGACGGTTTCATGACCCTGTCCGTGGCTGTGCGCCCCGGTCATCACGCTGATGTTGCCGGTGGCGTTGACCCGGACTGTCGCCGCATCATAAAGGCCGACGCGCGCCCCCAGTACCCCCACAAGGTTGGACGGCGCGATGCCGCAGGCTTCGATCCAGGTGGAAAGGCCAAGGCCCCGCAGCTTGCCCCGTTTCGCGCTTTCGGCGCGACGCGCCTCGAAACCGCTGAAATCCGCAATCTCGATCAGCTTGTCCAGCGTCGCGGGGTAATTGCCGGTGTCATAGACCAACCCGACCGGCGTGGTATAGGGATACTGGTCCGGCTGGATCAGGTTCTTGCGCCGCACCGCAACCGGATCAAGCTTCAACTCGCGGCACATCTTGTCCACCACCCGCTCGATCGAGAAGGTGGCCTCGGGCCGTCCCGCCCCGCGATAGGCATCGACCGGGGCCGTATTGGTGAAGACCGCCTTGACATTCACATAGACAAGCGGGGTCCTGTAGGGGCCGGCCATCAGGGTGCCGTGCAGGAAGGTCGGCGTCGCGGTGGAAAAGTTGGAAAGATAGGCCCCGACATTCGCCAGCGTTTCGGTGCGCAGCGCCAGGAAGTTGCCCTCAAGGTCCGTGGCCAGTTCGATCCTTGTCACATGGTCGCGGCCATGGGCATCCGACAGGAAGCTTTCCGACCGGTCGGCCACCCATTTCACCGGGCGGTTCAGCGCCTTGGACGCCGCAAGCACTGCGGCTTCCTCGCCATAGTGGTAGATTTTCGATCCGAAGCCGCCCCCCACATCGGGCGCGATCACGGTCAGCTTGTTTTCCGGAATACCCATCACGAAGGCCGCAATCAGAAGGCGGCTCAGGTGCGGGTTCTGCGAGGTGGTGTACAACTTGTAATCGCCCGTTCCCGGATCGTAATCGCCGATCGAGGCGCGCGGTTCCATCGCATTCGGCACCAGGCGGTTGTTCACCAGTTCCAGCGTGGTCACATGCGGTGCCGCCTTGAAGGCCGCATCCACCGCCGCGCGGTTGTCTTCGATCCAGCCCCAGTCAAAGCAGACATTGTTGGCGATCTCGTCATGCACCCGCAGGTCCGGGTTGGCCACGGCCTGGGCCATATCGACGACGGCGGGCAGTTCGGTGATGTCGGCCACAACGGCCCCGGCGGCATCGCGCGCCTGTTCCAGCGTTTCAGCCACGACCACGGCATAGGCATCGCCGACATGGCGCACCTTGCCATGGGCCAGCACCGGGCGCTTGGGTTCCTTCATCGCGTCGCCGTTGCGGCTGGGAATGTGCCATCCGGCGGGGTTGCCGCCCATCGCGGCGAAATCCGCGCCCGTCATCACGGCCAGCACACCCGGCATCGCGCGCGCCTCGGCGGTGTCGATCTTGTTGATCCGCCCGTGGGCCACTTCTGACCGCAGGAAACAGGCATAGGCCTGTCCGCGCAGATTGATGTCGGCGGTATACCGCCCCTTGCCGGTCAGAAACCGGATGTCTTCGCGCCGGACTGTGCTGGCGCCGATGCCACCATCTTTGGGCATGTCGTCCTCCCCCTGATGAACCTGCCGCACGCGGTGGCGCGGCCATTTATGTCACACGGTGCGGATCATGCCGCACCGTCCGGATGCTTATTCCGCCGCGACCGCGGCCACGTCCTGGCCGCTGGCCGCCAGCACCGCCTTGACGATGTTGTGATAACCCGTGCAGCGGCAGATATTGCCTTCCAGGTAGTGGCGCACCTCGGCTTCGGTCGGTTTGGGATTGTCCGCCAGCAGGGCGGCGGCGCTCATCACCATGCCCGGGGTGCAGAAGCCGCATTGCAACCCGTGATGGTCCTGAAACGCCTGCTGGATCACGCCCAGCGACCCGTCGGCGTTGGCCATCCCTTCAATCGTCTTCACGGATGCCCCTGCCACATCCAGGGCAAAGACGGTGCAGCTTTTCACCGGCCTGCCATCGACATGCACCACGCAGGCACCGCATTGCGAGGTGTCGCAGCCCACATGCGTTCCGGTCAGGCCCAGCCCTTCGCGCAGGAAGGACGACAGCAGGGTGCGCCCTTCCACATCGCCGGTCACGGCCTTGCCGTTCACGGTCATCGTGACATTCGTCATGGTTTTCCTCCCTTGG
Organism: Rhodobacter sp.; assembly: GCA_020250175.1. Classification (GTDB taxonomy): domain Bacteria; phylum Pseudomonadota; class Alphaproteobacteria; order Rhodobacterales; family Rhodobacteraceae; genus Aliitabrizicola. Next base: position 219,073 of record JADCEN010000013.1, read on the forward strand.
TCATTCCTCGGTACGCGGGGCCCCTAGCCGATGATGCGCTTGAGCCAGCCCTTCTTTTTTTCCCCACCCCCGGGGTCATCCCCCTGTGCGGTGCCGTCGGCTGCTTCGGGCGGTCCTTCGATGGCCTGCTGGAACCGCTCGAAGAATTCATCCGCCATCTTCTTTGCAAAGCCGTCGATCAGGCGCGAGCCAAGCTGTGCCAGCTTGCCGCCGACGCTGGCCTCGACATCATAGGACAGGCGCGTGCCCTCGGGGATGGCGGTGAAGGTCACATTCGCACCGCCCCTGGCAAAGCCGGCCGGACCACCCTTGCCTTCGCCGCTGATCCGCAGGCTTTGGCCCGGCACGATGTCGGACAGGGTGACGACACCGGTGAAGCGCGCCTTCACCGGCCCGACTTTCTGCACGACGACCGCTTCAAATCCGGTCTCGGCGGTGCCTGTCATGCTTTCACAGCCGGGAACGCAGGCCATCAGGATTTCAGGGTCAAGGATGGCGGCCCAGACGGTTGCCGGGTCTGCCTTGATGTCACGCTGGTCTGTCAGTTGCATCTGATCCTCTTGGCGTTGCCGGATACTAGGGCGAAGTCCGGCCCGCTTCTATGTGACCTTGGTCGTAGAGCCTTATCGCGGCGGCGGCAGTGCGTTCAGAAAGGCTTCAAGGGCACGGGCGTCGATCGGTTTCATCATCATCTCCACCCCCGCCGCGGCACAAAGCGCCTGGACCTGCGGCATGCGGTTGGCGGTGATCAGCCGCGCGGGCACCGGCCCGTGGGCGGCATGAAGCCGCGCGATGAAGTCCAGCCCTGTCATCCCGGTGCCCAGCTGATGATCCACCAGCAGGCAATCGGGCAGGATGCCGATCTCGTCGATCAGCGACAATGCCTCTTCGCCGCTTGCGGCATCCAGAACCGACACGCCCCATTTCTCCAGCAGCAGCACCATGGCGCGGCGCAGATCCTCGTCATTCTCGACCAGAAAGGCGATCCGGTCGCGTGCCGCAGGGCGGGGAACGCGCTGTTCGGGCAGCGGCGCGGGGGCCGCACCTTCCGCCAGCGGAACCTGCACCATGAACCCGGTGCCGCGCCCGATCACCGATGCCAGGCTCAGCGGGTGCCCCAGCAGCGCGCAGGCCCGCTCGACAATGGCCAGACCAAGACCCATGCCTTCGCTGGCCGAAGCCGGGGCATTCAGCCGCCGGAATTCCAGAAAGATGTTGTCCTGTTCCTCTTCCGGAATTCCCGGCCCGGTATCCCAGACCTCCAGCCGCACCATGCCGCGCCGCCGCCGGGCACCGACCAGCACTTTGCCGCGCGCAGTGTAGCGCACGGCGTTGCCGATCAGATTCTGCAAGATCCGGCGCAGGTACGCCGGGTCCGAGGCCACGACAGCACCCGTCGGCACTACGCGCAGCTTCAGCCCCTTGCGCGCCGCCAGAGGTGCGAATTCATCCCGCAGTTGCGCAAGCAGCCGGTCCATCCGCACCGGCCCCACCGAGACCGCCGCGCGCCCGCTTTCCAGCTTCGAGATGTCCAGAAGCGCGGCAAGGATGTCTTCCACCGACATCAGCGCGTTCTGCGCCTTGTCCAGCGCCTCGCGCGCGCGCGGATCAAGATTGTCCTCGCCGATGGACGAGATGAACAGCTTGGCCGCCGACAGGGGCTGCAACAGATCATGGCTGGCCGCCGCCACAAAGCGCGAGCGCGAGGCATTGGCCCGTTCGGCATTGGCCAGGGCATCTTCCAGCGCCAGGGTGCGCTCCAGCACGCGGGCTTCCAGCGTTTCATTGGCCCGGCTCAGCCCGGCGATGGCGGCGCGTTCGGAGGTGACATCGGAAAAGCTCATCACAAAGCCCCGGTCGGGCATCTCCTGGGCAAAGACATCCAGGATCAGGGCAGCGCCGCGCCGCACCTCGAACGACAGCGGCGGGCGCGGCCCTTCGCCATGCACCCAGGCATTCAGCCGCCGGGCTGTCATGCCTTCGCCGAAGGCCACCTCTTCGCCGAAGCGTTGCAGCAGATAGGGAAAGCTGGCCCCCATGCGCAACCGTGTCACCGGGATTGCCAGCAGCGACCCGAGCCGATTGTTCCAGCCCACAAGCCGCCGGCTTTCATCAAAGATGCAGACCCCCTGATTGATGTGATCCAGCGTTGCGCGGATGACGCGCGCCTGATCGTCCAGCATTTTGCCGCGTTCCTGACGCTCCAGCCGGATGATCTCGGTGACGTCGGTCTGCAGGATAACGGTTCCGCCGTCGGCCGTGCGGTGTTCCGACACCTGCACCCAGCGGTCGCGCAGCAGGCGCAGGTTGAAGATCACATGGCGGTCCTGATGCCGCCGCCGTCGCTGCGCGGCCCAGTCTTCGGGCCGCTCTCCTTCCGGCAATTCCAGATAGCGCGACCGGCTGACGTGATCGACATATTGCGCAAAGGTCAGGCCCGGCTTCAGCGCATCGCGGATGTCCAGCATATGAATGCCAAAGCGCGAGTTGCACAGCACCAGCACGTCACCCGCATCGAACAGGGCAAAACCTTCCTGAATCGTCTCGATGGCACTGGCAAGGTTCTGGCGTGCCGCTTCGGTCGCCCGGTTCGCCTCGGCCAGGCGCGCGTTCGAGTCGTTGAGAAGATCAAGCGCCCGTTCCAGATCCACAGTGCGCTCGCGCACCTGATCTTCCAGCAGCGCCGCGCGCTGGAACTGGGCATAGGCGGCACCGCTGTCATCGGTGATCTGCTCGACCCGCCGCATCAGGACATGGGCAATCTGCAGCAGCTTTTGCGCCTGCCGCTCGGGGCTGTCCGCCGGATTGACCAGCGTGTCGGTCATCCCCGCCCGTCCCCGGGCGGGTAGATCGCCACACCGGTCATGGTCTGGTTGACATGCATCGAATTCAGTTGCTCGCCATAGGTTGAAAAGCCCAGCACGCGGTGCTGCTGCAACAGGGCCGAAACCGCGCCGGACCGCTGCTTTTCCATCGCCTCCATCCGGCGCAGGATACAGTCGCAGGCAATGATCGCATCGGGCGCGCCACCTTCGGCCAGGGTGCCCAGCTCGTCCCGCAGATGCGCCACCATGTCGTGCGGCTCGGCCAGGGTCAGGACCAGACCTTCGTCAATGGCCGAAAAGAACACCAGATCGCCGTTGTCGGCCACCTGCCGGATGGCGCGCACATGATGCTTGCCACCGATGCGCACCACCACGGGGTGCGCGGCAAAGGTGAAGGTGGTCAGCTGCGCCGGGTCCTTGCCCAGCAGGCGGGCATATTCCCGCGCCGCGGGTTCGGCATTGATCTGGCGCACCGTTCGGCTGCGCGGATCGGCCCCTGTCACCACCATGCGCCGGTCAGTGGGCACCAGATGATCCAGGCTGAACACCTTGACGCGGCAATCGCTGCGCACCATCGCCAGCACGGCGGCATTGCGCAGCGCCTGCCCCCGGTAGAGCACGAAGGTTTCCTTGAACCGCGTGCCATCCCCCGCCGATCCGCCAAACAGCGGCACCGGCCCCAGACCCGAGGCCAGCGCAGCGGTCAATTCATCTTCGCGGATCGACAGCCCGTCGACCAGCAGAAAGGCAAACTCGTGCCGCCAGTCCGGCCTTGTGCGGATCAGTCCCTGCCGGACCCGGATCAGCCGGCTGATCAGCGCCTGCGGGTTGAGATCATCCAGATCGGGCACCAGCAGCGCCTCTGCCCCGAAATGCGCCGATTTCAGCGCCACGGCCACGATCTGCCCTTCGGCATAACCGTCGCGGCCGATCTCTCCCGCCGTGGTGCAGCCCATCACCGGCGTGTCGGGAAACACCGCGTCAAGCCCGGCGGTCAGCGCCGCCATATCCGCCTGCGGCGAGATGAACAGGATGACCAGTGCAAAAGGCCCCTGCCCCAGCATCTGTGCCAGCAGTTTCACGGCGTCGCGCTGCCGCGCGTCAATGGTTGCACTGGCAATCGGGGCCGGGCGGGCCGCCCCCCCCGGTTCGATCCAGGCCGCGCGCGGTATGTCCATTCGGTTCCTCCCAGACCGGGCAGAGCCTATCAGGGTATTGGTTAAGTGCCAACGGCATCGGTTGCTGACCGGAAAGCCGAACCCTCTTGCGCGCATCCTTGCAAGTGCTGCCCGGGGCCATCGCCCGGTCCAGGCGCTGCGCCTGCCACTGTCGCGCCGGGGGCCATGGCCCCCGGTCGGTGCCCACCCCGCCACCGGCGGGCACGAGTGCAGGCCCTGCCCGCGCGGCAAGCCGGATCAGCCGTTCTCGGGCATCAGGCTGGCAAAGCTGGCCTCGCGCGCAATGAGCACGGCCTGGGTCCGGCTTTGCACCCCAAGTTTGCGCATGATCGCCGTGACATGGGCCTTGACCGTGGTTTCGGCGATCGCCAGGTCATAGGCGATCTGCTTGTTCAGCCGCCCTTCGCAGACCAGCGCCAGAATCTTCGCCTGCTGGCGTGTCAGCAGCGCAAGACGCGCAATCGCGTCTTCCTGCTGTGTTGCGGGGGCCTGCGGATCGGCCTGGGGGACGAAGCCGTCGGGAACAAAGAAGGATCCGCCCCGGATCGCGTCGAAGGCCGCGCGGAACACCTCGCGGCGGGAATGCTTGGGAATGAATCCGGCCGCACCCGCGCGCAGCGCCGCCCCGATCACCCGGTTGTCAGCCAAGGAGGATACCACGACAACCGGCACCTGGCCCACCGCCGCGCGGATGCGGATCAAGCCTTCAAGGCCGGTGACATCCGGCAGGTTCAGGTCAAGCACCACGACATCGGGCACCGGCCCCCGGTCAAGCCGGGCAAGGGCGGTTTCCAGACCGTCGGCCGTTTCGATCATCCGCAGCCCGGCGATCGCGCGCAGGGTCATCGACAGGGCGTCGCAGAACAGCGGATGGTCATCCACGATCAGCGCGGTTTCAAGTTGCCGGATATCCTGCACGGGCGCTCCTTCCGCAGCACAGTCTATCAGCGCCGTCGGGCGAGGCAAAGCACCTGCGCACCCCGGCGCACCGGCGGCGCGGCGCGCATGGGGCTGCAGCGGTCTTTCCGCCGGGCCTGCAGTCGGCTATCGTCAGGGTCCCTGTCCGAGGTGACCGATCTTGATGATGACCCGCCGTCGCGCCGTCCTTGCCCTTGTGCTGACCCTTGCAGCCTGCGGGCGGTCCGAAGATGTCAGTTCCCGCAGCGATCTTTACCCGAACGAAACCCCGCAGATGCGCCGGCAGATCGAACACTATGCCGATCACTATGACGTGCCGGTCAGTCTGGTGCAGCGGGTCATCCTGCGCGAAAGCGATCACAACGCAAAGGCCCGCAACGGGCGCTACTACGGGTTGATGCAGATCGATCACCGCACGGCCCGTACAATGGGCTACCGCGGCCATGATGACGGGCTGCTTGATGCCGGCACGAACCTCAAATACGGGGTCAAGTACCTCAGGGGGGCCTGGCTGGTCTCGGACGGCGATCAGGATGCGGCGGTGGGCTGGTATGCACGCGGCTACTATTATGAGGCCAAGAGGAAAGGTCTGCTGGAGGAAACCGGGCTGCGCGGTTGATACCCGAAAGAAACCTGCGGGAAAGCATCGCCCGCGCCATGATCGGCGTCCCTTGCGCGCAGACCGGGGCCGGGCGACAACCGGCCCCATGACCAAGCCAGACATTCTTTGCATCGGATCGGTCCTGTGGGACATCATCGGACGGGCCGGGACCGCGATGCCCCTGGGCGCGGACGTGCCCGGGCGGATTACGCGCCTGCCCGGCGGGGTGGCGCTGAACATCGCGACGACCTTGCGGCGCTTTGGCCTGCGGCCTGCCCTTCTGTCCTGCGTGGGCCGGGATGCCGATGGGGAAGACCTGGTTTCTGCCTGCCAGCAAACGGGGCTGATCACCGACATGCTGTACCGGTCTGCCGACCTGCCGACCGACCGTTATATGGCCATCGAAGGCGCGAAAGGCCTGATCGCCGCCGTGGCCGATGCCCGTTCCCTGGAAACAGCCGGAGAGCGGATTCTGACACCGCTCCGGGATGGCCGACTGGGGTCGCCCGCCGCCCCCTGGACCGGGCTTATCGCCCTTGACGGCAACCTGACGGCCCTTCTTCTGTCCGACATCGCGGCCTCGCCGCTGTTTGCGGGCGCAGACCTGCGCGTGGCCCCCGCCAGTCCGGGCAAGGCAGAACGGCTGCTGCCGCTCATCTGCCACCCGCGTGCCACGCTTTACGTCAATCTGGAAGAGGCGGGGCTTCTGTGCCAGACCCGCTTTGCCGCAGCGCCCGATGCGGCGCAGGGCCTGCTGGCGCGGGGCGCCCTGCGCGTGCTGGTAACAGATGGCGGACGCGCCTGCGCCGACGGCATGGCCGGGCATGGCATCATCACAGATGCGCCGCCCCCGGTGCCGGTCACGCGCGTCACCGGCGCGGGGGATGCCTTCATGGCCGCCCATCTTGTAGCCGAAATGCGCGGCACCGGTCGGGCCGCCGCGCTTGCGGTCGCGCTGCGCGCCGCCGCCGACCACGTTTCCAGAGGCATCGGATCATGACGCACCTTCCATTGACCTTTTCCGCCGAGGTGGCCGCCGCCCGCGCCCATGGCACGCCGCTGGTGGCGCTTGAATCGACCATCATCACCCATGGCATGCCCCATCCGCAGAACGTCGAAACCGCCTTGCGCGTCGAAGCGGGCGTGCGCGCCGCCGGGGCGGTCCCGGCCACCATCGCGGTCATGGGTGGGCGCATCCACATCGGGCTGAGTGCCGCCGAACTTGAAGCCCTTGGCCGGGCAACCGGCGTGATGAAACTGTCGCGCGCCGACCTGGCCGCCTGCCTGGCCACGGGCCGCACCGGGGCCACCACGGTGGCGGCCACCATGATCTGCGCGCATCTGGCGGGGATCGACGTGTTTGCCACCGGCGGCATCGGCGGCGTGCATCGCGGGGCCGCGACGAGTTTTGACATCTCGGCAGACCTGCACGAACTGGCGGCCACGCCCGTAACCGTGATTGCCGCCGGGGCCAAGGCGATTCTCGATCTGCCCAAGACGCTGGAGGTTCTGGAAACCCTTGGTGTACCGGTCATCGCCTTCGGGCAGGACGATCTGCCCGCTTTCTGGTCGCGCACATCGGGCCTGCGCGCACCGCTGCGGATGGACAGCCCCGCCGACATTGCCGCGGCACATCTGATGCGCGCCAGGCTGGGCCTTCCCGGCGGGCAACTGGTGGCAAACCCGATTCCGGCAGCGGATGAAATTCCGCAGGCGGTGATCGGCCCGGTCATCGAAACCGCCCTTGCCGAGGCTCAGGCACAGGGCATCGCCGCCAAGGCGGTGACCCCCTTCCTGCTTGACCGGATATTCACCCTGACCGAAGGCCGGTCCCTGACCGCCAACATCGCCCTGGTGCTGAACAACGCGCGCCTTGGTGCCGCCGTCGCGGCAGAGATCGCACAGGCGCGCGCGGGCTGAAGGCCCGCCACGGCGGCCTTGCCACAGTCAGCCGAACAGCGCTTGCAGGTCCACCGTGGCGCGTTTGCCGAGATCCTTGCGGTGCGCCTTCAGGAACTTCGCCGCCGCAGCCCGCCCGGCATCCTTCAGCCGGAACAGCAGATAGGGCGTCGCCAGCTGCTTTGACCCTGCCGAAAGCTCGTTCATCAGCGGATCATCGGCAATCATATGCACCAGCACATCCTTCATCGCGCCCTTGGCGACCTTTCCCCCGGCAATCAGTTCCTTCACGAAATTGATCGCCCGCAGATCGGCCAGAAGCGACGCGTTGAAGCTGATCTCGTTGATCCGGTTCTGGATTTCCACCGCTGTATCGGGCACCTCTTCCCGCCGCAGCGGGTTGATGTTCACGATCACGATGTCATCGGGCAGGTCCGGCGCATACAGCGGATACAGCGCCGGGTTGCCGGTATAGCCACCATCCCAATAGGTCTCGACCTTGCCCGTTTCCGGGTCCGGCACATCCACGGCCTTGAACAATGTCGGCAGACAGGCCGAAGCCAGGATGACCTCGGTGGTGATCCCGGCCCCGGAAAACACCCGGATCCTGCCGGTGCGCACATTCGTGGCACTGACAAACAGCTGCGGGCCGTGACGGGCACAGACCTTGTCAAAATGGAACCGCCGCACCACCCGTTCCAGCGGATTGCGCCAGAACGGCCCCAGCCCATAGGGGGAAAAGACCTGCGTCATGATCCCCTGCGGCGAAACCGGAATGGCGTCTTCAATGGCCTCGCTGACCTGCATGGCCCAGGGCAGGAACGGCTGAAACCAGGCCCCCAGCCGCATATCGCCCACGGCCCCCACCTGCGCCCACAGCCAGTCCAGATTTTCGCGCGCGCCGGGCCTGCCGCCGCTCAGCAGTCCCGCCTTGTACGCGGCCGCGTTCAGCGCCCCCGCCGAGGTGCCGGAAATCGCCGCAATCTCGATCCCGTCCTCTTCCAAAAGCCGGTCCAGCACGCCCCAGGTGAACGCCCCATGCGCGCCACCGCCCTGCAAGGCCAGGTTGATCCGCAGCACCATGATCTACAGCGCCGTCCAGCCGCCGTCGACGCTGATCGTCGTGCCGGTGATCTGTGCGGCATGTTCGGAACACAGGAAGGTCACCGTGCCGCCCAGCTGTTCGGTGGTGGCGAACTGGCGCGACGGCTGGCGGTCCAGAATAACCTCGCGCAACACCGTTTCACGGTCCATGTTATGCACCTTCATCTGTTCGGGGATCTGCGCCTCGACCAGCGGGGTCAGCACATAGCCGGGGCAGATCGCGTTGCAGGTGATGCCCTCACCGGCGGTTTCCAGCGCTGTCACCTTGGTCAGGCCGACCAGGCCGTGCTTGGCCGCGACATAGGCCGATTTGAACGGGCTGGCGGTCAGGCCGTGCGCCGAGGCGATGTTGACGATCCGCCCCCAGCCGGACCGGCGCATCATGGGCAGGGCCATGGCGGTGGTGTGAAAGGCCGACGTCAGGTTGATCGCCAGGATCGCGTCCCATTTCGCGACCGGAAATTCGGGAATCGGGGCCACGTGCTGGATGCCCGCGTTGTTCACCAGAATGTCGCAGGCCCCCGCCTGTTCGACCAGGGCGCGGCAGTCGTCGCCCTTTGACATATCCGCCCGGATGTAGCGCACCGAAACAGCGTGACGGCGCGCCATGGCGGCGGCCAGCGCATGATCCTCTGCCGTGTCCGTGAAAGAGTTCAGCACCACATGCGCCCCGGCCCCGGCCAGCGCCCCGGCAATGCCAAGCCCGATCCCCGAGGTTGACCCCGTGACGATGGCGGTCTTGCCTGCAATGGTCATCCTGCCCCCCCTGTGCCGTGCCTGCAGCAGGATAGGGGACGTGCCGGCAAAAGGCACGGCTTCGATCCGCTGCGGGCAAAAAAAAGACGCCGACACGAGGCCGGCGTCAAGTCATGAGGCAGGTTTCATACAGGCAAGAAACCTATCGAGCAGTGCTCGCTTTATACGCCCATCGACAGGGCAGTCCAAGCAAAAGTTTGAAATGGCAACGCAGTAGCGGTAGCGTGACCGCAATGGCGCTTGCACATCAGGACGGACCGGCAATGACAGGGAAGAGTTTGGCACGTCTGGTGGCCACAGCGGTCCTGGCCCTTTGCCTGCCGTCGCAGCCCCTGGTGGCGCAGCCTGCGCATGGCATAGCTATGTATGGGGCACCTGCACTTCCACCCGATTTTGTGTCCCTGCCCTATGCCAACCCGGACGCACCCAAGGGGGGGCGGATCATTTTCGGCGAGTCGGGGGGCTTTGATTCGCTCAATCCCTTTATCCTGAAGGGCAATGCCCCCGCAGGCGTTTCGGCCCTGACGGTCGAGACACTTCTGGGCCGGTCTTACGATGAACCCTTCACGCTCTACGGTCTTTTGGCCGAATCGGTCGAGACGGACGAGGCCCGCAGCTTTGTCGCCTTTACCTTGCGCGACGAGGCCCGATTCGCGGACGGAAGCCCGGTCACGCCGCAGGATGTGCTGTGGTCTTTCGAAACCCTGGGCACCTTGGGAAGCCCGCGCTACGCGTCGGCCTGGGCCAAGATCGCCAAGGCCGAACAGACCGGGCCGCGCACGGTGCGGTTCACCTTCAACACCGAAGACCGCGAATTGCCGCTGATCCTGGGCCTGCGTCCGATCCTGAAAAAGGCGCAGTGGGACGGCAAGGATTTCACCGTCTCGTCGCTGGATGCGCTGATCGGGTCCGGCCCCTATGTGATCGGCCCGTTCGAGCCGGGGCGGTACATCACTTACCTGAAAAACCCCGACTGGTGGGGCGCTGACCTGCCTTTCAATCGCGGTCTGCACAACTTTGACGAAGTGCGCTATGAGTATTTCGGCGACGGCGGGGTCGTGTTCGAGGCATTCAAGGCCGGCGACATCACCAGCTACCGCGAGGCGAACCCGGCCGCCTGGGCCAGCAACTACGGGTTCCCGGCCGTGCAATCCGGCGATGTCCTGCTATCGGAGATTCCGCATCAGCGCCCCTCGGGCATTGAAGGCCTGGTGTTCAACACGCGGCGCGGGATTTTTGCGGACTGGCGCGTGCGCGAAGCCTTGATCCAGGCGTTCAACTTTGAATTCATCAACCAGACCCTGACCGGCGGGGTCCAGCCGCGCATCACCTCGTATTTCTCGAATTCGGTGCTGGGCATGACGCCCGGCGCGCCTGCCGGGGGGCGTGAGCGGGCGCTTCTGGAACCCTTCGCCGACAGTCTGCTTCCCGGTGCCCTCGATGGCTACGCCCTGCCGGTCTCTGACGGGTCCGAAGCGAACCGGACCGGCATCCGTGAGGCGACCCGCCTGCTGCAAGAGGCGGGCTGGACCGTGACGGATGGCGTGCTGACCAACGCCGCCGGTGTCCCTTTCACCTTCGACATCCTGCTGGTGCAGGGCCAGGACGACATGCTGTCCATCGCGAACATCTATGTCGAGGCGCTGCGGCGGCTTGGCATTGCCGTCACCGTCACAAGCGTCGATTCCGCCCAGTACAAGGAACGCACCAACGCCTATGATTTCGACATGACCCATTACATCCGGTCACTGTCGCTCAGCCCCGGCAACGAGCAGACCCTGTATTGGGGATCGGCGGGGGTGACAGAGCCGGGAACCCGCAACTGGATGGGCATGAATTCTGCCGCCGCCGAGGCGATGATCCAGGCCCTGCTGACCGCGACCGACCCGCAGGAGTTCACCGCAGCGACGCGAGCCCTTGACCGCGTTCTGACAAGCGGCAGATTTGTGATTCCGATCTGGTATTCGGATGTCTCGCGCATCGCCCATGCAAAGCAGCTGCATTACCCGGACCGGCTGCCGATCTATGGGGACTGGCTGGGCTTTCAGCCCGACGTCTGGTGGTATCAGGAGTGAACACAGACTGACACATCGGATCAAGGGTGCAGCAGGCACCCCACTGCATGGGAGAATGGGGCATGAAGAAACTGGCTGTGCTGCTGGCCTTTGCCACGCTGTCACTGGCGGGCTGCAATACGGTCGCCGGAGTGGGCGAAGACATCACCGGCGGTGCCAGAATGGTCGGCGACGCCATCGGCGGGTAGGGGGTTTCCGCCCGGGACCTTTGGAAAATGCCCTGGCATCGCTGTTTGAACATGGAAGGATATCGTCATGGAACGAAGAGACCTGCTCAAGGGTGTTGCCCTGACGGCGGGCGTGGTTGCAACCAGTGCCACGCTTCAGGGGGCAACCGCCACCCAGGCCGCTGCCCAGTCGGGCGGCGTCGGGATCAGGGACATCGCCCCGATCGATCCGGCGGTCTTCACGCCCGGGCGGCTTGCCGGACGCACGCTGATCGTGACCGGCTGCGCCCGCGGCATCGGGGCGGCTGCGGCCATCCGCGCGGCGCGGGAAGGGGCCAATATCGTGGGCGTTGACTGGATCGCCGATCTGGGTGCCGCCACAATCGAGGGAATCGTCAGCGACGGCGGCAAGGCTGTCTTTGTCGAGGGCGACATCGCCGAGGAAGAAACCTGCCGCCGCATGATCGAGGTGGCCGTCAGCAGTTTCGGGCGGCTGGACATGGCGCTGAACAATGCCGGGGTGATGGATGCCGTCTTTTCCGGCGACCCGGTCGATTATGCCGCGCAAAAGGACCGCATCTTTGCCCGTCTGCATGAATCGACCGATGCCTATTGGGAGGGGGTGATCCGCACGAACCTGATCGGCACCTACCGGACGCTGCGGGCCGAACTGGCGCAGATGGTGGCCCAGGGAACCGGCGGGTCGATCGTCAATGTCGGATCGATCGCGGGCCTGACAGGGCTGGCCGGCAACCCCGCCTATGTGGCGACCAAGCATGCCGTCAATGGCCTGACCAGGAACACCGCCATCGACTATGCGCCCTACGGCATCCGGATAAACTCGGTCAACATGGCCGCGACCGACACGCCGATGGTGGCGCGCGCCGGCGCGCTTGTGGCGGCCAGTGCGGCAGATACCGACGGCCCGACCATGGGGCGGATCAAGACCGCCAGCATCCTGGCCTATGCCGACAGCCAGCGCCGCCCCGCGACGGTCTGGGAACAGGCGGCGATGATCCTGTTCCTGCTGTCTGACGAGGCGTCAAACTTCACCGGCGGGCTTTATGCCACGGACGGCGGCTGGACGGCCTATTGATGGGGAACTGACCGCGCTGAGCGACCATGACAGGATGCTGGAAAAGTCCGCCAACCGGAGAGGCCGCTGGCTGAAAAACAAAAGTTTATTCCGCTTCCCCGGCGTGCTTTGGCCGGGGCCATCGCCTCGGCCACTTGGTGCGCGTGCTATAGGACCGCCGGGGGCCCAAGCCCCCGGCCAGCGCCCGTCCCGCCCATGGCGGGCGCTTCACGCCCGACATGGGCGCTGGCCTTCGTTGCGCTTGGAGGAATGGTCCTGTGGGACTGTGGTCGCCTTCCGGACGGGGAAACGCGCTGCGTTTCCTGATCCGCCCGGACCTTGAAGTTCCACGCTTTTTCTGCTGCCCACCATGAGACACCCCGCCTTACATCAGCGAGGTCACCCACAGGACCATTGCATCCTCTTGCGAAATGGACACCACGTTATGCCCCATCGTGGCATCGGAACAGGCGCTGTCGCCGCGCTTCATGTCGACCGGTTCATAGAATTCGGTGTATAGACGAACCGCGCCGGTCAGCACATAAAGAAACTCTTCGCCATCGTGCCGCACCCAGCCGCCGAATTCGGCGATATCCTGGGCGCGGATGCGGGCGCGGTAGGGCAGCATCTGTTTGCGGGTCAGCGCCTGGGCCAGCAGCTCGTGCTCATGGGTTGCGGTGGCCTGTGCCTGCCCCTCGCCCGCCCGCGTCAGCGCGCGGCGGCCTGTGATCCGGGCATGGCTGGGCGGCGTGAACAGCTGCGGCACCGACACCGCCAGCCCCCCGGCCAGTTTCCTGAGCGCCTCACAGGTGGGCGACATCTGCCCGTTCCCGATCTTCGACAGGGTCGAGCGCGCCAGACCGGCCTGAAGGGCCGCCTGTTCCAGCGTCCAGGCCCGTGCCTTGCGCAGGTCGCGCACCCGCTGGCCCAGGTTCAGCGGCTCGACACCCGTCTCGCCGCCGCCGTCGCGGGCAATGCGGATCAGGCTGCTGTCATCCGGGTTTCCCACGGCGCGAAGGCATATGGCAGGTCAGCCCGCCTTGCAACGGCGGTGCAGGCCGCGTAGGTGCATCGGCATGCTTGCGATATCCGCCGATACACCGCAACCCTGGCCGCAAAGGCCGGCCCTGGACCCTGCCGTGACCGCCCGCCTGCCGGACCCGGATGCGGACAGCGGCGGGACTGCCGCCTGCAATGCCCCTGCCCGCCCGCAAGCCTGTCCGGTGCGCAGCCGGTCGAACTGTGACATCAGGTGATCCGCGAATGCACGGAAAAGACAGGCAGCCCATGACATCCCCGACGGATACCGCGCCACAGCGGGCCAGGCCGCAGCCCGGCCAGACCGAATTCATCGCCCTGATTGCGATGCTCTTCGCCACAATTGCCTTTTCCATCGACTCGATGCTGCCCGCCCTGCCGCAGATTGCGGCAGAACTGACCCCGGACAACATCAATGCCGCCCAGCTGATCGTGACCAGCTTTGTGCTGGGGATGGGGGTTGGCACCTTTTTTGCGGGGCCTTTGTCGGATGCCTTCGGACGCAAGCCGGTCATCATGGCGGGGTCGCTGCTCTATGTTGCCGGGGCCGCAGCTGCCTGGGCCGCGCCGACGCTGGAATTGCTGCTGATCGCCCGCGTGGTGCAGGGGCTGGGCGTGGCCGCACCGCGCATCGTGTCCATCGCGATGGTGCGCGACCTGCATGCCGGGCGCGACATGGCACGGATTGTCAGCTTTGCGATGATGGTCTTCATGCTGGTGCCCGCCGTGGCCCCGGCTGCGGGCACCGTCATCATCAGCGCTTTCGGCTGGCGGTCGCTGTTCATCGCCTTTGTGATCTTTGCTGGGATTGGCTGCATCTGGCTGGGCCTGCGCCAGCCCGAGACATTGCACCCTGAAAATCGCCGCCCGCTGCGGGCGGGTCCGCTGAAGGCGGCCTTCGCCGAAGTGATCTCGTACCGCGTCATTGTGGTGTCGACGGTGGTGCAGGCCGTTCTCTTTGGCGCGCTGTTTGGCACGCTGTCGTCCACCCAGCAGATGTTTGACGTCACCTTCGGGCGCGGGGCCACCTTTCCGTTCTGGTTTGCGGTGATCGCGGTGCTTGCGGGGACGGCAAACTTCGTCAATGCCCGGCTCGTGGGGCGGTTGGGGATGCGCTATCTGATCACCACGGCGCTGGGAGCGCAGGTGTTCCTTTCGGCAATCTTCGCCACCGTCACCGCCTTTGGCCTGTGGCCGGAACCGCTGTACTTTCCGGCCTATGTGTTCTGGACCACAAGCGTCTTTTTCATGACCGGGCTGACCATCGGCAACCTGAACGCGCTGGCGCTGGAACCGGTGGGCCATATCGCCGGCATGGCGGCTTCGATAACGGCGGCGCTGGCCACGGTGCTGGGCGTGGCGCTGGCCGTGCCGCTGGGGCTGGCCTTCAACGGCACCCCGGTGCCGCTGATGACCGGGGTTTCGGTGCTGGCCGCCCTGGGCTGGGCCCTGATGCGGCTGATCCCGCGCCGGGTCTGACCGGCACCGCGCGCCCGCCTTATGCGACAGCCTTGCCCTTGATCACTTGTTCGGCCAGGTCCCTGGCAATGGCGAAGGCACCCCTGATGCGGTCGCTTTCGGTCTTCCAGTCGCGCTGCAGCACAATCCTGTTGCCCGATACCTTCGCGCCCTGCCCCTCGGCCCTGATGAAATCGACCAGACCGGCAGGGTTGGAGAATTTGTCATTGTGAAACTGCACGGTCGCGCCTTTTGGCCCGGCGTCCAGCCGCGAGATGCCCGCGCGTTTGCACATTGCCTTGATCCGCACCACCAGCAGCAGGGTGTTCACCTCTTTCGGCACGGGGCCAAACCGGTCGATCAGCTCTGCCGCGAAGCCTTCCAGTTCGACCTTGGTGGTCAGGGCCGACAGGCGGCGGTACAGGCCAAGGCGCAGGTCAAGATCGGGCACATAGTCTTCGGGGATCAGCACCGGCACGCCCAGGTTGATCTGCGGCGACCATTGATCGTCAGCGGCCGTCAGGCCGGTCAGCTCGCCCGAGCGGAGTCGGGCGATCGTTTCTTCCAGCATCGACTGATAGAGTTCATATCCCACTTCGCGGATATGGCCCGACTGTTCCTCGCCCAGAAGATTGCCCGCCCCGCGCAGGTCAAGGTCATGGCTGGCCAGGTTGAATCCGGCCCCCAGACTGTCCAGTGACCCCAGCAGACGCAGCCGTTTCTGCGCCTGGGGTGTCAACGGGACGCGTGGCTTGGTCACAAGATAGCAATAGGCCCGTGTCTTGGCCCGCCCCACCCGCCCCCGGATCTGGTACAGCTGTGACAGGCCGAACATGTCGGCACGGTAGACGATCATCGTATTGGCTGCGGGGATGTCCAGACCGGATTCGACGATGCTGGTGGCAACCAGCACATCGTATTTCCCGTCATAAAAGCTGTTCATGCGGTCATCCAGATCACCGGCAGCCAGCTGTCCATGGGCAATGACATAGCTGACCTCGGGGACCTGTTCCTTCAGGAACTGCTCAACCTCGGGCAAGTCCGCGATGCGGGGGACCACGAAAAAGCTTTGCCCGCCCCGGTAGCGTTCGCGCAGCAGCGCCTCGCGCAGCGTCACCGTGTCGAATTCCGAAACATATGTTCGTATTGCCAGCCGGTCCACCGGCGGGGTGGCAATGATCGACAGGTCGCGCACCCCCGTCAGCGACAGTTGCAGCGTGCGCGGAATCGGCGTGGCCGTCAGGGTCAGCACATGCACTTCGGACCGCATTTCCTTCAGACGTTCCTTGTGCGCAACGCCAAAGTGCTGCTCTTCGTCGATGATCAGAAGGCCAAGGGATTTGAAACGGATGCTCTTGGCCAGCAAGGCATGGGTGCCGATACAGATATCAACCGCGCCAGCCGCAATCCCGTCGCGCGTCGCTGCCGCCTCGCGCGACGGCACGAAACGCGACAGGGGACGGATTTCCACCGGAAAGCCCCGGAAGCGTTCGGCGAAGCTGCGATAGTGCTGGCGCGCCAGCAGGGTCGTCGGGCAAACCACGGCCACCTGCAGGCCGGCCATGGCGGCAACGAAGGCGGCGCGCATGGCAACCTCGGTCTTGCCAAAGCCCACATCCCCCACAACCAGCCGGTCCATCGGGCTGCCCGCCCCCAGATCGGTCAGCACATCCGAGATTGCCGCAAGCTGATCGTCGGTTTCCTGATAGGGAAAGCGGGCCGAAAAGGCTTCCCATATGGCATGGGGCGCTTCCAGCACGGGGGCGTGGCGCAGGTGGCGTTCGGCGGCAACGCGCATCAGCCGTTCGGCGATGTCGCGGATGCGGTCCTTGAGCCTGGCCTTCTTTGCCTGCCAGGCACCGCCGCCCAGCCGGTCAAGCAGGCCGTCCTCCTGCCCATAGCGGCTGAGCAGTTCGATGTTCTCGACCGGCAGGTAAAGCCTTGCATTTTCGGCATATTCCAGGGCGATGCATTCATGCGGGGCACCAAGGGCGCTGATCGTCTCCAGCCCCCGGTAGCGCCCGACGCCATGTTCGACATGCACCACCAGATCGCCCGGCGTCAGGGCATTGACCTCGGAGACGAAGTTCTCTGCCTTGCGCTTCCTGCGCGGCTTGGAAAGCAGCCGGTCGCCCAGCACATCCTGCTCCGAGATCACGGCCAGGTCGGCGGCGACAAACCCCTGCTCCAGCGCCCAGACCGTCAGGAACAGCCCGCCGCGCCCGGCGGGAATCTGGCGGGCGTCGCTGATCAGGACGGCCCCGGTGATGCCCTGATCGCCGATCAATCCGCGCAAACGCTCGCGCGCGCCTTCTGACCAGCTGGCAATCACCACCCGGGTATCGCCGCGCAGGCTGCGGATGTGGTCGGCCAGCGCGCCGAACAGGCTGACGCTTTCCATCTGCCGTTCGGGCGCAAAGCTGCGCCCGATCCGCCCACCCGCGTCCAGCACGCCGGGGCCGGGCGCGTGCGGCAGGGGGGAAAGCTGCACCAGGCGGTGCCCGGCCAGGGCGGTATTCCATGAGGTGTCATCCAGATACAGCAGGCCCGGGGCTGCAGGCTTGTAGACCGTATCCATTCGCCCCTTGGCCGTCATCGCCTCGCGCCGGGCATCGTACTGATCCTCGATCCCTTCCCAGCGCAACAGCCGGGCATTGTTGACATGATCGTCCAGCATGACGGCAGCCTGGGGCAGATAGTCGAACAGGGTTTCCATCCGGTCATTGAAAAAGGGCAGCCAATGCTCCATCCCCTGATGTTTGCGGCCCGCCGATACCGCTTCGTACAGCGGATCATCGGTGCCGGCCGCGCCGAATTCGACGCGGTAGTTCTGACGGAACCGGGTGATTGCGGCGGCGTCCAGAATGACTTCGGACACGGGGGACAGATCGACCCGCGCCAGCTTTTCCGTGGTGCGCTGGGTTTCGGGATCGAACCGGCGCGCCCCATCCAGCACATCGCCAAAGAAATCCAGCCGCACCGGGCCGCCCGGTCCGGGCGGGAAGATATCGACGATGCCGCCGCGAATCGCATAATCGCCCGGCTCCGTCACTGTCGCCACCGGCGAGAAGCCGGCGCGCGACAGGAAGCTGCGCAGCGCCTCTTCGTTCACGCGCTGGCCGACGCGGGCACTGAACGAGGCCTCGCGCAGCACGGCGCGCGCCGGAAGGCGCTGCGTGGCCGCGTTGACGGTGGTCAGCAGGATGAAAGGCCCTTGCACCCCTTGGGCCAGCAGGGCCAGCGTTGCCATCCGCGCCGCCGACAGGTCGGGGTTGGGCGACACCCGGTCGTAGGGCAGACAGTCCCAGGCGGGCAGTGTCAGCACCACCGCCTCGGGCGTAAAAAAGCGCAGCGCGGCACGCATTGCCGCCATCCGCTTGTCGTCGCGTGCGACATGTATGACAGGCAGGCCTCGCGCCAGTTCGCGCGCGACAAGCCTTGCGTCAAACCCCTCGGGGGCGCCGCCCAGAAAAATGGGTGTGGGTGTCAGCATGGCGATCCCCTGTTCCGGCGGACGGCGGTGTCAATTCCCCGGTCAAAAGCCCGGAAAACCGTTCTGCGCATTCTGCCAGGCACCCCACATCGTTGTGACAAAGATCGAAAACAGCCCGATCCCCTGCACCATGATGCGGTGGCGGCGCAGCAGACGGACCAGCCCCGCGCCCGTTGTGTTTCCCGCCTGCACCTGCCGTGCCAGCCGCAGGCTCAGAAGGCCGACCCAGGTCAGCGGAATCAGGATCAGGGTCAGCGCCTGTGCCAGTTCCACACCGTGATAGAATCCAAGCACGGCAAGGGAGCTGAGCAGAAAGAACAGCAACCCCACAATGACCACACCGGCCTCGTCAAAAATCCGATCCAGCCGCGCCACCTTGATCTGCACCAGCGCCTCAAGATCGGCCTGGGCAGGCCCGCCATACTTCCGGGCGTGCCGGATCATATCGGCGGAAACGCCCAGCACCCGGTGGCTGGCCAGGGTCCAGATACCGACAACCGCAAGCCAGAACCAGAGACTGGAAAACGACCGCAGGTCAATCTGGTCGAAGATGATGTCGAACCCGTCCAATCAGACCGCCCCTGTCACGCAACCCGCCGTGGCGTTCCTACAGACATCGCCCGCGCATTCCAACCCTTGAGACGCGCCGGTTTCCGTGCCAGTCAGAGAAACACCAGCCCGGAGAGCCCGATGCGCCCGATCCAAGCCGCCTTCCCCGCCATGCGTTTCCGCCGGATGCGCCGTTCCGCCGCCCTGCGTGATCTTGCGCAGGAAAACACGCTGACGGTCAAGGACCTGATCTGGCCGCTGTTCCTGTGCGACGGCAAGGGCATTGAAACACCGGTCGCCTCGATGCCCGGGGTGGCGCGCCTGTCGCAGGACAATATCCTGCGGGCGGCAGAACGGGCGGTGCGGCTGGGCATTCCGGCGGTCTGCCTGTTTCCCTACATCGATCCCGCGCTGAAGACTGCGGGCTGCGAAGCGGCGTGGGACGCCGACAATCTGGTCAACCGCTGCATCCGCGCGCTGAAGGCGGAACAGCCCGAACTGGCGGTGATGACCGATGTTGCCTTGGACCCCTACAACCTGAACGGACATGATGGCCTGGTGCGCGACGGCATCATCCTGAACGACGAAACTGTCGAGGCGCTGGTGAAGATGAGCCTGGCGCAGGCCGATGCCGGGGCCGACATTCTGGGCCCGTCCGACATGATGGACGGGCGCGTCGGTGCCATGCGCCAAGCACTGGAAGCGGCGGGGCACAAAGATGTGGCGATCCTGTCCTATGCCGCGAAATATGCAAGCGCCTTTTACGGCCCGTTCCGCGATGCGGTGGGGGCCAGCGGCGCGCTGAAAGGCGACAAGAAGACCTATCAGATGAACCCCGCCAACAGCGACGAGGCCCTGCGCCTGATCGAGCGCGACCTGCGCGAGGGGGCAGACATGGTGATGGTCAAGCCGGGAATGCCCTATCTGGATATCTGCCGCCGGGTGAAGGATACCTTCGGGGTTCCGACCTTTGCCTATCAGGTCTCGGGCGAATATGCGATGATCCGGGGGGCGGCCGGGCGCGGCTGGATCGACGGCGAAAAGGCCATGGTGGAAAGCCTTCTCGGCTTCAAGCGGGCCGGCTGCGACGGCATTCTGACCTATTTTGCGCCCGACGCGGCGGCGCTTCTGGCGGCTGCGGTCTGACGGGCAGCCCCGGATCAGACAGGCCGTCCGCCGTCCATTGCCATCGGCAAAGCACCGCCCGCCCGCCCGCAGGGTGAATGACATGGCGCAGGCAAGCGACTATGCTGCTGCACAAGCGGGCCAAGACCCGCGACCGGGGCAGGATTAGAAGGGGCAGATCATGACCGCCAGTATCACCAGACGGGCATTTCTAGGCGCGGCGGGGTCATCCCTGCTGGTCGCTGCGGCCTGTGGAAACGGCGTTGGCAGCGGGGCATCCGCGCAGATCGACGCGCGGGTGGATGCAACGCGCGACTTTCTGTTCCGCACCTATCCCGGCACACAGGACCTGGCGGCCAGGGCTGCGGGCGTGCTGTGGATGCCCCTGATGACCGAGGCCGGAATCTTCATCGGCGGGGCCTACGGGCGCGGGGCGCTGCGGATCAACGATGTGACGGTGGATTATTATGCAACTGCCAAAGCCACTTACGGTCTTCAGATCGGCGCGCAGCAATATGCCCATGCGCTGTTCTTCATGACACCCGAGGCGCTTGCAGATTTCCGCAGGGGCGATGGCTGGGCCGTGGGCACCGATTTGCGGTATGCCACGCCGGACCAGGGCGGGGCCAGCATCGGCAAACAGTCCACCGAACTGGACCCGGTGATCGCCCTGGTGTTCGGGCAGTCCGGCCTGATTGCGGGGGCGACATTGTCGGGCGTCAAGTATACCCGGATCATTCCATAGAAAGCGACCCGTCGACACCGGGTTGCCAACCGCCTTCGAAGCAGCGAAGGCCGGACGGGGGTCGTTACCCGGTTTCAATGCCTGCAAGCAGACAGACCGCCCCCGCCAGGATCGCGCCCGGCCCAAGGCAGTGATGGCAAGCCCGACCCTTTCCGAAGGGCAGCGTCAAGACCGCGACACCTGTCAGGAAACACGTGGCCAGCACCAGAGCCCCGCCGCACCCCGTTGTTCATGCGTTCTGACAGAGTGTTTCGGCCAGCCCGGCCCGAAACGGCACGGAACGGCTCAAGGGGGTGCTGAAAAGAAGTGACCGCACAAGATGTTGAGCAGACTGCCGGGGACCTTTCCGCGCGCCTTGCGCGTTCTGGCCGGGGCCATCGCCCCGGTCCTGCGGGGTGGCTGCAGCACGACTGCCGGGGGCCAAAGCCCCCCGGCGAGCGCCCGCCCCTGGGCAGGGCGCCGGCCTGCGTTGGGCGGGTTGCGATGGTGATGTCTGGGGCGTCCCGCAGGGGCGGGGGAAACGCGGTGCGTTTCCTTGTTCCCGCCCGGAGAGGGGGCGGAAGATGGTGCCATGCATTTCCACCTGCCCCCCCGCCCCCATGGCAAAGGCCATCGCCTTTGCCATGCCGCAACGTCGCCTTCCGCCCCGCCCCTGGGCAGGGCGCTGGCCTGCGTTGTGCTTGTGGGAACGGTCCTGTGCGACCGTGGTCTCACACCGGGCTGCGACTCGCGGTGTGTTTGCCTCTCCGCCCGGATGGGCGACCCTTTTCGCAGTATCGGGCGGATGTTCCCGCCCCGGCGGTGGTCGGACCAAGATTCAGCAGTATGATCCGCGTTCTGCCTTGATCGGGCTCTTCTACTTCAGCCGCCGGATCAGCGATGACGTGTCCCACCGCCCGCCGCCCATGGCCTGCACATCGCCGTAGAACTGGTCAACTAGCGCCGTCACCGGCAGGCGCGCGCCGATTTCCGCGGCCGTATCCAGACAGATGCCAAGGTCCTTGCGCATCCAGTCTGCGGCGAACCCAAAGTCGAAGCGGTCTTCCAGCATGGTCTTGTGGCGGTTCACCATCTGCCAGCTTCCGGCGGCCCCCTGGCTGATCACCTCCACCACCGCCGCCCCGTCAAGCCCCGCCTTCCGGCCAAAGGCCAGCGCCTCGGCCAGGCCCTGCACCAGACCGGCGATGCAGATCTGGTTCATCATCTTGGCCAGTTGCCCCGCGCCGCTGCCGCCCAGCAGGCGGCAGATGCGGGCATAGGCGGCGATCACCGGCTCGGCCTGCGCATAGGGTCCGGCATCGCCGCCGCACATGACCGAAAGCGCCCCGTTCACCGCCCCAGCCTGCCCGCCCGAGACCGGTGCGTCGATGAACCCTACACCCTGCGCCGCGGCTATCGCGTGCAGCGCGCGCGTGACCTTTGCCGAAACAGTGGTGTGATCGACAAACACCGCCCCCGGTGCCATTCCGGCAAAGGCCCCGTGGTTGCCCAGGCAGACCGAACGCAGATCGTCGTCATTGCCCACACAGGCCAGCACGAATTCGGCCCCGCGTGCAGCCTTGGCCGGGGTCGGCGCGGCGCGCCCGCCATGCGCTGCAACCCAGGCTTCGGCCTTCTGCGCCGTGCGGTTATAGACCGTCACCTCATGCCCCGCGCGCAGCAGGTGCCCCGCCATGGGGCCGCCCATGACACCCAGCCCCAGAAATGCCACCTGCGCCATATCGCCCCCGCCCTGCCCCGTGCCCGCGCCTGCGCGATTGCGCCCGGCAGGCCTATGCACTAGGTAACGACGTCGCTGATGCCGTCAAGCACCGGGTTCTGAACCGCCATGATCCTTGCCTTCCGCTGGCTTCTGCGGCTGTTCACCGGCCTTGTGATGTTGGGCATTCTGGCCCTGGTGATCGGCTACCAGTTCCTGTCGCGCTCGCTGCCTGATTACAACGAGGATTTCGTCCTGCCCGGCGTCTCGGCCCCGGTCGAGATCGTGCGCAACAACGCCAATGTGCCCCATATCTTCGGCAGCACCGATGAAGACGTCTTTTTCGCCCTGGGATTTGCCCATGCGCAGGACCGTCTGTGGCAGATGACCCAGCTGCGCCGCACCGCACAGGGCCGCCTGTCCGAGATTTTCGGCCAGCGCACCGCGCGCATTGACGAAATCCTGCGCCGCTACGACCTTTACGGGCTGGCGGTGCAATCGGTCGAAGCGCAGGACGCGCCGACCAGACGCGCGCTTGAGGCGTATTCAGACGGCGTCAACGCCTGGATCGGTCAGGTCATCAGCGGCGCGCGCGGAAGGGGGGCACCCGAGTTCTTTCTGTTCGAGCCGGAAATCGCCGTCTGGCAACCGGCGGATTCAATCGCGATCCTCAAGCTGATGGCCTTGCGGCTGTCCACCCATCTGACCTCTGAAGTGCTGCGGGCCCGCGCCTCGCTGCTGCTTCCCGATGCCCGCCTGCGCGACCTTTTGCCCGACGATCCCGGCCCGGCCATTGCCGCCCTGCCCGACTATGCCGATCTTGTTCCGGGGGTCCTGCCCGGTGCGCATCCGGTGCGGCTGGCCGATACGCCGCTGTCCCCCTTTCCGCAAGGCGGCATGGGGGGTGCATCAAATGCCTGGGCTGCGGCCCCGGACCGCTCGGCGGCGGGCGGCACCCTGCTGGCGAATGATCCGCATCTTGATTTCACCGCCCCCAGCCTGTGGTACCTGGCGCGCCTGCAACTGGCATCGGGGAGCGTGATTGGCGCCACGATTCCGGGGGTTCCCGCCGTGCTTCTGGGGCGGTCCGACGCGGTGGGATGGGGGCTGACCTCGTCTTATCTTGATGATCTCGATGTGCATATCGAACAGATCAACCCCGAAAATCCAGAACAGTACCGCACCCCGGACGGCTGGACAGAGTTTGAAACCCGCCGGTCGATCCTGTCCATCAGGGATGCCCCGCCCGTCACCCTGACCCTGCGCTGGACCCGGAACGGTCCCGTTCTGCCGGGATCCCACTTCGACCTTGCGGCCATTACCCCGCCGGGCCATGTCGCATCAGTCTCGTGGACGGCGCTGTCGGCGGCGGATACCACGATGACTGCGGCCATCCGCATGATGAAGGCGCAGTCGGTGGCAGACGGGCTGGCGGCGGGCCAACTTTTCGTGGCCCCCTCGCAGAACCTGATGCTGGCGGACAGGGACGGTATCGCCCTGAAGATCATCGGGACGATGCCGCGCCGTGATCCCCGGAACCAAAGCCGGGGCCGGATGCCGACGCAGGGCTGGCTGCCGGAAAACCGCTGGCAGGGCTTTTTCCCCTATGCCGACAACCCGCGCTTCCTGAACCCGGCCACCGGCATTCTTGGCAACACCAACAACAAGACCGTGGATCGCCCGTTTCCGGGCCATGTCAGCTTTGACTGGGGCGATACCCAGCGCATCGCCCGCTGGCTGCGCCTGATGCAATCGCGCGAGGTGCATACCCGCGACAGCTTCATCGAGGCGCAGCTTGATACCGTGTCGAACGCCGCGCGCACCCTGCTGCCGCTGGTCGGGGCCGATCTGTGGTTCACCACCGAGGCTGCCCCGGCCGGCACGCCCGAGCGGCGGCGGGCGCAGGCGCTGGAGATGCTGGCGGAATGGAACGGCGAGATGAACGAACATCTGCCCGAGCCGCTGATCTATTCGGCCTGGCTGCGCGCGCTGCAGGACCGGCTGATCCGCGACGAAATCGGGCCCATGGCCGATGACTTTACCCATCCTGACCCCGTCTTCATCGAACGGGTCTACCGCAATACCGAAAATGCCGGGGTGTGGTGCGACATCCTGCAATCCTCGCCGGTGGAAACCTGCACCGACCTGTCGCGGATGGCGCTGGATGACGCGCTTCAGGGCCTGGTGGAACGCTATGGCCCCAATCTGGAAAGCTGGCGCTGGGGCGATGCACATCAGGCGCATCAGGATCATCCGGTGCTGGGCCAGGTGCCGGTGCTGCGCCATCTGGTGAACATCCGCCAGTCCACCAGCGGCGATGACGACACGCTGATGCGCGGGCGCACCAGCGGCAAGGACCCCGATCCCTTCACCAGCGTCCAGGGCGCAGGCTATCGGGGGGTCTATGACTTTGCCGATCCCGACAGTTCCGTCTTTGTCATCTCCACCGGGCAATCCGGCCATCCGCTGTCGCGGCACTATGATGATCTGGGCGAGTTGTGGCGGCGCGGCGAATACACGCCGATGTCGCTGGACCCCGATCTTGCCCGTGCCGCTGCCGTGGGGATCACCACGCTGACCCCGCAATGAGGCTGGTCACGCCACGCCTTCTGCTGCGCCGCGCCTGCGCGCGGGATCTGGACGGGCTGCACGCCGTCATGTCGCATCCGGCGGCCATGCGCTATTGGTCCACCCCGGAACATGAAAGCCGCGACCAGACAGGCGACTTCCTGCAGACCATGATCGCCGAACATTGCGATGATTTCATCGTCGAACATGACGGGCGGGTGATCGGCAAGGCGGGGGCATGGCAAAGCCTTGAACTCGGCTACATCCTGCATCCCGACCACTGGGGCAAGGGCCTGGCGCGTGAGGCGATGGCCGTGCTGATCCCGCATCTGTTCGCCGCCCATGACGCGGCCGCGATCACGGCGGAAACCGATCCGCGCAACGCGGCCTCCATCGCCCTGCTGACCCGGTTCGGCTTTCGCGAAACCCACCGGGCCGAGCGGACCCTGCTGTGGCGCGATGAATGGTGCGACAGCGTCTTTTTTGCGCTTGACCGTGTCGGCTGGCCCCCGGCGGTCACGCCGCAGGCCGGATCACGCTGAGGGTTCTGCCGCTTCCCGCTTCGCGCGCGATCCGGAACCGCCCCCGGTGCCGGTTCCCGATATGCGTCACGATGGCCAGTCCCGGCCCCGCCCCCCTGCTCGCGCGCGCAGTGGCTGCAGGCGCGGCAGAACCGCCCGGTAGGGCGCGGCAGATGGATCGGATCGACCCCCTCGCCCTCATCCGTCACGATGATCCTGACGGTCAGCCCGCGCAGCGAAAGGCCCCGCGCCGCGCGGGTCACCCTGATGGTCAGCGTCACCCACTGCCCCCTGACCAGCATCGCCACAGCCGTCCGCAAGGCCCCCGACATCGCCCCCGCGTGCCGGACATCGTGCGGATGCGCGGGGCCTGTTTCGGCGTTGGGACCATCCCCCCCCGCCGCCGGGTTCAACACCTGCGTCGACCCTGCGGCGGCACGAAGCATCTCCCTCCCCGGCCCGCCGCTGATCGTGATGCCCCCCGACGTCACCCCCAAGGCCCTGACCCCCTACGCCGGGGTGGAGGAGATTCGGAGCTTACGCACCCCCGTCGGCCAGCCCGTCGCCTCCGGGACCGATGTCTTCGAAGGCTTCGACAGTGCCAGATACGGCAGAGATGGCACCCCCCTGCACGATCCCAGCGTGATCGCCTGCCTGTTGAAGCATTCCCTCTTTCAGGGCCGCCCCATCAACGTTAAGATCGAGACCACGAGCGAGGTGACTTCCGGCATGACCATGGCCGACAGCTGGCGCGAGACGGGGTGCGCGCCAAACACGATGGTCACGGGGGGAGTGGACCGGGATGGGTTCTACCGGTTGTTGAGCGAGCGGTTGGGGGGATGTGACAGTTAATCCCATGCAAACCTGTTCGACGGACAATTCAGTTGACCAAATCTCCAGAACAAATGAGGATGTCCACGTTGTGTCGAACTTGAGGAAAACTGATTGATTACTATTCAGCACACCCAAGAAAGCCTTAACAGAGCCTTCATTAGCGCTGTTGCGGGATGTGCTGGGGTTAATTGGTGCGCAAATCGAGAGTTTGACTATGGATTGGATGGAACATTCCGACCTGTTGCAATTCGAGGTTCGCGCAGAGTTGAAACTGGATTTCCCCTTGATTTCCAACTTAAGTGTACAAAAAACTGGAACTTCGAAGATGAATTCGTTGCCTACAGCCTTGAAACAAAGACCTTTAATGATTTTGTGAGACGCGATCCGGAAGGGATTGGTGCAGTACTAATACTGCTTTGCATTCCAGCAGAACAGAACCAGTGGGCCGTATTCTCAGAAGAAAGCATGATTCTTAGAAATTGCTGCTACTTCTTCAAGCCAGAAGGGGAACCAGTGGAAAACGAGCACTCCAGAAAGAAGATTTTGATTCCTCGAGCCAATGTTCTAAATGTGAATAGCCTGACGGCACTATTGCAGGCGGAACGAGATCGAAAGCTTTATGGGGGCGAAGTTGACTGAAGAAATCACACCGCGCCTCGGACTATCAGCTTCTCTTCTTGAGCGATTCCTGAAGATGAAGGGTTGGAACGCTCGCAGTCTGACTAGCAAACGTCGCTATCTTTCGATCCCAGACGAACAAGCATCTCAACCAATAGAAATTGTCTTGTCCCAAGGAGGTGAGGCAGAAGCGCGCGACGTAAGTTTTGCTTTGACCACAATTGCTGAGTTCTATGGGGTGGAGCCAATTGAAATTGCCGCTGATATTAGAGGTCTCGCGGCTGATATTATAAGAAGTCGTATACCAGATGAGTATGTGCGTCACGACTCAATTGAGTTGCGCTTAGCGTCTGAGTATATTGATAAGTTTAAGAACTTGCTGGCGGCATCAGCATCCACTGAGATCAGTGGCGACCGTCACTTCTTAAGGCTTCGCAAGGAAGGGATTGATTTTTCGGAACGGTGCCGGTTTGGTCACACGTTTCGGGGTAGCTTTGGATTCCAAGTTGAGGCTCCCGTCGGCCTGAACGATCAGCCCGCACTTGTTGATGCAGTGGAAGAGACACCACTTGGCCGAAGGGTGGTTGAACGAATCTCGAGAGGCTTCTCATCGCTTGCGCAAGCAGAACGCCAAGGTAGCGTTTCCCCAATTGTGGATGACAGTTTGGGCTTTAGTTCCAATATGTGCGATTTAGTTATCGAGATGATTAGTGGAATTGGAATTTCTCGGCTTGAGATAGAAATGAAGTTCTCACCAGAGTGGAAAGTTGATATGTCCGTCATGGGACAGCGCTTTCTCGTGAGAAGGTCGCAGGTTGACATCTTGGAAGAAGCATCCCGCTCCCTGCGCGTGGTAGAGGGGCCTAGGGAAGTTATGATTGTTGGAAGAATTAAGAGATTGGAGACCACCGGAAATCCAGCTGATCTTTTTGAAGACCGATCCCGTAGAGAAATTGAAATGATTTGGGTGTCCGAGGAAGAAAAGGCCGTTTCGGTAAAGCTTGCACTGAACCCTGAAGATTACCTGCGCGCGCTAGAGGCCCACAAGAATGGTAAATCTGTCGCAGCTTTTGGAACACTGAGCAGGCAGGGAAGGAGCTGGAAGCTAGCCGATATCAAGAGTTTTTCAGACGTATAGCCAGCCATAGGCTGCATGATCTCACGCACCACCACTCACCACCCCCACCGGCAACCACAACGTCCGCCCAACCGCCGGGACCTCCAGCCACTCCGCCTGCACCAGATAGATCGCCTTCGCCACCGCGTCCTTCGCCTGCACCAGCGCCGCCGCGATGCCGGGGTCTTGTCGGCCAGCTTCACAGTCGCAGAATTCAAAGAGACAAGCGTGCGTGCTTACACACACCGCCCCCCAATCTGCCCGCCCAAATGATGCGTGCAAGCACGCAGCCTGCGTCCCCCAACCAAATCCTAACGCGCAGTTAAAGCGCAACGCCATCCCCTTGATAACAAACAACCCGAATCCCACCCCGCCATAGGCACCCCCTCAAACCGCAGGCAGGATCACGCTGAAGGTGCTGCCCTCGCCCAGGGTGCTTTCCACCAGAAAGCGCCCCCGGTGCCGGTTCACGATATGCTTCACGATGGCGAGGCCAAGCCCGGTGCCGCCCTGTTCGCGGGACCGGTGGCTGTCCACCCGGTAGAAGCGCTCGGTCAGGCGCGGCAGGTGGATCGGATCAATCCCCTCGCCCTGATCACTCACGTCAATCCGCACCGCAGGGCCGCGCAGCGACAGGTCGCGCGCCTCGCGGCTGACCCGGATCGTCACCGCGCGGCCCGGCCCGCCATATTTCACCGCATTCTCGATCAGGTTGTGGAACACCTGGGTCATCTGGTCGGCATCCGCCGCGATGATCACCGGGCCGGTCTCGCCGGTGATGGTGAGGCTGACCGCGGCCCCATCGGTCATCTGGCGCAGCGCGGCGGCGGTCTGCGTGATCAGGGCGACGATGTCGATCCGCGTGGTCGGGCGCACCCGTTCCTCCGCCTCGACCCGGCTCAGCGACAGCAGATCGCGCACCAGGCGGTTCATCCGCTCGGCCTCGCGTTCCATGATGTTTAGGAACCGCTCCCGCGCCGCAGGGTCATCGCGGGCCGCCCCTTTCAGCGTTTCGATGAAGCCCAGCAGCGCTGTCAGCGGCGTGCGCAGCTCGTGGCTGACATTGGCCACGAAATCGCGGCGCATCTGCCCGGCCTGCTCCAATTCGGTGATATCTTCGAAGGCGGCCAGAATTCCGCCCCGGCCGTCGCCCGTCACCGGGGTGACGGTGACGCGAAACGTCTGCTCGCGCGCCGGACCGGTGACCACCAGCCGCACGGTCCCGGCCTGGCGAAAGCGCAGCGTTGTCTCGATCGCGTCAAGCAGCGCCGGCTGGCGCATTGCCATGATGTAGTGCCGCCCGATCAGCCCGTCGCCCAGCAGCGCCGCCGCCGCGCCGCTGATCCCGGCAATCCGCTCATCCGGCCCGATCAGCACCACCGGGATCGGCACAGCGGCCAGAAGGGACCGCGTCAGTTCAGACTCCATTCCATCCCCCGATCCCGGCTGCCCGCCCTGACCCGCCGCGCGGTCCGGCGGGCCTAGGCCCCTTTGGCTGCCGCAACGCCTGCGGTGAAATCGCGCAGCAGCAGGCCCACATCCTCGACCCCGACCGACACGCGGAAGAAGCCTTCGGATATCCCCAGCGCCGCGCGCGCCTGTGGCGTCATCGCCCGGTGCGAACTGGTTGCCGGGTGCGACAGCGTGGTGCCGATATCGCCCAGCGTCGGCGCAAAGGCCACATCCGGCATCGCCCGCGTCAGGGCATTGGCGGCAGACCGGCCGCCCTCCAGCTCAAAGGACAGCATGTTGCCGCCCCGCCGTCCCAGCAGACCCACCGCCCGGTTGTGGTCGGGATGGTCGGGGCGCAGCGGGTAAAGCACCCGCTTTACCCCGGCCAGACCCGCCAGATGATCGGCCAGCCGTGCCGCGTTCTCTTCGGCCCGGTCATAGCGCAGATGAAAGGAATACAGGCCCCGCTCGGCCAGCCAGCAGTCAAAGGGGCTGGGCGTCAGGCCCACCGTCACCGCGAAATCATGGATGGCCTGGCGGTGCACGGCATCGCGGGCGGCCACATAGCCCAGCGTCACGTCGGAATGCCCTGCCAGCAGCTTGGTCACCGAATGAATGACGATATCCGCGCCATGCGCCAGCGGGCGGCAGGCGCGCGGCGTGGAAAAGGTGCTGTCCACCGCCACAAGGATGCCGCGGTCTTTCGCAAGCCGCACGATACCCGGCAGGTCCGCCACGCGCAGGGTCGGGTTCGACACCACCTCGATCAGGATCATCTTCGTTTCTGGCCGGATCGCTGCCGCAACCGCCCCGACATCGGTCGGATCGGCCAGCGCGGTGGCGATGCCGAAGCGGCTCAGGTCCTGGGTCATCAGCCGCAAGGACCGGCCATAGAGCTGATCGCCCCCGATCACGTGATCACCCGCGCGCAGCAGGCCCATCAGCGCCGCCGTCACCGCCGCCATGCCGGAACCGACAATCAGCCCGCCGGTAGCCCCTTCCAGCGCATCGATCTTGGCCGCCAGCACCTCGGCGTTGGGATGCCCCTCGCGGGCATAGGTATAGCCCTTCACCTGCCCCTGATACTGTTGGTCCAACTGATCCGGCGTATCCGAGGCATAGACCACCGAAGGCTGCAGCGGCGTGCCCACCGCGCGGCTGACGCTGGCGGGCCAGGGGGTGCGGCGGACCAGGTTGGCGGGGATATCGTCAGTCATGCGGGCACTCCTTCGGGCCTTGGTGACACGCGCCGCCCGCCCCCTCAAGCCGGATTGTCGCGCCGCCAGATCCAGTCATGATCGGGATCGTTCTGAAAGCGCCACTTGCGGACCGGCCCCGCCATGACGTTCAGGTAATACATCTCATAGCCATAGGGCGCGCCACAGGGATGATGCCCTTTCGGCACCAGAACCACATCATGGTTCTTCACCGCCATGGTTTCATCCAGCGCCCCATCTTCGGTATAGACCCGCTGCACGCCAAAGCCCTGCGCGGGGTTCAGCCGGTGATAATAAGTCTCTTCCAGATAGGTCATGCGGGGAAAATCATCCTCGTCATGCCGGTGCGGCGGATAGGATGACCAGTTGCCGGCCGGCGTGAAGACTTCGGTCACCAGCAGGCTGTCGCACCAGTCCTGCGCCTCCATCGCGATATTGTTGATATGGCGCGTGTTGGCCCCCTGCCCGCGCGGGGTCAGCACGATCCCCCCGGGTCCGATGCGGCGCGGGGCATGCCCGCCCTGGCCGGGCGCGGAACAGACGGCCAGCGTGCAGGGCGTGGTCGCCTCGGCGGCCCAGTCACTGCCGTTGGGCAGGTACAGGCAATGCGGCGGCGTCTTTTCGAACACATCCATCCGGTCACCCAGCACGCCATGGTCGCTGCCGCCGCCGGTGACGCGGGCCCTGCCTTCGACCAGCACCAGGATCACCTCACGGTCGCCGGTGGCTTCCGCCACCCGGTCGCCCGGCACCAGCCGGTACAGCGTGAAACCGACATGGCCCCAGCCCGCGCTTTCGGGGCTGATGTCATGCACCTTGCCATGGGTCCCGGCCGGCTTTCTCAGCAGCCTCGTCATCCCGCCTGCTCCATTATCTGTTCACAAGTATCCTGGGGGGCCCGGGGGCAACGCCCCCGGGCGGGCGTCTCAGCGGTCCAGCCCGGCCTCGCGCGCCATGGCTTTCAGGCTTTTCAGACCAAGGCTTTGATAGTGATAGGGATTGCGTACTGCGGCGTCCTGTTCGGCCTCGATCACCAGCCAGCCGGAATAGCCATGCTCTGCCGCTGTCCGCAACACCGGCGCAAAGTCCACCCCGCCCTCGCTGTCGCCCGGCACGGTGAAGACGCCGCGCCGCACGCCTTCCAGAAAGCTCAGCCCCTGTTCGCGGACCTCTGCCATGATCGCGGGGCGCAGGTTCTTGGCGTGGATATGGCCGACGCGGGCCATATGCCGGCGGGCCAGCCGCGCCGGATCGCCGCCGCCGAAGCGGCAATGTCCGGTATCCAGCAGCAGATGCGTGGCGGGGCCGGTCGCGGCCATCAGCCGGTCGATCTCGGCTTCCGTCTCCACGATGGTGCCCATGTGGTGATGATAGACCAGGGTGATGCCTTGGGCGGCGGCGAACTGCGCCAGCGCCTCGATCCCGGCCCCAAAGGCTTCCCATCGGTCCTCTGGCAACCGGGGCCGGTCGTTTACCGCCACGGCATCATTGCCGTGAATGGCGTTCGAGGTTTCGCATACGATGATGACCGCGCAGCCCATGCCCTGCAGAAGGTCCAGAAAGGGCTGCATCGCCGCCTTTTCATCGTCCAGGCTGTTCACCAGCAGATTGGTGGAATGCCAGCCAGAGACAAAGCGCAAGCCGCGCGGGTCAAGAACCGCCTTCAGCCCTTCGACAGTGGTCGGGAATTTATGTCCCTTTTCAATGCCATCAAAGCCGATCTTCGCAGCCTCATTCAGGCATTGCTCCAAGCTGATATGCGCGCCCAGGGTCTGGTCGTCATCGTTCGACCAGGCAATCGGGTTGGTTCCGTACAGGATCATTGTCTTCCTCGACCTTCAGTCGGCAAGCCGCTGTGTTTTCAGACCGGTCTCGTAGGCGGCGCGGGCTGCCTGCACGGCGGGGCGCGTGCTGACCT
Source organism: Rhodobacter sp. (assembly GCA_020250175.1). Classification (GTDB taxonomy): domain Bacteria; phylum Pseudomonadota; class Alphaproteobacteria; order Rhodobacterales; family Rhodobacteraceae; genus Aliitabrizicola. The sequence goes on from JADCEN010000013.1 coordinate 252,023, forward strand.
CGGGCACGGCCACGTCCCACCACGACCCGCCCGCTTCGGTAAAGGGCACGGGATCGGTGTCGATCACGATCACCACCGGCCGGTCGGCCCCCCGGGCGGCGGCAAGCTCTGCCTCCAGGGCATGGATATCCTTGGCCTTCACTGCCCTGGCACCCATGCTGGCGGCATGGGCGACAAAATCGATGGCCGCGGCATTCACATGCCAGGAGTCATCCAGCAGGTTGTTGAACGGTGCCCCGCCGGTGCCGCGCTGCAGGCGGTTGATGCAGCCGAAACCCCGGTTGTCGGTCAGCACCACGGTAAAGCCGATGCCCATCATCACGGCAGTGGCCAGTTCCGAATTGGCCATCATGTAGCTGCCGTCGCCCAGCATACAGACCACATCGGCCTCGGGCCGCGCCATCTTGATGCCAAGCGCCCCGGCAATCTCATACCCCATGCAGGAAAAGCCGTATTCCATGTGATAGCCGCCGGGTGCGGCATCCCACAGCTTGTGCAATTCCCCCGGCATGGTGCCGGCGGCCCCCATCACCAGCGTCTTCGGCCCCGCCGCGCGCTGCACCGCCCCGATCACCTGCATGTCGGTCGGCAGGGCATTGCCCTGGGCCGGCGCGGCCTTTACCGCCGCCGCCGCAGCGAACCAGTCGCGGCGCAGGTGCGAGTCCGGCGCAGTGAACTTCTGTGATCCCAAAGCTTTGCCAATGCCTTGCAGTGCAATCTTCGCATCTGACACAAGGTTGATCGCGCCATGCTTGCAGGCATCATGGGCCTGAACATTGATCGACAGCAGCTTGCGGGCCGGGTTCTTGAACAGCGACCAGGACCCTGTGGTGAAATCCTGAAACCGCGTGCCGACCCCGATCACCAGATCGGCGGTTTCACAGACGCGGTTGGCCGATGACGCGCCGGTCACGCCGACAGGGCCGAAATTCAACGGATGGTCATGTCCGAGCGCGGATTTTCCCGCCTGGGTTTCCACGACGGGAATGTCATGCGCCGTTGCAAAGGCGGCAAGGTCGGCCTCGGCCAGCGAATAAATCACGCCGCCGCCCGCCACAATGACAGGGTGGCTTGCCGCCCGGATCGCGGCAATGGCCGTGGCGAGTTCCTGCGCATCCGGCTCGGGCCGGCGGAAGCGCCAGATTTTCGGCGCAAAGAAGCTTTCGGGCCAGTCAAAGGCTTCGGCTTGCACGTCCTGGCAGAAAGACAGTGTCACCGGCCCGGCCTCTGCCGGGTCCGTCATCACCCGCAGCGCGCGGGGAAGCGCTGTCAGCAAGTGTTCGGGCCGGGTGATCCGGTCGAAATAGCGCGAAACGGGGCGGAAACAGTCGTTCGCCGTCACCGTGCCGTCGCCGAACACCTCGATCTGCTGCAACACCGGGTCGGGCGCGCGGTTGGCAAAGACATCGCCGGGAATCAGCAGCACCGGAAGGCGGTTCACATGGGCCAGCGCCGCCGCCGTGACCATGTTCAGCGCTCCGGGGCCGATCGAGGTTGTCACCGCCATGGCCCGGCGGCGCTTTGCGGCCTTGGCATAGGCAATGGCCGAATGCGCCATGGTCTGTTCATTATGCCCCCGCCAGGTTGGCATGATATCCTTCACCCCGTGCAGCGCCTCGCCGATGCCCGCCACATTGCCATGCCCGAAGATCGCCCAGACACCTTCGATAAAGCGCCCGCCGTCTTCGGTTTCCTGCATCGTCAGCCAGCGCATCATCGCCTGCGCCGCGGTAAGCCGGATCGTCGTCATGCTGTCCTTCCCTTCTGTGCGCGCGCTTCGTCCCAGATCCTGCACAGCCGCTGATACCGCTCTGCCATCATCTTCACCGCCTGGGCGTCGGTGATCTGCCCGTCCAGCCAGGCGCGGGCCGCATCGGCAAAGATCGTGCGGCCCACGGCGAAGCCTTTCACAAGGTCATGCCGGGCCGCAAGGGCCAGCGATGCCGCCAGTGCGGACTCTTCCGCATCCAGCCCCAGGACAACCACGCCGCGCGTGTGCGGGTCATTGCGCATGATCGCCGCACAGGCATTGGTCCAGGCGGCATCGGTGGCAAAAGGCTCCAGCTTCCACCAGTCGGGGAAGACCCCGATATCGTAAAGGCGCCCGATCACCTCGGCCGAGGTGCTGTCGGTGACGGGGCCGACCTTGGACGGGATGATTTCCAGCAGCATTTCCAGCCGGTTGCGGCGCGCGGCGTGGAACAGGCGCGTCACCACCGCCTCCTGCTCTGCCTTCATCTGTGCCGTGTCGCCGGGATGATAGAAACACAGCACCTTGACCACATGATCCAGCGGCCATTCCGAAAGCCCGCCGTAATCCGGCCCGATCTCGGGCTCCAGGGTCAGGGGCCGCGATCCGGGCCATTCCACGGGCCGCGCCATCCAAAGCCCGGTCCCGGCGGCGGCATAAAGCGCTTGCCGCCCAAGGCGGCTGTCGCACAGAATACCGTGCCCGCCCTTTCCACCAGACACCTGCAGCGCCGCCTTCAGGCACAACAGCTTGAACGCCCCGATCTTTTCGGGGGTGGCCCCGTCCATCGCCTCAAGCTGCTGGCGGTGGTCAAAGGCGAAGACGCGCAAGCCGGGCCACGCACCCCTGCGGTTGGTGGACCAGTGCATCTGCTCCAGCGTCGCATCCTTGCGCAGGGCGGGAACCTTGACGCCGCGTTTCAGGAAGAACTGCAATTCCTCCAGGCTGGGATAGGCAGGCGTGCAGCCATGGCGGCTGACAGCGAAAGCACCGCAGGCATTGGCATAGGTCAGCGCGACCGGCCAGCTTTCGCCATCCAGCCAGCCCTTGATCAGGCCGGACATGAAGCCATCGCCAGCACCCAGCACATTGAAGACTTCGATGGGAAAGCCGGGTCCCGCCTGGCCGTCATCCAGGCTGTCGGGGATCGGGCCACTGAAAGCGGCGGCCCCCATCGGGCCGCGCTTGCAGACCAGTGTCGCGGGGGTGATCGCCCGCACCGCGCGCAGCGCCGCGATGGTGTCGGTCGTGCCGCCGGCAATGTGGAACTCTTCTTCGGTGCCCACGATCAGGTCGAAGAGGTGCAGCGTGGATTGCAGCCGCTTGGTGACGGCGGCGCTTTCAATAAAGCGGCTTTCGCCATCGCCATGCCCGGCCAGCCCCCAGAGATTGGGACGATAGTCGATGTCCAGCGCCGTCTGTGCCCCGTGCTTGCGCGCCAGATGCAGCGCCTTCAGCACGGCGGCTTCGGTGCGGCTGTGCGACAGATGCGTGCCCGTTGCCACCACGGCGCGCGCCGACGCGATAAACGCCTCGTCGATATCGTCCTCGCACAGCGCCATATCCGCACAATTCTCGCGGTAGAAGATCAGCGGAAACTGCCTGTCGTCGCGGATGCCCAGCAGCACCAGCGCCGTCAGGCGTTCGGGGTCGGTCTTGACACCGCGCACATCCACGCCTTCCCGCGCCAGTTCTTCGCGCAGAAAGCGGCCCATATGCTCGTCGCCGACGCGGGTGATCAGCGCCGATTTCAGGCCCAGCCGCGCCGTGCCGGTGGCCATATTGGTGGGGGAACCGCCGACATATTTCTGGAATGACCCCATGTCTTCCAGACGCCCGCCCACCTGCGCGCCATAAAGATCAACCGAGGACCGCCCGATGGTGATGACATCCAGCGTTTTCATCGCGAACTCTCCCTGACAGCCGCCCCGGCGAAAGACTCAGCCGGGCCCCGTGTCGTTTTGGAATTTTTATTCCATTCCTCGGGCGAGCTCCAGAGGTTTCCAGAGTCTGCGCCAATTCTTTGTCAGCCGCGCACCGCCCCCACGGCAACCACAAGCGTCAGGGCCAGCGTGATGGCGGCCGACAGGGACCGGAACGCGCCGAAATCTGCTTCGGGGACCAACAGCACGGCATCGGACAGCCGTGCCAGCGGGCTGCCCGGACGGTCTGTCAGGGCCACAACCGGCAACCCGCGCGTCCGGGCATCCTGCGCCAGCGCCAGGGTTTCTTCCGAATAGGGCGCAAAGGCGATGGCAAGCAGGGCATCGGTTGCGCGCAGGGCAAAGCGGTGATCCAGCAGGCCTACCCCGTCATGCAGCATCGCGGGGACCTGCACCTTGTCGAAGACATAGGCCAAATAGCTTGCCACCGGAAAGGCGCGGCGCAGGCCGATAAGATGCACGGTATCGGCGCGGCCCAACAGGCCCACGGCCCGGTTCAAGGCATCCTCATCCAGCGTTTTCGCCAGTCTTTCCAAAGATGTGCGCCCGGCATCCACGAATTCCGCCAAAAGCGCGCCCGGACTGCCGCCCTCGCGGTCCTTCAGGGTCTTCAGCCGTGTCGCATAGTCCGGCAGGCCGGGAACATAGGCCTCGCGGAACAGGCGCTGCATGTCGGAATAGCCGGTGAACCCCATGATGCGGCAGAACCGCATCAGGGCCGAGGGCGGCACGCCTGCGCCCGCCGCCAGATCGGCCACGGTGGATACGGCGATCCGGTCGGACCGGGCGGCAACAAATTCGGCGCATTGCCGCAACCTTTTGGGCAGCCCTTCGGTAATCGCCGCCAGCCGGTCGTGAAACTCTTCCAACGTGGACGGGGCGCTCAGGACATCTGGGACGGGCATGCTCTTTTCCTTGGCGACCGGCTTATCGGCACCTTAGGCGTTTAGAACAAAAATTCCAAACCTAAAGCGGGAAGCCCTGCATCAGGCCTGAGCGACCGTCAACCCCGCACGAAAGCGGAGCATATTGGCCTGATAGTTCAGGGCCGACCGCAGCAGACGCGCCTTCGCCTCGGCGTCCAGCTGGCGGATCACTTTACCGGGCGCGCCCATTACCAGGCTGCCGTCCGCGATCTCCTTGCCTTCGGTGATCATCGCCCCTGCCCCGATCAGGCAGCCGCGCCCGATCCGGCTGCCGTTCATCAGCATCGCCCCCATGCCGATCAGCGTGCCCTCGGCCACCGTGCATCCGTGCAGCATCGCCTTGTGGCCGATGGTGCAATTGGCCCCGATGGTCAGCGGAAACCCCATGTCAGTGTGCAGCACCGCGTTTTCCTGCACGTTCGATCCCGCACCGACGCGAATCTCTTCATTGTCGCCGCGCAGCGTCGCCCCGAACCAGACCGATGCCCCGGCCTCCAGCACCACGCGGCCGATCAGGTTGGCATCGGGTGCCACCCAGGTATCGGGGTGAAGCTGCGGGCGGATACCGTCCAAAGCATAGATCATCTGTCCTCAAACTCCCGGTTCAGACCGCGCACGAACTCCGAAAGGCCGGGCTGGCGGTTGCGGCGCAGACGTTCTGCCCGCACGATCGCCTTCAGTTCGTCTTCGGCTGTTTCCAAACGTTCATTCACCAGGACATAGTCATATTCCGCCCAGTGGCTGATCTCATCGCGGCTTCTGGCCATCCGGCCTGCAATCACCGCGTCGCTGTCCTGTGCCCGGTCACGCAGGCGGCGTTCCAGCTGTGCGATGGACGGCGGCAGGATGAAGACCGACACCACATCATCGCGCATCGCCTGCCTGATCTGCTGCCCGCCCTGCCAGTCGATGTCAAAGACCGTATCGCGCCCCTCGCGCATGGCCGCCTCGACCGGCGCGCGCGGGGAGCCGTAGAGATTGCCGAAGACCTCGGCATGTTCCAGCATCCCGCCCGATGCCACCAGCGCCTCGAATTCCGCCCGCGTGCGAAAGTGATAGTCGCGCCCGTCCACCTCGCCGGGGCGCGGTGTGCGCGTGGTGGCCGAAACGGAAAACCGGATCGCCGGGTCCCAGGCCATCAGCCGCCTGGTCAGCGATGATTTGCCCGCCCCGGACGGCGAGGACAGGATAAGAAGCAGACCTCGCCGCGTCATGAGCTATTCCACGTTCTGAACCTGCTCGCGCATCTGATCGATGACGGTTTTCAGGTCAAGCCCGATGCGCGTCAGCGCAATCGACTGCGCCTTCGAGCACAGGGTATTGGCCTCGCGGTTGAACTCCTGCGCCAGAAAATCGAACCTGCGTCCGACCGGCCCCGGATCTGCCAAGAGCGCCCGCGCTGCCGCGATATGGGCCGTCAGCCGGTCAAGCTCTTCGGTCACATCCGCTTTCACGGCGATCAGCGCCAGTTCCTGGGCCAGCCGCGTCTGGTCCACACCCGCCGCACCGGCCAGCACGCGGGCCAGGCTTTGCTGCAGGGACTGACCCATCGTATCGCGCCGCAACAGGGCTTCGGCGGCGGCGTCTGCCGCAAGGGCCGCGATCAGGTCAATCTGCGTGCCCAGCACGGCGACAAGGGCCGCACCTTCCGCCGACCGGGTGGCGGTGAATGCATCCAGCAGCGGCGGCAGGTCGGCCGTCAGGGCGCGGCGCAGCGGCTCTGTGTCATCGGGTTCGGCCGGGGACCGGTCCAGCACGCCCGGCAGGCCCAGAACCTCGGCGGCAGAGGGGGCACACAGGTCAAGCCCGCGCCCCGCCGCCGCTTCGGTCACTTCCGCCAGCCCTGACAGAACGGCGGCCAGAACGGCGCGGTTCACCCGCACAGGCTCGGGGCCCGCCTCACGCGTCAGCTTCAGGGTCAACGATACGGTGCCGCGCTGAACCCGGCGCACCAGCTCTGCCCGCACCAGCGGCTCCAGCCCGTCGATCCACTCGGGCAGGCGCAGACGCAGGTCCAGCCCCTTGCCATTGACGGACCGCACCTCCCAGGACCAGGCGGCACCGGCCCCCTGCCCCTTGCGGGCGGCAAAGCCGGTCATCGAGACGATCATCGGATTTCCCCGGTTGGGATTTCCCCGGCACAGTTAACCAACATCACATTTTCCCCTTCATTGAGCCCGCAAGCCGGGTATGTATACAATTGGATTGCTTTTCTTGACCCCATGTTAACTGTGAACAGCCGCAAAGGCGCGCCAGAAAGCACATCTGCCCGGAACTGTCCGGCCAAGGGTCGAGAATCAGTGGCGGGATTCGGATTGGGCGGGGCGATGGGACGCAGGGCGGATTGGGACTGGGAAAGGGTGGTGCCGATGCTGGGACGGGACGGCGGAACGGGCAGAAGCCCTGATTATGCGCCCCTGCACCAGGTCCGGGCCTATTGGGACGGGCTGCGCGGCGCGGATCTGATCCCGCGCCGCCGCCTGATCGAGCCGCATGGCCTGCGCGACGCCCTGGCACATGTCTTTCTGGTCGAGCGGATCGCCCCCGGCCTGGCCCGGTTCCGCCTTGCCGGAACGCATCTGACGCAGATCATGGGCATGGAGGTGCGGGGGATGCCGCTGAGTGCCCTTCTGGCCCCCGCATCGCGCGAGGGCGCGCGCGTGCTGGTCGAGGCGGTGTTTTCCGGCCCATCCATCGTCGAACTGGCGCTGGACTCGGATCGCGGTCTGGCCCGGCCGGCCATGCAGGGGCGGATGATTCTGCTGCCCGTCAGCGATGATGATGATGTCTGCAACCGCGCCCTGGGCTGCCTGGTGACCGAAGGCGATATCGGACGCGGCCCGCGCCGCTTTGCGATCACCCGCCAGCGGACAGAAACGGTCCGGCCGCGCGCGCCCGCCCCCAAGGCGAATCCTGCGCCCGCCTTTGCCGAAGACCCGCGTTCTTTTGCGCCCCCGGCCCCGATCCTGTTCCCGGTCCCGGTCCCGCTTTCGCCCGCCCCCCGTGCGGCTGCGCATGCCCCGCGCCCGCCGCGCGGCAAACCGCAGCTGCGCCTGGTCGTCCGCAACGACGACTGACTGCCCCGGGACAAAGGGCGGCCCCGTACAGAACCGCCCTTCACCCGGATCAGAAACGCATCACAAGGCCATGCGCCGGGCCCCGTCGCGCAGGGATGACAGTTCTTCCGCCACCAGGAAGGCCAGTTCCAGCGATTGCGAGGCGTTCAGGCGCGGATCACAGGCGGTGTGGTAGCGGTCGGACAGGTCTTCGTCCGTCACCGCCCGCAATCCGCCGGTGCATTCCGTCACGTCCTTGCCCGTCATCTCGAAATGCACGCCGCCGGGGATGGTGCCTTCTGCCTTGTGGATCGCAAAGAACTCGCGCACTTCGCGCAGCACCGAGTCGAAGGGGCGGGTCTTGTAGCCCGACGCGGCCTTGATCGTGTTGCCATGCATCGGATCACAGCTCCACAGCACATTGGCACCTTCTTCGCGGACAGTCCTGATCAGGCGCGGCAGGTTTTCGCCGACCTTGCCCGCGCCAAAGCGCGCGATCAGGGTCAGACGGCCCGCCTCATTGGCCGGGTTCAGCCGGGCCATCAGCACCTTGAGGTCTTCTGCCGTGGTGGTCGGCCCGCACTTCAAGCCGATCGGGTTCAGCACGCCGCGCGCGAATTCCACATGCGCCCCGTCCGGCTGCCGCGTGCGGTCGCCGATCCAGATCATGTGACCCGACCCGGCAACGGGCTGGCCGGTGATCGAATCGATCCGGCACAGCGCCTCTTCATATTCCAGAAGCAGCGCCTCGTGGCTGGTGTAGAAATCCACCGTCGACAGCGAATGCGCGGTGTCCGAGGTGATCCCGGCGGCATTCATGAAATCCAGCGCGTCGGAGATCCGGTTGGAAATCTCGCGGTAGCGTTCGGCCTTGTCGCTTTCGGCAAAGCCAAGGGTCCAGCTGTGCACGCGGTGGATATCGGCGAACCCCCCCGTCGAGAAGGCCCGCAGCAGGTTGAGCGAGGCTGCCGCCTGGGTATAGGCCTGCAACATGCGCTGCGGATCGGGAATGCGGGCCTCGGGCGTGAAATCAAAGCCGTTGATGATGTCGCCGCGATAGCTGGGCAGTTCCTGCCCGCCGATCACTTCGGTACCGGCCGAGCGCGGCTTGGCGAACTGGCCGGCCATCCGGCCCACCTTGACCACCGGCACCTTTGCGCCAAAGGTCAGGACCACCGCCATCTGCAACATCACGCGAAAGGTGTCGCGGATGTTGTCGGCGCTGAATTCGGCAAAGCTTTCGGCGCAGTCGCCGCCCTGCAGAAGAAAGGCCTTGCCTTCGGCCGCCAGGCCAAGCTGCTTTCTCAGCCTGCGCGCCTCGCCGGCGAACACCAGCGGCGGATACTTGGCAAGCTGCGCCTCGACGGCGTTCAGCGCGGCGGTATCGGGATAGTCGGGCATCTGGATACGCGCCTTGGCGCGCCAGTCCGACTTGGTCCAGCCCTTGGTCATGGATCGCCTCCGTCAATTTGCGGTCGCCCGCGTATAAGGATTTGCCGCCGCATTGAAAAGGGTGATCCTCCCGACTGGGGTCCCGGAAGTCCGGGGCGGGGAATTTCCGGGAACCGGCCTTGCAGCGGCGGGATTTCCCTGATTGAGTGGCGGTGAACGACACCAACAGGTCGCAAATGATCAACCTTCAGCCGCCCCCCGAAGCCCGCCGCCGCGAAACCAACCGGCCGCGACGCTTTGTCTTCCTGCTGCTGGACCGGTTCACCATGCTGTCCTTTGCCGGGGCCATCGAACCCTTGCGCATCGCCAACCGGATTGTCGGAAAGCCGATTTACGAGTGGCGCCTGATCGGCGAAGGCGGGATCAGCGCCACCTGTTCGAACGGCGCCTCCTTTCAACTGGACATGGGACTGGAAGAGCTGGACCGCGACGACACGCTTCTGGTCTGCGGCGGCATCGATGTGCAGCGCGCCACGACGAAGCCGATCATTGCCTGGCTGCGGCGCGAGGCGCGGCGCGGCATGGCCATCGGCGGGCTGTGCACGGGGTCCTGGACACTTGCCAGGGCCGGGTTGCTGGACGGCAGGAAGGCCACGATCCACTGGGAAAACCAGGACGGTTTCCTTGAGGAATTCGAAGATGTGAAGCTGACGAAATCGGTCTTTGTCGTGGATGGCAACCGGCTGTCCACAGCTGGCGGCACCTCTTCCATCGATCTCATGCTGAAGCTGATTGCAGCCGATCATGGCGACGAGGTTGCCAATACGGTGGCCGACCAGCTGATATACTCGTCGATCCGGACAGATCAGGACACCCAGCGCCTGTCAATCCCGACGCGCATCGGCGTGCGGCACCCCAAGCTCAGCCAGGTCATCCAGATGATGGAGGCCAATATCGAAGACCCGATCAGCCCGGCCGACCTGGCCGAAGAGGTGGGCATGTCCACCCGCCAGCTGGAGCGGCTGTTCCGCCGCTACCTCAACCGCAGCCCCAAGCGCTATTACATGGAACTGCGCCTGCAGAAGGCCCGCAACCTGCTGATGCAAACCGACATGAGCGTGATCAATGTGGCGCTGGCCTGCGGCTTTGCCTCGCCCTCGCATTTCTCGAAATGCTACCGGGCGCATTACAACACCACCCCCTACCGCGAGCGCGGCACGCAAGGCACCCCCGGCATGTCCGGCATGGCGCGCCTGTCGATCTGATCGCGCGGCCGCGAAGCGGCCGTTCGTGATGCAAACTCTGGGCAGGGGGGTCTGATTGCCGGTTCCCGCCCGAGTTATTCCGGCCGGCAAGATGACCGTGGTCAGGACGCCGGGACAATGCGGAACACCGCCCCTTCTGTCACCGACAGAAACCAGATCGCCCCCTCCGGCCCCTGCCGGACATCGCGGACGCGCCCGGTTTCGGGGGCTTGCAGGCGTTCCTCGGCAAAGTCTGCCTCCGGGTCGAGGCGCGAGATGTAGTCGTACTTCAGGCTGCCGGTGAAGATGTCGCCCTGCCATTCGGGAAAGAGGCTGCCCGAATAGATCATCAGGCCCGAAGGCGCAATCGATGGGTCCCAGTAGGTCACCGGCTGTTCCAGGCCGGGTGCCGCCGTTCCGGTGCCAATCTTGCCACCGCCGTAATCCCGCCCATAGGCGATCACCGGCCAGCCATAGTTGCGCCCCGCCGTAATCAGGTTCACCTCGTCGCCGCCCTGCGCACCATGTTCGACCACCCAAAGGCGGCCTGACGCATCCAGGGCCGCCCCCTGCGGGTTGCGGTGGCCCTTGCTGTAAAGCTCGGGCAAGGCAGCGGGACCAAAGCCTTCCCCCGCCGCAGCCCCCTTTCGCGTCAGGCGCACGACAGACCCTTCATGGCGGGCCAAATCCTGCGCCAATTCGGGTGTGCCGCGGTCGCCAAGGGTCAGAAAGATTGATCCGTCGGGTGCCTCGACCATCCGCGAGCCGAAATGCCGGCCGCCGGACCCCCCGGGGCGCATCTCGAAAAGCTGACGGAAATCCTCAAGGCGCGTGCCGTCCTCGGACAACCGCCCTGCGCCCATGGCCGTGCCTTCGCCGCCGTTTGGCTGTGCCACCGCATAGCTGAGCAGCACTGCGCGGCTTTGCGCAAAATCCTGCGGGATCAGCACATCCAGAAGGCCGCCCTGCCCGACCGCCGCGACCTGCGGCAGGCCCGAGATTTGGGCCAAGGGCGCGCCCCCTTCGGCGGGAAACAGCGTCAGGCGGCCGTCGCGTTCGGTCACCACAAAGCGCCCGTCCGGCAGGAAACCGATCGACCAGGGTTCATCCAGCCCGGTCGCCATCACCTCGATGCGGACCTGCCCCGCAGAGGTTTCAAGGGCCGTCACCGCCCCCGCAAGCCCCGCGTACAGCCCAAGGGCGCAAATCGCCGTTCGCAACATTGTCATCCGCCATACCCCTTCGCCTTCGCCACCCGGTGGCAATATAGGGGGCCGTACCGCCGGCGGCAAAAGTGGCCGCGGCAATCCGCCGGTTTGCCCGCAGGAGATCGCTTTTTTGTGCGCTTTCCTTTTGTCGCACACCTCAGTAGTTTACCCGGCAGGACACTGTTCCAACTGGGAGTACACCATGAAGAAACTGCTTACCGCGACGGCGGCCTGCGCGCTTTTTGCCGGTGCCGTACAGGCCGAGGACATCAAGCTGGGAATCATCTTCGGCTTCACCGGCCCGATTGAATCGCTGACCGGATCGATGGCGGCGGCATCAGAGGCGGCCATTGCCGAGGTGAACGCCTCTGGCCTGCTGCTTGACGGTTCGACTGTTACCGCGATCCGCGCCGACTCCACCTGTGTTGACTCGGCTGCCGCCACTGCCGCTGCCGAACGCCTTGTGACCGGCGATCAGGTCAATGCCATCATCGGTGCCGATTGTTCCGGCGTGACCGGCGCCATCCTGCAGAACGTGGCGCGGCCGAACGGCATCGTCATGATCTCTCCCTCGGCCACCTCGCCCGCGCTGAGCACCGCCGAAGACGATGGCCTGTTCTTCCGCACTGCGCCGTCAGACGCCCGCGAGGGCGAAATCGCGGCTGACATCATGACCGAGCGCGGCATCAAGACCGCCGCCCTGACCTATACAAACAATGACTATGGCAAAGGTCTGGCGGAAGCCATCGCCACCGCCTTTGAAGCCAAGGGCGGCAAGATCACCATTTCGGCCGCGCATGAAGACGGCAAGGCCGATTACACCGCCGAAGTCGCGGCGCTGGCCGCTGCCGGCGGCGATATCCTGATCGTGGCGGGCTATCTTGACCAGGGCGGGGTCGGCGTGATCCGTGCAGCCCTCGACACCGGGGCCTTTTCGCTGTTCCAACTGCCGGGCGGCATGATCGGCGACAATCTGACGGCAGCCCTTGGCAACTCGATCGACGGCTCCTTCGGGCAGGTCCCGGGTACGGATTCACCGGGCATGAAGCTTCTGGCCGACAAGTCGGGCGGCAAGTTCGACGTGAACTCGCCCTATACGCCGGAAAGCTATGATGCCGCCGCCCTGATCATGCTGGCGATGCAGGCCGCCGGTTCGTCCAAGTCGACCGATTTCGCACCGAAGATCATGGATCTGGCCAACGCGCCGGGCGAAAAGATCTTTCCGGGCGAACTGGCCAAGGCGCTGGAACTGATCAAGGCCGGCACGGATATCGACTATGTCGGCGCCTCTGCGGTGGAACTGGTCGGAACGGGTGAATCGGCGGGCAATTACCGCGAGATCGACGTGATCGACGGCAAGATCGTGACGACCCGCTTCCGCTGATGCGGAAAAGCCGGTAACGGATCGCACGGCCCGGGCCCATCGCCCGGGCCGTTGCTGCAAGAACAGGCCCCCGGCGCACCGCTGTGGTGAAAGACAAGGGGGCACAGGGGGAAGGCCGCATGATCATCGTCGAGGATCTGCACAAGCATTTCGGGGGATTCCGCGCGGTGGACGGCGCGTCGATACGGATCGAAACCGGGTCGATCACCGGCCTGATCGGCCCGAACGGCGCAGGCAAGACCACGCTTTTCAACGTGATCGCGGGCCGCCTGCCCCCCACATCGGGCCGGGTGATGATGGATGGCGAGGAGATCACCGGACTGTCGCCGCATGAGCTGTTCGGCAAGGGCCTGTTGCGCACCTTCCAGATTGCCCATGAATTCGGCTCCATGACCGTGCGCGAGAACCTGATGATGGTGCCCGCCCACCAGTTGGGCGAGCGGCTTTGGAATGCCTGGTTCCGCCGGGGTGCCGTGGCCGCGCAAGAGGCCGCAATCCGCCGCAAGGCCGATGAGGTGCTGGAATTCCTGACCATCGGCCATCTGGCCGACGAGAAGGCCGCGAATATCTCGGGCGGGCAGAAAAAGCTGCTGGAACTGGGCCGCACCATGATGGTCGATGCCAAGACCGTCTTTCTGGACGAGGTGGGGGCGGGCGTGAACCGCACGCTGCTGAACACCATCGCCGACGCAATCCTGCGGCTGAACCGCGAACGCGGCTATACCTTCTGCGTGATCGAACATGACATGGATTTTATCGCGCGGCTCTGCGACCCCGTCATCGTCATGGCCCAAGGCAAGGTGCTGGCCCAGGGAACGGTGGATGAGGTGAAGAACGACGAGCGCGTGATCGAGGCCTATCTTGGCACCGGACTGAAGAACAAGGTCGTCGCCCATGCGTGAGGATGCGCTCTTCCCGAGTTTTCCGGCGAAAGCCCTTCCTGCCGGTGTGACAGTCCCGGAAGTTTCGCCAGAACACTCGACCGCCCCCGATGGCGAGGTAACCCGTGGCTGAACCTTTCCTGATCGGCGATGCGATGACCGGCGGCTATGGCACCGCCGATATTCTGAACGCCTGCACGATTGCGGTCGAAAAGGGCCAGATCGCCGTGATCGTCGGCCCGAACGGGGCCGGGAAATCCACCGCGATGAAGGCGGTCTTCGGCATGCTCAAGCTGCGCTCGGGCCATGTACGGCTGGGCGGCGAGGATATCACCGCGCTGTCACCGCAGGCCCGCGTGGCCAGGGGCATGGCCTTTGTGCCCCAGACGCAGAACATCTTCACTTCGATGACGGTCGAGGAAAACCTGGAAATGGGTGCCTTTCTGCGGCGCGACGACATCCGCACCACGCTGGAGCAGATCTACACCCTGTTTCCGGTCCTGCGTGACAAGCGCCGTCAGGCGGCGGGCGAGCTTTCCGGCGGGCAGCGCCAGCAGGTGGCGGTGGGCCGCGCGCTGATGACGCAGCCTTCGGTGCTGATGCTGGATGAACCCACGGCGGGTGTCAGCCCGATCGTCATGGACGAGCTGTTTGACCGGATCATCGAGGTGGCGCGCACCGGCATCTCGATCCTGATGGTCGAACAGAATGCGCGCCAGGCGCTGGAAATCGCCGACAGGGGCTATGTCCTGGTGCAGGGGGCCAACCGCTTTACCGACACCGGCGCAGCCCTGCTGGCCGATCCCGAGGTGCGCCGCACCTTTCTGGGGGGTTGAGCGTGACGATCCTGCGCAGCCTTGCCGTCGTGATGCTTCTGGCCCCGGGTGCGGCCTGGGCGGGGCTTGCCGATCTGTCCTGCACCCTGACAAAGGAATGCACCGTCGGACAGCCCTGCGCCGAAATTGCAATCGATTTCAATCTGGAACCGGTGCCGGGCGGCTATGGTGCCGCCGTGGACGGCGGGTGGGTGGAACTTATGCAGGTCAGCCCGCCAGAGGCTGATGTGAAAAGCTTCATGCTGTCGTCCCTTGGGTCCGTCACCGTGCTGCTGTCGCTGTTTCCTGACGGGGCGCTGGCCCTGACGGTGCACGAGGATATCGACGGGCGTCATGTTGAAACCGCGTTCGGTCGCTGCGACGGGGAAATCTGATCCATGGACCTTCTGAACGCGCTGGTGACCTTTGCCAACTTTGTCTTCATCCCCGCCGTGGCTTACGGCGCGCAACTGGCCATCGGCGCGCTGGGTGTGACGCTGATCTACGGCATCCTGCGGTTTTCCAACTTTGCCCATGGCGATACCATGGCCTTCGGCACGATGATCACCATCCTGTTCACCTGGTGGTTCCAGTCGATGGGCATAAGCTTCGGCCCGCTGCCCACGGCGCTGCTGGCATTGCCCATCGGCATTGTGCTGACGGCGCTGTTTGTCCTTGGCACCGACAGGGTGGTCTACCGTTTTTACCGCAAGCAGCGGGTTGCGACCTCGATCCTGGTGATCGTCTCGCTGGGGGTCACCTTCATCATGAACGGGATCACCCGCTTCATCATCGGCACCGAAGAACAGAATTTTGCCGACGGCGAACGCTTTGTCATCTCTGCCGCCGACTTCAAGGCGACAACCGGCCTGGCCGAGGGGCTGGCGATCAAATCAACCCAGGCGATCACGCTGGCAACGGCGGTCATCGTGGTGGCCGCCCTGTTCTGGTTCCTCAACCGCACCCGCACCGGCAAATCGATGCGGGCGTTTTCGGACAATGAGGATCTGGCCCTGCTGTCGGGCATCAACCCCGAACGGGTGGTTGCGGTGACCTGGATCATCACGGCGGCGCTGGCGACCATCGCGGGCGTGCTCTACGGTCTGGACAAAAGCTTCAAACCCTTCACCTATTTCCAGCTGCTGTTGCCGATCTTTGCCGCCGCGGTGGTGGGCGGCCTTGGCAGCCCGGTCGGGGCCATTGCCGGCGGCTTTGTCATCGCCTTTTCCGAGGTGATGGTGACCTATGCCTGGAAAAAGGTGCTGGGCTATCTGCTGCCCGACAGCCTGGCACCCGAGGCGCTGGTGCAGCTTTTGACCACGGATTACAAATTCGCCGTAAGCTTCACGATCCTGATTGCGGTACTGCTGTTCAAACCTACGGGTCTTTTCAGGGGGAAATCCGTATGACATCGCGCAATCTGGCGCTTTTCGCCGCTGTCGCCGTGCTGTTCCTGATCACCGGCTTCTTTCAAAGCTGGAACCTGGCGCTGTCGATCCTGAACATGGCCATCGTCTCGGCGATCATGGCGATGGGCGTGAATATCCAGTGGGGCTATGCGGGCCTGTTCAACGTCGGCATCATGGGCTTTGCCGCCCTGGGCGGGCTGGCCGTGGTGCTGACCTCGTCGCAGCCGGTTGAAGGGGCCTGGCGCGCGGGCGGGCCGGGTATCGTGCTGGGGCTGCTTTTGGGCGTGGCCACCATCGGCCTTGCGGTTGCCCTGTACAGGCGCATGCAACAGGGGCTGCCCCGGACGGCCACGATCATTGCAGTGCTGCTGGGCGGGTTCTTCCTGTACCGCTGGGTGTTCGATCCGGCTGCCGTCGCGGTCGAGGCGAACAACCCGGAAGCCTTCGGCAATATCGGCGGCTTCGGCCTGCCCGCGCTGGTCGCCTGGCCGATGGGCGGCCTTCTGGCCGCTGCCGCCGCCTGGGCCATCGGCAAGACAGCACTTGGCCTGCGGTCGGACTATCTGGCGATTGCCACGCTGGGCATCGCCGAGATTGTCATCGCGGTGATGAAGAACGAAGATTGGCTGGCGCGCGGCGTCAAGAACATCACCCAGTTGCCCCGCCCCTGGCCGGTGCCGCTGGAAGTGGACCTGCAGCAAAGCCAGCCATTCCTGGACTGGGCCGGGCGCTGGGGGTTTGACCCGGTGCTGACCTCGTCCATCATCGTCAAGCTGGCCTATGCCGGATTGTTCCTGACGGTGCTGCTGATTGTGGTCTGGCTGTCAGAACGCGCCCTGCGCTCGCCCTGGGGCCGCACCATGCGCGCCATCCGCGACAATGAGGTGTCGGCCGAAGCCATGGGCAAATACGTGACCGGCAGGCACCTGCAGGTGTTCATCCTGGGCTCTGCCGTTGTTGGCATCGCCGGTGCGATGATGACCACGCTGGACGGACAACTGACCCCCGGCAGCTATTCGCCGCTGCGCTACACCTTCCTGATCTGGATGATGGTGATTGTCGGCGGATCGGGCAACAACTGGGGCGCGGTGCTGGGCGGCTTTCTGATCTGGTGGCTGTGGATCATGGTCGAACCGATGGGGCTGTGGCTGATGGGCACGATCACCGCCGGCATGGCGGACGGATCCTGGCTCAAGACCCACCTGCAGGACGGGGCGGCGCATATGCGGCCGGTGACGAAGGGGGTCATCCTGCTGCTGGTGCTGCGGTTCAGTCCAAGGGGACTGATTCCCGAGAAGTAGGGCCTGCGCCGGGCCGCTGGGGTGTCAGCACCCGCACCCCTGCGGTATATCCGTGCGAATGAGAAGCCGCTTGGGCGGCCCCGCAAATGCGGCTTGCGACATTTCCTGTCGCGGCTGCGCATGATTGCCGCTTGGCGCGGGGTCAATGTTGCCCGCAAGTGAAACGCATCGGAGTGCTGCGATGAAAACCCATACCCGTGTCCTGGTCATTGGCGGCGGCGTCGTCGGCTGTTCGGTGCTCTATCACCTGACCAAGCTGGGCTGGTCGGATGTGACCCTGATCGAACGGTCGGACCTGACCAGCGGATCGACCTGGCACGCGGCGGGCGGCTTTCACACGTTGAACGGCGATACCAACATGGCCGCCCTGCAAGGCTATACCATCCGCCTTTACAAAGAGCTGGAGGCGATCACCGGCATGTCCTGCGGGCTGCACCATGTCGGCGGCATCACGCTGGCCGATACGCAGGAACGGTTCGACATGCTGAAGGCGGAACGCGCCAAGCACCGCTACATGGGGCTGGATACAGCCATTCTGTCGCCGGACGAAGTGGCAAAGATGACCGACGGGCTGGTGAACACCGCCGGGATCATCGGCGCGCTCTATGATCCGCTGGACGGCCACCTAGACCCGTCGGGCACCACCCATGCCTATGCGAAGGCCGCCCGCATGGGCGGGGCCGAGATCATCCTGCACAACCGCGTTCTGTCCACCACCCAGCGCGCCGATGGCGGCTGGGATGTGGTGACCGAACAGGGCACCATCGTGGCCGAGCATCTGGTGAACGCTGCCGGGCTTTGGGCGCGCGAAGTGGGGGCGATGGCGGGCGTGTACCTGCCGCTTTTGCCGATGGCGCACCAGTATCTGGTGACCGATGACATCCCCGAGATTGTGGAAATCCTGAAAGCGGGGCGCGAGTTTCCGCATGTGATCGATCCGGGTGGCGAAAGCTATTTGCGCCAGGAAGGGCGCGGCTTTGTCATCGGGTTCTATGAGAAACTGGCCGAAGGCTGGGCGATTGACGGCACGCCCTGGGGCTTTGGCCATGAGTTGTTGCCCGACAATCTGGATAAGGTCAGCGACAGTGTGGAATTCGCCTATCGCCGTTTCCCGGCGCTGGAACGCTCGGGCGTCAAGCGCGTGATCCATGGCCCCTTCACATTCGCCCCCGATGGCAACCCGCTGATCGGCCCGGTGCCGGGCCTGCGCAACTACTGGTCGGCCTGCGCGGTGATGGCAGGGTTCAGCCAGGGCGGCGGCATGGGCCTGAGCCTGGCACAGTGGATGATCCATGGCGAGGTTGAACGTGACCCGCGCGGCTTTGACGTGGCCCGCTTTGGCAGTTGGACGACGCCCGGCTATACCGTGCCCAAGGTGATCGAGAATTATCAGACCCGCTTCAGCGTGGCCTATCCGAACGAGGAAAAGCCGGCGGCACGCCCGTTCCGCACCACGGCGATGTATGATGTCTTCTCGGGCATGCGCGCCGTCTGGGGCCAGCAATACGGGCTGGAGGTGGTGAATTACCACGCCCTGCCCGGCGAGCCGCTGTATGAAACGCCGACCTTCAAACGGTCCAACGCCTGGGACGCAACGAAGGCCGAAGTGCTGGCTGTGCGCCATGGCGTGGGCATCAACGAGGTGCAGAATTTCGGCAAGTACCGCGTCACCGGCCCCAAGGCCCAGGCCTGGTTGGACCGGATCATGGCGGGCCTGATCCCGAAACCGGGGCGCCTGTCGCTGACGCCGATGTTGGCGGAGTCGGGCCGGATCATCGGGGATTTCACCGTGTCCTGCCTGTCAGAGACCGAATTTCAGCTGACCGCCAGCTATGGGGCGCAGGGCTGGCATTCGCGCTGGTTCGACAGCCATGCGGAAGACGGGGTGCGGGTTGAGAATATCTCTGACACGCGCACGGGGTTCCAGATTGCGGGGCCAAAGGCGCGCGAGCTGCTGGCCCGGGTGACCCGCAGCGATGTGTCGAATGACGCGTTCCGCTTCATGGATGTGCGGCACATGACCGTGGGCATGGCCGACTGCATCGTGCAGCGCGTCAGCTATACCGCCGATCTGGGGTATGAGATTTACTGCGATGCGGTCAGCCAGCGCCACCTGTGGCACACGCTGTGGGACGCAGGGCAGGACCTTGGCATCCGCCCCTTCGGCATGCGCGCGATGATGAGCCTGCGTCTGGACAAGTTCTTTGGCAGTTGGGGGCGCGAGTTCAGCCCCGATTACATGCCCGGCGAAACCGGGCTGGACCGGTTCATCCGCTGGAACAAGCCCAGCGACTGGATCGGCAAGGCGGCGGCGATGCGGGAAAAGGCCGAAGGGCCGAAGCGGCGGCTCTGCGCCTTTGTGGTGGACGCGGTGGATGCCGATGTGGTCGCCTGGGAGCCGATCTGGATCGGCGGGGATGTGGTGGGGTTCTGCACCTCGGGCGGGTATTCGCATTACACCGGCAAATCGGTGGCGATGGGCTTTGTCCCCTCGGGCCAGGTGGCGGAGGGGCTGGCGGTTCATATCGAGATTCTCGGCGAAAAGCGGCCTGCGGTGCTGGTGACAGAACCGCTGTTCGACGCCGATGGTGCAAGGATGCGGGGGTGAGGCGCGGTCCCGGCGCAGCCGGGAGGCAAGGCTCCGGTGGAGCCTTGCCAGCGCCGAACGCCCGGAGCGCAAGCGAAGGGCCGGAGGGGGCGCGGTCCCGGCGCAGCCGGGAGGCAAGGCTCCGGCGCAGCCTTGCCAACGCCGAACGCCCGGAGCGCAAGCGAAGGGCCGGAGGAGGCGCGGTCCCGGCGCAGCCGGGAGGCAAGGCTCCGGTGGAGCCTTGCCAGCGCCGAACGCCCGGAGCGCAAGCGAAGGGCCGGAGGGGGCGCGGTCCCAGCGCAGCTGGGAGGCAAGGCTCCGGTGGAGCCTTGCCAGCGCCGAACGCCCGGAGCGCAAGCGAAGGGCAGGAGGGGGCGCTTTAACTTTTGAGATCAGGGGGAAGTAATGACACTGACATTGCCAACACATACTCCTTTCTTTTCTTGGCGGATGTGACAAGCGTCAAGTCGGGGCACTGCCCAGACGGCCGCGCCTGCCTGCCCCATGGCAGGCGCGTTCCGCGCCCGCTCAGGCAGGCGCGGCCTGATTTACCAATATCATCCCAAGACCACCCCACCTTGCCCTGCGGCTTGCGCCTTCGGGCGTTGGGCCGGGTCACGCTCCACTGGAGCGTGACCTTATCGGTCCGGGCGCACGCACTGCTCATGATCCATTTGGCTGCCTCGCGGGCATCGCATCCCGCACCCATCCGATCATCCAGCGGTCGTTCGCCCCGATGACACCCCCCGCACTCCTGCTGCTGGCCGCCGGATCATCATCCCGGATGCGCGGGGCGGACAAGCTGATGGAGCCGGTCGAAGGGGTTCCGCTGCTGCTGCGGCAGGCGCGGGTTGCGCTGGGCACGGGGGTATCGGTGATCGTGACCCTGCCCACAGACCGGCCCGCGCGCGGGGCGGCCTTGGCGGGGCTTGATCTGGTGACGGTGCCGGTGCCCGATGCGGCGCTGGGCCTTTCGGCATCGATCCGGGCGGGGGTGCGGGCGGCGAGGGCGCGCCCGGTGCTGGTTCTGCTGGCTGACCTGCCAGAGATCACGACCGATGACCTTTCCCTGCTGCTGGCCCGCCATGCCGTGGCACCTGACCTGATCCTGCGCGCCACGGCGGCAGATGCCACGCCCGGCCACCCGGTATTGTTCCCGGAATGGGCGCTGCCCGGTCTGGCCGCCCTGACCGGCGACAGCGGTGCGCGGGATCTGTTGCGACAGCACCGGGACAGGACAGAATTCATCGCCCTGCCCGCGCGCCATGCCGTCACCGATCTTGATACGCCGGAAGACTGGGCCGCGTGGCGTGCGGCGCGGGGTTGCCACCAAGTGTAAGGGCCGATACCCAAAGGGTCGCCCTGCGGGAACGGCCAGCCCTTGGTGCCCGAGGTCGGACTCGAACCGACACGCCTTGCGGCGGGGGATTTTGAGTCCCCTGCGTCTACCATTTCACCACTCGGGCCACAGGGATGCGGTGTAATCGCCCCGCAGCGCCGCGTCAATGGCGGGCCTCTTTCGCTGTGCCCCGCACTGCCTTAAGGTCCGCATCGCACGAAAAGGATCAGGCACATGGCACAGCGTACCCGTTTGATCATTCTGGCGATGGCCGGATCGCTGGCGATGCTGGCGGGGGCCTTTGCCTTTCAATACATCGGCGGCCTCGCCCCGTGCCATCTGTGCCTGCTGCAACGCTGGCCCCATGCGGCGGCCGTCGGGATCGGCCTTCTGGCGCTGGCCATTCCGGGCCGGCTTCTGCCGCTGGCCGGGGCCGCAGCGGCCCTGACCACGGCCGGGATCGGGCTGTATCACACCGGCGTCGAACGGCTGTGGTGGGCAGGCCCCACATCATGCTCGGCCGGGTCGATTGCCGGGATTGACGTGAAGGACCTGCTTGATCCAACCATTGTGGTGGCACCGGTGGTGCGCTGTGACGAGGTCGCCTGGCAAATGCTTGGCCTGTCGATGGCGTCATGGAATGGTGTGGTGTCGCTGGGTCTGATGCTGATCTGGCTTCTGGCGGCGCGCAGCCGCAGCTGAGGAAAGGAAACGGCAGATGACCCATTGCATCCTGATCGGGGCCCCGGTCGACTCTGGCCAGCAGTGCCCGGGCTGCCTGATGGGACCTTCGGCCTATCGGGTGGCGGGGCTGGCACAGGCCTTGCGCGAGCTTGGTCACAGCGTGGAAGACCATGGCGACCTTGCCCCCGGCCCCCTGCCCGATGTCACGCCCGAAAACCCGCTGGTCCATTGCCTGCCCGAAACGCTGGCCTGGATGCAGGTGCTGAAGGCTGCCACCGGCCAGGCCGTGGCACAAGGCATGCCGATCCTGCTTGGCGGCGACCATTCGCTGGCCCTGGGCAGCATCGCCGGGGTTGCCGCGCATGCCGAAGCTGCGGGTCGCCCGCTGTTCCTGCTGTGGCTGGATGCCCATTCCGATTTCCACACCCCGGTGACGACTACATCGGGAAATCTGCACGGCACACCGGTGGCCTATATCGCGGGCCGGTCAGGCTTTGCCGGGTTTCCGCCCTTTCCCGCCCCGCTTCCGGCTGACCGCATCTGCCTTTATGGGATCCGGTCCGTCGATCCGGCGGAACATGCCGCATTGCTGCAGCATGACATCGCCATGAAGGACATGCGGGTGCTGGATGAATTCGGCATTGTCGCGCCGTTGCGCGCCTTTCTGGACCGCGTCCGGGCCGCGAACGGCCTGCTGCATGTATCGCTGGATGTCGATTTTCTGGATCCGTCCATCGCCCCTGCCGTCGGCACCACGGTGCCGGGCGGCACGACCTTTCGCGAGGCGCATCTGGTCATGGAACTGCTGCACGACTCCGGCCTTGTCACATCACTGGATCTGGTGGAGCTGAACCCGTTCCTGGACGAGCGCGGGCGCACCGCGCGGTTGATGGTGGACCTTGTGGCAAGCCTCATGGGGCGCAAGGTGTTTGACCGCCCCACGCGCAGCTATGGGTGATTTCCGTTTCTGACAAAGCCCTGCATCTGAACCGCAACAGGGTGCTGAAAAAGAAATCCGACCGCCTGCCTTGGGAAAATCGTCCCGATCCGTGGAAAGGGATTGCACCTTTGGGCGGGACCCGGAAACGCACTGCGTTTCCCCGCCCGTGCGAGACGGTTCCCGTAGATCGGCAGGTCCAAGCGCACCGCAGGCCAGCGCCCGACCCGGCGGGCGAGAAGCGCCCGCCGGGGGCGGGGCGGGCGCTGGCCGGGGGCTTTGGCCCCCGGCGGGCCAAGGATCAGCGTGGCGCTGTGGCAGGGGCGATGGCCCCTGCCAGGATGCGCAGGGGGAAGAGTTTCCCGCTTATCGGTCAGGCAGCCCATGCGACCGGCACTTTTTCAGCAGCCTGTTAAGGTCTCAGGCGGCCCGGCTAGTGCAGGCGGAACTCTCCCACCATATTGCGCCACTCACCCGGTGCGATCAGCTTGCGATGGGTGAATCGCACCGAATGCAGCGGGCCTTCGATTTGCTCCTGCCAGAACCCGATGAACTTGAAAAGCTGCGGATAGTCTGGTGCCAGATCATAGTCCTGCCATACGAAGCTGTTGATCACATTGCGATAATCCGGAATCCGGTAGAAGAGCTCGGCCGTGGTCAACCCGTATCCCTTCAACATCAGCCGGGTCTCCTGTTCATGCATGGTCATGCCCCTGTCGCTTCTTCTTGCCCGGATGTTGCCACAGCCGACATAATTTTCAATTAAAACAGTCTGTTGGCACTGCACTGCCGCGGCTGCCAAGGCAGGCGGACACCCGGCATTGCACCCCGCATCCGCGATGGGCTATAGTGCCGGATACAAGATGTAGCGGATTTGCATGAAAGAGCGGCCTCGTGACCGACACCCCAGAAGAGACGGAAAATGCAGGCGAAACCCCGGATCGCCCTGCCTATCATGGACCGCAGGTTTCCGTCGCCGAGGAGATGAAGACAGCCTACCTTGATTACGCGATGAGCGTGATCGTCAGCCGGGCCATCCCGGACCTGCGCGACGGGCTGAAACCGGTGCATCGCCGCGTGCTGTTCGCGATGCACGAAACCGGCAACACGCATGACAAATCCTACCGCAAGTCGGCGCGCCCCGTGGGCGACACCATGGGCAAGTACCATCCGCATGGCGATGCCTCGATCTATGATGCGCTGGTGCGGATGGCGCAGCCCTTTTCGATGTCGCTCCGGCTTCTGGACGGTCAGGGCAACTTCGGCTCCATGGATGGCGATAACGCTGCCGCCATGCGCTATACCGAAGTGCGGATGGACAGGCCTGCGGCCTTCCTTCTGGCCGATATTGACAAGGAAACCGTTGATTTTCAGGACAATTATGATGGCAAGGACCGCGAGCCGACGGTCCTGCCCGCCCGGTTTCCCAATATGCTGGTCAACGGGGCCAGCGGCATCGCCGTGGGCATGGCCACGAACATTCCGCCCCACAATCTGGGCGAGGTGATCGATGCGGCGCTTGCGCTGATTGCCGATCCGGATCTGTCCACCGAAGCGCTGATCGACATCATCCCGGCCCCGGATTTTCCGACGGGCGGCCTGATTCTGGGCCGGTCGGGGGCGCGCCGGGCCTATATGGAAGGGCGCGGCAGCGTCATCATCCGCGCCAGGACCCGGATCGAGGAAATCCGCAAGGACCGCCATGCGATCATTGTGGACGAGGTGCCCTATCAGGTGAACAAGGCCGCGATGATCGAAAAGATCGCCGACATGGTCCGCGAAAAGAAGATCGAAGGCATCGCCCATGTGCAGGACGAATCCGACCGGATCGGCGTGCGCGTGGTGATCGAACTCAAGCGCGATGCGACGGCGGATGTGGTGCTGAACCAGCTTTGGCGCTTTACGCCGATGCAGACCTCGTTCGGTTGCAACATGCTGGCGCTGAACGGCGGGCGGCCCGAACAATTGACCCTGCGCGATTTCCTGACGCATTTCATCACCTTCCGCGAGGAAGTGGTGGCGCGCCGCACGGCCTTTGAACTGCGCAAGGCGCGCGAACGCAGCCATGTGCTGTGCGGGCTGGCGGTGGCGGTTTCCAACGTGGATGAGGTGGTGGCCACCATCCGCGCTTCTGCCGATCCGGCAGAGGCGCGCGAGCGGCTGATGACCCGCCGCTGGCCGGTGGCCGAGATTGCCGAATACATCCGTCTGATCGACGACCCCGGCCATACCGTGAACGCAGACGGCACCTACAACCTGTCGGAGGTTCAGGCCCGCGCCATTCTGGAGCTGCGCCTGCAGCGCCTGACAGCCCTTGGCGTGGCCGAAGTGACGGATGAGTTGCAGGAACTGGCGGCAAAGATCCGCGACTATCTGGCAATCCTTGGCTCCCGCGAGCGGATCATGGCGATCATCTCGGCCGAACTGGCCGAGGTGAAGGCGCTGTTTGCGGTGCCGCGGCGGACCGAGATCGTCGACTGGTCCGGCGACATGGAAGACGAAGACCTGATCGAACGCGAAGACATGGTCGTGACGATCACCTCCGGTGGCTACATCAAGCGCACGCCCCTGGCCGAATTCCGCGCCCAGCGGCGCGGCGGCAAGGGCCTGTCGTCGATGTCCACCAAGGAAGACGATGTCGTCACCACGCTGTTCGTGGCCAATACCCATACGCCGCTTCTGTTCTTCACCACCGATGGCATGGTCTACAAGCTGAAGACCTGGCGCCTGCCGCTGGCGGGCCGGCAGGCCAAGGGCAAGGCCATCGTCAACATCCTGTCGGTGGAAACCGGCGTCTCGATTGCCGCCATCATGCCGGTGGACGTACCGGAAAAGGATTGGGACAACCTGCAGATCGTGTTTGCCACCTCGGACGGGGATGTGCGGCGCAACGCCCTGTCGGATTTCACCAATGTCATGCGCAACGGCAAGATCGCCATGAAACTGCCCGAAGGCGTGCTGCTGGTGAATGCGCGCATCTGCGATGAAACCGATGACGTGATGCTGGTCACCGCCCTTGGCCGGGCGATCCGCTTTCCTACAACGGATGTGCGCGTGTTCAAGGGCCGCGATTCCACCGGGGTGCGCGGCGTGCGCCTGTCGGACGGGGACCGGGTGGTGTCGATGTCGGTGATCCGCCATTTCGAAGCCTCGCCCGATGAACGGGCGGCCTATCTCAAGATGCGTCGCGCCCAGGAAGGCGCGCTCGATGACGGGGCCGAGGCGGATGAGGATGAAGAGGCCGTCGAAGCCGGGCAACTGTCGCTGGACCGTTTTGCCGAAATGTCGGCGGCCGAGGATTTGATCCTGACCATCACCGCCAGCGGGATGGGCAAGCTGTCGTCCTCGCACGATTATCCGGTGCGCGGGCGCGGGGGCCAGGGGGTCAAGGCGATGTCGGCGGGGTCGCGCGGCGGCAGGCTGATCGCCTGTTTCCCGGTGGACCGCAGCGATCAGGTTATGCTTGCCACCTCGACCGGCCAGTCGATCCGCTGCCCGGTGGAAGGCATCTCGTTCCGGTCACGCTCGGCCGGTGGCGTCAGGGTGTTCGACACCGGCGCGGGCGAAGAGGTGGTGTCGGTCGCGCGCATCGCCGATCAGGCCGACGACGAGGCGTGACGCTGCTGGCGGCACTGGCGGCGGAACTCGATATGCTCGCCCGGCGCGGGGAAACGATCGGCTATGGCGAGCTTGCCCGCAGGCTCGCCGTGCCGGGGCCGGGCAGTATCGCCACGCTGACCCGGGCGCTGGAAGCGCTGATGGCCGAAGACGCCGCAGCGGGCCGCCCCTTCCGCGCCGCCCTGTGCGAAGGCAAGCTGCGCGGCGGTCTTCCCGCACCGGGTTTTTTTGAAGCGGCCCAGCGGCTTGGGCGGTTCTTCGCAGCCGTGGATGGGCCGGGGGCAGAGGCGTTTGTGGCCTGCGAGCGTAGGGCGCTGTTCGCCAGCTATTCAGAGCACTCGTAATCAAGCGCCAGAGGACCCGAAAGCAAACGTCCAGTGGACGTTTGCCGGGTCCGATTGCCGAAGGCTGCTGCGCCCGCAGGCAAGGGGCTATCCACGCGACTGACGCTTGTAAATCCGGCCGCGTCTGCCTGGGCGGGCGCGGTAACGCGCCTGCCAAGGGGCAGGCTGGCGCGGGCGTCGGGGCAGTGCCCCGACTTGACGCGGGTCAAATCCGTCAAGAAAACACCCGCCCCAAACAAACTCCACGTAGTCTCCAGTCGTGATAAGGGATCTTGGCAGCCCCTTCCCCCATCCCAATCTATGCCGTAAACCCTGTCCATGACGCGAACCTTGCACATCGTCGGCGGCGGGATGGCCGGATCGGAAGCCGCCTGGCAGGCCGCAACCATGGGCGTGCCCGTGGTGATTCACGAAATGCGCCCCAAGGTCGGCACTTTCGCGCATCGCACCGGAAACTTCGCCGAGATGGTCTGTTCCAACTCGTTCCGATCAGACGATGACGAACGCAATGCGGTGGGCCTGCTGCATTGGGAAATGCGCGCGGCAGGCGGGCTGATCATGGAGCTGGCCATGGCACACCGCCTGCCGGCGGGGGGCGCGCTGGCCGTGGACCGCGATCCTTTCGCCGAAGCGGTGACGGCGCGGTTGCGGGCACATCCGCTTGTTTCCCTGACCTGTGAAGAGGTTACCGAACTTCCCTCAGACGGGAACTGGATCATCGCCACGGGTCCGCTGACCTCTGCCGCCCTGGGTCAGGCCATCCGCGCCGAAACCGGGGCCGAGGCGCTGGCCTTCTTTGACGCCATCGCCCCCATCGTCTATGCCGAAAGCGTGGATATGTCGGTGGCTTGGATGCAGTCGCGCTACGACAAGGGCGAAACGGCCGAGGAACAGACCGCCTACATGAACTGCCCGATGACAAAGGATCAGTACGAGGCCTTTATCGATGCCCTTCTGGCCGCCGAGAAGACAGAGTTCCACGACGGTGAAACGGCGGGCTATTTCGACGGCTGCCTGCCGATCGAGGTGATGGCCGAACGCGGCCGCGAGACCCTGCGCTTCGGCCCGATGAAGCCGGTCGGTCTGACCAATGCCCACAGGCCCGATCTGAAGCCTCATGCCGTCGTGCAGCTGCGCCGCGACAACAAGCTGGGCACACTTTACAACATCGTCGGCTTTCAGACCAAGATGAAATATGGCGCGCAACTCTCTGTTCTCAAAATGATCCCCGGCCTGCACAATGCGTCTTTTGCCCGGCTTGGCGGCATTCACCGCAATACCTTCCTGAACTCTCCCACGTTGCTGGACGGGCAGATGCGCCTGCGCTCGCGGCCCAACCTGCGCTTCGCGGGGCAGGTTACGGGCGTGGAAGGCTATGTCGAAAGTGCCGCGATGGGCCTGCTGGCGGGGCGCATGGCGGCTGCGGAAATTCTGGGCCATATTCTGCCGCCACCGCCGCCGGACACCGCGATGGGGGCCTTGGTCACCCATATCACCGGCGGGGCCGAGGCGAAGACGTTCCAGCCGATGAACGTGAACTTCGGCCTGTTCCCGCCCATCGATGCCAGGGGGGGTCGTCGCGGCCGCAAGGACCGCTACAAGGCCTATACCGACCGCGCCAAGGCCGCCTTCACCGGCTGGCTGAATGGCTGAGCTGCGCACCCGCTTTGCGCCCTCGCCCACCGGCCCGCTGCATCTGGGCCATGCGTTTTCGGCCCTGACCGCCTTTGATCTGGCGCAATCCGCTGGCGGCACTTTCCTGCTGCGGATCGAGGATATCGACGCGGCCCGGTGCCGGCCGGAATGGGAGGCGGCGATCAGCACCGATCTGCGCTGGCTGGGCCTGACCTGGCGCGAACCGGTGATGCGCCAGTCAGACCGGATGGCGGCCTATGGTGCCGCCCTTGACCGTCTGGCCGCCATGGGCGTGCTTTACCCCTGCCGCTGCACGCGCGGGGATTTGCGCGCGGCCCTGTCTGCCCCGCAGGAAGGCGTGCCACCAGCGGGCCCGGACGGCCCGATCTATCCCGGCACCTGCCGCCCGCGGACCATGGCCGAGGCCGGACCGCAGGACGCCATCCGTCTGGACACGGCCCGCGCCGCCCGGATGACCGGGGACCTGCACTGGACCGAGCTTTGCGGCCCGCTGGCCGGCCCCCGGACCGCCCGCGCAAGCGCCCTTGCGGCAGAGGTGGGCGATGTGATCCTGGCGCGGCGCGACATCGGCACCTCGTACCACCTTGCGGTCACGGTCGATGACGCGGCACAGGGCATCACCCATGTCGTCCGGGGCGAAGACCTGGCACCTGCCACGGCGATCCACGTCCTGCTGCAACGCCTGCTGGGGCTGCCCACGCCCGCCTATCACCATCACCGCCTGATCCGCGATGCGGCAGGCAAGCGCCTGGCCAAGCGCGATGACGCCCGCGCCCTGTCGCTGTTTCGCGCCGATGGCGCAACGCCGGAAGATATCCGGCGGATGGTCGGGTTATAGCGGGGCCATGATCCCGACCTCGGTGCCGTCCTGCACCGCTGTGTAGAAGCAGGACTGCCGGTTGGTATGGCAGGCCGGACCGGTCTGTTCGACCCGCAGCAGCAGCGCATCACGGTCACAATCGATGCGCAACTCCACCAGCCGCTGCACATGCCCCGAGCTGGCACCCTTGGCCCAGAGTTCCGCCCGCGAGCGCGACCAATAGGTCACCTGCCCCGTTTCCAGCGTCCGCGCCAGCGCGGCAGCGTTCATCCAGGCCAGCATCAGCACTTCGCCCGTCGCGTGATCCTGTGCAATCGCCGGGATCAACCCGCGCGAATCATACGCCAGGCTGGCGGGATCAAAGGTCATCACCAGGCTCCTTTGCAAGGGTGCTCCGGCGGCCTATCTATGGGCAATGACGGCGGCTGGAAAGCCTTTCGCGGGAACGGGACCGATGAGCGACAGCGATCTGATCAAACTCTACTCGGGGCGGATTCTGCAACTGGCGGCCGATATTCCGCATCTGGGCCGCCTGCCCGCCCCCGAGGGCAGCGCCAAACGCCGCTCGCCGCTGTGCGGCTCGACCGTGACGGTGGATGTCACGATGGCGGATCACCAGGTGAAGGACTTTGCCCAGGACGTGAAGGCCTGCGCCCTGGGGCAGGCCGCCGCATCCGTGGTGGGCCGCGCCCTGCCGGGGCGCACGCGGGCCGAGGTGGAACGCGCCCGTGACGAGCTGCGCGCGATGCTGAAAGAGGCAGGTCCGGTCCCCTCTGCCCCCTTTGACGGGCTGGAGGTCCTGTTGCCTGCGCGCGGCTACAGGAACCGCCACGCCTCGATCCTGCTGGCGCTGGAAGCGGCGGCAGAGGCGATTGCGGCGGCGGAAAAGGCGGACAGCGCATAGAAGGGTGACGAGGGTCCTCAAATCCGCAACATGCCGCAGCGAAGGGTTCTGCGCGCAAGAGGGTGGCACCTGATCAGGCGGCGGCCGAAAACCGGCGAATTGCGTCGCGCAACTCAATCCCCCCGATGTTCGCGGGCAGGCGGTTCGGGCCATCGGGCTTGCGCAATTTCTTTGCCGATTATATACTTAAGAAAGCAGATTGACGTGCGCGACGGCGAAAGTCAAGGTGGCGCAGGGTTTTCGAGTGTCGCCTGATGCATCTCAGAGAAGTGATCAAAGCGCCAAAGACGAACGTGACGGACGCAGTCTGGTCGCAGGAGAAGCCGCAACGGAGAGTTTTCCCTCTTTCGCGCAAGACTGGCGGGTGCTTCCCCCTCACGAGAAAGTGGCGATGGGCCGTAGTTGAGTTTGAGGCCCTCGGGTCGCACTTTCGGCTCATGATCGCTTACCATGTGGATGTGCCAGCCTTTCAGATGGTCCTCGGCGAAGTGCTGAAAAATGACACAAAGGTGCTGGTCCGAGTCGAGTATGACGTAGCGCACAGCCCATTTGGCTGGCATGTTCACAGCTTCTGCGGTGACGCGTCCCTCATTTCCTCAGGGGTGATCAAGCCCTTAGGGCAAGAGCGTATGCCTGCGGCAAGGACCAAGCACCGAAGAACTGAATACACCTTGAGCGGAGAATCAATGAATGATATCATTGCATTAGAGATAGCTGCGAAGTGGTTCCGCTTCCAGTATCAGCCGTCTTTGAGGATCAACTGAGCCATGTCCCTCCAGCAGCGCATATGCAGGGCTTTCTGCGCCGAAGTGCGGGTCAACCCGTTCCGTGGTGGCTTTGGTGTTTCCACGCCCTTCGCGGATGCGCTTACCGGAGACCCGATCGGCTTCTATGTTGTTGGTCCGCAACCTGGCCACACTTTCAAGATCGTGGATGATGCCCTAACCGTTGCGCGCTTTGAGAGCGAAGGGGCAACGTTAGACTCGAAGCAGCGGCTCGCAAACTTCCAAGAGGTCTTGTCCATCTACGGGGGGGCCTATAACGAGGATTCCGGGGAACTGGCCATCCCGGATGTCTTGGACGGAGACTTGGAGAGAAAGGCGCTAGACTTCATGGCGCTTCTGCTCCGCTTGCAAGACATGACCCAGCAGACGCAAGAGCGCACTAGGAACTCATTTGTAGAGGATGTGGCAAGGAGGCTGGACGCGCTCGAAGTAGACGGTCTTTCCGTGGAGTCCGGCGTTCCTGTGTTCCCGGACAGCAAAGAGGTAATCCCTGACTTCGTGCTGCGTAAAGCTGGCCATAACAAGCCGTTGGCGTTGTTCCTCGCAAGGGACAATGAAAAGTTGTGGCAGGCCATGCACCTGCAAATGTCGGCAGAGTATGAGATTCGAAGGCCCGTAGCGATTGTGGTTCTTTTGGAGAGCGGCAGCACTGGCGCGCAGAAAATGCGTGACAAAGCCGCGAACCGCATTGATGCGGTCACAAACTGGAAGGGGGATGAGGGGGCCGCAATTAACCGGATTCTTCGCGAATTGGAGGTAAAGCCACAGCATGTCAACTGATGCAATATTTGTGGAGACGGTGCGCAACCTTCTAAACATGAAGCCGAAACCCCATGATGAGGCCCCGGCTCCGACCAAGAGTCAATCTTCGGATGACCAGTCGTCCAGCAAGCGGGCGACCAAGTTGCGGAACTCAGACGAAGCCTGAGTCAGGCCGCCGATAGGTGAGGCGCTTGCCCTCCGCGCCCTTGACGATCAAGGCGGCGCGTTCGGTGTCCTCGTCGCCGTTGGCCGCGCGGTTGCTGTAGCGGAACGCGAACTCTGCGGCGTAGCGGTGTAGGTGCTACTTGCCGCAATGCTCGTGGACACCCTTGATCCCGCGCTTGAAGATGGAGAAGTAGCCCTCGACAGTGTTGGTCGTCACGTCGCCGCGAACGTACTCTTCCGCGCCGTGGTTGACGGAAGCGTGTGCCGCGAAGTGCTGGTGCAGGTTATCGTACTGCATGGCTTCATCGGTGTGGATGGTCGCTTCCTTGGCGATGTTCGCCTTGAGGATCGGCGGGAGTGTCTGAAACTCTGTGTATCTGACCGGGTCCATGCGGTTTTCAGATACGTTCAGGCGTCGAAGCGCCCGGTGAACATTATGGCCAGCTGATTGCGGGCTGCAACCCATTCCCGGACATTTCGGCCGCCCTTTTCG
>JADCEN010000014.1 GCA_020250175.1 Rhodobacter sp.
CGGGTCGGGCGCTGGCCGGGGGCTTTTGGCCCCCGGCGGGCCAAGGGTCAGCGCGGCGCTGTGGCAGGGGCGATGGCCCCTGCCATGGCAGCGGTGAAAGTGCTTTCGCCCCTCCGGGCGGGATCAGGAAACGCACCGCGTTTCCCCCGCCCGTGCGGGACGGTGCCCCGCAGATCGGCAGGTTCAGTAACAACGCTGGCCAGCGCCCGGCCAGGCGGGCGAGAAGCGCCCGCCGTGGGCGGGTCGGGCGCTGGCCGGGGGGGGCTTTGGCCCCCGGCTGGCAAGGGGCAGCGTGGCGCTGTGGCAGGGGCGATTGCCCCTGCCATTGCAGCGGTGAAGCTGCTTATGTCCCTCCGGGCGGGATCAGGAAACGCACCGCGTTTCCCCGCCCGCGCGGGACGGTGCCCTGTAGACCGGCAGGTCCGGGAACAACGGCAGGCCAGCGCCCGACCCGGCGGGCGAAAAGCGCCCGCCATGGGCGGGTCGGGCGCTGGCCGGGGGCTGTGGCCTCTGGCGTGCCTGAGGCGCGCGCGGCGCAGGGCCGGGGTGATGGCCCAGGCCAGACTGCACGGGGCGCACAGAAGCGTTTTCTGTCTTGCAGCCAAGGGTCCATGCGGTTGGCGCTTTGCTAACAGCCTGCCCGATGGAAACCGGCCTGCCCTGTACGGGGATGTCCCAAGGGGTGGCGGGGCCGGAAACGTCCGTCCCGCCGCGTCACCCCTTGCTGATTCTCTGCAGAGTCTGCGGCTTCAGTCAGAAAAACGGCACCCTGCGACGCGCAATGCGCGCAGGGGTTGAAAGCCGCGGCACCGGGAAGAAGGATATTCCGGCAAAGCCCCCTTTGCCGACAGAAGCCCTGCGACCTGTGCAGCGTGCTGTTGACACAAGACCGTCTTACCGTTTTTGTGACGCGCGGGCACCGGCGCATCTGCGTCCGGCGTCATCAGGTTGTTGCGCAACACCTTTAGCAGCTGGTCCTGCCTTGCTGCGGGATGCTGTGGCGGGGCTTGTGGACGATCCGGTTTGACCGACAACAAGGGAGACGACATCATGAAGAAGACAGAAACGGGCTTTAGCCGCCGCACGTTCCTGAGGGGATCGGCAGTGGGCGTGGGCATGCTGGCAGCACCTGCAATCATTTCGCACAAGGCACTGGCCTCGTCGGGCGAGGTGAACTTCATGGGCTGGGCCGGGTACCCCGGACTTGCCGAAACCGTATTCCCGGCCTTCGAGGCCGCGACGGGCATCAAGGTGAACTTCAACGAACAGCCCGGCCAGGACGATATGTTCGCGCAGGCCAAGCTGGCGCTGCAAACCGGCGGCACCGATGTGGTGGAACCCACGGTTGACCGCGTTGGTGGCTGGGCCTCGAACGGGCTGATCCAGCCCTGGGATATGACCAAGCTGAACATTGACAACTATCTGCCCGGCCTGGCCGACGGCAAGATGGGCGAAATGGCGACCGTGGACGGCAACCGCATGATCGTTCTGTCGGTCTGGGGCACCGAGGCGCTGGTCTACAACAAGGAAACGATGCCGCTGGAGTATGGCACCGCATCGCTGGGCGATCTGTTCAACCCGGCCAATGTGGGCAAGGTTGTTGCCCGCCCGCATTCGTCGCTTGCTGCCATGGGCCGCTGGCTGGATGCCGAAGGCAAGCTGCCCAAGCCCTGGCTTGACGGCTACAAGGACGAGGCCACGATGGTCGAGCTGTGGGACATTGCCCTGGCCGAAGCGATCAAGGTCAAGAGCAACATCGTTCAGTGGTGGACGGGCGAGAACGAGGCGCAGGCCGGGTTCCGCGTGAACGGCGGCGAGATCGGGCTGTGCTGGGATTCGACCGGCTTCAACCTGCGGAGCGAAGGCTATGGCTTTGTCCCGCCGAAGGAAGGTGCCTTTGCCTGGAACCAGGGTCTGGTCCTGATGGCAAATGCCGCCAACCCCGAACAGAGCCATGCCTTTGCCAAGTGGATCTCGGAACCCGAGGGATCGGCACTTTGGGCAACGGCCTTCGCGGCCAACCCGGTGGGCAAGGGTGCCATCGACAAGATGTCGCCGGACGTTTCGGCCTTCTACAACGCGGCGTTCAATGACGACGCCATTCAGAAACTGTGGTGGTGGCCCGCCCAGGAGGCATGGTTCATCGCCAAGCGCGGCGAATATGCCGACAAGTTCAAGGCTGCCTGATTTCTGACAGCAAACAGCCCGCCGGTGCCCGCAGCGGCACCGGCGGGTTGCATAATTGGCAACGCGGCGATCAAGCTGCGGCACGACCAGGTGAAACGGGGAACGGATGAGCGCCGGGGTAGACCTTGATAACGTATGCGCCGATTTTGGCACGTTCCGGGCCGTCGATAATGTGGCGGTGAACATCCAGCCGGGTGAATTCTTTTCCTTTCTTGGCCCTTCGGGCTGCGGCAAGACGACGATCCTGCGGATGATTTCCGGCTTCATCTCGCCCAGCCAGGGCGTGATCCGGATCGGCGGCAAGGACATGAAGGGGCAACGGCCGAACCAGCGCCCCACAGCGCTGATCTTTCAGAACCTTGCCCTGTTTCCGCTGATGCCGGTCTGGGAAAACATCGCCTTCGGGCTTGAGGTGCGCGGGGTGGATAAGCAGAAACGCCGCGCCCGTGCCGAAGAATTGCTGCACCTGGTTGATCTGCCCGATGCGGCGGACAAGGCGGTTGCCCAGCTTTCCGGTGGCCAGAAACAGCGTGTGGCCATCGCCCGCGCACTGGCGGTGGAACCGCAGGTGATGCTGCTGGACGAACCCCTGTCGGCGCTGGACCTGAAACTGCGCCAGCACATGCGGGCCGAATTGCGGGCGATCCAAAAGCGCACCGGCGTGACATTCATCTACATCACCCATGACCAAGGCGAAGCCCTGGCGATGAGCGACCGTGTGGGCGTGATGAGCCAGGGCAAGCTGCAACAGGTCGCCAACCCGCGCGACATCTACAACAATCCCGCAAACGGGTTCGTTGCCTCATTCGTGGGCGAGAACAACATTTTCACCGGCGAGGTTCAGGGGACAGAGGGCAATCTGGCCCGCTTTGCCACCGCCAGCGGCACCTTCACCGCGCGCCTGGGGCCGGCGGTGACCCAAGGCATGAAGGCGCGGCTGTTCCTGCGACCGGAACATGTGCGGCTGGCACCCGGGGCTGGCGGTACCAATTCGATACCGGTCGAGGTGACGGATGTCGCGTTCGAAGGCAACTTCATCTCGATCCATGCCCGCGACGCAGGCGGGCAGGTTCTGCTGGCGGAGGCGCGCAATGACGGTGCCACGGCGGTGCCTGCGCCGGGGGACCGGCTGCATTTCACATTTGACGGGCAGAATGCCGTGATCCTGACCGGTGACACCGCCGCCAGGGATATCGACGCATGAAGGACCTGCTGAATCGCTACGGCCTGCTGCTGACAACGGTCTTCGCGGTTCTGACCGGCTTCTGGATTCTGGTGCTGGTGGTTCTGCCGAACATCTATCTGTTCGAACATTCGTTCAAACCCTATCTGCCGGTGGCCGAACTGGGCGGGCCGAAGGATGTCTACAGCCTTGACAACTATCTGACCTTCTTCCGCAGCCCGATCCATATTTCGGTGTTCTTCTGGACTGTCATCTATTCGGCAGTCGTGACCTTTATCTGCTTCCTGATTGCCTATCCGCTGGCCTATTACCTGTCCAAGGTTTCGGCCCGGGCGCTGCTGCCGATGATCTTCCTGCTGCTGTTCATCCCGCTTTGGGTGTCCGAGGTGCTGCGCAGCTTTGCCTGGTTCATCATCCTTGCGCTGAAGGGGCCGCTCAATGCCTCGCTTCTTGGTTTGGGGATCATCGAAGACCCGGTCCGCTGGATCACCGGGTTTCGCGGCGTGATCATCGGGCTGGTCTATACTTATGTCCTGTTCATGCTGTTTCCGCTGTACAACGCCATTCAGTCGCTGGACACCAACCAGATCGAAGCGGCAGAAGACCTGGGCGCGCCCTGGTGGCGCACGCATTGGCGGGTGATCCTGCCCCATGCCAAGCCAGGCATCGCATCGGGTTCGGTGATGGTGTTCATGCTGTCTGCGGGGTCGATTCTGGTGCCGACCCTGCTGGCCAGCACCAATTCCCGCTGGTTCACCGAGATCATCCAGCAATGGATGTTCGAAAGCCAGGACTGGAACACCGGGTCTGCCTATGCCTTTCTGCTGCTGATCCTGTGCACGGTCTTCGTTTCAGCCGTGATGCGGGTGTTCCGCGTCAAGCTTTCCGACATCGCGAAATGAGGCACGCATGAGACAGGTGCGTTCCATAGACTGGCTGTTTCACCTCTATCTGGTGCTGTTTCTGGCCTATATGCTTCTGCCGCTGATCGTGATGGGCGGGGCCGCCTTCAACGATTCCCGCTTTCCGTCGGTCTATCCATGGGTCGGCTGGACCGACCGCTGGTTTGTCGAACTCTGGGCAGACAAGCGGATGTGGAATGCCTTCGCCAATACGATCTATGTGGCACTTGCGGTCGTGGCGATTTCGGTGCCCATCGGCACGGCGGCGGCGATTCTGATCAACTCGATTGCGGGGGCCACAAGATCGGTGCTGTATGCGCTGATGGTGGCACCCATTCTGACACCGGGGGCGGTGATTGGCATTTCCACCCTGCTGTTCTGGAACGGCGTCGGCCATGCGGCAGGGTCCGATTTCTTCCTGTTCAAGGCCGGGCTGCATCTGTCGGTGCTGGGGCAGGTCTCCTTCATTGCGGCCTTCGTCATGCTGCTGGTGCTGGCGCGGCTGCAAAGCTTTGACCGGGGGCTGGAAGAGGCGGCGCTGGACCTCGGGGCCAGCCATTCGCAGGTGATGCGCCGCATCCTGTTGCCGCATCTTTATCCTGCCATCGGGGCCGGGGCGGCGATTGGCTTTTTCCAGTCGATCGAGAATTTCAACGTCACCCTGTTCACACGCGGCACCTATGACACGCTGACGGTCTATGTGTTTTCCAAGGTGCGCACCGGGATCACCCCCACGATCAACGCGCTGGCGCTGATCATGATCACGGCAACGCTGCTGGGCGCGATCGGATACGAGATCGGCCGCAGACGGCGCGAGCGTCGGCTGGCCGGGAAATAGCAGCCGGGCAGACGACCGTGACGGCGTGCCAGACAGCCCTCCGTCACGGGTTTCGGTTCTGACGGGGTGCTGAAAACTGCCGGGCGCATGGGCTGCCTGACCGAAAAGCGCGAAACTCTTCTGCTTGCGCGCCTTGCGCATCCTGGCGGGGGCCATCGCCCCTGCCACAGCGCCACGCTGCCCCTTGGCCAGCCGGGGGCCAAAGCCCCCGACCGGTGCCCGCCCCGCCCATGGGTCGGGCGCTTCGCCCCCGCCGGGTCGGGCGCTGACCTTCTGCTGTCCCCGGACCTGCCGGTCTGCAGGGCACCGTCCCGCGGGGGCGGGGAAACGCGGTGCGTTTTCTGTTCCCGCCCGCACCGACGAAAGCAGTTTCACCGCTGCAATGGCAGGGGCCATCGCCCCTGCCACAGCGCCTCGCTGGCATCAGGACCAGCCGGGGGCCAAGGCCCCCGGCCCGCGCCCGCCCCGCCCCCGGCGGGCGCTGGCCTGCCGTGTTCCTGGACCTGCCGGTCTACGGGGCACCGTGCCGCACGGGCGGGGGAAACGCAGTGCGTTTCCTGTTCCCGCCCGCACTAACGAAAGCAGTTTCACTGCTGCAATGGCAGGGGCCATCGCCCCTGCCACAGCGCTGCGCTGGCAGCAGGATCAGCCGGGGGCCAAAGCCCCCGACCGGTGCCCGCCCCGCCCATGGGCCGGGCGCTTCGCCCCCGCCGGGTCGGGCGCTGGCCTGACGTTGTGCGAGCAGCATGAGGGCCGCGGCATCCTTGGCCCGATGGGGCCATTCTGCGCTTCCGGCATTTCGCCGCAAGGCGCGGCGGGGCTTCGCGGCCCGGCCCCTTAGCGCAGGTCGGCGGGCAGCAGATCATCGGGGATGTTCTGATAGCACACCGGGCGCAGCCAGCGGCGGATCGACAGGGTTCCCACGCTGGTCGCCCCGAAGTTGGTGCTGGCCGGATAGGGGCCGCCATGGACCATCGCATCGGCAACCTCAACCCCGGTCGGAAACCCGTTGGCAAGAATGCGGCCCGCCTTGCGCTCCAGCACCGGCAGAAGCCGCTGCGCCAGCGGATGATCGGCGGCATCCAGGTGCAGGGTACAGGTCAACTGGCCTTCGACCCCGGCGGCCAGGGCCAGAAGATCAGCCTCGTCCCTGGCCCGCACCACCAGACCAAGCGGGCCGAACACCTCTTCGCCCAGCGCAGGGGTTTGCCGGAATGCTTCGGACGGGATCGTGTACAGGTTGGGATTGGCCAGGCGTGCCGTGCTTTCGGTTTCCACAAGCGCCGTCACGCCGGGGGCCGCAGCGATGCGGGCCTGCCCTTCGCGGTAAGCCCGGGCAATGCCATCGGTCAGCATGGTCTGCGCGGCAACACCGCCCAAAGCCGCCGCTGCCGCCCGCTCGAACGCCCCGATCCCTGGCCCGTCAATGGCGATGACCAGACCCGGATTGGTGCAGAACTGCCCGGCCCCCTGTGTCAGCGAAGCAACCCAGCCGGCGGCAATCTGCTCTGCCCGCGCCTTCAGGGCGGCGGGCAGCAGGAAGGTGGGGTTGACGCTGCCCAATTCGCCGAAGAAGGGAATGGGATCGGGGCGCTGTGCGCACAGATCGAACAGGGCGCGGCCCCCGGCAAGGCTGCCGGTAAAGCCGACCGCCCGGATCAGCGGATGCTGCACCAGCGCCTCGCCCACATCGCGCCGCCCGCCCTGGATCAGGCTGAAGATGCCCGGATGCAGGCCAAGCCCGGCGATGGCCGCTGCAATCGCCTGCGCCACGATCTCCGCAGTGCCGGGATGGGCCGAGTGCCCCTTGACGACCACCGGGCACCCTGCCGCCAGGGCAGAGGCCGTATCCCCACCCGCCGTGGAAAACGCCAGCGGAAAATTGGAAGCGCCAAACACCGCAACCGGCCCGATGGGGCGCTGCACCAGTTTCAGATCGGGGCGCGGCAGCGGTTTGCGGTCTGGCAGGGCGGCGTCATGGCGGCGGTCCAGATAATCGCCCTTGCGGATATGGCTGGCGAACAGGCGCAACTGGCCGCTGGTGCGGCTGCGCTCGCCGTCCAGCCTTGCGGCGGGAAGGCCGGTTTCGCTGGTGCCGATGGCGGTGATCTCGGCCCCGCGCGCCTCGATCCCGTCTGCGATGCGGTCCAGCAAGACGGCGCGCTCTTCGCGGCTGGTCTGGCCGTAGCTGGCAAAGGCCGCTTCGGCCGCGCGCACGGCGCGGTCCACAAGCGCGGATGTTCCCACGGAAAACTCAAGCCCCTCGCCATGGGCGGGCGAAGAGCGGAAGGTGGTTTCGCCCGAAACCCAATCGCCTGCGATCAGGTGTTTGCCAGTCAGCATGGTGTCATCCTCCGTCGTGGAACGGGCCGGTCGCGGTCTGACGCCCTTTCAGGCAGGCATCGGCGACGATCCGAAGGGGGCTACGTCGGTACCGCTGGCGCGCGCGGCAACAAGCCGGGCGAAGCGGCGATGGCTGTCAGGGTATTCCGGTTCGGCCCCCACGTCCACCTCCTGCGCCGTCAATCGCAAGCCTGGCCCCGCCCATCCGCAGCTTGAGACGGTTCGGGCCCGCCTGCGCCTCGATGTCCCGGAACTGCGGGCCTTCCTGACGCCAGTCGAAATCGGCAAGGATCGGGGGCCTGCCCCGTCCGGTCAGTGCAAGATGCGCGGCAATGGGGGTGAACGCGTTGAGCGGCACCGCCTTCGCCAGGGGAAGCGCCTGAAGGAGATCGGGCGGTTGGGAGGGTGTGGCAGTCGTGATCCCCCGGCTGCGGCTTTCCGGCGGGCCCTGGGGCTGTGTTTTCCGCCTGCGTTCAGGATCAG
Organism: Rhodobacter sp.; assembly: GCA_020250175.1. Taxonomy (GTDB): domain Bacteria; phylum Pseudomonadota; class Alphaproteobacteria; order Rhodobacterales; family Rhodobacteraceae; genus Aliitabrizicola. Next base: position 7,937 of record JADCEN010000014.1, read on the forward strand.
ATTCGTGGCCATGTGCCGGGATGTGGCCGTGTTTCCGGGGCCGTTCCCGCTGCGCAGGCGCATCGGGTCATCGTGGAGCACCAGGTCGCGGACCCGGCGGGCGCGGATGGCGCGGGCGGGGGGCATCGAGGGGGGGGGCGAGAAGAGGACGAAGCGGCGCGCGATGGTTGTCCTGCCCCGCCCCCGTTCCACCCCGGCCATGGCGATGGCCCTTGGGCCGGGGAAGCGCGGCCCTGCGGGGGCACGGCGGTCACCGTTAAGCGAAGCCATGTCATGACGGACCGCCAAGCACATTTGTCACATCGTTCAGCCTGTAAGGCGCGGGAATGCCTTGCGCGAAGGGCCAGAGGCGGCGCGCGGCGGTCCAGATTCTGTCGCCCCCAACGGCGGGTTTCCACAAACTCCACCGCCCCGGCCAGAGTCGCGCACAGGACCAAACGCATGATCTCCGGCAGGGGATACCACCTTGCCCCGCTGGCGCGGATCATCAAGCGCCGAAACATGGCCGGGAAGCGACGGGCGCGACTTGCGGAACCCTCCATGATCGGGGTCTCGCATGGCTCACGCAACGCGCCCCGAGGGACTCCTGATAGGCGTTCAGGCGATGGCCCAGGCCTGCCCAAAGGCGCGATTGACAGCAGATGCGCCACGGGGTCAGCTTGGGCAGACCGGTTTGGCCGATATCACTTTCGTTGGGAGGCGACATGAAGACGATCAAGGGCCCTGCCCTGTTTCTGGCACAGTTTGCAGGCGATGCAGCCCCGTTCAACAGCTGGCACGGCATTACCGCCTGGGCGGCAGACTGCGGCTATGCGGGCGTCCAGATTCCCAGCTGGGACGGACGCCTGTTCGATCTGGCGAAAGCCGCCGCGTCAAGGGATTACTGTGACGAGATCACGGGCATTGCTGCGGCAAACGGCGTTGCGGTTACCGAACTGTCCACCCACCTGCAGGGCCAGCTGGTGGCCGTTCACCCCGCCTATGATCAGGCGTTCGACGGCTTTGCCGCCCCGGCGGTGCGCGGCAACCCCAAGGCGCGGCAGGCCTGGGCGGTGGATCAGGTCAGGCTGGCGCTGACCGCATCGCGCAATCTGGGGCTGACGGCACAGGCCACCTTCTCGGGCGCGCTGGCCTGGCCATACGTCTATCCCTGGCCACAGCGCCCCGCCGGGCTGGTGGAGGCGGCTTTCGACGAACTGGCTGCACGCTGGCGGCCGATCCTGGATCATGCCGATGCCATGGGCGTGGACCTGTGCTATGAGATTCACCCCGGCGAAGACCTGCACGATGGCATCAGCTTTGAGATGTTCCTGGACCGCGTGGGCGGCCATGCGCGCTGCAACATGCTGTACGACCCGTCGCACTATGTCCTGCAACAGCTTGATTACCTTGCCAATATCGACATCTATCACGACCGGATCAAGATGTTCCACGTCAAGGATGCAGAACTGAACCCGACGGGGCGGCAGGGTGTTTATGGTGGCTTTCAAAGCTGGGCAAACCGGGCGGGCCGCTTCCGGTCGCCGGGCGACGGGCAGGTGGACTTTGGCGGCATCTTCTCGAAACTCACCCAATACGGTTTTGACGGCTGGGCGGTTGTCGAATGGGAATGCGCGCTGAAACACCCCGAGGACGGGGCGCGGGAAGGATCGGATTTCGTGCGCGCCCATATCATCCGCGTGACTGAAAAGGCTTTTGACGATTTTGCAGGCAGCGGCGCCGATGATGCCGCAAACCGGCGCATGCTGGGGTTGGGGGCGTGACATGACAATCAAGGGAACAACCGAAGGGCGCGCCCCGCGCATCCGGCTTGGCATGGTGGGCGGCGGGCGCGACGCCTTCATCGGCGGCGTTCACCGCATCGCCGCGCGCATTGACGACCAGTTCGAGCTGGTGGCAGGCTGCTTCAGTGCCACCCCGGAAAAATCGCTGGCATCGGGGGCCGACCTTGGCCTGCCGGAAGCGCGCGTCTATGCCGGTTTTGCTGACATGGCCGCGCGCGAGGCCCGTCGCAAGGATGGGATTCAGGCGGTTGCAATCGTGACCCCGAACCACATGCATGCCCCGGTTGCAATGCAGTTCCTGCGGCGCGGCATCCATGTGATCTGCGACAAGCCGCTGACGGCCACGCTGGCAGAGGCAAAGAAGCTGGCAAAGGCTGCCGAAGCTTCGGGCGCGGTCTTAGTGCTGACGCATAACTACACCGGCTATCCGATGGTGCGGCAAGCGCGCGAGATGGTGGCAAATGGCGATCTGGGCGAGATCCGCGTGGTGCAGGTCGAATATGCGCAGGACTGGCTGAGCGAACCGCTGGAACAATCCGGGCAGAAACAGGCCGCCTGGCGCACCGACCCGGCGCGCAGCGGTGCCGGCGGCTCCACCGGCGATATCGGCACCCATGCCTTCAACCTGGCCAGCTTTGTCACCGGGCTGACGCTGGAAAGCCTGGCCGCCGATCTGCAAAGCTTTGTTGCCGGGCGGCGGGTGGACGACAACGGGCATGTGCTGCTGCGGTTTCAGGGCGGTGCGCGCGGCATGCTGTGGTGTTCGCAAGTCGCCCCCGGCAATGAAAACGCGCTGCGGCTGCGGGTTTATGGCACCAAGGCCGGGTTGGAATGGGCGCAGGAAGACCCGAATTACCTGTGGTTCACCCCGCTCGGCCAGCCAAAGCGGCTGATCACCCGCGGCGGGGCCGGGGCCGGGGCCGCAGCGGCACGGGTCAGCCGGGTGCCGCCGGGCCATCCGGAAGGCTATCTGGAAGGCTTTGCCACGATCTACAGCGAAGCCGCCCGCGCAATCCGGGCCAGACAGGCCGGTGTCGCACCGGAGGCCGACGTGGTCTTTCCCACCGCTGCGGACGGGGTTGCAGGCGTGGCCTTTGTCGATGCCTGCGTACGCTCCTCGCGGCGCAACGGGGCCTGGGTAACGCCCGATCTGTAACGCAAGGCCGGGGCAGCGCCCGGTCTGCGGCCTTTGCCCCGGGGGCGGGGAAACGGTCTGGTTCCCGGCATCGGTTCCGCTGTATACTGCTGCCGACATCTGCAACACATCTTTCGTTCACCGCCTGCCCAAGGAACCGCCATGACCCTGCAGAAACCCGTCACTGCCCGCAAGGACGCCCCCGACCTCGACCGGTTCGACTGGGAAGACCCTTTCCGTCTGGAAGACCAGCTAACAGAAGAAGAGCGCATGCTGCGGGATGCCGCCCGGACCTTTGCGCAGGAAAAGCTCCAGCCAAGGGTGGTGGCCGCCTACCGCGAGGAGAAGACCGATCCCGCCATCTTCACCGAAATGGGGGAAATGGGCCTGCTGGGTGCTACGGTGCCGGAACACTACGGTGGCCTCGGCGCCTCTTATGTGGCCTATGGCCTGATCGCCCGCGAGGTGGAGCGGGTGGATTCGGGCTATCGCAGCATGATGAGCGTGCAATCCAGCCTTGTGATGTATCCGATCCATGCCTATGGCAGTGAAGAGCAGCGGCTGAAGTACCTTCCCGGGCTGGCGGCGGGCAGGCTGATCGGCTGTTTCGGCTTGACCGAACCCGATGCCGGGTCGGATCCGGCGAGCATGAAGACGGTGGCAAGAAAGACGGACGGCGGCTATCGCCTGACCGGTGCCAAGATGTGGATTTCCAACAGCCCGATTGCCGATGTCTTCGTCATCTGGGCCAAATCCGAAGCGCATGGCGGCAAGATCAGGGGCTTTGTGCTGGAGAAGGGCATGAAGGGGCTTTCAGCGCCCAAGATCGGCGGCAAGCTGTCTTTGCGGGCCAGCATCACCGGCGAGATCGTGATGCAGGACGTCGAGGTTGGGGAAGACGCCCTGCTGCCCTATGTCGAAGGCCTGAAAGGCCCCTTCGGCTGCCTCAACCGGGCGCGCTACGGCATCAGCTGGGGTGTTATGGGGGCCGCAGAATTCTGCTGGCATGCGGCCCGGCAATACGGGCTGGATCGCCACCAGTTCGGCAGGCCTTTGGCGCAGACGCAGCTGTTCCAGCTGAAACTGGCTAATATGATGACCGAAATCACGCTGGGCCTTCAGGGGTCCCTGCGCATCGGCCGGCTGATGGACGAAGGCCGTGCAGCACCGGAAATGATCAGCCTGATGAAGCGCAACAACTGCGGCAAGGCGCTGGACGTGGCGCGCATGGCGCGGGACATGCACGGCGGCAACGGCATCGCCGAGGCGTTTCAGGTGATGCGCCATATGGTGAACCTGGAAACGGTGAACACCTATGAGGGCACGCATGACGTGCACGCGCTGATCCTGGGGCGGGCACAGACCGGGCTGCAGGCGTTCTTCTGAGCATCCGCCGGTCGATTGACCGGAACCGGGGCGGGGCGGCTGCCCGCAGAAGGCCGATTGAGCGGATGCAGAAGGCGCTTCGCCCTGTGTCGATGGCCCCGCAGGGGTGGGGCCGCCGCCCACTCCTGCGCCGAAGCGCGCCGTGCCGCACAGATGCCCGCCCCCTGAAGCGCTTCCAAGCCCTTGCGCGCTGTGACAAGTTCCACTAAATCTGCCCCATCCTGAAGGCTGGCGGGTTGGCGGAGAGGTTACGCAGCGGATTGCAAATCCGTGAAGACCGGTTCGATTCCGGTACCCGCCTCCAAGGTTTCTTTCAAACCCTTGTAATTTATTGGCTTTATTTCATCGACAACATGCAATCCGCCACTCTACCAAACACGCGCGATGCGCTTGACACGGAGGCTACCCTTTAGGGACCAGTCCGAATGTCTTGGGGCAGGTCCGCCCTGGCATGGTCGATGACGAATGACGTTGCCCCCGACTTTTATCCTGCGTGAGCGAGTCCCGGGGCTTGCGCTTTGCCTGTTTGGGCGGGTTGGGCAACGGGGGCTGGCGCGGGGCTTTGCAGGTTGCGCAGCGTCAGGCCACGTCGCGAGGAGAAGGTCTGGGCGAACCCGGCGGGGGGTTGCCAGCCAAGTCGCGCGTGGGGGCGTTCGGTGTTGTTATCCGTGCGCCAAGCGGCCAGCGTGGCGCGGGCGTGATGCAAAGACGGGAACAGCGTCTCGTTCAAGACCTCGTCGCACGGGCGGCCGTTGAAGCTTTCGATGAAGGCGTTCTGGGCCGGCTTGCAGGGTGGGATGTAATGCCAGTCAAACTTGCGATCATCAACGAACTTCAGAATCGCGTTTGAGGTGAACTCGGTAGCGTTATCGCCGACAATCGTTTGGGTCTTGCCGTGGGCGTCAAACAGCATGGCCGGTTCCCGCGCGCCCCTTGCGCCCGACAGCGAAGTGTCTGCGATCAGCGCGAGGCAGTCCCGCGTGCATTCATCGACCACGGTCATGATCCGGAAGAGGCGGCCATCCTTCAGCTGATCCGACACAAAATCCAATGAACAGCGCTGGTTGGGCATGAGCGGCAGCACCATCGGAGCCCGTGAGCCCATGGCCCGCTTGCGCCCACCGCGACGGCGCATGTGCAACTGCTCTTCGCCGCAGATGCGGAACAGGCGCTTGTGGTTGCGAACAAAGCCCTCGCGCCGCAGGAACGCCTGCGGCCGACGGTACCCGAACCGGCGTCGAAGCAATGGCGCAGAATGGCTCGCCCTGGCGGTGAATGACGACCGCTGCCGCGAAAACCTTTGCCTAGTCGCAGAAACCAGCTTCTCGGGGACCAGGGTCGCGCGAGAGCTGGAAGGCGGCAAGCGCAAGCAAGTCTTTTCTGTTTCATTTTCGACAAGCCGCTGCAAATATGAACCGGCAAATTGCGCCTTGATTTCAGCGGCGCAATCATCGGATGGGTGGGGTCAATGAAACTGGATTTGACGGTGGTCGCCGATGGACTTGGCTTTCCCGAGGGGCCGGTCGCAACTGCGGACGGGACCCTCTATTTCGTGGATATCGCTCGGCAGACCCTGATGCGCATGAAAGATGGGTCGAATCCTGAAGTGGTGGCAAGTATTCCTGGCGGTCCGAACGGTCTTGCCATCGGTCCCGACGGACATGGCTATGTCTGCAACAACGGCGGCATTTTCGATTTCAACACTGCGCCGCCGACTCCTCGCGGGAGCCAGCCACCGCAAGATCGCAACGCTTACCTGCTGCTCCCCGCCTCAAGATGTCCCGGCGAGCATTACGGGGAATATGCCAAGGACGCGGCGGGCAAACCAATCGAGAAGACACCTGATATGGCAGCCGGGTCGATCTGCAAGGTCAACCTGAAAACCGGCCATACCACAGAGATCTACGGTCCGTCCAAGGGCGACAGTCTGATCGCGCCCAATGACATTGTCTTTGATGCCAACGGGCCGGCGGGATCCTTCTGGTTCACCGATTGCGGCTACCAGACCGAAAAGATCGTTCGGAAGGGCGGTGTCTATGCCGGCCATGTCAACGGCCAGCGGCCCGTCAAGATGGCCGAGATCCCCAGCGCCAACGGGATCGGCTTCAGCAAGGAAGGCAAGGTTCTCTATGTGGCCGACACACTATACGGGCGGCTTTGGGCGCTGCAGATTGACAGCTTCCGCAACCAGGACGGGTCGATCGACAAGACTGCCCATACCCGCCGCGTGGTCCAGGACAACCGTGCCTGGCCTTTTCCCGGCAAAGCCGTGCTGGCACTGCCGGGCCCGCAATGGCTGGACAGCCTGAAGGTCGAGGACGGCGGGCGGGTCTGCATGGGCACGCTCTTGCGAGGCGGCATAACCGTCTTCAACCCTGACGACGGGTCCATCGATTTTCTGCCGGTCGGAGGCGGGACGCCAAACCAGGAACCCGGCGACCCCTTCACGTCGAACCTGTGCTTCGGCGGTGAGGACAGGATGACCGTCTGGATCACCGCCTCGGCCACCGGCAGGATCTACAAAGGCAGATGGCCAAGACCTGGCCTGAAACTCGCCTATAACGATTGAATGGTGCGGCGCGCCGATGTTCCAAGTCTGGCGCATGCTACCGGCTTTCGCGGACATCATCGAAGGTGCCGAGGGCGCAGCGTTGACGTCTCGGGATGACACGCCTGCCACACGAAGGGAATTTTGTGTCAGGTGGTGAACACTGGTAATGTCGATCAGATGGCGATTAAGGTGCCATAGTTCCCGCGGGCGGTGGAGCATCAGTCTTTGCAAACGGGCGAACGAAGGCAGGTATCCGTGCTTTTCGCGGATATGGTGGGGTATACCGCCACCGTTGAGGCCTTGGGTGAAGACCGGGCCCTGCCGTTTACCAAAACCATTCACGACATGCTGGTCCAGGCCGTACAAGAACTGGGCGGATCGGTCCGCAGTTTTGCCGGTGACAGCATCATGGCGGTGTTCGGTGTCCCCGTCGCCCAGGAAGACCAGGCCCTGCGCGCTTGCCGGGCGGCACTTTCCATCCATGAAGTTTTTGACGCTGCGGGCGAGAGTTTGAAGACGCGGTTCGGTGCCAGGCCCGAAGTGCGGGTTGGCATCAGTTCCGGCGCAGCTGTCATGGCCCCGGTGCAGGGCGACGACGCGGCATTGTCGGCGGTTGGAACGGTGGTGAATCTGGCTTCGCGGGTGCAGGCCCTGGCCAGCGCGCGGCAAACCCTGATCTGCGACGCGACCCGGCGGCAGGTGGAATGGCAGTCCGATCTGGGCTTTGCGGGCGAACATGCCATCAAGGGCGTTGGCAGGCCGCAGAAACTGTGGCGGCTGCGCGCCGTTCGACCGGGGGCGACGCGGTTCGATGCCTCGGTGGCGCGCGGACTGAGTATGCTGGTCGGGCGTGAGGCCGAACTCTCGGTTCTGACGACCGCGCTGGGCCATGCAGCAGGGACCCGGCAACTGGTGGATATCGTGGGCGAGCCGGGGCTGGGAAAAACCCGTCTTCTGTTTGAGTTCACCCAGCGGGCCAAGGCCGAGGGTGCAACCGTGATGGCCGGCCATTGCACGACATACGGTCGCAACGTTCCGTTCTTTCCGTTCCTTGAAGTCGTGCGCGATGCATTCCGTCTGCGCGCCGAGGACGAACCGCAGGAAATTGCCCAAAAGCTTGAGACCGGGTTGCGCAACTCGAACCTGTACTCGCTTGAAAATCTTGGACTTATGCTGAACCTTCTGGGCCTGAAGACCCCGGAGGGGGCGCTGGCGGGCCTCGACGGTGTGCTGACCGGCCTGCGGACGCGCGACCTGCTGCCACGGCTGTTGGCGGCGCAAACCCTTCAGAACCGGGTGGTGCTGCTGATCGAGGATACGCACTGGATCGACGGCATGTCCGAGCAGCTGCTCTATCGACTGGCGCACGAGAGCGAACGGTCGAACTTGATGATCGTGACGACCCACCGGCCAGAATATGCGCCGACCTATCAAGACCTGGCTGACCTTGTCACCCTGACCCTGCGCCCACTGCAGTCAGAGGACCTTCAGGCCCTGATCAGGTTGCGCCTGGGCGTGGACAGCCTGCCGCAGGGATTGATCACTCAGGTCACCGACCGAGCGGGCGGAAATCCGCTTTTTGGCGAGGAGATCCTCAGCCTGCTCTTTCAACAAGGTGCCTTGCAGGTTGAGGGCGGAAGCGTCCGGTTCGACGATGACCTTGGCACGGCCGAGCTGCCAGTCAGCGTGCAGACACTTCTGACGGCGCGAATCGACAACCTGCCGCCCGAAGACCGCGCGCTGTTGCAGGTAGCTGCGGTGATCGGACATCAGTTTGATCCTGGGCTGCTGGCAATGGTCATGCCCAGCCCGGAAAAGACCGGCGCGACCCTCCAGCGCCTGCACGATCTTGACCTTGTGGAACGCGAGGTCGATTCCTCGGACTACGCATTCCGGCATGTGCTTTTGCGCGACACGGTTTATGATGCCTTGTTGGCTGACCGCCGGCAGGCCCTGCACCAGACCGTTGCCGAGGCGCTGGAACGGCGCAACGACGACCGTCTGCCCGAGGTGGCCGAAATCCTAGCCTATCACTTTTCCCGCTCGAATCGCACGAAGGAGGCCTTTACCTATTGTGCCATGGCCGGAACAAAGGCGCTTGGCATCTATTCCCTGGATCAGGCTGTCCAGTATTTCTCGCAGGCCATGGCGCTTTATGAAAGCGACCCGGCCTGCACCACCGATGCCAGGTTCAGCGCCTATGTCGCCGACTACGGGCTTAGCCTGAACATCTCGATGCGGGTCAAGGCGATGCTGGCGCTGGTCGACAAGGTCGACCCTGTCATCCGACGGATCGGGGACAACACGTGCCACGTGCATTTCCTGCACCACCTGGTGGTCTGCCTGATCTGCTCGGCCAACTACTTCCGGGCCAATGACGTCCGGGCTGAAATGATGGCGATGGCCGACCGCCTGGGTGATGCGGAGTCCAGCGCCTATGCCCTGGTGACGGATCTTGCCTTGTCCTGCCATTTCGAGCCCTACCCGGCCGAAGAATTCGAGGCCAGGCGCCAGAAAGCCGAAGCCGCACTTGCCCAGATCGACGACGCCTATCTGCGCAATTATCTTTATGCCTATCTTGGTTACGACAAGGTCAGCCGTGGCCTTGTGACCGAGGCCAAAGAATTGGCCGATCTGATGATTGAGCGTGGAAACGAACGCAACGACGCCCGCTCGCTGGGCTACGGCACCGCAATGAAGGCGCTGATTGCGCTTTGCACCGACGACTACTTGACGGCCTTGCAGAAGTCCGAAGAGGCTCTTGGGTTGGCCCGGGTCGAATGGGAACGGGCCATCGCGGTTGCCTCACGCAACGCCTCGTGGATCGCGCTTGGCGTTCCTGGAGCCGCTGAGGAGGTCGAGCGCTATACTGAAGACTGCGAGCGCAACAAGTGGACGATGATGTCAAATGGCCCCGAAGCCATGCTGGGCATCGCGATGCTCATGCAGGGCAACATCGCCGGAGGCGTCCGCCAGATCCGCAAGTCTATTGCGCGCCGCGAGGCCGAGGGAAACAAGACCGCCGCGAATTGGTCACGCATGTATCTTTGCGAGGTCTATCTGGCGATCCTGTCCGGACAAGACAACGCGTCTATGCGGGTGTTGCTGCGCAATTTTCGTGCGCTGATGGATATCATGCTTTTCGGTCCGAAGGAGATCAGGGACATGGTCAGCCAAGTGCAAGCCAGTCCGCATTTCGCGAAAGATGGTCACTTTATTGCGCGTAGCGAGATGATCTTGGGCCTGCTTTACATGGCCAAGAAGCAGAAACCTGCCGCCATCGCGCATCTCAACGAGGCACTGAGGATCATCGAACCGGCGGGTGTATCATCCTTGCGCAGCCGGATCGAGGGCGCGCTTGCCGAACTTGGTGCCGCCCCTGCCAGAAGCTTTGCCCTTGAGGCTTAGCCCTTGAGGCCGGAAAGATACCGGATCCCTCTCAGCGAGGGCAGGAACGTGTAGGCCCCTCCGCGCGTCGTCACGAAGCGGGGCAGGCCGTAGATCCGGTGCTTTTCCATTGCTGCCTGGTCGTCATCTTTCCACAGGTTCAGATCGAACCAGCTGGTTTCGGGTGTATTGGCCCCGAGTAGCGGGTCGTTCGATCCGGTGATCTCGGGAGAGTGCAGCCCAAGGTTCAGCCAGTCGCACATGACTGCCTCGAATTGCGCGCCAAGGCTTGCCCCGATGAAGTTGCCAAGAAGTCCGCGTTCCTTGTCGTCGGGATTTGCAAGGTCCAGCGTATCCCCGTAGGACATTCCGCGCCGCACCAGCCTGCGGGTGAAATTGGAGATGCGTTGCACAATCTCGGCCCCGCGCGGGTTATTGCGCCGGATATGCGCGCCAGCCGGGCAAAGTGCCCCGTCGCCATAGTCGAACTGGTTGCTGGGATCTGTGTTGGCAGCTTTCCTGAGAGTCTTCTGCAACTGCATCGGCGTTCCCTCACGCCACCGACCGCAAAGCTGCGCCGCGATGACCTCACGCAGGGCAATATCCGCTTTGTCTTTCAGGTCCGGATAGATCAGCCCGACACTCTCGACCCCGACCAGCCGCTTGTCGACACCTTGTTGCCGCAGCCGCTCGACCGTGCTGGTCAGGAAATTTTCGAAGCCGAAGCAATCCTGTTTCAATACGCGGAAGGCGTTGAACGTGCCAAGGTTTCCCAACTGCTCCGGCTGGGGAGTCGCGAACTTCAGGTCAGGCAGCCGGGTCGGTTTCCCCAACAGGATCGTTCCCAGCGGGTCGTCCGGTTGTTCAGTCCTCGTCGGACCCTGACGGGAGGGGGCACCGTCGTGAAAGCCAAGGAACCGTGGCTGCGACAGGCCGTCCTTGTAACCGAAATACACCGCGCCATTGGGCAGGGAATACCCTTTGTGGATGCCCCGAAGATCGAACGCCTGCTCCACCTGCTTTTGAATGGAGTCCAGCGAGGTGTCATCCGACGCGTAGGCCGTGGCGATGACATGCACATGATCGGGCTGATCATAGGGGCTGGGCCAGTTCGACGGATCGCTGTCCCCGAAATCGCTGAGTTTTGCGGCCCGTCTGGTCATGCCTTCGATGAACTCAGTCGGGAAACTTGCCAGATCGCCCGGCGCAAGCCCCAAAGCCGCCAGCCCCTGGTAAGTAAAGCCGAGGTTGAAGGCCGTCACCAGCTTGGGCAGGTTGGTACCGATCCGCTGTTCGGTCGTGATCTGCGGCACATTCGGGTTCCCGACTGTCACCGAGGCCGCCAGAAAGGCCCGTGCGGCAGCGCTGTCGCTGATCCTGAGGATCATGTGGCGGACAGCGGGCAAGGTATAGCCACGCAGGATATTGCCCTGCAGATTGCCGATCTCGTCGTCGTTCAGCCTTGCCATGCCCATGTCCGTTACCAGCCCATGCCGTGGTTCTTGCGGATTTGCGCAGCCGAAACGCCCGGATAGGCCCGATACCCGCCGCCAAGCGATACATCCGGGTTGGCGTGAAGCTGGAGGATATACTCCCGCGGCAAAGAGCGCAGCCCATGATGGGTCTTTCCGGTCAGGCGCATGGCCTGATCCTGCAAGGCGAAAAGGTCGCTTGGGAAATCCGGGACCTGAAACAGATCATGCGCCTGCACCCAGTCGATGAAACGTTCGATCTTCTGTTCGGTCGGCGACACCTCCTCGCCACCCTCGACCTGATCCATGATCGCGTCGAACACGCTGCCGATCGTGGCGATGAAATCCCGGATGTAATTGCTGAAATCACCGTCATAGACCGAGAACATGCACAGGTTGTTGCCCAGCAGCAGAAACCGGGCGTTGTGCACGGTGCCCACGTTGTCCAGTCCGGCGAAGATTTCATCCACGTTCTGCGCCACGATCAAGGCCGCTTTCGCGCGCCCCATCGGCGACGGGTCTTTCAGCGGCATGACCAGGTTCATCATGCGCTGCAGGTTTTCGCCGGGTTGCGGCGACGGGCGCGGGCCACCCTTCAGCCTGGGTTTGGGGTCGCGCCATATCCAATAGGGCACCACCACATGGCGTGAAAGAAACTGGAACCAGCCCCGCGTTGGCAGGCTGTCAACGAAACTGTCCAGCCAGCTAGCCTTGGGTGTCATGGTTCGTTGCTTTCGAGAAAGGACAGGGTGATGCTTTGCGCTGCTTGCTTGACAGTTTGTAAGTCTCTACCCGGAACTTCAGAACCTTGTCGTCCGACATGGCGATGCCATCCGTCAAAAGGCCGGGATTGAAGCTGATCTTTTCCCACTCTTCGGGATCGTTCACGATTTCCTTGATACTTAGCGTGCCCATCATGATGCGTACTCTATGCGGCGGCCAGGCGCGGGAAGGGTCGTTCAGCGCATCGCCTGCTTCGCCAAGCGTCATCATCAGGGTGAAGCGCGGGCGATCCTTTCCTATGGACGTCATCAGCGTCTGGCGAAGCTGGTCTTGCAGGTAGAAATCCTCGTTGGCCGGTTTCGTGTAAGGGGCATTGGGATCAAGGTTCCGGACGCCCATGACCGGTTGCCAGCTGAACCGCACCGGGCGCTGCACACCCTCGTCGTTCGTCACGATGAACGTGTGCACGGCATGATAGGCTGCGCGCAGATAGGATGTCGGTGCACCGATTGTCGCCGCCTCAAGCACGCCAGGCTTGGCGGCGTCATTCCTTTCAGCAAAGTTGATCGCGCCAAGATCGGGACTGATCGTCTCGTTGGGATAGGGGTTGCGCCGTGGCATCATCAGTTTCAGCATATCAAGGACCTTGCGCCAGGGCCGTTCGGCCACATATTCTGTGGGTCGGGCTGCCCAGGCAAACTCCTGAAAGTCATCGGGTGTGCTGCTGAAGAACTCGGACAGGGTCGTCGCGATCAGATCGGTATAGGTCCTCTCTGCGGGATTGGGGGCGGGCAAGGTGAACCGCGTGGCCATCCCGCGCACGTCCGACCAGCTGTCATGCGGGTCCTTGCAGCCCGAGCCATTGGAAAAGCGCACGGTAACCGGATGGCCGCCACGATGTGGCTGGAAATGCGCTGCCCTGCAATAAAGCGGGGCAACTTCCGAAGCCTTGAAGAAACCGGTTGCAGAAATACCGACCGTATGAACTGGGCGTCTGTCTGGATCACCGTCAACGCGATAAAGAATCTTCAGGATGCTTTCCGGTGTTGCGGGAAGCGGTGGTGGAGACTCTGTATTTTCCATCATGACCTTCATGCCAAAGACGCCGGTAAAGAACTCCAGCTTCCACCGGTTTTGCGCGACGTTATCCGAACTGCCAATTCGGTCAAGAAGAAGGAACTGCGCTGCAGTGCCTCGGGTTGTGCTGGCTGCGCCCTGCAAAAGGTTGCCCCTCAGGCCGGGATGGTCTTTCGGACGCGCGGGATCGCGAGAGCCAAAGCAGGGGGCGTCCGTTCGCTTTGCCACAGCAGGACCATTGCCACCCATCAGAAGTGCGCAGCCGCCCACAATGCTTGGCGAGATCCGCCCACCCAGAAGCAAGGCGGCAAAAAGCGGCTTGATCATTGATGCCACAAGTCCGGCCACCGCCGTCCGGCACTTCGCCATTCCCGAGCAGGAGCACAGACAGGCAAGCGCCGCGGGCAGAAGTGCGAGATATGCCACCAGGAGACCAAGTCGAAATGCCGGGACATTTGCCAGGTCCGGAGGGAGCCGTCCCTTTCGGGACATCAGAGCCATCATGATTGAACCGCGCCGGGTTTGCCGGAGGCTGATTGATCTTGGTTGCGCGGCCATGGGTTCAGTTTCCGGCGCTGCAGAGAAGTTGGCTTCCGCTTCGGCGGGCGGGATGTTCCCGATCAGCTCGGGGCGGGTCAACGCATGGCGTTGACGATGTTGAACCAGTCCACCCATGCGAGGGTTGCGTTTTCGACGGCTTCGAAGCGGTGCCAGGGGCCGCGACGGTGGATGACCTTGGGCCTTGCAGAGGCAATTGATCGTCTCCACCAACGCGTTGTCAAACCTGTCGCCAACGCTGCCCACCGAGGGCTCGATGCCCGCTTCGGCCAGTCGCCCGGTGTATTTGATTGGCAGATACCGGCTGCCCCTGTCGCTGTGCTGGACCAGCCCCGTGCCCTTTCCGGGGCGGCGATCATGCAGCGCCTGTTCCAGGGCATCGGGGACGAACCCCGCATGGGCCGAAGGGCTGACCCGCCAGCCCGGGATGCGGCGGGCACAGGCGTCGATGACGAAGGCGACATGGATCGAGCCATGGGAACGCCACTGGTCCGAGTGACCCTGGCGCGGGCCGCTCGAGGTGGCGACACAGGTGAAATCGCTGACCCGGCGCATGTTGGGCAGCGGCACGCGGAACTGGCGGTTCACCTTGTCCTGCGGCTAGGGCGCCTTTCTGTCCGGGATCGTCGTCCTGTGCGGCTTTCTGCGGACAATGGCTTGAATCCCCATGCTCTTCATCCGTCGTGCCCCCGGGCATCGCGCGACATTAAAGCCCCCTCGGCCATCTCGCTGGAGACGCCCGCCCTCTTGCCGCCGTCGCCCTCGGCCTTCCTGACCCGCTCGTACAGGGCATGTTCCGAACAGCCGATCTTCGCCAGGACCTACAGGATCGCCTGCCAGAGCGACCTGTGCTGACCCCCGGTGTCGAGGACCAGCCGCGCCGCCCGTTCGCGCACTTCGGGGGAAAACCTGTTCGTCGTCTTGCTCATCATGCCCCATCCTCCTCAGGAGTCGGAGCCTCCGGCAAACCCGGCGCGGTTCAGACCTTTATCGCGCAGGCGTCACATCGGAACTGACGGGCAGAGGCCGGGCATCCGGGCGGCGAAACTGACCACAGGCCGGACAGCGCCGGGGCAATCGCGCAATCAGGCCCGGCGCACCCCATGGCGCTTTGGCCGAACGGCCGGGCAACGGTGGTGCAAGACGCCAACCGTCAGGTCGCCGGCTTCCCTGTCACGGCAGCCGCCCTGAACAGCGTCACCGCCGCCGCGGGATCAATCCGCGCGCTGGCAGGGAAACTTCGGTCCTCACAGGATCTGTGCTGCCGTGCCGACGATCCCTCAGACCGTTGAACTGCAAACCCGGATCAGACGGCTTCACTCCCGTCCACGGCCCTTCTTTTCGTGAAAGTCACCAAGGCTGTCCAGGGGTGCCGTTGGCTGCGATCCGATCTTTTCCATCAGGGATTGCATATCAGCGACAAGCATGGCGGTGTTCTCTGCCGTCCTTAACTGAGCCGTTGCCATTTCAGAGACAAATGTCATCACCACACCATAGACCAAAAGAACCAGTGCCATCGAAAGAACTGCGGCGTCAGTGTTGCCCCATGTCAGGACCATCGCCGCCAAGGCGCCGACGATCATGAGCCATCCCATGACAGTGAACATCCTGAGTACGCCGCGCGCCAACCCAAAACTGCTTTGCATCAGCGGTTCACCGCAAGGGGTTTCAACATCAGGGCTGAAAGGCAGAACAGGAATTCCCGAACGACCGCACAGTCCGAAGCGGAAAGCCGGGCACGTTCAGTTCTTGCCGGAGCGTTTGACATTGTGGACGAAGCCCCATCACCATGCACTCGCAACAAAGCTGCAACCACAGCCGCGCATAGCATTCCCCCCGGAAAAGCGCAGTCCGTGCTGCCTGATCTTGACGATGATATGACTGTTCTTTGGGTCGCTCAAGAAAAATTCATGCCGGAAAGGTCTTGGCACCTCGGCGCTGCAACCCTTGGCAGATGGTTCTGTGCCGCCACCCGGCCTTCAAACCACCAGCGGCGGAACAAATCCGCGCTTCATCGCATTCACAAGAAGCTGTGTCCTGTTCTGGGCATCCAGCTTGCGCGACAGGTTTGACATGTGCATCTTCACGGTCGCCTCGGTGATGCCAAGGTTGTAGGCGATCAGCTTGTTGCTGATGCCCTGAAACAGTTGGTTCAGGATTTCCCGCTCCCTCCAGGTGATCAAAGGCCTGTCATCGGCGCTCGGGGCACTGATCGGGTCACAATCGGCAGACATCCGAAGCGTGGGAAGCCAGGCGGAACTTGGAAAGAACGTCTCTCCCCGCAGGGCCATGAAAAGGGCCATCCTGAACAGATCAGCGTCAAAGTCGGTCGGGATGATCCCCCGCCCACCGATCTCCAGAACCTTACGGACAAGGACAAGGCTGATCTGTTCCGCGATCACGATGACGGCGTTATGCGCCGCAACTTCGTAAAGCCTGCGGTACAGACGATTGAACGCATTCGAGTCAAGAAGCAGGGCCGTTCCACGTTCCAACTTCTCAAGGCCACGCTCTTCAATCAGGCCGGGTGCCATGATCTGCACGGACAGGCCGCCTTCTTCCCTGAACCGGTCGGAAAGAAGGGCACCCAGAAGCGTGTTCTCGGTAACAAGAATGATTCTAAGGTCTTCCGTCGCGGGCAAACTCGGATGGTCCATGACAGCACCTTAGTCTTTCGTCTGTATCCATACAAATGATGAAGAGACCTGACCCTGTAAACCCGGCCATAGTGCTATATCCTTAAGGACAGATGAACGTTCCGGCGAATCCGGGGTCCTGGCAACTGAAGATGTAGCCGAGTGCAGACTGCAATGGCACCAGGGCCACGATGACCACAGCCAGAATTGAAAACATCAGGGATAACACCGCGATGGCGGGGCTGCTCGCATCAAGGCCCAGATGCTCCCGGCCCTCCTTCACGGCTTCCGGATTGCTGAAAACCGACCGGGCAAACTCACTTCTTTGCGCGATGAACGCCAGGCAGACGGCCGTGACATAGACAAGGCCGGTCTCGGGCGTGATCCCCAGAAGATAGATCGGCAGGCCAAGAGCCACCATATCAGGCGGGGTAAGAAATTCTCTTCGAATCTGCGTCTGCAGGCCCCAAAGCAGGACCAAAACCAGCCAGATGGCGAACCCGGCGGCCAGGCTGAGCACAACCAGCAACACGACGGGACGCTGACCGAGGAAGCCGGTCACACTCTGTGCACCGACGCCCTCTACCAGCCGCAGCACGCTGGCCGGCTCTGTGCCGTGCGTGAAGACAAAGGCCGAGGATGCCGTAAGGACCGTCAGCAGGACGCTGTCCGGAACCCAGGTCGTCTGACGGTCAATCCATCCTGCCATGGCAAGCTGCCCGACCAGGAAGGCCTGGATCATCTGCGGCCCAACTTCCTTCTCATCGGAGTCACCGAAATAGAGGGCAGCCGCCGATGCAAGGCACGACACCAAGACCAGGCTGAGAAACGGAAGGCGGTCAAGGGCGGCGCTGCCGCTTTCCAGGCCTTCGACACTGATGTGGGCCACCAGGGCGAAAACCGCGCAGGCGCAGAACAGCCAGACTGACGGCGGGATGCCGCTCATTGCTGGACGGCTTCGCTGATCTGGCCCTGAACTGAATACATGCCGGCGACGATGGAGATGATGACAAGAAACACAAGCACCAGAGACACGTTTCGTGCCGTTGCCATGCGCTGTTCGATCTTTTCCTGGTTCAGGTTAAGCCAGTCCTGTGCAAGCCGCGCCAGCTGACGCGACAGATCCTGGGTGCGCGCAAAGATCTTGACGGAAAGGTTCATGTTGTAGTCGGGCCAGGTCCGGCCGTTGCTGTGCAGCGCTTCACCAAAATCCTGTCCGTTCAGCATGCCGCGGCGGATGGCAAACAGCTTTTCCTTCACATAGGGCGTTGCCAGGGGCATAATTCTTTCCACCGCATTGATCGGGGCCATGCCGCCGCGCATCAGACTTGAAATGGCCAGAATGAAAGAGATGCCGGTATAGACGCGGTAAAGGGCATATATGGGAAGATAGTCAAAAAAACGCCGCACGCGCCCCGTCCAGCGGGGCAAGGTAATCAACACGATGGTCAGAAGCACGGCAATGACTATGACCGTGGGAACGGCGTAACTCGAAGCAAAATCGCCGAGGAACGCAAGAAACCTGGCCGCTCCCGTCCATTTTTCCGGTGGCAGCAATCTTCCGATATCGGGAACAATATAGAGCCCGAAATAGATCAGAAGGCCCATGACCATCAGAACAAGGAAAACGGGATAGGACAGACCCCCGACAATAGTGCCGACAATCTTGCGCTTCTGCTTCAGGGTACGGCAGTATTCCTCCAGCTGACCGGGGAAGTCATCCGAATTCTCTGTGGCCTCCAGGACCATCCGGTCATCAGACGGCACCCACCTGCGGACCGCTTCCCCAAAGGATTTACCGTTGCGCATGTCACGCAGAATCGAAGACAGGACGATCGACATCGCGTCCTTTTGCTTCTTGCCCTCGTCGCTTGCGACAACCTGCAAAAGGTTGACGGCATCCGGCTTGGACATACCGGACCGCAGCAAGGCAGACAGCTCCTGGTAGAACTTCGTGCGGGCCTCAAAGCCGAACTGCGCCTTTGCGAACCAGCGTTCGAACCCATTGAATTCCATCAGCGTTTCCTGCCTTGTTGCTGTCGGAAGGCGGCAATCTCTGACCGGAGCCGATCTGCGAGGTAAGAAAGATCGCGCTCATAGCTTTCAAGAAGATCAACTTCTTCCTGCACTTCGTTGATATCGACGATGCCTGCCCCCACCTTTACCAAGGCATGGTGCATGACCGGTGCCCCGCCCAGTCCACCGTCTTCCTTTGGCTTGATCCAATAGCGTTCCGCCTCGATGCGCGAGGAATCCATGTAGGTTTCCAGCAGACGCGCATCGGGACGGATGGTTTCGGCAACCACCGTTCGGCCGGCAAGGCCCATGAAGCACGATGAACACCCCGGCCCGCGACAGAAGAGCTCGTTCGGGTTCTGCCCGGTCAGCTTGACCAGACGCAGGGCCAGCTCTTCCTCGACAAGGTTGGTCCTTACGGCCTCGGGCAGCGCAACCTTGCAGTTCGGGCAAAGCACACCGATAAGGCGCTGATAGATCAGGCCGCCGACAGTCCTGGGATCCTTCAGATCCTCGCGGTCTGCGCCCAGGTTGATAAGTCGGTTGAGGATGCCAAGCGCAGAGCCGGCGTGGACAGTTGACCACAGCGCGTGGCCGGTCTTTGCCGCCTCGACGGCCATCGATGTCAATTCTTCGGACCGGATTTCGCCCAGGACGATCACGTTGGGATCAGACCGCAGGGCAGCCTTCATTGCCATCTTGAAGGCATCGTTCGCGTTTTGCCCGGCCGTGATCTGCGCCTGGATCGCGCCAAGAAGCTCCAGCTCTTTCGGGTCTTCGGCGGCGTAGATGCTGATCTCTCTCTTCTTGTCGAGATACATCGCGTTCAGGCAGCGTTGCAGCGTGGTCGTCTTGCCCGAAGACACCTTCCCGGCGAAGATATACATGCCATTGGTCTTGAGGCGCATATTCTTCAGGTCGAGCGATTGCTGCTGCGAATAACCCAACGAGTCGACATCGGTATCAATGTTCTTGCCCACGTATTTCAGGCGCATGACCAGCGCGCCGCGCTGATCCGATGTCGGCGTGTATTGCAGCCGGAGCATTTCGACATTCTCGGGAAGCAGCCCCGATTTCTGGAACATGGCCCCTTGCTGGAACGTGGAGTCCGTGCCGCTGGCACCCTGCCCGGACGACACCGCAAATGCTGCGCGGATCATTTCCTGGCCATCCGACGCAGGCTCGTTTCCCAACTCTCGCATACGGCCGTTGACGCGGACCTTCACTTCGGTATGCGACTCGAGCACACGGATATGGACATCCGACGCGCCAAGCTGGCTTGCCTCGCTGACAATGCGCGCCAGCGACTTCTGACGGTCAAGGTCCAGGTTCTTCCAGTTGACCGAAACCTTCTTGGGTTCGACACCGGAATAGACCTGTTCAATGACCGTGGTCTTGAGTTCCCTGACCTCGACCAGACGGATTCCAAGGCGCCGGGCCTTGTCCATCACCACCTTTGCATCCGGCGCGTGACGCTGGCCCTCTGCGACCAGAACGATGCCGTTCTTGAAGACGGCAATGGTCTTTCGCTGGTCCGGTCCAAGTTCAATCGATGTGCCCGGACCGGAGGCGAGGCCCCAGTCAGACGCCAGATCCGTTATGTTTTCAGCGGTAATCTGCACCGGAACTGTTCTGCACCTTCCATTGCTGCGTCACCACACCCGCATCATGGTGCCCTGAGAACCTGAAGAGTACCATCCGGCTTCTGAAGTTCAACCCTTTCGGGCGAAATGCTTATAATTTCCGACCCGTCTTCAAGCTGATCACCGGTCACTACGGTCGTCGGACGGCCATTCGATATGATTACGGCAACAAGATCATCAGATTTTCCATAGATTTCACGGATCCATGTTCCAGTGCTCTGCCCCACGCCAGTATCAAGCTCCACGCCGGCTTCAAGGCTCGCCTTTTGGATCTGCGATTGCAGCTGCAGATAAGCAATCCTCTGCTGCAAACCTGCGGGAGTGTCGGCGAAGCTTCTGAATTCGCCGGGCGTCACCTCGATCTGGGCATCAGGCCCAAGCACAGCAAGAAGCTGCCCGACAAGTTGCGCCTGACGCAGCTGGCGCTCCATCAGCAGCAGGCCTTCGCTCAGCCTGCTTTGCTGGTCGATCAGCCCGCTTTCCTTCAGCAGTTCGATCTGCGCATTCGTGATGGGATCGGTTGTCGGCTGCGCCGCCTGGGCCGGAGCGCCCGGCGGTTGCATCTGACCGGGCAGTGTTGCGTCCTGCGCCGACGCCGGGCCGGCAGAAGGCATCATGTAAGCCGCGAGCAGTGCAGCAGCGACGCCTGCGCCAAGGCCGTAAACCAAACGACGCCGACGCAGGAAAGACCTTCCAGACAGCAGCCTATTCTGAACGTTGTTCGATACCATGGTCAACTCGTCTGGGTGATGGGCGGATGATAGATGAAAGCGGTCAGCTTCCATGTCTGTGTGGACGGAGTGTAGGTCAGGGTGTTCGGTACAACCGCAGGGATATCGCCGATCAGAGAGATAAGCTCCGTTGGAAAGGCCGAGGATTCAAGCTCGATCGAATGATAATTCCAAATCTTGCGATTCGGCAGGCCCGAGGCATCCGGCGCTGCCGGTTGCGCCACCTGGGCCGTCAGAGTCAGTGGCAACGCCAGGGTGTCGAACCGGTACACAAGCCGGGTGAACATCTCATTCGGGTCCAACGGCGCAACATCCTTGCCCCAGTCATTCGCCGGAATCGAGGCGCTGCGGCTGACCGAGCCAGAGGCCAGAGTCGCATCAAACTGCGGCACCGGCAGCCCCCGAAGATCAAGCGCGCTGTAGAGGTACTTTGCCCGTGTTCCATCCTGCCGCTTCCACGTGGCACTGGCCGATACGGTGCCGCGCGAAACCGTGCACGTCACAGGATCCAAAAGCCAACCCGGCGGATTGACCTGCAACTCGTTGATCAGGGTTGCACAGGCGATGGCCGAGTCAAGCAAGTTTGGCATCCCATCCCAAGGCGGAACCTGAAGTGCCTCAAGCCGCCTCAATTCCTCTTCTTGCAACCTTGCCAGTTCTGCACGTTCCGCTTCTTCCTGAATGTTCTGCCAATAGTTGTATCCGAAAGCCACCCCGCCAATGACAACGGCCGCCGCGATCGCCCGCGGGGCCCAAATCACGACGGGACTGTGGGATTTCAGCGCGGCACCCTTAGTGCCGGGCCTGATCAAATAGCCCAGGGCGATGTCATGTGCATCACTGATCTGCCAGTTCGGCGGGCAGATCACCGTCTGCCAGCCGGGGGCGTCGTACAGATCCATAAAGCTTTCACGCGCTTCGATCTCGTTGCGCACCAGGCGGTCTTCATAGACCAGGCCATCGCGATGGGCGACGATCCACCATGCCAGCTGCATCTGATCGCCGGCGACCGGCAGGACAAAGGCCGCAAGCCAGGTATCCCCAACATATTCCCGTGGAATGGCCGTGGCGGCGGCCATCATCCCATCCTTATGGGCATCCATCTTCGATGCGAAACCAACCTGCGCACCCGCGGCGTACAGGACGCTGAGGTCAAAGACCGTATCGCCCACCGCTGCTGACTTCGCCTGGGCATTCAAAGATTGGCCGCTTGACCGCGGCTGCCACAGCAGGCCAATCGCCATCTTGCGACGGCCCCCTGCCAGAAGACTGTCCGTATCCAACTCGTACATGACAGGGGCGGGGCCGGTTGTGCCTGGCAGTTTTGGATCAACTGCCGGGTTCTTCTTTGCCACCTTGCGCCAGGTGAAGCTCTTGGCAGCCTTTCGCGGTGCGGCAGGGGCACCAGCGGTGTCTTCGACCGCCTTTGGCTTCGCTGCTGTTTTCTTGCGCGCCCAGAAAGACTGTTTCCCGGAACCCGCGGGCTTTGCAGCTTTCCGCTTCGGGGGCCTCTTGATCTTCAGCTTGTCAAGCAAACCAGACATTTCGGCCCATTCCCTAGTTGGTCGTCAAGTTACGGGACAGGATTCGCGGCGTGATGAAGACGATGCTCGATGCACGCCGTATTTGCCCTTCGGCGACGCCACCCAGACCCAGGAAGTTGGGCGATCCCACCCCTTCCCTGTCGACCTCGGTCCGCTGACGCTCGAACCCGGACAGGACCAGCGTCTGCCCGTTCTTCAGAATGACCTGCTGTTCAAATTTCGAACGGGTCACCTCGGGCAACTGCACGGTCGAATCGGAAGATTCGAAGGTCTCAATGCCCACAAGGTCAGACAGGTCAAGAGAATAGCGCAGCAAGATCTCTCTTGTGTTGAGGACGCGGGGCAGCAACTGCATCTGGAAACCGGTCACAACTGTGTCGGTTGTTATCGACTGTGTCGGATTTCCGAAAGTATCCAGCGTGACTGAAACCTCTGACACATAGGCTTGTTCCTCGACAACCTCGACCGGGATCATCTGGAAGTTTGTCGTCGTTGCACCTGCACGGTTTTCAATCGTCACATTCTGGCGCGTCGACAAGGCAGAGATCGCGACATCCAGATTGAAATCGCCGCTGATGATTCCCACGTTGACCGCTCCGACAGAACCGGCAACACCCCGTCCCCCTATCCACTCAATGTCGCCGTTGTTGTTCGCAAAGGAAAGGTTCTGCAGATCAACGCCGTAGCCTTCGGCATCCCGGGCCGTCACTGTCAGAACGTTGACATCAAAGGCAATCTGCTGGCCCATGGTCTGGTTCATCGTTGCGACGTAATCGCGAATCCGTTCCTGGTCAGACAGCAGCGCCGTGACTGTCAGAATGCCGGTGCCCTGGCCCAATTCAAATTCTGCATTCGGCCCTGCGACGTTCTGCAACCCCCGATCCAACTCGTCCCATATATCAAGGTCGGCGGTCGACGATGTCTGGACCGCACTGAAACCCATGGCCGACGTCACCGGCAATGCTGAAAGCTGATATTGCCGGGTGACATAGTCGCGGAACACCACCCGCCCGTTCTTGTATGTCCATTCGACATCAAAGGCAGACCCCACCTTGTCAAGCACAGAAGACAGCGATCCGCGCAAGCTGGGGCGGATGGAAAGCGACCCGGCGCGCGAAGTACCGGCAGCCGAACCGCCAGCCGAACCTGCATCAGCCCCTGCAGCCGCCCCGGCCTGCGCCGTGGTCCCGTTCGGCCCCAACTCCACGCTGTGCTGGATCTTCGTGATCTCGGACAGGCGGGCGGCAATATCCGTCAGCTTCAAAGGGTTGCGAGAGATCAGAACCACCGAGGTTGATGTCTCGGCGCTGGCAGGCAGCCGGTCGGAAGATTTCAGGTTCACAATCTCGGGGGCGACAAAGTTGGCACCCGAGGTTTGGGCACCGCTGGCGCGCACTGGCGGGCGCGAATAGAACTGGTTGTTGAGCTGCGCCGTGCGCGCACTGGCGGAAGCGACGGTATCCTGAGACCGCTCCAGGGTGCCGTCGCAGCCGATCAGGGCAAAGGCCATCAAAACCGGCGCAGCGGCACGCAGAAAGGCACGGAAAGGACGCATCATCTTGTCTCCACCAAAGTCGTTTCGACGTGAACCACGCGATTTCCCCGGTACAGCGTGACCAGCACCTCGGGGTTGGACCGGTGAATTGTATCTACCAGGCTGGCCACAGCCGTTTCAAAATCACCCGCGAACTGGGCCGAGGCGCGCAGACGGTAGTTGACGGGGCTGTCCCAGACCAAGGTCCATCCGGCAGCACGTGACCAGCCGTCCAGCGTGGCCTTCAGGTCGCTGCCGGACATGGCGGCCCAACCGCGCGATGTGCGCACGGGGGGGGCACTGCTGCCTTCGCCTGCCGGCCCGACGGCATCGGCAAAGGCGGGAAAAGAAGGAACGTTACACATCGACAACAACAGCGTGAAGGCCAGACACTTGGCCGGATTGATAAACCGAAACTGGCTTAAACTCTTGGGATATTCCCGAAAAAAAGTTTGGGAAGTCAACATACTGTATGATCCTGCTCGGAACCTGACTGCTTCTTTTTCTTCGGCCATCAACACGTCCATCGCGTCTCTGGTCAAGCCGAATTCCCGGTCTGGTCCGTAATTCTATACCCCTGTGGTTACTTTTGTGCTTCGTCCGCTGCGCCACCGGGCAGCTGTGCACCTGCGGGCTGCGAAGGAAAAAGGCCCCGCCCGACATGGGCGGGGCCGGTATCATGCCAGGCCTCAGCGGTTGAAGGTGAACTGAACGTCAGCAATACCGCCGGTGAAAGTGCACAGCGTGGAAACGGCAGACGGCGAGAGCGCATTACTAGCGGGCGTGGTCGCTGTCGGGAAAGTTGTTGTGGACGGTGCCTTGAACGAAATCGACCGAATACCCGAACCTACCCGACCAGAGCCGGACGAATCGGTGGAAGTCAGGCGAACACAGGCAGCCGTAGGAAGACTAGGATAGGTCACGGTAAAGCCAGAGTGCGGCGGTGTGTCAGTAGCGCCCGTTGATCCAGCAGCGATGGTGCCACCCCACTCGTTGACCAGGTTGGTGCCACTGATGAGGGACGTCGGCACGGCACCTGCGTTGATCAGAGAGGCTGCAGTGAACCCGTCAAAGTTGTTCGCCTGCTGATACAGCCCGCGGGTTTCCGAGGCGATGGCCGAGATGTTGCGCACCGCGCTGTTGGTGCGCTGGGCCAGCGAGGCTTGCTGGAAGAACACCAGACCGCCGACGATCAGCGCCAGGGCGATGGAGATGTAAAGAACCGCTTCGATCAGCGTCACGCCGCGCTTGCGGGCGGCACCAAGCCGGGCGGCCCGTGCCAATGTTGAGAGAGATGTCATGAGTGTCGTCCTTGTTATCATGATAGCCGCACCCGAGCAAACAACCGGATATGTTCAGTGTTCATCTTTGGAACATCGAGGGCAAGTTGTTCGTCAAGCCGTACTTTTTTCTACAGCGAACTGCGGCCTGCTTCACTCTGTTCTTATGGGTATACCTATACTTTAAGCTAGGTCTATCGGTGCCGGTCCCGGGCACGGCATCATGCTTTCGTTCCCGTAAACCGGAGATCGGCCGAGGCAAAACGCTGCACTGCCTGGGGGTTTCTTCGTTTACTATCAATTATTTATGCCGCCGCCCTTTGCCCATCCGCTGCGTTGCCGCAGCCAGGGCAGTATCCTGCGCGAACGTCACCTGACTTTGTTAATAAAATCCTAAGGAAGAGCATCAGTTCAAATGTTCGACATTGAATGCCCGCCCGAGGCAGGATATCCTCTCATGTCATCGGGTTGCTGGTGGCGGAGTGCCGAAGGACCTCGAACGACCCGAAATTGATGGAATAAACCCACATAAGATCAATAGCTTGGCAGGTAACTTCCGCCATTATCGCGCAGTCTCGGAGGTGCCCCAAATGGCCGATGGACAATGGGCGCGGAAACGCCTTAACTAAATCTCGGCGCTGTGCGTTTTCGTCGGCTCTGCAAGATGTGAACGCATGAAGCGCCGGGATATGTTAGGTGCCGTCTGGCAGATTCGTGTCAACACTGCGCCTGACTTGGGCGGTACAGATGACAGGGCGAACGGCATCTGGACAGAAGGTGTGCAGGGATGACTGAAAGCAGAACCGGCGATCTGGCGGATGCCGCAATGGGCAGACGGCGCAGGGCCCTGCGCCGCAAGCGGGGCACCACCCTGATCGAAATGGTGCTTTACTTGACGCTCGTCTCTGTCGTCATGACATTTTCCCTGGGCCTTCTGCGCGAAGAACAGGTGCGCCGGGAAAGGACCGCTCTTGCAGCAGAGCTGCGGCAGGTGACTTCGGCCAGCCAGGCTTATGTCGCCGCCAACTACGAAAGCCTTCTCAACACCTTGCTCACCGGGACTCCGGCCAATGATCCGATGATTGCAGTCCGTCCGATCAGCGATGTCGTCAGCGCGGGTTTTCTGCCCCAGGGGTTCGCAGGCACGTCAAACCCAAAGAGTTTCGTGAACACGCTGAATTACTCGCTTGTCATGCGCGCAGTGCGACGCAATGACCCCGGAGACACGGACTTGCCCATCGAAGAGCGGTTTCCTGACACCATTGACAAGAACAACACGATCGCGGTTCCGGGCCCTCCGGAGGCGTTCATACCGGCACTGATTGATCGCGATCCGGGCAATGACGAGATCGACCTTGAGGTGCTTTTGGTCACAACAAGCGCTGATCCCTGCGTCATCGTCCCCGCTGTCCAGGGTCCGCGCATCGCTTCACAGGCAGAAACCATGGCGGCCGGCTATGTCACCGGACCGGGAGCCGGCAAGCCCACCACCTGCCCTGCGTCCGTCACGAACGACCCTGCCTGGGACGGCACCTTCACAGCGACCGGCCCCTTCGGTGCCTGGACCTTGCCGCTGGAGCCGTACAAAGACCTGAAGATTGGTACTCAGCCCGCAGTGCAGGCAGGACGGCTTGCCTCGCTCATCGCGCTGCAAAAACGTCCGGCCCTGTCTGAAGGGGCGGCGATTGCAGGGGCGGGCGACAGTGCCTTCCGCTGCGCGGACGTCACACCCAACACGCCCCAGCATCTTGCGTGCCGCCAAAGTGAATTGATGTATTCCGGGATCACGTTCCAGGCCTGGGACAGCGATGGCAACGGGTCACCGGACAAGCGGCCCGGTCTGGAGAATGTCCACAGCATCAGCCTTGCCGCGCCGGCCGCTGCGGCATCCCCTGCACAGATACGCAACGTTCTTTCCCTGGACTGCCTGCCGTCCCCGGTTACAACCCCACCTACTCCACCTGAGGATACAACGTGGAACACCAACGAACTGAACGTGAACTGTCCCAAGACGAAGCTGCAGGGCCTTGTCGTTTCAGACGACCTGATCCTGAAGGGAGAGAACATTGAAGCAAAATTTGCCAAAAGCGCTGTCTATACCTTTGCCGGCGGTATTCCATTGACGGTACCCAAACCGGTATGCCCCACCGGGTACTCGGAAAAAATGGCTGCTTCAGTGATGTCGTACGAGGCGACCGACGTGCGCAAGCAGGAGGTTGTTTCCACACCTACGGGCGCTTCGTGGAAAGTTGACCTGACGCTGACGGTGGGAAACCCTCCATTCAATCTTACCGGTGCCACGAATACCAGCAGCAATCCAAATGATGCAAAGCTTCTTGTGCAGACTTGGTGCAGTTAAGGTGTAATCGCCTGTTTGAGGAGCACGACGAATGAACCTGCTGCTGCCCCCCCTTATGGCATCCGTTCTGCTGGCGGGCTATGTTGCCACGGTCAGTTTTGACCGGACCGATGGAGACGAACGGCGCTACGCCGCCGACAGCATGGTGCGGTATCACACCCTTGCCGTCGAGCAGTACAGGGCAACACCGGCCGCGGTCCTGAACCCGAACATGGCCCCTTTTGCAAAGGTCCTGGACTGGCAAAGCCGGGAAGTCGAAGACAGTGATGAGCAGAAATGGATCATCACCTATATCCCAAGCACCCAACCTACGTTGCCATCAACGATCAGCAGCATCGCGATGTCGTCCATTCCCCAGGAGCTGGCGCGCAGGGATTTCAGCGGCGGCACCTACGGGATATGGGACGATTCTACGCCAACACCAACCCTGGCGTCGACCATTGGCACCATATCCATTACTACGGTGCTGACCCCGGCTGTTCTGGACGGAACGCTGGTGATTGCAACCCGGCTCTGATGACCGGCGGTGCAGCCTGGCCTTCGGGGCCGGGCAGTAATGCGACCGGTATCGCAGCCATCCCGAAAATCTCTGCAAACCGGCTCTCGTAGTATTGCCGTGAAATGGTC
The DNA here is from genome assembly GCA_020250175.1 of Rhodobacter sp. Taxonomy (GTDB): domain Bacteria; phylum Pseudomonadota; class Alphaproteobacteria; order Rhodobacterales; family Rhodobacteraceae; genus Aliitabrizicola. The sequence goes on from JADCEN010000014.1 coordinate 36,380, forward strand.
GCGGAATTGCCCGCGAACCCTTCATAAGCCGACAGGCCGGACCCCAGCGGCAGCCCGGCCCAGACAAAAGCCAGACTGTCCAGAAAATCAACCGGGGCCATCTGCCCCGACAGAAATTCGGGCAGGCCCGCATCGTTGATCAGCCGCACAGCCAGCCTGTCCTGCAGCGCCGGTGAAAAGACGGCGGTCATCGGCACGCTCTCGACCGCAACAAGGTAGCTCAGCGTCATCGGGATGATCTGGTAGCGGCCAATGGCGTGGTTTTGCCGGGGTGTCGCGTCGATCCAATCGACGATCTCCTGAATTGTCATTTCTGTCGGGGCCTTGTCAGGCAGCACCCAGGCGCGATGATGGATCGCATCATAACCGGCGGGCCCGGCCTCGGCCGAAGCGATCAGGGACAGCAGAAGATCAAGCTGCGGACCCGACTGCGCGGGGCCGGGCGGGACAAGCCGGATCACGGCCTTTTGCGCAGACGGGGCGGCCGCGTTGAGGCGCTTTTCCAGCAGCGGTGACTTGACACCGCGCAGGACCAGAAGGGAGATGATCTGATCGCGCCGCTCCTCGGCGGAAAGCGACACACGCAAATTGTCGGGCCGGACCTGTTCGGCAAGGCCAGGCGTCAGGGCCAGAAGACAGGCCACACCTCCGGCAAAACTTGCCGCCACGGATTGCCGAAATGTCCTTGCCCATCGCCAAGGGGTCAAACACGGCCTCCACGCAATCCGTCCCTGCAATCTTTCGTTCCCCCCGCCGAAGCCCGCTTGGCACACAGGTTTTCACCCCTTGTCTTTCCTTGTGAGATTAATTCACTTCCAAGCCCAAGTCCAAGAGCTTTGTCTCTTGCAGGCATGCAGACTCTGGGCTTGATGCATTTGACTGTAAATGAGACTTGACGGCACCAGCCCATATGAAACAGTCAGGTACCGGGATCCGGGCTGACCCTGATGATCGGCTGTCGCGACAGGCTGGCAACGTTGCGTGACCCTTCCCTTCGCCGTGAGATTAGTTTAGGATCACTCCAGATCAAATCCCTTTTGGCAGGATCGTCGTGTCTTCCCTTGTGACAGTTCAGATGCTGGAACCGCAGACATAACCATGGTGGAAAAAATCCTTTCTCCAGCTTCCGGCCCGTCCCGGCCCGATCACCGGACATCATCCCGGAAAAGCGGGCATGGCGGCAGGGCAGGCAAGAAAATGTTCTTCGGTCGCATTGCCTTTCGCATGGTCCTTGTCGCTGGCGCTCTGGCATTGGCCTTGCCCTATGTTCTTGCCTATACCCCGCCCGTTCAGTCTTACACCGGTGGCGTGGCATCGGCGGGAATGGCACCAGAGATGAACTATCTTCTTGATGCGGAAGCGGCCGCGGCGGGCCTGCCGGGTACCCAAGACACGCTGGATCAAGACACGCTGAATGTGGTGCAAAGCAGCTTTGATCCGGTGCTTGTGGAACGGCTTGAAGGAAACGCGTCCGCGATGGATCTTGGCATGGTCGGCGGATCGGCGGATGCCCCTGTGGTGACCCCGGAAATGCTGCGGATTCTGGCGCAGATGACGCCGGAACAGATCGATGCCCTGACCTTCCTGCTGCTGTCACAGCAGGACCCGCAGGCTGCGGCCGCCTCGGCCGCTGACCAGGCGGATGCGCTTGCCGTTGATGCGCCCTGGGTCGGCGATTGGACGGCTGGGGACCTGAACCCTGAACAGGCTGATCCGGTCACCCTGGAAGAACCTGTACAGAATGAACTGCTGGCGGGATGGTATATCTTCGAGGCTTCTGCGACCGAGGCCGTGATCCGCAATGTCGACGACCCGCTCAGCGCCGTTCTTGTATCGCCCGGAACGGTTCTGGGAAATCTGGGTGTTGTGTCGGAAATCCGGCTGGAGGGGGGGGCTGCAAAGGTTATCCTTTCTGGCGGTGATGTCATCCTCAGTGATGCCGGTGCCATCATCACGGGAGAGGCGCCGAAACCATCCGAACCACGCCGCGTCACTCCGGTCGAGATTGCCATGGCCATGGCAGAGTCTGACAAGGTTGCCATGGCAGAGTCCGGCACAGTGGCCATGGCAGCGTCCGTTACCGAGGAACCGCCCGCAACTGATCTTGCCGCCCTGGACAAGGCAGAGCCTGACGTGCCGGTTGCAGGATTGGCCGCAAGCCCGACCGCTCAGCCATCGCAGGCGGCTTCATCCAAATCCGCCTCTGACGAACCCTTGAAGCCGGGGGATGAAGGTGACGGTCGTTACGTGCAGGTTGCAACTTTCAAATCGGTCGAAAATGCACAGATCGCCAAGAAAATGCTGGAGTCGGGCGGCATGACTGGCGAGCTGCGCAAGACCGTCATGAAGGGTGTATCCTATCACCAGGTTCTGGCAGGCCCCTTCGATCCGGCAGACACAAAGGCGGCCTTGACCCGCGTGACAGGGCTTGGCTTCAGAGACGCGTTCATCATCCGATAGGCCGATCGGGCGCAGCATTCATCACGCTTGCAGGCGGATACGGGAACAGACCCTTGGATACACTCGTCGAAAACAAGCTTTCTTCTGTCATGTTCTCGGACATCTTCATGTCTTCTGAAGAAGCTGATCCGGTTCTGGTGCTGAACCTTTCCGGAGAAGGAATCCGACCGACAAAGTCGCGCGGACCATCGGCTCTTCCGGAAATCTACGTGTCAGACGCCCGGAGGCTGTTCAGAGCAACCGAACAGAAATGGAGCGCGGAACGCTTCGCACCGGAATTCAACCTTGTCTATGACAACCTTTCCTACCGCTGTGCGCTGATTGCGGCACCAGAGGCCGCAGTTCAGATTCCCCGGGAATCCACACTGGCGCAAAAACGCCGGAACTGGTGTCTTCGTCGCGTTGATGCAGGGCGCATATCCCTGGACCAATTGGGCTATCCGGCTTGGGCGCGCGAGGAGCTTCGCCGGATCGGCGCATCATCTGGACTTCTTCTGGTCTCGGGTTCCTTCGGGTCGGGTAAATCCACGACGTCGGCTGCCTGTTTCAAGGACTGGATCACCCTGCACGGCGGTGTTGGTGTGACCTTGGAAGACCCGCCTGAAAAGGCATTGGAAGGCTACTATGAAAACGGCCAAATCTACCAGATCTCTGTCCGCGATTCGGCTTTCGCCGAATCAATCAAGGCATCGCGGCGTTGGGCCTATCGATATCTCTATCTTGGCGAGGTTCGCGACCAGGGATCAGCGGCCGAGTTGCTGCAGATTGCACTGGGCGGGCCCATGGTGATCACCACGATTCATGCCTCTGCTCCTGTAGAGGCCCTGATGGCGCTGGCAAAGTTCGCCACAGGTGCCGGTGATCCCCGGTCCGTCAATGACAGGATTGCGGCAAGCATCATCGGTGTCATCTGGCAAAGCCTGCGCGGCGGAATGGTGGATGTTCAATACCTGTCGTTCCGCGGGCGAAATGCCGATTCCATGCGCACGAAGATCAGCGAAGGCCGTTTCAGACTGCTGAAGGAAGATCTTGCCTATCAGGCGAACCTGCGCAGCCTTGGCCGCATCGAGGAAAGCTTCTGAGACCGCCCACTTTCCCCTTGCAGAAGCCTCACAGCGGGAACACGCCCAGCTTCAAAGCCTTTACCAGCACTTCCGTACGGTTGGTGGCGTTGAATATCCGCCGCAAAGAGGCAAGATGAAGCTTCACGGTTGGTTCGGAGACCAGAAGCGAATGCGCCATGGCCTTGTTTGAGTAACCCTTCGCCAGCAATCGCAAGACATCAAGCTGCCGGGCCGTCAAGGCGGCATGGCCGATCTCTTTCGGCGCATCAACCAGATCTGAAAGGTCCGGCTCTTTTACCGGGACACTTACGGAATAGTCATTCACGTAGCTGGCAAGGACCACCGCAGATGCAATGACGCTGAACGGGGCCGAAGCCTTCAGAAAGACAAATACATCCAGCTTCTGCGCCCAGCGGATCACATCGGTCAGATTGCCTTCGTAAATGCAGATGATCCTTGCCGGGCTTCTTGCCTTCACCTCTGCCGCGCGGGCGATGATGTCATCCCGCATGGAACTGCTGTCCAGCACCATGAGAATGCATCCGATGCGATCCGGACTTACGACAGGTCCGGACAGGCCCAACGCAACGGCACCAGACAGAGCAGCCTGGGTCAGCAATTGCACATAAAGCGTTTCGACAAGCGGTGTGGATGCGACAACACCAATCGACCCGGACGGATCATCGGCTGAAAGCGCGGCAAGCGCTGGTCCGGACAGGGTCATTGCGCGCCCCGCTTATCTCGGCACACCGGCCTGCAAGCAGCGGTCCAAGGCAAACCCGGAGACATGCCTTCTGTCCGGGCAAGGACGCGGATCAGCGGCGCTGATCCCATAGTCTGAGCGAAATCACCCTTCACACCAGCAACCCCAAACACTGCACAGGCCATACAAACGCAACATAACGGGGAACACCCCCAACACATCTCAGGAAAGGCCCCAAGCCCCTAAAGGCAGGCTGCGCGCCAATGCGCTGAATGCTTCGTACGAACATCTTCGAACAATGCCCTGCCGATGTCAACTTTAGGTTAGGGCAGAATATCATTTAGGATAGGGTGCATGCCACTTACGAACATCGTGCGAAAGCCCCGGCAAGCAAGGATTCGGCATTGATCCTGCGTTCCCAGTCCGGCGTTCTCTGCGCGGAAGGCGGCATGGATAAATGCCATGCCGTACCGGTTGTACAAGCCTTACGGGTTGCTCTGCCAGACTAACCTGCTGATATCCGGAGATAAACCAAGACAGGCAATCAATGCACCTGCCGTACTTTTTCCAGCATCAGGCTGCGGCGGCGCTTGCGCCATGCGGCATTGTTCGCCGCAGCAGCCTCCAGCGCCAGCCCGATCCGGTCAAAATTGGTCACAGGGGCAACAAGACTCACGTCGGCGATTGCCAGCCTTTCCTGGCTGAGGTCGTCGGCGCGGAAGTATCTGGACAGAAGAATCACCGGCAGATTCGGCGCGCGTGTCCGAAGCCGACGCAGAAGATCTATGGCAAGCGATTCGCCTGAAAAGTCGTCAAAGTTGACGAGGACAAGGCTGCATCCGCTGCGCCGGGAAGCAAGCACACGCACCGCAGAGGCCAGACCCACAGCCTGTTCGATCGTCAAGTTCCCGAAGGATACCTCCCCGAGCAAGCCCAGGCGGGACGCCGGCGTCCGAGAGATCAGACATACACGCTGCGCAGGCTCGCCCCGCAGGCCGAAAGCACTGTAGCAAAGCCCGCCATCCATGCGGTAGTCGTTCCGTGCCGCCAGTTCGTTCATGGCGATATCCCTTACACCCGAGCTAAACATTCCACGCCTATTCGGTCACGGCCCGGACTCAACAGCCCCCAAAGACAACAAGCGTCCGTCAACCCACACCCCAAAGATGGGGTCAAGCACCACAAAACGCGTCTGTCTTCGCCCGATTGGCCTTCAGCGCCTGCACGCCTGCAAACACCTTGCCGAACTCACCGACCAGAGCCGAGCGACCCCGCACAGACATGGTAGAAGCCGCACGAAAGACCAAAGACCGAACCAAAATCACGCGCAAGTCACGCCCGGTCTTCAAATGGCACCCGCGCACAACCCATGCCATCGCACTATTCGGCAATTCCAGACTTCCGAATACCTAGCAAAAATACTCGAAATCAACAATGCCCTATCCTTAAGGATAGGCGGGGCTTTGGTCTGTCCGCCGCCGGGGACGTCGTCGCTGAGGATCAGGGGGATATCCCCCCTGATCAGGTGCGCGGCCCGTTTCAGAACCGCCGTGTAAAGGCGATCCCGAAGAACGGCTGAGACTCGGCTCCGCTGATGATCCTGTAGCCGCCGTCCAGCTGCAGGCCAAAATCACGGGAGCCGTCAATCGGCAAGGTGAAGGACATGCCGACATCCACCGGCTGCACATCGTTCTGAAACTCGATATCCTCGCGCGAGCGCAGAACGGCAGCACTTGCAACCCCGTCGACAGCGGCCGCACGCTGCACCGGCATGTCAACCGTCAGGGTGCCTTCCGTCACGACGATGGGCATCGACACGTTGAAGCCGATCCGCCCGCCGCTCAGCCCCGGCACGGGCCGCGAGATAGAAAGCCGCCCCCCGGACGAGGCCATGTTCCGCCCGCCCGCCACAAGGCCGCCCTGCGAAAAATCCGTCTGCCCGAAAACCGCCTGCAGATCGATATCCAGCGACCCGCCCAGCGTTGCCCCCGCCCCCAGGGTGACAAAGTTGGTCAGCGCGCGGCCATCGCGCCCGGATGCGCCCTGAAATGCCGTTCCCAGAACCTGATCCTGTTCATTCATCTGCCCGACGCCGAAAGAGGCCCGGATCAGGCCGCTGCCGTGAAGCCCGACCGAAAAGGCATCCCCCCGGCCCGACCCTTCGTCAGAGAAGGTCGCCGTCATCCGGGCATCCCAGCCCGATCCCAGAGAGACGCCGAACTGCCCGGTCGTGCCGCCTTCCAGCAGCGTGGAATGGTCCAGAATCCCGGCCGAGGTGGCAACGGCTTTTGCATCGCCGTACCAGGTCCGGAAATCATCCCGGACCACGCCGTAAGCCCGGCCACTGGCCGCGAAACCGGCCATCCTCAGGCCGGTGGCCGCGTTCAGGGTTTCAACCATCATGCTGGCGCTTGGTCCCTGCGTGCCGGAAACCAGCAGGTTGTCCATCGCCATCGCGTAGCCGCGATTGTACCGGTCGCCCACAATCATCTCCCGCGAAGTCAGGGCTGCCGTCAGCGCCCCTTCCATCGCCCCGCTGGTCACGATGGCAGACTCGGCCAGCGGCGTTGCCGGCCCGGTCACGCTGGTGCCGTCATAAACCATCAGTGCGCCCGCCGGCTTCACCGCCTTGGCGATGTTGAGCAGGCCGTGGCCATAGACCTCGTCCACCCCAGGCGCGCCCAAGTCCGTTGCGGTGTCCAGCAAGAGATTTGCAATCGTCGGCGAATCCAGTTCCGGCCACTGGCTGATCAAAAGCGCCGCCGCCCCCGTCACGTGGGGCGCGGCCATCGAGGTGCCGCTCAGAGCGACGACATTGTCGCTGCCGGACCCACCCAATTTGGTCGATTCGATGTTGACCCCGGGGGCGGCGAGGCAGTGGTCCTTGGCGATACCGCACCGGGTCGTAAAGCTGGCCGGAAGGTTGGCATCGTCCACAGCGATGACGCTAAGGAAGTATCCGGCATACTCCGGCATCAGAACGGGAATTGCACCAAGAAAGGATGCGTCCGGCTGACTCTTGTTTCCCGCCGCAAACACGGACAAAAGATTTGCAGCCTTCGCCGTTTCAAACGCCGTAAAGATTTCGGGTCCGAATAAGAACTCGAGCTCAGCTTCAAGCTCTTCCCGATCAGCAAAATCCGCAATCGTGATATCGCGGACGGCATTGCCAAAGCCCCAACTGTGATTCATCACGCGCGCACCGGCATCTGCGGCCCGACTGAGGGAATCTGCGTAGAAGATTTCGCTTGAATCGTCCGGATCGAACTCGCCCGGGATGCCATTGAAGATCACAAGTTGTGACTCGAAGGCTACACCATGGGTGCCGACAGCATTCCTGGCCGCCGCCAGAATTCCGGAGACATGCGTGCCATGCCCGTCGTTGTCCTGCACCGACGGGTCGGGAAAGTAGCTCTTGCTGTTCGCAAGATCGATCTTCCCGGCAAATTCGCTGTTGTTCAGGTCGATGCCGCCATCCAGAACGGCAATCTTCACATTCTGGCCCCGCCCGCCTGCAGCATAGCGCGTTGAAGCCTTTATCTGCGCCAGCCCGAAATTGCGCTTGTACTCGGCTGTCTCGAAAAACGCCGGGTTGTCCGGTGTGGGTTCTGGCGTGTTGTCGCCGCCACCGCCACCGCCTCCCCCGCCTCCACCACCACCACCGCCGCCACCCCCGGCTGCCGCCGCCAATCCAAGAACACCCAAGGCAATGAACAGGCCATTGTTCTGCTGCGACGCCTGCCGGTCGTACACCGTCGCCGTCGTCGGTTTTCCGGCGGCCCCCGCCGGTTGCGGCCGCGTCGTCCGTGACGCGGCTGTACCGCCCGCCGCCTCGGGCGCTGCGGCGACGGTCGCCGCAGGTTTCGAAACCCGGGGGGCCGGCCCCTTCAGCGTCAGCTTGTTGAAGCGGTCCACAAGATAGGGGCGCTGCGCTTGAAGAAAGGCAAGGGACTCGGCATAGGTCGCCGGTTCGCTGCGATACAGGCTGACAAGCTGCTCGATGACAAATTCATCGCTTTGCGCGGGCGTAATGATGACCTGACCGATTTGCGTCATCTGGCCCCATGCAGGCGGCACCGCAACGGCAGTGACCAGCATGGTCGTCACGAGCAGCTTCTTCAACATTCCAAGCACCACCTGCTGTTTCAAACGCCACCCGGCCCTTCGGCTGGGGGCCACCTCGCCCAGGCTGAACAGCCCACACTGCCGACCTCGCTCAGCCTGTGTACCGCCTTCAGACGATTCGTCAAAAAACTCTGCCGCAAAGCTGCAAGTTCCATGATCACCATGTGCATCATATGCAGGTTCTGCCTAACCTTTCACTTTGGCGTGTCTTCACGCCGATGGCTGCCGCCCCGCCGCCAGTAGAGCAGCAGACAACGTGCATCGCTGGCGGCGCAGCCCTGGCTGACCGGTGCGGTTGCCGCCAGAGAATGGGCCGTCATGCTGCCAGGATTGCCCGCCCGTGTTGATGACGATGATCCCGGCCGAATTCTTGCTGACGCCTCTGCCGGGACGATTCAGCAGGAAACGGCGTTCCGGTTCGCAAGTGGAAGACTGCGACGCTTCCATGCAGGACGGTGATCTGGCCGCGCAATCGAAACCCGTCTTCAGCCGCCGCCTGACTGCGAAAGACGGGTCGCCTGCTTGCGGCTTTCGAACACCAGTTCGGGCAGGACCACCTCCCACGCGTCGCGGCGGAGCAAATGGTGGTACTCCCCGTCCCCATCCTCGCGCCGCCAGGTCAGGATGGCCGCAACCTCACCTCGCAGGAAGGTGGTACCGTCGGGCGGGGCAAAGGCGCGGGACAGGCGGGCAAGGGTCTGGCCTTCAGCGGTGTCGATCCGCCAGCGGTCGACGTCGCGGATCAGATGGACGGGGTCGCCAGGGCACGCGGTGGCGATGGCCGTGAGCGACGGGTCGCCCGGCCGCAGGCGCCCGGCAAAGGACAGGTCCACCAGCTTTGTGTCGGGCGGCACATAGCGCAGGCGGGCGCGCGGCAGGGCGGCGGTGTCGGGGGTAACGCGGCGGGACAAGACGGCATCGCCCGGACAGACAAAGGCATGGGGGCCGTCGGTCAGCACGGTCAGGGTCGACCGCGCCCGCGTCATGGCGACATAGAACAGGCGGCGTGGGGCATCCGTATCTTCGCCGCGCGAGGGGCGGTCCCAGCCGCCGTTCAGGATGGCGACATGGTCGAACTCCAGCCCCTTGGCGCGATGGGCGGTCATCAGCAGCAGCCCCCGCTGCTCGCCCCGCACATCCCGCGCCCATTCGCCGAACCATTGCACGATGTCGGGCACCGGGGCGGCCTTTTCCACCAGTTCGCGCGCCAAAGTGCCAATGCCCTCGCCGATCAGATCGGTCCAGCGCGATTGCGGCTGGGCGTTCAGGATGGCGACCAGATCGGGGATGGTCAGCAGCCGGTTCCGATCTGCCAGAAGGGCACGGATGAAGCGCTGCATCTCGCGCAGGCGCCACAGGCCGGGCAGCGTCTCGTTGGCCATGTCAATGGGAATGCCCAAGCCTTCGGCATAGGCGCGCACGGGTTCCAGCCGCCGCCAGTCGCGGGCGATCACGGCACAACGCCGCCAGGACCAATCGGGGTCCAGCCGTGACAGGCGCAGCAGTTCATCCAGCGCCGCCACCGCCTGCGCAGCATCGCCCCCTACATCCAGCAGGCTGACGCGGCCCTGTGCCACCGGGTCCAGCGCGGCCCATCCACCCCCCGGCGCAGCCTTGGCCCGCGCGCGGTTCACGGTGATGTCATGGCCCGCCTTCATGCGCCCTGCCGCAGGCGCAATCACGGCATTGGCCGCCGCTATGATATGGGCGGTGGAGCGGTAATTCTCGGTCAGCCAGACCGGTTTGGCGGCATAATCGGCCTCGAACCGGCGGATGAAGGCGATGCTGGCCCCGGCGAAGGCATAGATGTTCTGATCGTCATCGCCCACGGCAAAGAGGCTGATGCGCTGGTCATCTTCCAGCGACCGCCCCGCCACGGCGCCGATCAGGGCGTATTCCTCGGGGCCGATGTCCTGATATTCGTCGACCAAGAGCCAGCGATAGCCCTGGATCAGCGTCTCGCGCAGCGCCTCGGCTTCGGCCTTGCTCAGACCATCGCCGCGCAACAGGGCCACCGCCTGCATGACAATCCCGTCAAAATCGCGCGGGCCTTGCGGGTCACCTGCAAAGCTCGCCCCCATCAGCCGCATCGCCAGCGCGTGGCAGGTGGAGACAGTCACCCCCGCCGCATCGTCGCCGATCAGGCGGCGCAGGCGTTCGCGGATCTCGGCGGCGGCATGGCGGTTGTAGGTCAGCACCAGAATGCCGCGCGGGTCTTCGCGTTTCACGCGGATAAGGTAAGCGATCCGGTGCACCAGCACCCGCGTCTTGCCCGACCCAGGCCCCGCCAGCACCAGCACATTGGTCTGTTCGCGGTCATCGCGCACAATCTCGGCCTGCACCGGGTTGTCGAGTGCCTCGACAATCGCCCGCCATGACGTGCCGGTGGTTTGCCGCCGGATTTCCGTGCCGCGCCCCGGCAGCCAGCGGCGCAGGAAGGCGTCACGGTCCAGCACGAAGTAATCCTCGGCCAGGCGCCGGGCCTGATCCATCGCCGTGAGCCCCTTTTCGGCATAGGCGGCCATCACATGGGTCTGGATCGTCGTCTCGGTATAGTGTTCCTCCAGCGGCGCGAAGTGCTGCACCGTGAAGGGCCCGCCCTTTGGGTTCAGGTGCACCGTGATCGCGGGGCGGAACACGGTCAGTCCCCGGCCAAGGGTGACGACCTGATGTTCATGCAACCACAGAAGCGCGCGGTCCATCAGGCGGGTCATGTCGCGCACCCCGGCCCGCAGCAGCGCGTCGCCATTCAGCGCATCCAGCATCGCGCCAAGGGTGGTTTCCACCTGAATATCCTTGCCGCGCATGCCCTTGGCGACCTTTCCCGTCAGATGGGTCAGCAACGCCTGCGCCCCCTGACGGCGCAGATCGGCGGTGCGGGCAACCACGGGCCAGGTCCGTTCCAGCCGCAGGAAGACCGTGTTGCGGCTGACCTTGCGCAGGGTCAGGTTCCCCCTGCCGCCGTCCTGATCGCGCCCGTCCTGCGCCATACCGCGCAGGGCCGTTTCCACCAGATCGGGGCGCACCTGCGTATGGCCCCTGTCGCGCAAGGCCTGACAGGTTTCGGTCAGGTTCAGGGGGTGCGCCTCGGAACCTTCGGCATCCGGCACCGCCTCTTGCATCATAGTGATCAGATCGGCTTCCATCCGGGCCGCGTGATCCAAGCGTCGGGCCGAGGCATCCTCGACCCCCAGATGAACATAAACGGTGATGCCCGTGTCGTTGCTGGCAATGCCCAGCACCTCAAGATCGGCAAAGGCGCGGTGCAACGCGCGCCCAGACACGCCGCAGGCACCCGTCAGGTCATCCGTCGACACCCCGGCATCGGCGGGCGCATTGATGACATGGCGCACAAGGTCCATCAGTTTCTTGCGCCGAACCCCGGTGATCCGCGCCCGTTCCAGAATGGCCGCCGCATCATCCACCGACCGGATGCGCAGCGACGACGGAAAGACCTGCACCCGGTTTTCCTCACGGGCCAGCAGCGTGGCTTCCTCCAGCCAGGCCACGGCGGTTTTCACGCGGGTGTCGTCGGTGGTCTTGTCGCGCTCGAACTCCTGATCCTTTTCCTCGCGCACGATCTCGCCCGGCGTGGCGACCACCTCGCCGGACTTGTGCTTTTCCATGCGCCGCAGCGCCTTCAGGATCGCGCCGATCTCATGCCGTGCCAGACGGGACCGCGCCGAAAGCGAGAATTGCCGCTCCACATCCTCGGGGCTGAACAGCAGCACGCAATTGGCGGGCGCGCGATCCCGGCCGGCGCGGCCCGCCTCTTGCAGGTAATTCTCCAGCGACCCCGGAATGTCGCCATGCACGACCAGCCGGATATCGGGCTTGTCGATCCCCATGCCAAAGGCATTGGTCGCAGCGATCACCCGCAACTGGCCGGTGCGGAACGCCTCTTGCACCTCGCGCTTTTCCTCGGGGCTGCGCTTGGCGTGGAAGTAGTCCGCCGCCAGCCCCTGCCCCTTCAGGAACGCCGCCACCTTTTCCGTCGCGCCGCGCGTGGCGCAATAGACCACAGCCCCCGAGGCACCTTCGGGCGGCAGGTTCGCCTCTATTGCTGTCAGGATGTCGGAATGCTTCGTCGCCTTTTGCGTCGGCAGCACGGCAAAGGACAGGTTGGTGCGCATTGCCCCGCCGTCCAGCAGCATCAGATCGACCCCCAGGCGGGTCTGGAAATGGTCGCGGATGTCGCCCACCACCTCGGGCTTGGCGGTGGCGGTCAGGCACATCACGGGCGCTGGGCTGTCACCGGAGAATTCCTTGATGAAGCGGCTGACATAGCGGTAGTCGGGCCGGAAATCGTGGCCCCATTTGCTGATGCAATGCGCCTCGTCCAGCACCCAAAGCCCGACCTCGCGCTGTTGCAGGACCGTGCGGATCGACGGCGAGCGCAATTGTTCGGGCGAGATCAGCAGCATCGCCGCATCGCCCATCCGCACATGCGCCAGCGCGTCATGCCGTTCGGGCAAGGACAGCATGCCGTTCACCGTGACCGCACTGGATATTCCCGCCCGCGCCAGCCCCTGCACCTGATCGGCCATCAGCGCCACCAAAGGCGAAATCACCACCGTCAGCGCCCCGGTCTTGTCGAACCGCGACAGCGCCGGGATCTGGTAGCAAACCGATTTGCCCGTGCCGGTGGGGAGGATGCCAAGCACCGATTTGCCCGCCATCGCCTCGGCCACAATCCGCTCTTGCAAGGGGCGGCCCATGTCATCGACGGGCTGCGGGCGAAAGGATGGAAAGCCGAACCAGCGTTCCAGCGCGGCGTTGGGGTTGTTCTTCTCGGCGCACCAGCCGCAGGCCGGATCGCCGCAGTTGGTGTCGCGAAGATGCCGCACGATCCGCCCCGCCTGCGGAAACTGCATCCGCACCCAGGGCGGCATCACCGAAGCCCCGCCTGCGACCGAAATCCACGACAGCGCATAGGCCATCGGCCAGCCGTTGCGCGGGTCAGACAGGCGGCCCAGCGTCTGCTCCAGCCGGTGATTGCAGGCGCGGCCCTGCAGCAGGCGGCGGATAGCGGCATGGGCTGTGGCCTTATCGGGTGCAGGACCGCGCAAGGTTTGGAACAGCGCATCGAACCCCGCCGAAGCTTCGCCCCGCGTCGTCAGATGGTGACAGGCAAGCAATGCATCCGGTGCCTCCTGCACCAGCCGGGTGAAGGCCGCGATCTGGTCCGTCAGCACCTGCAGCGCCAGCCGCGCATCCTGTTCGGGATCATTGACATGCCCAACCTGCAGCCGCCCGTCCTGATAGTGCTTGACCAGGTGGTGATACGGGTTGCGCGGAAAGGCGAGCGGGTTCAGCCACAGCGTGTCGATTGGAGCACTGCCCAAGGCCGCCAGCCGCGCCCGGTTGGCCACCAGATGTGGCAGATCGTGCCGCAGGATATTGTGGCCCACCACATGCGCCGCCCCGTCGCAGAACGCCTCCAGCCGGTCCAGCCCGCCTTCGAGCGACATAAGGGGACCCGTGCGATGCACCATCGCCTCGTCGCCCCGCACTGCCGCAAAGGCGAACAGACGTGCCGTCTTGGGATCAACCTCCAGATCAACCGGGACGCAGGCCGACAAGAAGGTGGGGGTGCCGGGGGTCAAGCGTCAAAACCGGGCTTTGGTGGCTGAATTCCGAAACCCAAGCACAACGACCGGACGACCGGCAGCAAAGCCGCGCGCGCCTTCCGGGTTCTGGACGACCTGTTGCGAACGAAACACGCAACTGCGAAACGGGTTGAGGTTGGTGGTCAGGTCGACAATCCCTTTCCTGACCGGAACCGGACGGAGCTTTTCTCTTGGCCCCTTCAGGCCGGACAGCCTGCTTAAGGGCCGATCCTTCGTGTCACTTACGAAGATGAAACGATTCCGCTTACCTTGCAAGACAGTGCTGCTGTCCAGACTTGCCGATATCCCGGACTATGCCTGTCACGCCGCGCAGATTGCAAAGGTGATCAGCGCGATGATCACGGACCTGCGGCTACCTGCGCTGCCCGACCGCAGCCAGGACCTGGGAATTGCCTTCCCGGTGACGAACATCGCCTGCGGTGCGGTGCCGGGGGCGCTGCTGTTGATCGACAGGCCCCGACCGGCGGCGCACGGCATGGCGTGCGGGCCGTTCGACCTGGCGCAAGGCTGCGACGCATCGGGCCTTTTCGGGCAGGCGTCGCTGCCCCGGCGGCCGGTCAGGGGGATCGCGGCGGCGCGCCGGGTCTGCCGCGAAACCGGTCGGCCGGTGCGCTGCGGCGGGCTGGCGGCTTGGGATCAACACATCCGCGTAGCGGCCCCGTGCGGGGCGATAGCGGGGGCCGCAGGCCTGCGCGACGGGTGGTGCCCGGCCCTGCCTGCCGCAACCCCGCGCGACGGGATCTGGCCGCGCCCCCTTCCCTTCTGACACCCGATCCGGACAGCCCGCCACCGCAGGTGCCAACCTTTGCAAAGGGGCGTCTCTGCGGCTGCCCGGCTGTTGATGCAACTACAGAACCCGCCCGTGAAGCGCGCATCCGGTTCGTGCAAACCCGCGCGCCGCTGGTGCAGACACCCCTTTTCCTGCACCCCGCAGCACCGATTATCCGACCACGCCGAAGCCAAAGAAGGAGGTTTCCGATGGCCATTCCCGTTCCGCCCGCCACAGCGCACAGCGGGCCGTCCCGTGCCTGATCCGCGCGACTGGCCCGCCCGCACCGATGTCACCCTTGCCATGCCAAAAGGATACAACGCATGTTCCGACTGCCCCGTCCCCTGCCCCGCCCGCGCCGGACGCTGTCTGACCCCGCCGCCGCGATTGCCGGCGCCATTCTCGCCCTGGCCGTCGCGGCCCCGCTTGCCGCAGAAACGGCAGACCTTGGCGATCCCGACCTGATCGAGCAGGTGCAGCTGCGCGATGGTGCCCGGCTTCACACCCAGGTCCACCTGCCGCCGGGCGACGGGCCTTTCCCGGCAATCCTGGTGCGCACACCCTATGGGGTGCCAACCCAGATCTCCGGCCCTGTGGCGCTGGACGAGGAGGCCGAGGAAGACCCTGCGGCTCTTTTGGCCACCTGGGCACCGGTCTTTGACCGCGGCTATGCGGTGGTGTTCCAGAACACCCGCGGGCGCGGCCTGTCCGGCGGCATCGACCGGCTGTTCACCACCGAACGCGAAGACGGTGCCGACACCGCCGCCTGGCTGACCGCGCAGCCATGGAGCGATGGCACCTTCGTTCTGACCGGCGATTCGGCCGACGGTTTCGCAGGACTGCTGACTGCGGCTGCCCGGCCCGAGGGGCTGCGCGGCGGGTTCTTTCAGGCCAGCTGCGGCAACCTTCTGCGCGAAGGCGTGGTGCGCCGCACCGGCGGCCTGCAGATGGAAACGCTGGCACCCTGGATCTATGTACAGGCCGGCGACAGCGGGCCGGAGAATCTGGAATTTTTGGCCCGGCAGGGCGTCGATCCCGACGCGGTCGAGGCCGAGGCCGGCGCGCTGTTCGGTGCGCTGATGGGCGACGATCCGGCGGCGGCAGCCACTGCCTTTGCCGCAGAACCCGCGGCCGGGACGGGCCTTTTGCCCCAGCTGCAACCGCTTTGGACCGACTTCGTGACCGAGTCCGGACAGGCCCGGCTTGCCCCCTACTTCGATACCGCCGACACGCTGGAGGTGCCCATCCTGCATGTGGGCCTGTGGCAGGACATTTTCCTCGACTGCACCGTCGATGTCTTTGCACGGGCCGAGGCGCGGGCGGGCAACCAGCACCTTGTGGTGCTTGACGGCACGCACTATGACATCGACGATCCCGCCACATGGCCCGACGGGTTCGCGCAGGCGCTGGGCGACTGGCTGGATGCGCTGGACGGGACGCAGCCAATGCCGCCCAAGGTGCGTTATGTCATCGAGGGCGCGGACTCCCAGGCGGTCATGACCGCAGCCGCGTGGCCGCCCGCCACGGCCAGGGAAAGCGTGCTTTACCTGCAGCCCGGCGGTGGGCTGGCAGAGGCACCGCAGGCCGGGGCGCTGGGCCGGATCGTGGCCGACCCCGCCGACCCGGCGCCGACGCTGGGCGGGCGCAACCTGTTTATCGAGGCGGGTGCCGCCGATCAGGCCCCGATCCTGGGCCGGGACGACATTCTGCTGTTCCAGGGGGCGCCCCTGGCCGAGGATATGGTGATCACGGGTCAGGTCACGCTTGACCTGGTGATCCGGGCCGAGGCGCAGGACGCAGATGTGGTGGGCAAGCTGGTTGCCGTCTCGCCCGATGGCGAGGCGCGGCTGATCGTCGAGACGCTGCTGCGCGCGCGCTACCGCGACGGGCGCGACGCGCCGAAGGCTGTGGTGCCCGGCGCCGAAGTGCCGCTGACACTGGCCCTGGGCCATACTGCGCACCGGCTGGCTGCGGGCGAACGGCTGGCGGTGATCCTGCAGGGTGCGAACGCGCCGCGCTGGGACAGCACTGCAGGGCTTGACAGCGATCCTGCCCTGTCGGTGCCCGGCGGCCCGGTGGCCTTCGAGGTGCTGGCCCCGGCTGAGGGCGCGGCCCTGCGCCTTTCGGTGCTGGATGCCGAAGGTCGCGGCTGACACCGGCCATACCAACCGGGGCGAAGCGGGCGCGCACCAGCGCCGCCGCTTCGCCCCGGCCCTTTTTCACCTCACATTCCCTGGCACGCGCTGGCCATCCGGCAGGTCCGGGTGCGCAAGGCAACCAACCCCGACCCTTTGCGCGGCCTTTGCTCTTCGGCCGGTTTTCTGACGCCGGATGTTTCGTCTTGGGATGTTGCCCGCACCTGGCAAGGCACCCGTCGCAAGCGGCAAGCTGCGGATTCTGTCTTGAAAAGGGCCATGATCCCGGCACGGACAGGCAACAGGCTTGACCAGGACACTTGAACTCAGGGCCAATTGACAGCACACATGGTCTGCCTGCGCTGCGCCGGGCATCGCCTGCGTCCGCCAGAGTGATGCAACTTGCGCTTCCCGCCAGAAGTGACGAAAACTTGGTCCGTTCACATAGGATTTGGCAGAGTTGAAGAGCAATATGGCGACACGCCTCTATCCGGTTTTGCTCTGCGGCGGGTCGGGCACCCGCCTTTGGCCGCTGTCGCGCAAGAGCTTTCCCAAGCAGTTCGCAAAGCTTGGCGATGGCGACACCCTGTTTCAGGCCGCAGCGCACCGCATGGTCGGGCCGGATGTGATGCCGCCCGTGGTGATCACCAGTTCAGATTTCCGCTTCATCGTCACCGAGCAGCTGGCCGAGGCGGGCATCGACCCCGGTCCGATTCTGATCGAGCCATCCCCACGCAACACGGCCCCGGCCATTCTGGCCGCTGTGCTGCATCTTGAGGCAACCGATCCCGGGGCCTTGCTGCTGGTGATGCCCTCGGACCAGGTTATGCCCGACAAGGCGGCGTTTGGCACCGCCGTGCGCGCGGGCATGGCCGATGCCGTTGCGGGGCAGATCGTCACCTTCGGCATCCGCCCGACCCGTCCGGAAACGGGATATGGCTGGCTGGAGCTTGCCCGGCAGCCCGGACCGCATGAGCCCGAAGTCATCGACCTGCGCCGCTTTGTCGAAAAGCCGCAGCGGGATGTGGCCGAAGCGATGCTGGCGGATGGCCGCTATCTTTGGAATGCGGGCGTCTTCCTGTTCTCGGTCGCCGCTGCGCGCAAGGCGTTTCAGGCCCATGCCCCGCAGCTTCTGGACCCTGTCGGGCGGGCAGTTGCCGGGGCGAAGGCGGACCTTGGGTTCCTGCGCCTGGCGGCAGAACCCTGGGCAGGGGCGGAAGAGATTTCGGTTGATTACGCGGTGATGGAGCGGGCGGCAAACCTGAAGGTGGTTCCGTTTGCCGGGGCATGGTCGGATCTGGGCGACTGGGAATCGGTCTGGCGCGAAAACAGTCCAGATGAGCATGGCCTTGTCACCCATGGCGCGGTCACCGCGATCGACAGCCGCAACAGCCTGCTGCGGTCGGAATCCGACGGGCTGGAGCTTGTGGGGATCGGTCTGGACAACATCATCGCCGTGGCGATGGGCGATGCCGTTCTGGTCGCCGACAAATCCCGCGCGCAGGAGGTGAAACAGGCCGTGGCCCGCCTCAAGGCCAAGGGCGCGCGGCAGGCGGAAACCTTCCCGCGCGATCACCGCCCCTGGGGCTGGTTCGAAACGCTGATTCTGGCCGACCGCTTTCAGGTCAAGCGCATCGTCGTGCATCCCGGTGCTGCCCTGTCCCTGCAAAGCCATGTCCACCGGTCGGAACACTGGATCGTGGTCGCCGGAACGGCAAAGGTGACGGTGAACGAGACGGTCCAGCTTTTGACGGAAAACCAGTCGGTCTACATCCCGCTGGGGGCTGTGCACCGCATGGAGAACCCGGGGAAGGTTCCGATGGTTCTGATCGAGGTGCAGACTGGGGTATACCTTGGGGAAGATGACATCATTCGCTATGATGACCTCTACGCCAGGGGGCAGGGCACGAAGGGATAGATCGCTGCCCGCCGTTTGGACCATAGGCTAAACCCTGAAGTGGTTTCGGCATTGCTGCGGCTGGAACAGACCGCAGACTGCGCCGACCTCCTGGCATAGTGCCCCAAAGGGTCTGTCGGCGGGTTTCCGGATCAGGGTCTTGCGCTTTGCGATTGCAAGGGCATGAACGCCACCGGTCGGGGTGAAGGCCCGATTGATCCCGATCAGGGCAAGATCGAACGGTCAGGACGGAAGAAAGATCAGCCTTTTGTCCTGGGGCGCGCGGCAGCCTGATCGCACGGCCGGAGTTGAGGGGCTTGCCAGGTTCAACCCCCATATCTGGCAGGATCAGGGATTCACAGAATCCCGCACTTCAGAATCCCGACGCGGAAGCGATGCAACCCGCTTCAGTTCCACTCATAATTGAAGCTCACCGAGATCCGCTCTTCCCCGGACATGTTCATCGGCACCTCGTGGCGCAGCCAGCTTTCCCACATCAGCACCTCACCCACATCGGGCGTGACATAGACAAAGCTTTGCAACTCCTGCGGGGCCTTCTTCAGCCGCACGGGTGCCGCCATCATCATCGGCAGACGCGGGTCTTCCAGTTTCAGGGCAGAGGTGCCTGCGGGCATCGCCACATAGGCGGTGCCGGAAATCACCGAATGGGGGTGAATGTGGCTGGCGTGCATTCCGCCCTGGGGCAGGATGTTGATCCAGAACGATCCGCATTTCAGCTTTCTGCCTTGCAGGTCAAACCCAAGGTCCTTGACGAAGGCCTTGACATGCCGGTCCAGCGCCTTTTCCAGCGCGGCAAAGATCGGAAAGCGCCAGGGCAGATCGTTCAGTGACGCATAGCTGGTATAGCCCGGATAGCCATTCTTTTCGCACCACCGCTGCCCCGCCTGGTCATCTTCGGCAATGGCGAGGCAGGACGACGCCAGTTCGTCAAAGTCGATCTTCTTCTTGCCCTGGTCGTTCACCGCGGCGCGGTACAGGCGGGTCACAAACAGCGATGAGATGTCGGCCATGGCGGTCTCCGTTCAGGGAAAAGGAAAAAGCCCCGCCGTTGCCGGCAGGGCCCCCGTCCACAGGGCAGGCGTCACCCCGCCGCCCTTACCAGTCTTCGCGGATCACGACGCGGGTCAGCACCGGAAGCTTCATCGCGCCAAGGCGCAGGGCCTCGCGCGCGACGGATTCCGCAACACCGTCGATCTCGAACATGATTCGGCCCGGCTTGACCTTGGCCGCCCAGTAATCGATCGAACCCTTGCCTTTCCCCATCCGCACTTCGGTCGGTTTGGCCGAGACCGGGACATCCGGAAAGACCCGGATCCAGACGCGGCCCTGGCGCTTCATGTGGCGGGTGATCGCGCGGCGGGCTGCCTCGATCTGCCGCGCGGTCACACGCTCGGGTTCAGTCGCCTTCAGGCCGAAGGAGCCGAAGTTCAGCATGAAGCCGCCCTTCGCTTCGCCATGGATGCGGCCCTTGAACTGCTTGCGGAACTTTGTCCGTTTGGGTTGCAGCATTGTCTCTCTCCCTTACGCGCGTTCGCGGCGCGGTTGGCGCGGAACATTGCCTTCCTGGGCTTCCGCGTGACGGCGGTCATGCGCCTGCGGATCATGTTCCAGGATTTCGCCTTTGAAGATCCAGACCTTGACGCCGATGATCCCGTAGGGTGTTGCCGCTTCGCAGATCGCATAGTCGATGTCGGCCCGAAGGGTGTGCAGCGGCACACGGCCTTCACGGTACCATTCGGTGCGGGCAATCTCGGCACCGCCCAGACGGCCGGCCACATTCACGCGGATGCCAAGGGCACCCAGCCGCATGGCGTTCTGCACGCCGCGCTTCATCGCGCGACGGAAGGACACCCGGCGTTCCATCTGCTGTGCAATCGATTCCGCCACCAGCTGCGCATCGACTTCCGGCTTGCGGACTTCGACGATGTTCAGGTGCAGCTCTGACTTGGTGAAGGCCGCCAGCTTCTTGCGCAGACCTTCGATGTCTGCACCTTTCTTGCCGATGATCACGCCGGGGCGCGCAGTATGGATCGTGACGCGGCACTTCTTGTGCGGACGCTCGATGATCACCTTGCTGATACCGGCCTGCTTGCACTCTTCCTGAATGAAGGCGCGCATCTTCAGGTCTTCCAGCAGCAGGTTGCCATAGTCTTTCGACTCGGCGAACCAGCGGCTGTCCCAGGTCCGGTTGACCTGAAGGCGCATGCCGATCGGATTTACCTTCTGACCCATTATGCAGACTCCCCGACTTGGCGGACCGTGATCGTCAGTTCGCTGAACGGTTTCATGATTTTGCCAAACCGGCCACGTGCGCGCGGACGGCCACGCTTGAGGGTGATGTTCTTGCCGACATAGGCCTCGGCCACCACCAGTTCGTCCACGTCAAGGCCGTGGTTGTTCTCGGCATTGGCGATGGCCGATTGCAGGCACTTCTTCACGTCACCCGCAATGCGCCGCTTGGAGAAGGTCAGGTCGGACAGCGCCTTTTCCACCTTCTTGCCGCGGATCATCGTTGCGACAAGGTTCAGCTTCTGCGGGCTGGTCTTCAGCATGCGCAGCTTTGCCATTGCTTCATTTTCGGCCACGCGGCGCGGATTTTTCTCGGTTCCCATGGCTTATTTCCGTTTCGCTTTCTTGTCGGCGGCGTGACCGTAATAGGTCCGTGTCGGCGAATATTCCCCGAATTTCTGGCCGATCATCTCTTCCGAGACGCTGACGGGAATGTGCTTGTGCCCGTTGTAGACCGCGAAGGTCAGACCAACGAACTGCGGCAGGATCGTGGAACGGCGCGACCATATCTTGATCACCTCGTTCTTGCCCGATTCCCTTGCTTTTTCGGCCTTCTTCAGGACGTAAGCATCAACGAACGGGCCTTTCCAGACTGAACGCGGCATGGATCAACGCCCCTTCTTCGCATTGCGCGAGCGGACGATGTATTTGTCCGTCGACTTGTTCTTGCGTGTCTTGTTGCCCTTGGTGCCCTTGCCCCAGGGTGTCACCGGATGGCGGCCGCCGCTGGTGCGGCCTTCGCCGCCGCCATGCGGGTGGTCGATCGGGTTCATTGCAACGCCGCGCACCGTCGGGCGGATGCCCTTGTGGCGCATGCGGCCCGCCTTGCCGAAGTTCTGGTTCGAGTTGTCGGGGTTCGACACCGCCCCGACCGTTGCCATGCATTCCTGACGGACCATGCGCAACTCGCCCGACGACAGGCGGATCTGCGCATAGCCGCCATCGCGGCCGACGAACTGGGCATAGGTACCGGCGGCGCGGGCCAGCTGGCCACCCTTGCCGGGCTTGAGCTCCACATTGTGAACGATCGTGCCGATCGGCATGCCCGCGAAGGGCATCGCATTGCCCGGCTTCACATCGGTTTTCGCACCGGCAATGACCGAGTCGCCAACACCCAGTCGCTGCGGGGCCAGGATATAGGCCCGCTCGCCGTCTTCATAACGCAAAAGGGCGATGAAGGCGGTGCGGTTGGGATCATATTCGATGCGCTCGACCTTGGCGGCCACGTCGAACTTGGCGCGGCGGAAATCCACCACGCGGTAAAGACGCTTGGCGCCCCCACCCTTGTGCCACATCGTGACGCGTCCGGTATTGTTCCGTCCACCCGTCTTGGTCAAGCCTTCCGTAAGGGCTTTGACCGGGCGGCCTTTCCAAAGCTCCGAACGGTCGATCAGAACCAACCCGCGTTGGCCAGGCGTCGTCGGCTTATACGACTTGAGTGCCATGCTTTCTGTCTTCCGTCAGCTTAAGGACCGTGTCCGGTCCGGTGAAGGGCTCCGCAGATCCCCGGTTTTCAAAACTGCGCGGCCCCGGTCAGACCGGGGCCGCAGAGTGGCGGCGTTCTATCAAAGGCCCGTGGTGACGTCGATGGTGTTTCCGGCCTCGAGCGTCACATAGGCTTTCTTGCGGTCCGACCGCAAACCTGGGCGGCCGCGGAACTTCTTGGTCTTGCCTTTGGTGATGGTGGTGTTCACCGCCTTCACCTTGACGCCGAAAACTGCTTCGACCGCTTCCTTGATCATCGGCTTGGTCGCCTCCATCGCCACCTGAAACACAACTGCATTGGCCTCAGAGGCCATGGTGGCCTTCTCGGTGATCACCGGCTTCTTGATCACGTCGTAATGTTCGGGTTTCACGCTCATTTCAGACGGGCCTCCAAAGCTTCGAGACCCGCTTTGGTGATCACCAGCTGATCACGCCTGAGGATATCGTAAACGTTAGCGCCGATGCAGGGCAGCACATCGATGGTTTCGATGTTGCGCGCCGCCTTGGCGAAGTTTTCGTTGATCTCGGCGCCGTCGATGATCAGGACGCGCTTCCAGCCCAGCTCGCGCGCGGCTTTCGCCAGCTTCGCGGTCTTGGCATCGGCCATGGTGGCCGCATCGAGGATGATCAACTCGCCCGCCGCAGCCTTGGCCGACAGCGCATGCTTCAGACCGAGTGCCCGGAACTTCTTGGGCAGGTCATGGGCGTGGCTGCGCGGCTGCGGGCCCTTGTAGACGCCGCCGTGACGGAAGATCGGGGCTTTGCGGGACCCGTGGCGTGCGCCGCCGGTACCCTTCTGCTTGTAGATCTTCTTGGTCGAATAGCTGACATCGGACTTGCCCAGCGTCGCGTGGGTGCCGGCCTGGGCCTTGGCCCGCTGCCAGCGCACCACGCGGTGCAGGATGTCGGCGCGCGGTTCAAGCCCGAAGATCGCCTCATCCAGATCGACAGAACCTGCCTTGCCGGCGTCCAGACTAATCACATCAAGTTTCATGCTTCACCCCCTTCGACCGGCGCTTCCACAGCCGGAGCGGCGGCAGCGGCGGCTGCACGGATTGCTGCGGGCAGCGGCAGATCGGCGGGAGCCGCCTTCTTGACCGCGTCCTTAATCGTGACCCAGCCGCCCCTGGAACCGGGGACCGCACCCTTGATCATGATCAGGCCACGGTCGGCATCCGTCCGTACAACCTGCAGATTCTGGGTCGTGACGCGGACCGAGCCCAGATGGCCAGCCATTTTCTTGCCCCTGAACACCTTGCCGGGGTCCTGGCACTGGCCGGTAGACCCGTGCGAGCGGTGCGAGACCGACACCCCGTGCGACGCCCGGAGGCCGCCGAAGTTGTGCCGCTTCATCGCGCCGGCAAAGCCCTTGCCGATCGAGGTGCCCGCGATATCCACATACTGGCCCGCCAGGTAGTGGTTTGCGGTAATCTCGGCACCCACGTCGATCAGGTTGTCGGGGCTGACGCGGAATTCGGCGATCTTGCGCTTTGGCTCCACATTCGCCCGGGCGAAGTGGCCGCGCATCCCGGCCGAGGTCCGCTTGGCCTTGGCGGTGCCTGCGCCAAGCTGAACGGCGGTATAGCCATCGCGGTCAGCGGTGCGCTGCGCCACAACCTGCAGGTTGTCAAGCTGAAGAACGGTGACAGGAACCTGCCTGCCGTCTTCCAGAAACAGCCGGGTCATGCCCAGCTTCTTTGCGATAACGCCGGAGCGCATCTGTCTGCCCCCCTTCAAACTTTGATTTCAACGTCGACGCCGGCCGCAAGGTCGAGCTTCATCAGCGCGTCCACGGTCTGCGGGGTCGGATCGACGATGTCGAGAAGACGCTTGTGCGTGCGGATTTCCCACTGGTCGCGCGACTTCTTGTCGATATGCGGACCACGCAGAACCGTGAATTTCTCGATCTTGTTGGGCAGCGGAATCGGGCCGCGCACTTGCGCGCCGGTCCGCTTGGCCGTGTTCACGATTTCCAGCGTGCTGGCATCCAGCACACGGTAATCAAAGGCTTTCAGCCTGATACGGATGGTTTGAGACGACATTTTCTTGCCCTCGGGCTGGTGGATGGGGCGGGGGGCGGTTCCCCCGCCTGTGCCCTGTTACTCGATGATCTTCGACACGACCCCGGCGCCGACGGTGCGGCCGCCTTCGCGGATGGCGAAGCGCAGTTTTTCTTCCATGGCGATGGGCGCGATCAGTTCGACGTTGAACTTCAGATTGTCGCCCGGCATCACCATTTCCGTGCCCTCGGGCAGCTGCACCGTGCCGGTCACATCCGTGGTGCGGAAGTAGAACTGCGGGCGGTAATTGGCGAAGAACGGCGTGTGCCGCCCGCCCTCTTCCTTGGTCAGGATATAGGCTTCGGCTTCGAACTTGGTATGCGGCTTCACGCTGCCGGGCTTGCACAGCACCTGGCCGCGTTCGATCCCCTCACGGTCCACACCGCGCAGCAGAAGGCCCACATTGTCGCCC